>JAOUOP010000041.1 GCA_029880325.1 Myxococcales bacterium | reverse complement strand
ACACATCCGGCCTCGGCACATCGATGTGACCGATCTTCCAGTCCTCGAAGCCAAGCGTTCGACCCGGCATCCGGTCCGGCCTATCGACCAAACCCGCGGCCACACAGTTGACTCGCCCGTAGATCAGATGCACCGCCTGGGCATCAGCGTCCATCAAGCGCAGCAGGTGCGTCTGTCGGTCGTCGAAGAGTTCGTGGGGCTGGTCGTAGCCCTCGTGCGCCAGCAGCGTGTTGAGCGAGCGGCTGATGTCGTGGTGCGCCAGCGCGATGAACTCGGGGAAGTTCGCCTCGCTCGGAGTGCCGTCGACGTGGTGATGGTTCAGGACCCGAGTCGCTCCGTGAATCGCCACCCCCGTCCGCCGCTGGGCCTCGGCCAACGAGTACAGCCAACATTCGTCCACCATCGGGTGCCAAACCCCGAGAAACGCTTTTCTCATGGTCGTCCGACGCGTCAGCGCGAGCGTGGCTCCACGGACCATGATGCGGGGCTGAGTCATGGTGCCGCACCACAGCGCAAGCTCCGTGCCGAAATCGCAGGCGCGTAATTTCAAGCACTTACGGCCCAAAGCCGGTCCCACAGGGTGGCGGCCGCCGGCGGAGGCATTTTCGCCGCCACCCCGTGCAGCCTCCCAGCACGCTCCCGTAGGAGTGCAAAGTGAAATGGCTCACACCCAACCGCCGGACGCCCCCCCCGGCACCTCCCTCAATCGAGCCCCCGAAGCGACGGCGGCAACAGCGCCAGGGCGTTTCCACCGACCAGCCGCATTGCGGCAGCGCCCGGCGCTATCAGCATGATGGTTCGAGCCTCCGTGTGCGACGTTGCGTTTGGCACGCCCGTTGCTTTCAGATCCGAATATGCGCCATCGCACCGAGCCCGCTGGCACACGTCGGCACATTCCCGTCCTATCCATAGCTGCAGTTGGCGTTGTCATGTGTCTCGAGGGGGGCTGCTTCGAGGGCGACGCCGTCGATGCTCCTGCCGGCGATGCCCAACTGCGAATGCATGCTGGTCGCACGGAGGACAGCACGTCATCGGACGCCGGTTCCATGCCCGTCGACGCCGCGTCCCAGGATGCCGAGTGCGAGACCGCGCGCGACTGCCGCTTGGTGCCCTTCGGCTGCTGCGCGCCTTGCGATGTAACGGCGAGCGCCTATTTCGCGGTTCCGGAAGCGCTCGCGACTGCGGCTCGGCAGGAGCAGTGCCCCAGCAGGTCGAGCTGTGGCGCCTGTGCGGCCAAGCCGGAGACCTACGACCCGGTGATCATGCCCCAGTGCATCGAAGGTCGCTGTCAGGCAGTGGATCTCACGCACTCGGATGCAGCCCGCTGCGATGACGGCAGTACATGCGGAGCGCGACCCGTCGGTTGCTGCCCCTGCGGCAACAGTCTCGCTGAGCAGGTGGCTCTACGTGAAGGTGCTGTGTTGGACCTCCCCTACAACTGTGCCGATGCCCTGTGTCCCGCCGTCGCCTGTCCGATCGAACACCTGGTCGAAGCCTCTTGCGCCACCGACGGCTACTGCGAACTGGAACTGATCTCGTTCACGTCATGGGACGGCGGTAGCGAGGACGACGCGGGCTGAGCCAATTGATGCACATTCGGGTGTTGGTCACCGCGATGGGACAGCCGGGTGCCGAAAGCCGCCAGGCCGACTTTCCTTCGACCGCTACCACGGCCGCGCACAGCGCGTGCTGTCGCTGCTCGACGCGGTCAGTCGCAAACGTCAGGGCGCGCTGTCGCAGCACGGCTCCCAAGAGCTGTTCGAGGAAATCACAGGCAGTCACAGCGGCGCTCCCATGGAGGTGCTGCGGCTGGTGATCGTCGACGGTCAGATGCAGCTGCGGCTGTGCGGCGCCCGCGTCGTGCTCGGGCCGGTGGTCACCGGCTGACCCGAGCCACGTCGGCAGTCGAAAAAGGGCCTTTGGATGCGGTAGAGGAGAGTTGCAACACAAGCCAAAACCGCACCCAAGGCCCTTGTCTACTTCGCACACCCCTGCTCCGCGACCAAGCCCCTTGTTGGCCCTGGTCTGTCTTTGCATCGTCAGCCGGCTGCGCCCACAGTGGCTTGCGGTCACGCTGAAGCAAGCCGCCAACGAGGAGGGCGTCAGCACCCAGCGCCTGAGCTGACCGCGCACAGCTGACAGGACGTTTTCACGGCTGCGGCCCCATCGATGGACTCGCCCTTGCCGCCTCTCGGGCACGCGTGCAAGACTGCGCGGGATTCGGGCCAAGCTCCTCGACGGGCGGCAGCGAGCGGCGAATGACCCGAAGTGGTTCGACATCGTCGCCCGACATGCGGAATCTCGAGGGCGTCGATTTGCACCACTCCAGAGCATCGATCCGGCCGCGATTCGCCCTCGGCATTCTGGCGGCCCTGGCGACCCTGACGGGATGCGGCGGCCCGAGTCAGAATGGAAGCGACGCCGCGGAGGGTACGGCGACCGCATTCGGCATCGATGGGGGCGCTCGCGACGGCGGCGGCATGGATTGCGCATCGCCGGGCACCTGTGCCGACCCGTCGGACGCACCCGACTCGGGAGACACCGACGTCAGCCAGGGCTGCGCCGACGGCGAATACGAGATCGGTTCCCCCACGTCGACCGGCGCGACCCAGTGCGAGCCGCTCACCACCTGCGGCCCTGGACAGTACGTGAGCCAGCCGCCAGCTCCGAACCGCGATCGCGAGTGCACCGCCTGCGCCGCGAGCAGCTATTCGGACACTGAAAACGCCACGGAGTGCACGCTCTTTTCCGAGTGCGGTGACGGAACGACCGAGCAGAAGGCCGGCACGCCCACGAGTGACCGCATCTGCGCAGGCGAAAGCTGGGTCCGCTCCGGCTATTCCACCGAGGTCACTGGGGTGCGCCCGTCTGGCACGACCCACATCTTCGTCGGAGCCTTCTGGAACGACGGCTCGGGCACCCCCGGGTCCGGCTCGATCGTAAAACTCAGCGCCAGTGATGGACGCTACGCATGGCGCCATGACGTGCGTTCGGATGCCGACGACTCCGTGGAGGCGATCGACGTCGACGACGCCGACACGGTCTGGGGCGTGGGCTACACGCTCGGTTCGCTCACCGCGGAACCGAACCTCGGCATCGCGGATGCGTTCGCCACGCGGCTGGCGGGCGACGACGGAACGCCACTGTGGACCGTACAACTCGGTACCACCGAAGGGGAATGGGCCACCTCCGTGGCCGTCGCGACCGACGGTGACGGCCTGCTTGCGGGCCACACCGGAGGAGCGCTGGGCAGCAACGGCAACGCTGGCGGCGTCGATCTCTTCGTCGCCAAGCTTTCCGCCGAAGACGGCTCGCCGCTCTGGATACGGCAGTACGGCAGCAGCGCCGACGAAAGAGCTGCGGGCATTGCCGTGGGCGCAGACGGCTCGGCCGTAGTCGCTGGCCAAACCACCGGCGACATGGGAGGCGAAGGCAACGCCGGCGGCGTCGATGCAGTCGTGGTCAAGCTCGCAGCGGACGGCGGAGACCCGCTCTGGACGCGACAATTGGGAACGGCCGCCGAAGACTACGCCAGCGCGGTCGCCATCGACAGCAAGGGCGACGTCGTAATCGCCGGAGCAACCGCAGGTGACCTCGACGGTTCCAACCTCGGTGAGTACAGGGACATCTTCGTCGCCAAGCTCGCGGGCGACGACGGGCGCGTACTGTGGCTCGTGCAGCTCGGCTCGCCAGACGACGACCACGGCGGCGCGATCGCGATCGACCCGGACGACCAACTGGCCATTGCCGGCTGGACCGCGGGAAACCTGAGCGGCAAGGACCTCGCGGGTGGACAGGACGCGTTCGTACTCGAGCTCTCGGGCGTTGACGGCAGCGAGCAGTGGGTCGACATACTCGGCTCCTCGAGCAACGAGCGAGCCACCACAGTAGCCTTTGCCCCGGACGGCGCCGTCCTCACCGGCGGCTGGGCAGCCTACTCCCTCTGGCGCAACGCCACTCCTCGAGACGCCAGCACCCCCTTTGGCGGCCAGGGCTTCGTCGGCCGCCTGTACCAGCCAGTTGCCCCATAGACGGTCGGAAGCCGAAAAGCCGACAAAGCCTTTCTCCACGGGGCCACACGCTCCCGCAAAAAGCTGCCAGGGCGACTATGTAGTGGCCTCACAGTCAAGACGGAGGTGTGCCTTTGGGATCCCGTTGAGCTGGTGGGGTTGCCCGGAAGGGTCTCTGTGGGAGGAGAGGCGTGTAGGTGTTTGCCCATACGCGGAGAACGCCAGATGCAGGGCGAGCAGCAGAGGAGCGGGGCGTGAGCGATTCCAATTTCCGACCCACCTTGGGCCTACATGCGCCTGCTCGAGGTGGGCCGAACGAGCAGCCGTCCACGACCCAGAGCGCCGCCGCTGCTATGCTCGCCCCGCACGGGGCCTGCACGCGATGGACGCCGACGCGCTGATGGATCGACTGCTCGAACTCGAACACGACCTGGGCAAGTACCTGCTGCTGCCCCTTTCGATGCTCGAGCCCGAGGCCGACCAGGCCGCCCTGCGCGAGGCGCTGTCGCAGGCGCTCTTGTGCACGCGCAAGAGCGGCAGCCACGCGGTCCCGGCGCGGCAGCTGTGGCGCGACTTCGAGGCCGAGATGGCTGCCAGCGACACCACCGCCGCCCGCGCCCGAGAACTTCGGCCTGCGGTGGAGCGGGCGCTTGGCTGGGAAGCGGCCCTGGGCGACCAGCGCGCCCTCTGCCGCGAAGATATCGAGGCCGATCTGGGCGCCGTACGCGCGGCGATCCGCAGCTGGCTGAAGGAGCTGTGAAGTGGCCGAGCTGTCACGACCGCGCGTGCTGGTGATCGACGATGGGGAGTTGCATGCGCGCATCGTGGCCGAGCGCTTCGGCGAGCTGGAGCTGATCCGACCGGGCGGCAAGGCGCAGATCGGCGATGGTCCCAGCGCCCTCAGCTACCTGCGCCGCCACGCCAAACGCGTCGATCTGGTGCTGCTCGACGTGAGTTTCGACCTGCCCGAAGCGCAACTGCTGGAGCTTCCGGAGGCCCGCAGCCTGCGGCGTCGCAAGCGCTTTCAGGGCGTGGCCATCCTGCGCGAGATCCGCCGGCGCCACCCGCGCCTGCCGGTGGTGCTGCTGACCGCGCGCGAGGATCTGGACTGGCTCGACGGCGAGGCCGAGGCGCCGGCGCAGGAGTCGATGACCTACTACGTCGACGGCAACGATCTGCCGGCCCTGCGCGTAAGAATTCAAGGCGCGCTGCAGGCCGCGGCCCTCGGCGCCGAAGAAGGGGAAGTGCTGTGGGGCGGCGACGGGGCCCTGCTCGACATGCGGCGGCGCTTGTCGGTGCTGGCTCGCGGGCGGATGCCGTTGATCCTCGAGGGCGAGACCGGCACCGGTAAATCGTTTTTGGCCGAACGTTTCGTGCATCGGCTGAGCGGTCGCGCAGGTCCCTTCGTGGTTGTGGATCTCTCCACCGTGCCCCAGGAGCTGGTCCCCGCCCACCTCTTCGGCGCCACCCGCGGCGCCTATACCGGCGCCGTAAGCGACAGAAAGGGCGTCTTCGAAGCGGCCCACGGCGGCACCCTCTTCATCGATGAGATCCAGAGCGTGCCGCCCGAGATCCAGAAGCAGCTGCTGCTGGTGCTGCAGGACGGCAGGCTGCGCCCCCTGGGCGGCACGCGCGAGGTGGCGGTCGACGTCAAGGTCGTCGCCGCCAGCAGCCAGGACCTGGAGCAGGCGGTGGCACAGGGGCGTTTCCGCGCCGACCTCTACATGCGCCTGTCGCCGGCCACCCGCACCCGCATCCCGCCCCTGCGCGAGCGGCCCGCGGATCTGGAGTTTTTTGCCCGCCGCTTCGCCCGTCGCTCCGGCGAAGACTCCGACATCGCGCCCCTGTGCCGCCAGATCCTGAAGGCCGCGGGCCAAAACCCCAGCCCGAACCAGAGCCCCGCCCTCGAGCTGCACATCGGCCGACCGCGCGCGGCGGGCGGCGACGGTGTCGAGCTGTGGATGCCCGAATCGGCCTGGTCAACCCTGAAGCAACACCCGTGGCCCGGCAACCTGCGCGAGCTGTCGATGCTGGTCCATAACCTGGTCGCCTTCACGCTGGTCGAGGCAGCCGACGCCCTGGAAGCCGGCGCGGCGCTCGAGGGTCCGCGGCTGCAGATCGACGCGGCGCTGGTCTCCAGGTTGCTGCCTGCGACCACTGCGCGCCTGCCCTCACAGGCGCCTGAGGCCGTAAGCGGCGCCGGCCGCATCGGCATCGAGATTACCCCCCAGGGCACACTCAACGAGGTCTCGCGGGCCGTCGAGCGTCAGTACCTGGGAGCCCTCTTCCGCAGCTGCGAGGGAGACCTCTCACGCATGGCGCTGCAGCTACTGGGCGACGGAGGGCGCGCGCGGGCGGTACGGCTTCGGATAAATCAACTTGGAGTCAAGCTGAAGGACTTGAGGCGACCTTGACCCACTTGCGAAGGGGCAGCAGCGGTCCGCTCGCGACGCTGATCCTGATTTTGGCGTGTGCCAGCGCCCGCGCGCAGCCGGCCCCCGAGCCGCCTCAACCTCCGGTTTTGGGCGACGAAGCGGGCGAAAGGGACGAGGGGGACGAGGGGAACGACGCCTGGGGCCAGGACCCGGACGCACTCTCGGGGGCCGTCGACGAGGCCGTCGAGCGCGTGCGCAAACAGGCCCGGCAGCAGGCGCTGCAGGCGCTCGATGGCGCCGATCGCAAGGCGGCGGTGGCTGCCTTCGAGCGCGCCTTTTCCCTCGATCCTGAGGATGCTGAACTCGCCGGGCAGCTGGCGGCCCTTTACGCCGAGCGCGGCGATCTCGAGGCCGCACAGCTACACTACCGCAAGGCCCTGCAGCTCGATCCCGACGGCGGCCTGGCCCAGTTGGCCCTGGCCCAGTTGCTCGCACGCGAACCGACCACGGCGCCCGCGCTCGCGGAAGCTTCCGCCTTGCTGCAGCGCGCGCGCCAGCTGCTGGGTTCGACGCCCCCTTTGCTGCACGCCATGGCCCGCGTGGCCCACGCCATGGGCCGCTTCGACGAGGCCGAGAGCGCCTACCTGGAACTGCTGCGCTCACACGGCGTCTCGGTGGAGATTCACCTGGAGCTAGGCGATCTTTACCGGGAACTGGGCCGCGAGAATGAGGCGTTGGCGCAGTACCGAGCCCTGCCCGAAGATGCACCCGCTTTCGTCGGAGCCCAACGCCGCATCTTCGCCCTCGAGGCCGAACGCGAGGCGCGCCGGCTCGGCCTGCGTCCGGGTCAAAGCGCCGACCCGGCAGCCCTGCGACAGACGCTGCTACGAGCCCAGATGCTGGTGGCCGGCGGAGAGGCCCGCGCCGCCATCGCGCTGCTGCGCAGAAGCGGCGAGCGCCAACCCCGGGAGGCTGCGATCCGGCGCGCCCTGGGCGACGCCCTTTTGGCTGCGGGTGAAGTCATCGAGGCCGAGCGCGCCTTCTTGCAGGCCATCGTCTTCAGCGGCGGCGAGGCCGATCATCTGGAGCATCTGGCCGATCACTACCGGCAGCAACCGGGCGGCGAGTCCCTGCCCGATGCCACCCTGCTCTACGAGCAGGCCCTGCGCGCCCGTCCCGATCGCCACCAGCTACACCTGAAGCTGGCCCACACCCTGCGCCAGAGCGGTGACCTGCCCCAGGCCTACCGCCACGTGCAGCGCTACATCTCCCAACCCACAGGCAATCTCTCGGAAGCCCTGGAGCTGCGCGCCCTGCTCGAGTCCCTTTTGGCCCAGGGCGAGGCCTCGAAAGCCGACCCAGATCCCACCGACGCCGAGCCGCAAGCGACCCCGGGCGCGGGCGATGGTGCCAATCGCGCCATCGCGCGAGCCACCACCCATCTGCGAGAGGGCGACACCGATCGCGCCCTGGCAGAGCTGGGTCGGCTGCCGGCCAGCGAGCGCAACGCGGCCGTGTTGGCGCTCCAGGGGCGCATCCTGCAGGGCACCGGGCGACTGTCACAGGCCGCGCGCGCCTTCGAGGCTTCGCTCGCGCAGCAGCCCGATCAAGCCGAGGTGCTGGTCCAGCTCTCGGAGGTCCTGCTCAGCGACGGCGCAACTGGGAGGGCGCGGCAGCACTTGCAGAAGGCCGAGTCCCTGGGCCATGCCCAGGCCTCGCTAAAGCTGGTGGAGCTCGCGCTGCCGGCCGAGTCCGAGTTGCTCGGCGCGGCCCTCGGCCTGCACCGTCTCGCGAGCCACCTCGATGCCCGATCGCGCCTGGCGCGATTGCGCGCACAGAAGCCAAAGCCCAACGTGGTCAGCGAGGTGGAGCGTCTGGAGCGCCGGCTGCAGCGGGTGCTGGTATCGCTGGCGGTGACGGCATTGCTGCTGCTCGCGGCCTTTGGCGGCGCGCTCGGCCTGGGCTACCGGCTGCGCTACGGCGGTGCCGGGCTCGCCCAGCTGCTCGATCAGCGACCGGAGGTCGGCCCGGAGCTGCAGCGCATTCTCTCGTCGGTGCGTCATGAAGTCCTCAAGCACAACACCTTGATGCTCGAGGGGCTGGCCGAGTCGCTGTCCAGCGGCGAAGGCACAAGCGACGCGGCGGGGCACCTGGAGCGCGCGCTCTTCGCGCCCGGAGGCGCGGCGGAGCGCCTGGACGGCTACCTCGACGAGTTGCAGCGTCTGGGCCGGGCCCACGGGCTGCGCCTGAACCTGCGCCGGGTCGACCTCGCCTTTGCCGCCATAACCCGCGGCTTCCACATCCTTGCGTCGGTGCGCTCGCAGCTCTTGCGCAGCGGACGCCTGTCATCGCGGTCACGCGGCCGGCTGCGGACCCGGCTTTCGCGCGCCAGCGAGCTGATCAATGCCCAGGGACGCGCCCACATCGAAGCGCTGCTGGCCTCGATTCGCGCGGTCGAAGTCGGACGTTCGGAACTCGAAGCGATCTTCGAGCGCCTGTGCCGGGAGCCGGCTTTTGCTGGGCGCGAAGTGGCAGAGCTGCAGTGGATCGAAGCCGACGCATTGCCCGTGCGCGTCGCCATGCCACGGGCCCACTTCGAAGACGCCCTGACCAACCTACTTCGCAATGCCCTGCAGGCCTCGCTGCGCGCAGAGACCGCAGGCCCTTGCCAGCTCGCGCTCGCCGTGCGCATCGAGAGCGACCCGGTGACCGCGCTCGATGAACTGGCCTTCCTCGTCTTCGACCGGGCGGGCGAAGCGCTCGCATCATCGGACCTCAACGCCGGCTTTGTCGAGCGTGGCCTGGGTTTGACCGCCGACCTGCTCGGCACCTACAACGGCTCGCTCGCGGTGCGTCCAGGAGAAGCCGGATACACAAAAGCCGTCGCCCTCACGATTCCCATCAGCCCATGACCACCGCCGCCACCATCCTGATCGTCGAAGATGGCGATGAATACCTCGAAAACCTGAGCCGCTTCGTGCCGGGACCCCGCTATCTGCAAGCCAAGGGCGGCCGCGCGGCGCTTTCGCTCCTGGAGAGCGAGCCCATCGACCTCATCTACCTGGACATGCGCTTCGACCGCCTCGCCCCGGGCGAGCTGCTAGGCGACCTGGACGCTCTACTCGCCCGCAGCGGCAATCGCAAGAAGGCCCTCGGAACCCTGGCCAACCATCAGGGCCTCTACATCCTCGAAGCCCTGCGCGATGCGGGTTACGGAGGGCTGCCGGTGATCCTGGCCTACGACTTCGGAGCCGAGCCCGAGCGCTTTGCGCGCCTGGCCGAACGCCATGCGCGCCTCACCTGGATGCCCGATGCGGTGGGCCCTGGCGAAATTCGCGCCCGTATCGAGCGCCTGCTGCAGCGCGGCTGACTCGAGCGAGCCCTTGTAATCGCGGCGCCGTCGCGGCATAGCTTTCGCGTGCTGACCGAAAAGGATCGCAAAGCCCCGCTGTACATCGTCGTCGCGCCAGCCCTGCTGCTGAACCTGGGTATTGTGGGCTGCGCACAGCCCAGGTCGGCCCCCGCTGTGGCGGCGCCGGCAGCTGCGCCAGCGCCGGTGAAGGTCGAGCAAGCGCCTCCCGAGCCCCCGCCTCCCCCGCCGGGCCCCGTCGCAGCCTCCCCCGAAGTCTACACCGTCGTGGCCGAGTCCGAAGCGGCGCGACTGCTGTTGGCCACCTGGGCCCCGGGGCAAGGGGACGCCATGCACAGCCACCCCGAGTATGTGATGTACGCCCTGACGGACATGAACTGGCAGGGAACGCAGCTCGACGGCAGCGAAGTCGGCGGCACCGTGGGTGCCGGTCAGGTGCTGACCCCAAGCGGTACCCTGGCCGGTCACTCCACGCGCAATGCGGGCGAGTCCGAGGCCAAGATGCTGATTCTCGAGCGCAAGACCGGCGCCGTGCAATCGGTTCCCGAAGGCTCGGCGCCGGCTTCTGTCGAAGCCTCACCCAAGCAATATCAGGTGCTCGCCGAAACCCCGTGGGTGCGCGTGGTCAAAGCGAGCTGGGGGCCCGGCGAGCGCGACACCATGCACTCCCATCCCGAGGTCTTCGTCTATGCGTTCGCTGACGCAAACTGGCGCGTAAGGACGGCTGCCGGTGAGCAGACGCGGCTATCGATGACTGCCGGTCAGGCGCAGCATCAGCCGCCCGACGCCGGTCACTCCATCAAGAACATTGGAAAACAACCCGCCAGCGTACTCATCTTCGAGATGAAGTAACGCGGTCAATCACTTCGTTCGAAAAAGAGAGCCAAAACGCCATGCGAACCGAGATCAGCAAACGCAACATGGACATCAACGGCAAGGTCGCCATCGTCACCGGCGGCAGCCGTGGCATCGGCGAATCGATCGCCAAGGCCCTGGCCGAGCACGGCGCCAAGGTCGTCGTCGCCTCGCGCAAGCTCGAAGGCCTCGAGGGCGTAGCCTCCGCCATCCGCGAGGCCGGCGGCGAAGCCACCCCCATCACCTGCCACGCCGGCCACGAAGACGAAATCAACGCCCTTGTCGACAAAACCGTCCAAACCTACGGTCAGGTCGACATCCTGATCAACAACGCCGCCACCAACCCCTACTTCGGCCCGCTCATGAAGGTCGAGTTTCCCGCCTGGGACAAGACCTTCGAGGTCAACACCAAGGGATACTTCATGACCGCGCGCGCCGTGATCAAGCACCTGCAGAAGCGCGAAGCACCCGGCTCCATCGTCAACGTCGCCTCCATCGCCGGCATGGGCGCCGCGGCATTCCAGGGCGTCTACGGCATGAGCAAGGCTGCCGTCATCTCCATGACCCAAACGCTGGCGGCCGAACTCGGCGGCAGCGGCATCCGCGTCAACGCCATCGCCCCGGGCCTGGTCGAGACCAAGTTTGCAGGCGCGCTATTGCAGAACGAAGCCGCTGTCAAACGCATGGAAAACGGCAGTCCCGTGCGTCGCATCGGTCAACCCGACGACATCGCAGGGCTGGCGCTGTTTTTGGCCAGCGACGCCAGCAACTTCATCACCGGGCAGACGATCGTCGCCGACGGCGGCTCGCGCGGACGCTAGCGCGGCAAAGACCCGGCGCTTCGCCGCGCTGCCCGTCTGCGCCAAACGCTACGAATGGCACAAAGCATTTGGGTCGAGGCCCCAGCCTATTTGCCAGTCGGCCGAGGCGGCAGAGCCTTGAGGTACTCCCACATGGCGCGCCGTTCGACGGCCGTGGTGGCGTTGGCGTAGGGCATCATCAGATTCATCGGCGCCAGCACCTTGCCGCCATCGGGGCGCACACCGGTGAGCATGAGGGCTTCGAATTGCTCGAAGGTCCAGCCGTCGAGCCCCTCTTCGTGCATGGTGATATTCTTCGCGGGCGGCCAGTCGGGGGGACCGATGGCGATTGGGCCGCCTTCGAAGTTTTCGCGGTGGCAGCCGACGCAGACGGCTGCCAGGTGTTTGCCGAAGGCCTCGCTCGCTTCCGCCTTCGGCGGAAACTTCACGTGCTCCTCATGATGATGTTTAGCCAAAGTGTCGGCTGATAGAGGAAGCTCGCCGGTCGCGACCAGGATCGTTCCGACGGGACCGAAAGCCACCCCTCCCACCTCGTTGTCGACAGCCGGAACGGTGCGAATGTAGGTCACGATGTCCGACAGCTCCTGGTCGGTCATGTAGCGAAAGTCCTCGGAGGGCATGACTGCGGGCGTGCCGTCGGGCTTGACGCCATGGCGCACGATGCGATCCCAGTCGGCGGGTTTGTAGTTCCTCGTCTTGCCGCCCTTGCCGCCGGTGATGTTCGGACCCATCAGTTTGCCCATGGCCGGGTCGTCGACCATGACGCCGCCGCCAAAGTTCTTTCCGTGGCACTCGATGCAGGCGTAGCGGGCCTCGACCAGGTGCTTGCCCCGGGCGATGGCCCGCTGGCGAGCGATCTTCTGCAAATCGACGCCCTCGAGCGGGTCTTCAGCCGCGACCGCTTCTTCGCCCTGCGCTTTGCCTTCAGCCTCCGCTGCTTCACCTTCTGGGCCCGCAGCTGCGGCGGCCACGGGCTTGGCCCGCGCAGCCAAACGCTCCTTGCGCAACGCCTCCACCTCCGCCGTACTCAGGGGAAAAGGCATCGGAACCTCGACGTGATGCACCTCGTAGACCGTGCCTAGCTTGGCCTCCGCCGCGGACTTGGCCCAAAAGAACGTGCCTCCTGCAATGACCAATACCAGCGCGATAAAGGCGCCGATCACTTTCAGAAAGATCTTCATGTCGAGTCGCCCTCCAAACGGAAGGACCAAATTATGCGGCCGCGCATGTCGGTCTCAAGACACCAAGGCAGGACCATGTCTGCTAAAAACTCACTGTCAAAAGCATGACGACCGCTCGCGCCGAAGCGCACTGCGGGTATGCTCGACCGATGTTCGAAATCAGACGCTTCGAGGCTTCGGATTGGGCTGGCACCTGGGCGGCCCTGCAGCCCGTTTTCCGAGCCGGGGAGACGTACCCCTTCGCCCCGGATATTCACGAAGGAGAGGCGCACCGGGTCTGGGTCAAGCATCCGCGCTCAACGTTCGTGGCGCTCGATGACCGCGGCCGCATCGCTGGCACCTACTATATCAAACCCAACCAGGCCGCCTTGGGCGCCCACGTCTGCAACTGCGGCTACGTCGTGGCCGACTTCGCCCGAAGGCAGGGCCTCGGCGCCGCACTGTGCAGGCACTCCCAGGCACAGGCGCTCGACGAGGGCTACCGCGCCATGCAGTTCAATCTGGTGGTCTCGACGAACACGGCGGCGGTCAGGCTGTGGCAGCGCTGCGGGATGGAAATCGTGGCACGGCTGCCCGGCGCGTTTCGGCTTCCGAGCGGGGACTTCGTGGATGCGTTCGTGATGTACCGGTGGTTGGGCGAAGGATGACCGCTACCCGCGAAATACGGAGTACTCGAGGCCCTGACCGATGGCGATGGTCGTGGAGTCGAAGCCGCCGGCGCCCGATTGCAGGTGCTCCACGTAGGGGCGCAGTTCCCTGCGGAAAGTGAAGATGTTGTCGGCGATCACGACGGCGCCCGGACGCAGGCGCGGTTGCACCAGGTCGAGCACGGGGCGGTAGAGGTCCTTCCAACCGTCGATGAAGAGCAGGTCCACGGGCTTGTCCAGCTCCTGCAGGGTCTCGAGCGCGTCGCCCACCCGCAGGTCGAGCTGGTCGCCGAGGCCCGCCTCTTCCACGTGCGCGCGCGCCCGCGCCGCCTTGCTAGGCTCGATCTCGGTGCCCACCACCACGCCGCCGCCGTTGTCACGGGTGGCTGCGGCCAGGTAGATGGTGGAGATACCGAAGGAGGTACCAAATTCGACCACGTGGCGGGCGCCGATGGCGCGGGCGGTGAGGTAGAGTAGCCGGCCGCCGTCGCGGTCGATGGGGATAAAGCACTCGCGCATGGCTGCGGGGCTGACGATCTCACCGAAGGCCTGGCCGCGCAGGCGCCCCAGCACGAAACGGGGCGCCAGACGGACGAAATGCTTGATGTCTCCGCGGGCCTGGCGATGGAGGCGGTCGAGCACGTCTTTGACGGGGGAGCGGTCCAGGGATGAGAGCGCGGGGCTTTCCATGTTCGGCGAATGCTACTACCACTGCCCCGAGGCCTCGATAAATGTGGATAGCCGGCAGCGAAACCGTCGGGGGACACCAGGCCTTGCGCCAAGGGCCTGCGCCCAGGCCCGACAGCGACGCCGAGCTGGCAAGTCGGGAGCGGGAGGCGCTGAAACCGCAGCTCCGTGCCGTCATCGTTTGCCGCGGCTGTGGATGGTTGCTCACCGACCGCAGTGCGGCCATCGAAGTCGACGGGCACCACCAGCACACCCGCTTCAACCGGGCGGGCTTTGCCTACCGCATCGTCTGCTTTCGCGACGCCTCCGGATGCCGCGGCCTTGGCGCCCAGAGCCGGGACTTCAGCTGGTTTGCCGGGCACCACTGGCAAATCGCCCTGTGTCGCGGCTGCGACGCCCACCTGGGCTGGTTCTTCGGCGGTCGCAGCAGTTTTGTGGCGCTGATCGAGGATCGCATCATGGAGTGTGAGAGCTCGGCATCGTGATGCCTGCTTGGCATCATGATGCCGTACGTTTAACATCATGATGCTTGGAGACATCATGATGTGTGCGCCCAGACATCATGATTCCTGGGCGTGTTCCGGCATCGTTCACGGCCCGACCGACCCGCTCCAACGACCTGCGTTCCTACGCCCCCAGCAGCCCCGCCAGCATCCTGCCCGTGTGGCTGCGCTTGCTGCGGGCGACCTTTTCGGGCGTGCCCTGGGCCACGATGCGGCCTCCCCCGCGTCCGCCTTCGGGCCCCAGATCCACGACCCAGTCGGCGGCGGCGATCACGTCGGGATGGTGCTCGATCAGCACCAGGGTGTCGCCGCGGTCGACCAGCTGACCCAAGACGTCGAGCAGCCGCCACACGTCCTGACGATGCAGGCCCGTGGTGGGCTCGTCCAGCACGTAAAGGCTGCTGCCGCCGCTTGCGGTAGCCAGCTCGCTGACCAGCTTCATGCGCTGGGCTTCGCCACCGCTGAGGGTATTGCTCGGCTGTCCCAGCGTTAGGTAGCCCATGCCCAGCTCGCCCATCAGCTGCAGCGGGCGGCTGATCTTGGGAAAAGCCGACAGCAGCTCGGCGACTTCTTCGACGTGCAGCTGCAGCAGCTGGCCGATATGCAGGCCGTGCAGCCGTACCGCCAGCGTCTCGGGGTTGAAGCGCATGCCGTCGCAGCTCTCGCAGGGCACCAACGCGTCGGGCAAAAACGACATCTCCACGTTGCTTGCGCCCTGCCCTTCGCACTCGCCGCAGCGGCCCTTGGCCACGTTGAAGGAGAAGCGCGAGGCGTCGTAGCCGCGGGCACGGGCCTGGGGCGTGTGCGCGTAGAGCCGCCGCACTTCGTCCCAGATGCCGACGTAGGTCGCCGGCACCGAGCGAGGCGTGCGCCCGATGGGCGTCTGGTCGACCTCGATGGCGCGCTTGACCGCCGCGCTGCCATGGATGGCGTCGTGAGCGCCGGGCTTGTCGCTCTTGAGACCCAGCTGCTGTCGCAAGCCCCGGAGCATCACCTCACGTACCAGCGTGCTCTTGCCCGAACCACTGACACCGGTGACCACGCTGAGGCGTCCAACCGGGAGTTTGAGGTGCACGTCGCGCAGGTTGTGCTGGCGCGCGCCGACCACCTCGATGAAGTCGCCGGTGGGCTTGACCTTGCGCCGCTTGTCGGGGATGCGCGGTGGCGCCGCCAGCGACCGCCCCGTTACCGACTGCTTCGAGGACAGCAGCTTACGGGGCGGCCCCTGGGCCACGATGCGCCCGCCGCCCTGGCCGCCGCTGGGGCCCACGTCGATGACATGATCGGCGGCGGCGATGGTGTCGGCGTCATGCTCGACGACCAGCACCGAAGAGCCCTGGGTGCGCAGGGCCTTGAGCGCCTCGAGCAGGCGTCCGGTGTCGCGCACATGCAGGCCGATGGTGGGCTCGTCCAGCACGTACAGCACGCCCGTAAGGCCGCTGCCCAGCTGCGCCGCCAGGCGAACCCGCTGCAACTCGCCACCGCTGAGGGTATGGGCGGCGCGATCCAAGTTCAGGTAGCCCAGGCCCACGCGCTGCAGAAAACCGAGCCGCCCCAGGGCCTCGCGCAGCGGCAGTTTCGCAACTTCTTCGGCCCGGCCCGATAGCTCGAGCTTGCTGATGGACTCGAAGGCCCCGTCGATGTCGAGCGCCATCAACTGCGCGATGTTTTTGTCGCCCAGCTGTGTATGCAGCGCGATTCCCGCGAGCCGCACGCCCTGACAGTCGGGGCAGACCACCGGCTCGGGGGCCTCGCGCTTGCGGCCGCGCTTCTTGCGCCGCCCTTCGCCGACTTCGACCATGCCGCGACCTTCGCACTTGGCGCAGGCGCCCTGGCGCGTATTGAAGGAGAAGAAGCGCGGATCGGGATCGGGGTAGCCGCGGCCGCAGGAAGCGCAGGAGCGCGAACTCGACAGCAGCATGGTTTCGCGACCGACGACCACGTGGGCGGTGCCCGAGCCCTCCAGGAGCGCTCGCTCGAGCAGCTCGGTCAGCTCCGGCGCCTTGACCGCGGCCTCACCGATGACCACGTCCACGTCATGCTCGCGGTAGCGATCGAGCTTCAAACCCGCGGTCAAGTCGCACATCGCACCATCGATGCGCGCGCGCATAAAGCCCGCGCTGCGTGCGCGCTCCAGGCGATCGCGGTGGGCGCCCTTCTGCGCGCGCACGATGGGCGAAAGCACCTGCGCCTTGCCCTTGGGGAAGCGCCGGCGCACGTCCGCCACCAGCCCCGCCGCCGGCCGCGGCTCGATGGGCACCTCGCAGTCTTCGCAGTAGAGGGTGCCGGCGCGGGCGAACACCAGGCGCAGGTAGTGGGCCACCTCGGTAACGGTGGCGACGGTCGAATTTCGGGCACCGCCCGTGTGGCGCTGCTCCAGGGAGACGCCCGGGGGAATACCCACAACGGCCTCCACGTCCGGGCGCGGCAGCTCCTTGATGTACTGCCGCACGTAGGGCGAGAGCGTCTCCAGGTAGCGGCGCTGAGACTCGGCGAAGATCACGTCGAAGGCCAGCGTGCTCTTGCCGCTGCCGCTGGGGCCGGTGACCACCACCAGTCGATCGCGGGGCAACTCGAGGCTGATGTTTTGCAGGTTGTGCTCGCGGGCATTGCGCACCTCGATAACGCCCGCCCCATCACCCTTCGTGCGCGTCCGGCCGCGTGGGCCAGCGCTCTTGGGCCTGGGCTGCACAGCGCGCCCCGAAAGCGCACGCGCCAGATACGGAGCGGTGGCCGTATCCGCCGTGGTGACCTCTTCGGGGCTACCCTGGGCGACGATGCGCCCTCCACGCGCACCGGAACCAGGCCCCAGATCCACCACATGGTCGGCGTGGGCCGCAAGCTCCATGGCGTGCTCGACCACCACCACGGTCGAGCCCTCATCGACCAGGCGCTCGAGACATGAAAGCAGCGGCGCGATGTCGCTTTCGTGTAGCCCCGCGGTGGGCTCGTCCAACGACAGCAGCGTGCCCTCCGTCGCCTCACCGATGGCCGCCGCCAGCCGCAGGCGCTGGGCCTCGCCGCCGCTGAGCGTGCTCAGCGGTTGACCCAGAAGCAAATAGCCCGCGCCCACCTCCGACAGCGGCTTGAGTGCCGCGGCCACGCGCGGCAGGCTGGCGAAACGCTCGATGGCCTGATCGACGCTGAGTTCGAGCGCATCGGCCACAGTGAGGCCGTCGATTTCCACGTCGAGCACGGGCCCGGCGAAGCGCCGCCCACCGCACTCCGGACAGGAAAAGCGCACGTCGGCCAGAAACTGCATTTCGACCGTTTCCGAACCTTCGCCCTTGCAGGCCTCGCAGCGACCACCGGCCACATTGAAAGAGAAAAAGCCAGCCGTGTAGCCCCGCTCACGCGCAAGGGGCGCGCCCGCGAAGGCCTTGCGCAAGCCATCCCAGGCGCCCACGTAGGTCGCCGGATTGCCGCGCGAGGTTCTCCCCAGGGGCGCCTGATCGACCACCACCACGCGCTTGATGGCTTCGGCTCCAGTCAAACCGTCGTGGGCCAAGGGCACAGCGGAAGCCTCGCCCTTGGCGCGCGCCAGGGCCGGCAGCAAGGTTTGCGTGACCAGGCTGCTCTTGCCCGAACCGCTGACACCCGTGATGCAGCTAAAAACTCCCAGTGGAATCGCCAGGTCCACCCCGTCGAGATTGTGACCGCGGGCGCCGCGCAGAAGCAGCGTTCCGCGCCCGCTGCGACGCGCGCGCCCGGCAGCGACCGGCGCCCCAGCCACGACAGGCGAGCGCCGCGCAGCCCGCACCGGCCCGTCGAAAACGATGCGTCCACCGGCCGCGCCCGCGCCCGGTCCCAGCTCCACCACGCGGTCTGCGGAGGCCATCACCTGGGCATCGGAGTCGACCACCACCACCACATTGCCGCGATCCGACAGTCGCCGGATCGCCGGAAGCAGGCGCTCCACATCCGCCGGATGCAGCCCCACGGTGGGCTCGTCGAGCGCGAAGAGCATCCCGCTCAACCCCGAGCCAAGGGCGCTGGTCAGAGCCACCCGCTGCAACTCGCCGCCCGAGAGGCTGCGGGCGGTGCGATCGAGGGAGAGATAGCCGAGTCCGACCTCGATCAGCGTCGACAGCCTGCCGTGGCAAGCCTCGAGTACGCGCGAAAGTGCCGCATTCAGTTTCGGCTGACGCCGACGCTCGGCGACGAAGTCTGCGGCCGCGGTCACGCTCATGGCGTAAACTTCGGGCAGCGAGCGCCCACCGAGCTTCCAACCGTGCACCTCGGGGCGAAAGCGCGAGCCCTGGCACTGCTCGCACACTTCGTAGCGCCGGTAGCGGGCCAGTAGCACGCGCACATGCATCTTGTAGGCGCGGGACTCCAGCCACTCGAACCAACGCTCGAGGCCCGGAAAGCCGCTATCCCAGTTGCCGCCGTCGCCTTCGAGCAGGGCCGCGCGCACCCCGGGTCCGAGCTTGGCGAGCGGCGCGTCCATGGGGATGCCGTTGCGTTTGCAGAAGCGCTTGAGCAGCTTGCGTTCCCAGGCCGTGGAGGCGCCCGACCAGGGCTTGATGGCGCCGGCGGCGAGGGTCTTTTCGGGATCGGGAAAGACCTTGTCCCAGTCGACGCCGATGGTGCGTCCGAAGCCCCGGCAGCGTTCGCAGGCGCCCACCGGACTGTTGAAGGAGAAGAGGCCCGGCGCCGGCTTGGCGTAGCCCTTGCCGCAACCGTCGCAGATGAGCGCGCGCGAAAGCCGCTGCTGGCCGCCGTCGGCGCTGGCAACGCTGGCGTGTCCAGCGCCGTGCTCGAAGGCCGCCTCCAGCGCCTCCACGAGCCTGGAGGCTTCGGAAGCGCGCGTGGTCAAGCGGTCGACGACCACATCCAGCGTCGCGCCCTCTTCTCCGTCCACGCCTTGTCCCAGCACCTCGCTGGGTCGCAGCGTCTCGAGTTCGCGCACCGTGGCGCCGAAGGCCGCACGGCGATAACCGTCGGCCAGCAATCGCTCGCGCAGGGTCAAATAGTCCTCGGCCGAGAGCACTGGCTGTGGATAGCTCACCACGATGCGCGCGTCGGGCAGCTGGCTCTGGACACGCTCTGCGGCGGCCTCCGGGGTCAGCGCGCGCACGCGCTCGCCGCAATCGGTGCAATCGAGCTCGGCGGCCAGCGCCCACAGCTGCTTCAAATAATCGCTGAGCTCGGTCATGGTGGAGACCGTCGAGCGGCTGGTCTTGACGCTGCCGGCGCGATCGATGGCGATCGCAGCCGGCATCGCTTCCAGTGCATCCAGTGGCGGACGCGCAAGGCGCTCGAGGAATTGGCGCGCATAGGGGCTGAAGCTCTCCACGTAGCGCCGCTGGCCCTCGGCGTAGAGCGTCGCAAAGACCAGTGAGGATTTGCCGGCTCCTGACGGTCCGCGGACCACCGTCAGCGTGCCGGGCGACAGCGACAGGTCCACCCCGCGCAGGTTGTTCACTCGCGCGCCGCGCAGTTTGATGGCTTCCATGGGTTCCAGTTACCTCGCGAGGCGGTGATTTTTCGCGCGAAGGGGCTACACTTGTACCCCATGGTCCCGACCCGGCTCCACTGCATCGTCGCCCTCATCGTCGCGAGCTTCGGCTGCGGTGAAGACGGACCGACGGCGCCTCCCCCGGCCGGTCCCGGTGGTGGCGACGGCACCAGCGCCCCGCAGGTCAGCAGCGCAGGACGCGACGGGGGTGCATCGTCCACGCCTGCCGCTGGCGGTGACGAGGATGCAGGCTCGGACCGGGTCTTCGGACCGCAGGCGAACGAATGCACCTCGTTCGACGCCCTCCCCTTCGCAGCCGATGAACGGCCGGCCGACGGCGGCTACTACAACGGCGTCTACGACCCCCTGGACTTCCCCGTCTCGCGCGCCGAACTCAGCTGGGTCGGCAACTGCGACCATCCGACGCTTCGCCTGACCTTGTCGGAGGGTCGCTGCCCCGGCGGTGACGAACACGCGCTGAGCTTCGACTTTGACGCGGACGCCATCACCGTGGGTGACGGACTGCATGTCGGCCTCAACGCCCTCACGCCCGAGGACCCGACCTCGACCATCCGCATCCGCTACAACCGCCCCAGACCGCTCAGCCCCTACGGCCTGTGGGGTGGTTGCGAGGGCTTCAGCGGCCTATTGAACATGGCCGGCGAGGTTTCCACCACGGCCCGATCGCGGCTGCAGGGGCAGTTTCAGCTCGATCTGGCCGCCTGCGACGACTCGGGCAACACGAACCTGAACGTGGAGGGAACCTTCGACCTGCCACTCAGACGCGGCCTCACGGAGCTTTGTCCGTAGGGCTCCTGTCCCGTGTCGCCCAGACGTGGACGCCCGTGTCGTGGTTGTGCACGTGGACGTAGGCGTGGTCGTTCAGACCTCGGTGCCATTGGGGAGCTTCGACGACGTCTACGCAGCAGGCGACACGCGACAGGCGACACGAGGCTTCCTGGACTTAAGTGCTCGTGCCTGGCGCCTCAAGCCAAACCCCAAGCGCGACGCAATCCCCACTCGACCCCGAAAACCACCACCAACACCAGGAAAAACACCGCCGAGGCGAACGGCCGATGCTGCTGGCTCGCCACCGCGCGGCTGCGGCTGCGATCCAGATCCTGCAGCGCCCCGGCACTCGAAGCCGTGCTCGCGCTGCCGCCGGTGATGCGCGCGATGTCCTTCAGCAACCCCGGGCGCGCGCGCGGATCGGCCAGCTCATCGCCGCCGGCTTCCACCACGAAGCCCTCGTCTGCCAGTTCGCTCTGACCGTCGGGGGCGATCACGGCCAGACGATAGCCCCCGGGCTGCATGGGCGCCTCGAGCTCGACTTCGGCCGCCCCCACTGCATCGCTCGTCACGGGCGCCTCGTGGACCACCTGGCCGTCGCTTTGCTCCACCCGCAGCACCACCTCGGCGTTGACCAGAGGTTGATGACGCGCATCTTGCAGTCGCATGCGCGCGCGCAAGGCGGCACCGGGACCGTAGCGTTCCCGGTCGGTCTCGACGCGCGCCGGCTCCAGCAGCGGGTCGCGCGCCAGCCAACGCAGCGCCCGATCCCAGAACTTCTCGTAGGCGGAGGGATCCCCCGTGCGACCGGCGGTCGCCATGCCCCAGCGCCAAGCGCTATCCGACGCCAGCGCCAAACTGCGGCCCTGGCCAGGGCTGCCGACCACCAACACCGGCATCGGCGTGCCATCGCCCAACTTCGCCTCGGGATGATGCAGCAGCGCGAGGGCATCGTCGGTCAGACCCGTGAGCTTGTTCATGCCGACCAGCTGCGCCAAGCGCTGCCAGGCGGCCGCGTTCTGCTCCGGATCGGGCGCGAGCTCCACCACCGGATGGCGCTCCAGCCCCGCTGCCAGCCGCGGCGCAAAGGCCCCTTCCATGACGGCACGCTCACCCGGCTCCATCGCGACCGGCAGGATCTCCGCCACCGGCGTGCGCACGTAGCCACCGGCACCAAAGGCCTTGGAGCCCCCGATCATGGCGAACGATCCCCCCGCGAGCACATAGTCCCGAATGCGCGGCAGGTACTGGACCATCTGGTAGGGCCCGTAGTTGAAGTCCTGGAAGATCACCACATCGAAGCTCTCCAGGTGCTCGCGGAAGAGTTCGTCGGTGGGAAAGGGGATCAGCGACAGCTCTTCAGCGGGTGCCAGGCGAATGTCGTTGTGCGTGGTCAGGATGAAAAAGGTGATCAGATCGATGGCCGGATCGGACTTCAGAAAGGCGCGCAAAAAGCGCGTATCCCAGCTGGGCGCACCACAGACGAGCAGCACGCGCAGGCGGTCGCGGGTGACGCGTACCAGAAAGGCGCGCTCGTTGTTTTCGGGCACCCGATCGCGCGCGTCGACCGGTATCGACAGGGAATAGACGGAGCGACCGAGCCGATCGGGCACGAAGGGCAAGACCGCCCGGGCCAGTCCGTCATCGCCCACCTCCAGGCCGCGTTCGGCGACCACCTGTCCGTCGCGACGCAGGCTCACGGCAACCCTGGCGGCATCCGCGTCGGAGAGGCGCACGACCACCTCCACCTCTGCCGATTGACGAAGAAAGGCCACGGGGTCGGCCTTCACGCTAACGATGGCATCATCGCCCAGATCACGCTCGGAGCCCAGCGCCACCGTGTGCACGCGCACCCCGAACTCGGCCAGCTGTGCGGCGCTAAAATCAGGCGTCGTGTCGGCACCGTCGGTGACCACAACGATGGCGCCAAGGTCGTCGGGATGGCGCTCCACGGCAGAGTCGAGCGCCCGACGCAGCCGCGACTCGTCGTCGCGGGCGAGGTCGTGGGGCTGGAGCGCCTGGGTTTTGAGCGGGCGCAGCTCGGACCCGAAACCGTAGAGGTCAAAGGGAACGGCGGCCTCCTTGCGCCAGCGGGCGACCAACTCGCTCGCCTGGGTCGCCCTCGAGGCACCGTCGTCGCGCACCTGCATGCTGCGCGAAACGTCGAGCAGCACCAAAAGCCTCCCCTGGACCACCTCGACGCGCTCGCTTATCCAACGCGGCTGCAGCGCCAGTAGCAGCGCCACCGCCGCGGTCGCAAGCCGCAGCCCCAGGAGCAAACGGCGGCGCCAGGCCAGGGTGACGCTCGACAGCTCGCGGATGCCGAGCAGGGTCATCGCAGCGACCAGCATGGCCACCACGACGGCCACAGGCGTCCCGCCCGGGTTGCCCAGCTGCAGGCTCACACTCTCGAGCGTCGGCATCGTCTACTGTCCGCCGCGTCGGCGCATGATGAAGGGCGAGTGCACCTGATCGTCCTTGTAGTCCAGGCAAAGCGCATAGAGCACGAGATTGACTCCCAGTCGAATTGCCAGTTCGCGTTGTCGATTGCCTCCGGGTTGCACCGGATGCAGATAGTTGCCCAGATCGTCGCGATCCCAGGCGCCGCCCAAATCGTGGCGCGAATAGATCACCGCGGCGCGCCCGGCGCGCTGCACGGCCTCGAGCTGGGCCGGTCCCTCGACGCGCCCCTGGGGGCGTTCGAGCAGGTAAAACGAGCGAAAGACCGTATGGCTGTTGGCGAGCGGTCGCAGGGCGCCATCGCCGAACGCCCGTCCCAGCTCGCGGCGCACACTGCGATCGAATCCGTCGCGATCGGGGGCGGCATCGTCGATCAGCACGAAGCCACCGAACTCGACGAAACGCCGCAGTCCCGCGATCTCCGCCTCCGACAGCGGTTGGAACTCGCGGTCGCCGCTGAAGTACAGCAGCGGCGACTCGAAAATGCCCGGATCGTCGAAGCGCGTGCGCGTGGGCTCCAGGCGCGTCTCCACGCTGGTGCGCTGCCGCACCTCCCAGGCCAAGCGGCGCGCCGCCGTGGGGCGGGCCGGACTGAGCTTGGCGGCCAGCACCATGCGGATATCGACGGCAGTGGCCTCACCGAAGGCCCCGCCGCTGCTGGGCCACAGCAGGGCCGAAACCAGCACCACCCAAAGGCCTGCGCAGAGCCGACGCAACCGCGAAATCATGGCGCGGAGGGGAGCACAGCCGCTCCGGGGCATCAAGACGGCCGTCACCCGGTCGCGCGGAGGTTGTTCCGAACGCCGCCAGGCGCTACCTACTGGCGAGTGCCCCGCGCCCACGCACCGACGAATTCCATGCGTCTGCTGCCCCTCGCCCCCCTGCTCTGCTTTGCTCTGGCCCTGCTGGCGTGCCAGTCACCTGCGCAACCCGCGTCTGAGCCGGGTGCGGCCACCGCGTCGGGGCCCGCGGCACCGCCGCCCGCCGGCGAGCCGCCGCCGGCCCCCGCGCCTACCGTCGAGGAGCCCCTCTACCAGCGCAGCCGTCCGCTGATGGGCACGGTGGTGGCGATCAGCATCGTGGGCCAAGAGGACCCGCGCGTGAGCGCCGCCGTCGACGCGGCGTTCGACGAAATCGCGCGCCTCGAGGCGCTGCTTTCCGAGTGGCGGCCCGATAGCGAGATCTCGGCCATCAACGCCGCCGCTGGCCGGGGAGCTGTACGCGTCGGAGCCGAGACTTTGGCTGTGGTGCGCGCCGGCATCGAAGTCTCGCGTTGGAGCGAAGGCGCCTTCGATTTGAGCTGGGCCGCCCTGCGCGGCATGTACACCTTCCAGCCGGGCGAAGAAACGATCCCCGACCGCGCCGAAATCGCCGCGCGGCTGCCGCACATCGACTATCGCAAGGTCGTCATCGACGAGGGCGCGTCCACGGTCAAGCTGCAAGAAACGGGGATGCAGATCGGCACCGGCGGCATCGCCAAAGGCTACGCCCTGGACCGGGCGGCGGCCGTGCTACGCCAAGCGGGTATCGAGCGCTATATGCTCTTCGGGGGCGGCCAGGTACAGGTCTCGGGCCAGCGCAAGGGGCGGGGCTGGCGCGTCGGCATCCAGCATCCGCGGCGCGACGACTACTTTGGCTTCCTGGAGGCCACGGCCGGCTCGATCTCCACCTCGGGCGACTACGAACACGCCTTCATCCGCGACGGCAAGCGCTGGCACCACATCATCGACCCGCGCACCGGATTGCCGACCGAGCGCAGCGTCTCGGTCACCGTACTGGCCGAATCCGGTATCTACGCCGACGCTCTGTCGACCGCCGTCTTCATCCTGGGGCCCGAGCGCGCGCTCGCCAAGCTCGCTGGCGCCCCCGGCTCTCCCCAAGTCGTGATTGTCGACCCGGAGCTGCGACTGCACGTCAGCCCGGGCACCGAGGATCGGCTGGTGATGCGAGCCAGGCTCGACAACGGCAAGCTGCCGTTGTCGCATGACGCTTTCGAGCGGCCCCCGGGCGGTCGATAACCCTGAGCTCTTGTGCCATGCGATGTGGCACGCACCGCGAGAGACGGTAGCGCGTCAAACGTCGACGATGGCTCCAGCGGTGGCTGCCCACCGACAATCCCGCCATCAGCGGGACCTCCGTGGGTGTTCTCCGCATCGACAGCGGCGTTCCAGCCGGCCTGTGCGCCGTCTACGAGGGCGATAACTCCCTGGGTCCATGCCTCACGGCACGCCGCATTCCCATCACCCTCAACGGCAGCAGTTTCACCATCGCCTTTCCCGAGACCCACGAAGGGGACCGCGGCTGTCTCGGCTTTCTTACCATGGACGAGTTCGATGCGGTCGACATCGCCTGGGAAGGCTGCGGCGATGAAGCCTCGCTGACCTACCCCGCCGGCACGGTCGAAACTTACGCATTGAGACGCCCAACGGCCACCAAGCTGCAAGCCTGCGGCTACTGAAAGCACGACCTCGGCGCTCGCCATCCCCTCCTGAGGGCTGCACGTGCTCCACCCTCGACAGCGCCGCCAGCGGCCACTACAAGCGGCGCCATGCCCAATTCCAACGGCGCCAGCCCCGCATCCGACAGCGCCGGGGCGCCCGCAGAAGGACGCGTGCGCACCTTCGAGGCCCTGCGCGACCGCAACTATCGGCACTTTTTCGGCACGCTGCTGGCAAATTTCACAGCCGTCAACATGCAGATCTTCGTGCGCGGCTGGATCGTGTATGAATTGACTGGCAGTTATGAGTCCTTGGGCGTCATGTTCCTGGTCAACGGTCTGGCCGGCTTCGCCCTGGCGCCCTTCGCCGGCGTGATCGCCGACCGCGTCCGTCAACGCAAACGACTGGTCATCGTCTGCCAGTACGTCGCCGCTGCCGTGGCCTTCGGCGTCGCCTCGCTGATTTGGATGGGTCAACTGCGCTTCGAGCACCTGATCGCCGCCGCCGTGGTTCAGGGCGCCGCACGTACCATCAAGATGCCCTCGCGCCAGGCGTTGACCGCCGAAGTCGTCGGCATGGGCCGCCTGATGAACGCCATCGCCCTCAACACCAGCGCCATGAACTTCGCGCGCCTGGTGATGCCGGGCATCGCCGGCTTCATGGTTGCAGCGTTCGGCGGCGGCGACGGCGAGATCGGCCCGGCCGCCTACGTCTACATCGCCATGGCCGTTCTCTACTTCTACGCGGGCGTGGGTCTCATCTTCGTCCACGTGCCCGACCGCGAGCCGGGCAGCTCGCGTCGCGGCACCGCCCTGTCAGAGCTGATCGACGGTTTTCGCTACGTCTGGACCACCTCGCCCATGCGCATGTTGGCGGTCGTCAACTTCTTCATGGTCTTTTTCGGCTTCACCTACGTGATGCTGCTGCCGGGCTTTGCCAAGCAAGTGCTCGACGCCGGGCCGGCCCAGCTGGGCCTTTTGACCACGGTTTCTGGAATCGGATCGCTGACCGGATCGCTGCTGGTGGCGTCCATGCGCAGCCAACGCCGCGGCCTGCTCCTGCTCTGCAGCGGCCTGGTGCTCTCGGTCGGCCTGATGGGCTTTGCCGCTTCGACCGCGATCGCAGTGTCCTTCGCTCTCATCATCGTGGTCGGACTCGGCCAGGCAGGTCGTATGTCGCTGTCCAACGTGCTGATGCAGGCCTACGTCGACGACGACTACCGGGGCCGCGTCAGCAGCATCTACAATCTGGAGATGTCCCTGGCCAACGCCGCGCTCTACCCCATCGGCCGCCTGGCCGACCACCCCGCCGTGGGCCCCCAACTCGCACTCGGCGGTGCCGGCGCCCTGCTGGGCGCCCTCAGCCTGGGCCTTCTGCTCTTCGCTCACAGCTACCGGCGCCTGGACTGAACTCACAGCGCAGGCGCTGGCGCCGACTTGGGCCAGGTGCTACGCCTGGCGAGAGTATGGCCATGCCCCGCTACTTGCCACTGCAGCTGGTGCTGTCGTGCGCCTGTGCTGAGCATCGGCTGCCGGTCCCGCTCGCCAGCGACGATGCGGGTGCGCCCAAAGACAGCCTCCCGGTTGCATCCATGACGACCTCGACACCGGGGCCGCTGGCCACGGAGGTCGGTCCGCCCAAATCGACTCCCCGCGCCGGGACGCAGCAGTGGAGTCCGCGCTCGATACTGGAAGCCCCACCGACGCAGGGTCCGACGCCTGGGCCGAACCCTGCATCCTGCTTCCGGGCCAATCCGAACGTTCCGACTGCCCTCTCTACTGCCCGCCGGAAAAGCCCGTCAATGGCGCCGCTTGTGCGGACGCTGGCTTCCGCTGCCGGTACGACGAGCTGCAGCTTTGCGAGTGCGACCGATCTGCGCTCACCTGGAGCTGCAGTGGTCCACCGTGCCGCTGGGATGAGCGGACGGGCAGCTGGGTCGGCCGGGGCTGCGAGGCTTGCCCGGCATTCGAATCACCACCCGATCAAGTGACAGACTACGGAGAGTGTGAGCCCAACACGCCCACCTGCGATTGGAACATTGGCTCCTACTTCTATTGCGACGATGGGCGCTATCGCTCTTTCATCATCGCTCCTCCGTAGCAGCCGGCGGTCGCTTCCAATCCATAGATGGCACCGGATCGGGCATCCCGACCGGTCAAGGCTACTCGCCGCGCCGATCCGACATCGGCACGAAGTCGCGGTCGGCCTGGCCGTTCCAGATTTGGCTGGGGCGGAAGATGCGGTTGTGCTGTAACTGCTCGAGCCAGTGGGCCAGCCAGCCGGAGATGCGTGCGATGGCGAAGATCGGCGTGAACAGGTCGGTGGGAATTCCCATCTTGTCGTAGAGGATGCCGCTGTAGAAATCGACGTTGGGGTAGATGCCCTTCTGCCCCACCAGTTCTTCCATCTGCGTTTCGAGCTCGAGGGCGACATCGTAGAGCGGGGTGCTGCCGTATTCCTGGAAGACCTGGGTCGACAGGCGCTGCAGAATCGTGGCGCGCGGATCTTTGACCTTGTACTCGCGGTGACCAAAGCCGGAGATCTTCTGCTTGCGCGCCAGGCGATCTTCGGCCCAAGCCCTTACCGCGCCCGGGCTGGCGTTGGGGATCGTGCGCAGCATCTTCAGCACTTCTTCGTTGGCGCCGCCGTGCAGCGGACCCGAGAGGGTGCCCACCGCCGATGTGGCCACAGCGTAGGCGTCGGCCAGGGCCGAGCCGGTGACACGAGCGCTGAAGGTCGAGGCGTTCATCTGGTGCTCGGCATGCAGCGTCAGGGCCACGTCGAGCGTGCGCGCGATCAGCGGGTCGGGCTCCTTGCCGCTGAGCATGTAGAGGAAGTTGGCGGCATGGCCGAGATCGGGGCGGCTCTTGATCGCATCATCGCCGTTGCGGATGCGCTGCCAGGCGGCCACCACCGTCGGGAACTTCGCGGTCAAACGGGTGGCGCAGGCGCTACGGAATGCCGCGTCCTCCACGTGGTCGCCCGGATAGAACATGCTCATGGCCGCCACCGAGGCCGCCAGGGCGTCCATCGGGTGGCCGCTCTCGGGCAGGGTCTTGAGCAGATCGATGATGCGGAACTTGACGTCGCGCGCTTCGATCAGCTCCGCGTCGAAAGCATCGAGCTGTTCCTGGGTGGGCAGCTCGCCGTTCAGCAGGAGATAGGCGACCTCTTCAAAGGTGGCCTTTTCGGAGAGAACTTCGATCGGGTAGCCGCGGTACTGAAGCTTGCCGATGGAGCCGTCCAGATAACAGACGCTCGACTCGGCAGCCGGTACGTTGGCCAGACCTGGGACATACGCTCGCGGGTCGGTCATTCTACGTCCAGCGTGAAAATTGGTTTTCTTGTAGGTGTTGGTGGCAACTTACCCCCAGGGCGCCGAGCACGACAAGGGGCAATCGGCGTCATGGACACTCGCGGGACTCTCGGGACGGTCGCCAGCCTCAGCCGCGCTCGACTTCGAGCCCCTCGGCCTCCCAGCCCAGGAAGCCGCCGGCCAGGAATCCCACCTGAACCCCGGCTGCCAGGAGCTTTTCGCTGAGTTCCTTGGCCTCGTCGCCGCCGCGGGCGTAGAGCACGCGGATGCGGCCGTCGCTGGGGATCAGATCGGGCGTGCGCGTCAGGGCTTCTTCGGCCGGTACGTGGATGGCGCCCGGGATGTGGTAACGCGCGAAGCTGCCAGCGTCGCGGATGTCGACAGGCACGGCGCGGCCTTGCGTCACCAGCTGGGCCAGCTCGGGCGCGGCCAGCTCGTTGGCCTGGCGCGGCAGGTGCGGCTCCACCATGGCCAGGATGCGATTCTTGTCGACCAGCCCCACGACCTGGTCGGCCGGGCGTCCGCCCACGAACAGCACCATCATCGGAATCGATTGCACCCGGAAGGCCTGGGCCAGGCCGGGACTCTGCTCGATGTCGATGCGGATGATCTTCAGCTTGCCGGCCAGCTCGGCCGCCACCTGGTCCAGGATCGGCTCCAGGGCTTTGCAGGGCTGGCACCAGTCGGCGTAGAGGTCGACGAGGACGGGAGTCTCGTTGCGCAGGACTTCACGCTCGAAATCCTGCTCGGCTACCAGTGGAATCGGCATCAGGTCCGCCAGCGTAAAAGGCGCGCGCCGGTCGCGCAAGTACCCGGCTTCACAGGGCTTTCTTTGGGCTCAGCATGAAAGCAGCGCAATCCCGGAGCTGGTGCCGAGGCGGCTGGCGCCGGCCGCCAGCAGCTGCAGGGCGAAGGCGCGGCTGCGAATGCCTCCAGATGCCTTGACGCCCAGGGCATCACCCACCACCTCGCGCATCAGGGCCACGTCGGCAACGGTGGCCCCGCCGCTTGCGAAGCCCGTGGAGGTTTTGACGAACTTGGCGCCGGCGTCGCGAGCCACCTGGCACGCTCGGCGCTTTTCGGCGTTGTCCAGCAGACAGGTTTCGAGGATCACCTTCACAGGCGCCCGGCCGCATACCGCGACCACCGCCGCGATGTCCTGCTGCACGCGATCCCAGCGTCCTTCGCGCGCGTCCCCCAGGGCCATCACCATGTCCAGCTCGTCGGCACCGTCCTCGAGTGCCAGCATCGCCTCGCGGCTTTTGACCTCGCTGCGATTTTCCCCCAAGGGGAAACCGACCACGGTCACGAGCCGCGGCCCGCCGTGCCCCAGCAGCCGGCGGCAGTGGGTGACGTGGACGGGGTTGACACAAACGCCGTGAAATCGGTGTTCAGCGGCCGCCGCGCACAGGGCATCGAGCTGCGCGCGACGGGCAGCGGGAGCAAGCAGGGTCAGCTCGATGGCCCGTCGAAGGCGCCCGTCGTCGTCGTTTTCCATCGTGAGTTCCTTCACCTCGCGCATCCTAAACGAGCGGGCCGATCGCAGGGCCACAAGAGCGTGGTGAATTCGGTCCCGCTGTGGCAGGAAGCAACCTCCAAGCCCCGCCCTTTTCGCTTCCCATGGACGTCACCTGCGCGCGCTGCGGTACCAGCTACGATTTCGAGGAAGGCCTCGTCAGCGTCACGGGCACCACGGTCAAGTGCACGAACTGCGGCCACCTCTTCAAGATCCATCGCGACGGAGCCCAGGTCTCAGCCGCTTCGGATGCACCGCCGCGGCCAGCCCGCACCGAGACACCGACCCGCTGGCGCATCCGCAAGGCCGACGGCAGCAGTCTCGCCCTGACTTCGCTCGCGGAGCTACCGGAGTTGATCCAGCGGGGCGAGGTGCTGCCGATCGACGAGATCTCCCACAGCGGCCAGGCCTGGAAACCTTTGGGTGAAGTCGAGGAGCTACGCGAGGAATTCGCGGCGCGGGCGAATTCAGCCCCCGATGAACCGCGACCGGCGCGCGCCTCGATGCCGACACCGCCGCGCCGCGCGCCACGCTCCGAGGCGCCACCGCCGCCGGCACCGCGGCGCCCACGCTCCCTGCGACCGGCCGATACGGGCGCTGGTGTGAGCGAGCCACCAGCGGCGGTGAGTTCCGGCAGCTCCTCGCTGCCGCCGCCGCCGGCCGTGACCGGCCCCCGAAGCCCTTCGCCCCAGCCCCCTGCCACACGGACCGAGTCGGCGCCACCGGCCGGCACCGCCGTTCCCCCCAGCTCACCGACGCCGACCGCCGCCCTGCCGATGACACCCCGCCGCAGCCCTTGGCTGTGGGTCGGCATCGCCCTGCCCCTGGGACTCGCCGCTGGCTTGGCAGGCGTCTTTTTGGGGCGCGCCAGCGGACCTGATGTGCAGGTGGAGCCCCCCGCGCGCTCCTTCATCGTGCACGGCGATGAGGCCCTCGAGGCTCACCGCCCCGACCGCTTCCAGGTCGCCATCGACGAATACGAAAAGGCGCTGGCGTTCCACAGCGACGACGCCCAAATTCTCAGCGCCCTGTCGCGCAGCTACGCGGTTTGGAGCCAGGTGGTGCGCGAGGGAGCCGCCAGAGCCCGGGCGGCGGCCCAGGCGCAGGCCGAGGTTAGTCGCTCGCTGGAGCTGGCGGCCCAGGCCAAGCGCTATGGCGAGCGTGCCGCACGGCTCAATCCCGGCAACGAGGAGGCCGAAGTCGCCCTGGCCGACGCACTGCGCCTGACCGGCAATCTGGTGGCCGCCCGCGCCGAACTCGATCGCGCCCGCGCCAACCAGGCGATGCCGCCGGCCGAGACGCTGCGCGTGGCCGCGCTGCTGGCCATCGATGAGGCCCAGGGGCGGCTGCAGGCCGGACGCGCCCTGGCGCAGCAGGCGGTGGCCCAGGATCCGAGCATGATCCGCGCGCGGCTGCTGCTCGGCCGCTGCCTGCTGGCCGAAGGCGACGCGGAGGGAGCGCGCGCTCAGCTGCGCGCCGTCGAGCAACTCGCCCCCGGCCATCCCCTGGCCGCCGAGCTGCGCGCCCGGCTGGACCAGGCGACCGATGGCGCAGCCGCAGGGGCCCCGGCAGCGCCGCCCGCAGGATTGGCCGCCGAGGCGCCCGAGCCGTCGGAAACGAACGAAACCAGCACAAGTGCCAACGCAAGTGCCGATGCCACCCAAGACAGCAGCTCGGATGTGGCGAACGACAGCGAAATGCCGCCACGGGCGCTCGTCAAGCGGGCCGAGCGGGCGCTCGAACGGGGTGACGTGGGAGCCGCCGAGCTGCTTTTCGAGCGAGCCATTGCCGCAAAGCCCGAGCTGGCTTCGGGCCACACGGGACTGGGCTACGTGGCCCTGGAACGGGGACGCCCGCGCGCGGCCCTGCGCCACTTTCGGCGCGGCGTACGCCTGAAGTCCGCCGAAGCGCTGATCGGCATGGGCGACTCCCATCGTCGCCTCGGCAACATCAAGCCCGCACTGCAAGCTTACCGGCGCTACATTCAGGAACATCCGCGCGCGCCGCGGGTGTCCATCGCCGAACATCAAATCCGTTTGCTCGAAGAACAACTGGAGGCTACGCCCAGTGCAGGGGCGGAGGCCGCGACGGCCCCGGGCGATTCCCCACGGGATCCGGCAGCCGGTCCCTCCCCCGGGCCCGAGGGCCCCGAAAGCTCCGAATGACTCCCCCTGTCACATCTCCCCCCCCTCCTCTGCTCCCGCCGTCCATCTCTCCGCGCCCCGCGGCGCCCCACCTTCTGGCCGCCATCTGTGCGCTGACCCTGGCCTCGCCCGGCTGTGGCGACGGCAGTGACGCACCGAAGGGCCCCGTGCTTCGCCAGTTGAGCCTGAGCGCTGCTGCCCCTGAGTCGCCCGAGGGCGGGCTCTTCAAAGCCGAGCGCCTGATCCACGCCAGGCTGCTCGAGCGCCTCGAGTCGATGGCCGAGGACGATGACGTTAAAGGTCTGCTGCTGCGCGTGGGCGAGTTCGGCGGAAGCTTCGCCCGCGCGGCAGAGTTGCGCACGGCCTTTGGCACCCTGCGCGAGCACGGCAAGCCCATCCACTGCTATTTCGAGACCACGGACAACCTTGGCTATGCGCTCCTGGCCAGCAGCTGCGACCGCATCACCATGACCCCGGGCGGCCTGCTCGACCTGGTGGGCGTGGGCGCCGAAGTGGTCTACGCCCGCGAGCTGCTCGAGGGCATCGGCTTGACCGCAGAGCTGATGCAGGTGGGCCGTTTCAAGGGCGCTGCCGACACCTTTACCCGTGACGACATGCCGCCGGAGGTGCGGCAGAACATGGATGCCATGCTCGACGATCTTCACGGAGAGTTATTGGGCGCAATCGCCGAGGGCCGCGGCGTTCCGAAGAAAATGGCCCAGGCGTGGATCGACGGCGGCCCCTACACCGCCGACGCAGCACGGCGCGCCGGCCTGGTCGACGACGTGGGTTTCGACGACGAGGCCCGGGCTCACGCCCTTGAAGAGAGCGGCGCCAAGCGAGTGGTCCACGAGGAACTCGATGCCCGTCCATCACAGCCGGGGCTCGGCGAGCTCATCGGCCTTCTGATGGGCGGCTCCTCCGAGCGCGGCATGCGCGGGCCACGGCTGGTACTGGCTTTTCTCGAGGGCACCATCACTCGCGGTCAAAACGGTGGCGCCGGCAGCGGCGAGGCGGAGAGCTTCGTCAAGGCCATGCGCCGCTTCGCCGACGATGAAGACGTGCGCGCCCTGGTGCTGCGCATCGACTCACCGGGCGGCTCGGCCATGGCCAGCGACCTGATGTGGCACGCGCTCAGGCGCGTCGCCAAACGCAAGCCCGTCGTGATCTCCGTGGGCGACATGGCGGCCTCGGGCGGCTACTACGTGGCGGCGGCGGGCACCACGATCTTTGCCGAACGCACCAGCCTGCTCGGTTCCATCGGCGTCGTCGGCGGCAAGATCGTGGCCGCCGACCTCGGAGAGCGGGCGGGGCTGAACGTGGCTCGCCTGGGGCGCGGTAAGAACTCCGGTTGGCTCAGCCCCTTGCACCATTTCAGCGACGACGAGCGCGCCGCCTTCCAGCGTTCCCTGGACGCCACCTATCGGCTCTTCCTGCGCCGCATCGCCCAGGGCCGAAAGATGGCGCCCGAGCGGCTCGAGCCGCTGGCCCAGGGCCGGCTGCTCACAGGCATCCGAGCCCACAAGGGTGGCCTCGTCGACGAACTGGGCGGCCTTCCCCAGGCCCTGGAGCACGCCCGGACCATGGCCGAGTTCGAGGACGACGAAGCGCTGGAACTGTGGCCACCGCACCAAAGCCTGCTGCAGCAGCTCGGAATCGGAGGCTCAGGCGCGGCGCTCGCACCGGGTACGGCGGCGAGCGTGCTCACCCGGACCGCAGGCAAGCTCTCGCCGGGCATCGTCGAGGCTCTGCTGCAGGGCGACGATCCGCGGCTGGCCAGCCTGCCCTTCGTGCTCACGTTGCGCTGAGACGATCAAAGCGCTCAACGCCAGGGAGCGCCGTCTGGTATCCTAGTGCCTCCATGAGCAGCCAGCCCTTGGACGTCAGCTCCCTGGCAGTGCTGCTGCTGGACATCGCGAGGAGTCGCAAACGCGGCCGCTTGCCATGTGCCAGCAGATCGCTGTTCTTTGCCGACGGCCTGCTGGTCGATGTCACGCCCGGCCCCGGCGATGAACCCGAAGCGGCGTTTGTGCGCCGCGCCTCTCAGCTTGGCCGCGCACAGCTCGATCCGCTCGTCCAGGCCGCAAAGCGTGAACAGCGCCCGTTGCTGGATGTGATCGAGGCCCAGCAAGCGCTGGGATCCGAAGCCCTGGCGGCCCTGCGGCGCGAACGCCTGGGCGGCGTCTTTCGCCGCGCAATCCACGATTTGCTGACGCGGGATGCCGAACTACCGCCGCTGGAGGAGCTGCCCGACGCGTTGGCGAACAAGCAAGGCGTCGAGGTGCTACCGCTGCTTCTCGACACCATGGCGCGGGCTTCAGGCCGGGCCGGAGTCGCCGTTGTATCACGATTGAATCACAGACTACAGCTGGCGGACGATGAGGCCAGCAAGACCGCGCTTCACTGGGCTGACTTCGGCGAACTCCCGGAAACCCCGGCGGTCTCGACCATCCTGGCCAAACAACCCACGGCCGCCCCACGCATCGCCGCCCTGATTCGCAGCGGCCTGGCCCAGCTGCTGGCGCCAGGAGCGCCCCGGCCTTCGCGCCCACCCCCGCCCGGCACAGTGCCACCTCCCGCATCCGATCAGGCAGCTGTATCACAGTCGATTCCCGGCATACCAAGCGAGCTACCCTCCCCACCGGACGACCCGCTGGCGCGCATGGAGTCCCTGCGCCCCCCGCGGCTGCGTTTGGATCCGGGCCAGGGCCTGGTCGAAGGCGACGCCCTGGAGCCCTACGCGGCGGCGGACCTGCCGGCGGGGCGCGCCCACTTCGACGATCCGCTGCTGCCCCTGGAGCAGCGCCTGGGCGCCCTCGAACGCGACCGCGCTCCGGGCACCGCCCGCGCTCCGGTCTTTCGCGCGCTGGCCGACGAGTGGCTCGAGCGCTTTGCCTCCACCGAGCGCGCCTGCCGCGCCCTGCGCGAAGCTGCCGCAGCCGATCCGAGCGACTTCGGTACGCTGCTGCAGACCGCTCAGGTGTGCTTCGAGCTGGGATCCGGTGAGCTGGCCTTGGGTTATCTGGAAGCGGCGACTGCGGCCGCCTCCCAGGCGGGCGACCGGGCGGCGGCCCAGCGCCTGCGGGCGACGATCTGCATGGCCCTGGGTCGCGACCAGGATTGCATCGAAGCGCTCTGTGAAGCCGCTGCCGACGATCCCGAGGATTCCGATCCCCACGAGTTGGTGGCGATGCTGATGCTGCAGCGGGCCAATCCCGGCGGCGCCAGCGCCCACGCCCGGCTCGCGGCGGCCTCCCAACAGGAGCGAAAGCCCCAGCGGGCGCGCGCCCTGCTCGACTGGGCTTGGTCGAATCAGCCCGACGATCTGCCCACGGCGCTGGAGTACGCCTCGGCTCTCGACCAGACGGGATATCGCGCTGCGGCGGTTGCGGTGCTGGGTGAGACCGCTGCGCGGGCCGGCGATCCCGACGCGCGACGCAGGCTCAGACTCGCTGGTGCCCGCCGCGCCGAGGCCCTGGGCCGCCGCGATCTGGCAGCCGATTTACTCTCCGACGCCTTCGACACCGAGCCCCACGTCGACCTGATCTACGCGGCCCTCGACGCCGACCTGGCCCAGGAGCCCGAGCTGCGCCTGGCCACCCTCGAAAATGTCGCGGCCAGCTCACCCGAGTCTCAGCGCGGCCACTGGCTCAACCAGGCGGGGATGGCCGCCCTGCAGGTGCCGGGCCAGGAAGATGTGGCGCTGTGGCTGTTTCAGGAGGCAGTGCTGGCCGACCCGCGGGATGGCGTCTCACTGTCGCAGCTGCGCTCCCTCGCCCGCTCGCGAGATCAACTGTGGATCTTGGCCCACTGCCTCCATGCCGTAGCCGTCGCCACGCTGGCAGGTGGCGAGTCGGCCAGCGATCTGCTCGACGAACTGGGTCGCGTGGCGAGCGACGAGCTCGACGATCCGTCATTCGCGCTCGCGGCCTACCGTAGGCTGGAGCGCAGCGAGGGCCTATCCGAGTCCCAGCGCGGACGCGTCCAGCAGCTCGAACAGGCCGCTTCGGAACGGCACGCAGCCCTGCGCGAGGCCGAAGCGAGGCTCGCAAAGGCCAGCGCCGCGGAACTCCCGGCGGCCTCGCTGACGGTTGCAAAGCTACTGTCCAACGAACCGGAGCACTGGTCGCGCCTGCTCGATCTGACGCGCTTGGCTGCCGCCGCGCGCATCGACCCCCAGTGGACACGCAACCAGCTCGATGCCCTCTACCGCCAGGCGGACGACCCGCAGGTGTTGATCCGCTTTCTGGAGGCCGAGGCGCCCCATATCCGCGCGCCCCAGGAGCGCGCGCGCTGGCTGGCTCGGCTGGCCTCGGCCCACGCGGTCGCAGGCGATGCGCCTGCGGCGATGGCGGTCTGCGAAGAGCAGATCGAAGCCAATCCGAGCGATCTGATGGCCTGCTTGCGACTGCTGCGTGCCGCGCGCCGCACCCGCGACCTGGGCCGCCAGCGCCGGGCGCTGCAACTTCTGGTTGATCTGACCCCCGATCGCCGGGAACGGTCGCGCGCACTTTCGAAACTGGCGCGCTGCCAGGAACGCCTCGGCGACAACGACGCGGCCGCAACCACCGCTGCCGCCGCCCTCGATGCCGACGCGGGCGCCGCTGACGCTGCGCTTCTCCTGCGACGCCACGCCCATCGCCTCGAACCCCATCGGGCCCTGCTGGCCCTGGAGCGCATCCGCGCCGCCATGGGTGACTCGCGCCGTGCCCTTGCCCTGGCCACGCGCGCGGCGGCGGCGGCCGCTCCCGAACGGCTGTCGGAAATCGCCCAGAGCTGGATCGAGCTGCTGCCTGTCGACGCCGACGCCCGCGCCGCGTTGCTGCGCGCCCGGATCATGGCCAAGTCGCCCGAAGCGCTGGCCCTGGCCGCCCAGAGCGCACTTTCATCAACTCCAAGTGAAGCTCTTCTAAGCACCATTCGCACCGCTGTCGACCGCCTGGAAGAGCTGGAGGCCCCAGGTCTGGCCGCGGAGATAGCCCTGGATCTACTACGGTTCCAAGGTCGCGTGGACCGGCCCTTGGCAGCCCACGCGGCCACCCTCGGCCGCCGCGCGGGTCGCTCGGAGCTGGTCGCTCGCGCCCTCGAGCTGCACGCCGCGTACCTGAAGGGGGCAGAGCGCGCACACGTGCTGCTCGACCTGGCGGCCCACCACGCCCAATCCGGCCACGACGCCGCCCAGGTGCGAGCGCTGCTCCGGGCCCTCGAGTGCGCTCCGGAAAACACCGCCGCATTGGACGGCCTCGAGGAGATCTTCCGGAACAAGGGCGATGTCGATCGCCTGCTTGCGGTTGCCACCCTCAAACTCAAGAGCGAGCTGGACCCGGAACGCCGCCGCGAGCGCCTGTTGATGCTAATCGGCCTGTGCAGCGGCATGGTGGGCGACCGCGAGCGCGCCGAGTACCACGCCCGTCAGTTGATCGCCGAAAACATTTCCGACCAGCCCTTGATTCGAAAAGCGCTGGGTGCGCTTCTGGTCGGCGACGATGAGCGGCGCGGCCTCGAGAGCATCGTGCGCATCGGCCACGACGCGCCGCCGGAGCTGGCCCACCAGATCCTCTTGTGGAGCGTGGCCACGGCCGAACGACGCCTGGAGGATCGCAGCCTGGCGCTGGCGATCGCGACCCATGGCGTGCGCACCTTTCCCGGCTTCACCCAGCTACTGTTGGGGGTCGAGCGGCTGACGCTGGCGGCCGACAACGTGGCGACCGCGCTGGCGACCTACGACGCGCTGATCGAAGGCTCGGTCGGCCCCCACGGCAAGCGCGCCCTGCACTATCGGGCCGGGCGCTGGCTCGAGCTTTCGGGGCGGCTCGGCCAGGCCCTTGAGCGTTACGTGTCGGCCTTCGAGCTGGCCCCCACCGGAGGGGTGGCATTCAAGGCCGTCAGGCGCCTGGCCCGCGAGACCAAGGACTTCGGCAAGCTCCTGGCATGCTACCGCTTGCTGGCCGATAACGTGGGCGAGCCCGGGACACGTGCCGAGCTCCTGCGACTGGCGGCGGAGCTGTGCATGACCGAGTTGGGCGAGCCCGGTCGCGCCCTGGGTCTACTGCTCGAAGCCAATCCCCTGACAGAGTCCTTCGCCCTGGACAACGCGGTCGAGCGCGCCGCCAGGGCCCTGGCCGAACAGCAACCCGAGGCCAAAGCCGAAGCCTGGCAGCGGGTGATCGACCCCCTGGTCGAACGTATCGAGGACCACTGGGATCCGTCCGAAAAGGTGCGGCTTCTGCTGCGGCTCGCGAACCTGCTTGCCGGCCCCATGGGCGATGCCAGCGCCGCCCGCGAGCGGCTCGAACAGGCGCGCAGGATCGGCGAGGGTGAAGAGGTCGAGGGCAGCCTGCGCGTGGACGTGGCGCGGGCGCGGGCCGAGCTGGCCTCGGAAAACTCCCTAGCCCCCCAGTTGCGCGCACCGAGCGCTCCGAAGCCATCGGAAGCCAGCGCGGCAGCTCCAAGGCCGCAGGCGGATGGCAGCTCGATTGCCGAAGCACTCAGCGCCAAGTCGGCGTCGCTCGCACCCGAGCAGATCGCGGCCTCACCATCGAGTCAGGTGCCCGTCGATAGCTCCAGCGGCAACGTGCCTTCTCGAAGCGCGCGGCCGTCAACCGCCAAGACTGAAAGTGAAAGCTCGAAACACGAGCATTCCAGCGATATCGACCCTCGACTGCAGCGAGCACTCAGCTTGCAACGCGAGGACAGTACTGCGGCGCGCGTTGAAGCGCGCTCGCTACTGCGATCGCTGCTGAGGGATTCACCCTGGTCGGTCGAGGCCCTGCGCGCCTTGTTGGACCTCAGCCCGGCGGACTCGGCCGAGCACCACGTCACCCGTGCGGTGGTCTCGCGCTTCGATGCCGACGTCCTGGCGCCGGCGCCGCTCAGGCTGGTGGCGGCGTCAAACGCCGGCCACGCCGGTGACGTCGATGGCGCTGCGATCGCGCCGGCTGAAGCGAGCGAGTTTCTGGGCAAGCTCTGGGAGGTCGCGCGTTACCTGCCCCACTACCGCAATCCCCTCGACTCCTTCGCCATCGACCGGCGCCAAACCCTCAGCCGCTACACCCTCGGCATCGTCGCCGACGCCTACGCCCAGGTCGTTCGCCAACTCGGAGCCAACGACATCCCGGTCTACGTGGCGGAGCAGCCGGACGCATCGATCGCGGTCGTCGCCACCCATCCACCTTCGGTCATCGTCCCCAAGAACACCGATTTGGGCACCGGCCGCCTGCGCTACGAGCTGGCGCGGGCGCTGTGGCTGGCGCGCCCCGAGCATGCCATCGCGGGCGCCCTGCCAGCCGATGGGGCGACCACCCTGCTGGCCGCTGTCTTCATGGCATTCGCGCCGTCCGACGCCGACAACAGCGCGACGACCCTCGTCAAGGAGCTGGCCTCGGCCCTGTGGCAAGCAGTTCCCGCCGGTGATCAGGCCGCCTACGCCGAACTGTTGCGGCAGCATCGCGCCCAACTGCGGAGCGAGACTCTGCTGCAATCCATGCAGAGGAGCGCCGCCATCGTCGCCTTGCAGGCATCCCTATCCGTCGGCGAAGCCATCGACTTCCTCTGCGAACATCTCTCGCTTCAGGTGGCTTCCCCCGAGGCCTTCCGGGCCGCCTGCCGTCAGTCGCAGGCTCTTTCAGTCACGATTGGCCACGCCTACTCGGACGCCCTGCTCGCGCGGGTGACCGGCGCTCTTTCGTGAGTCGCGGAAAGAAGCCCGCTCAGCAATCCGGGTCGATGCAAACCCGACCGTCGGCGCCCGCGTTGTCGTCGCATCGATCGCCGATCAGATCTTCCAGCGTCACGTTCGAACCAGCGAGATCTCCCTCACATCGGGTCAAACATCCATCGCAGATGTCGATCGGGAAGACGTAGGGCTTGAAGTCGATGTCGATGTCGCCTGTGGTGGTACCGAACACCTTGATCTCTGCAAGGACCTTGGATCCGACCAGCTTCGTCAACCCGCTCGCATAGGCGGCGGGGATCACCTCGACCGGCACGACGGCTTCGGACGCCGTCTCGCCGTCGCCTGGCTGCACGGTGCTGTTGGCCGTGACCTGAAACGGGTTGGGCAGCATTGGATCCGAGCCCTCAAACACCAGTTGCGCGCGCTGCAGGTTCATCAGCCGGACTTCGGCACTGTTGAGCTGCAGCACATTGGTCTCGGGACGCCCGAGGCCGATGTCCACGGTGCTGCGAAGGTAGGAAAGCACCTTCAGAAAAGCGAAATACGACCGCTTGCAAAATTTGAAACCGCCGCCGCCGGGGGAGATGTCATACGAGCCATGGGGCAAAACCGTGTCGCTGTCCGATGGAACCAGACAGCTGCTGTCCGGCGGCACCACCCCTCCGATGATCGCAGTGGGCGGCTCCGGCGCGCAGGCGCTCAACAGTCCGATAACAAGCGCAGCGATACTATTGCGAGCAATTCGACGACGACGCTGCATACACACCTCCGGCACGTAAGCCGTCTTCAAGCATAGCTGGAAATCGCCGGGAGGGAAAAAAACATGTCCCACATGTCGCCCATGTCGCCTGTGGTGGACGTCACCTATGGTTGCAGTGCCGCCTCGAGCTGCGCCATCGAAATGTCTTGTAGCCGCGTGTCACCGGGCTCACCGGGGACGACGAAGCGAATCCGATCCGCCCGGCGCTTCTTGTCGGATCCGAGAAAATCCACAACCGAGGAATTCAACCATTGGTCAACATCGGTGGGCAGCCCGAAGGCTTGCAACAGCTGCTGCATGCGCGCGGCGGACCGGGCGCTGCCTGCCCCGAGGCGCTCGGCGATCCGGCAGGCCGCGATCATGCCCAGGGAAACCGCCTCGCCGTGCCGAATGCCACGAAACCCCCGGGAGGCCTCAATCGCGTGGCCGACGGTATGACCCAGGTTCAACAGCGCGCGCTTCCCACCTTCTCGCTCATCCTGCGACACGATGCGCGCCTTGAGGCCAGCGGCCATACGCACCGCTCGTTCAATGGCATCGGGCTCCCCCCGGACCAGGGCGGAGGCATCCTGCTCCAGCGCACAAACGGCTCCCTCGCCGGCCAACCAGGCCGACTTGGCCACCTCGGCGAGCCCCGAGATCAGCTCGGCCGAAGGCAGTGTTTGCAGCAGCTCCACGTCGCAGATCACGAAACTGGGTTGGTGAAAACTACCGACCAGGTTTTTGCCGTGGTCGGTATCGAAGCCGGTCTTGCCGCCGATGGCGCTGTCCACCATGGCCAAGAGCGTGCTCGGTAGATGACCGACCGGTACGCCGCGCAGGAGGGTCGAAGCGGCGAAACCGCTGAGATCACCGACCACCCCGCCGCCGATGCCAACCACCATGGCTCCCCGATCCACGCGCGCATCGAGGGCGTGGTTCCAGATTCGCTCCACCGTCGACAGGCGCTTGTGTTCCTCCCCCGAAGGAAGTTCCACGTACACCACTTCGCGCCCCGCCGCTTGAAGCATTCGCCGCGCCTCACTGGCCCAGTGCGGACCCACGCGGTCATCGCTTACCACGATCGTGGCCGGACCGGCGCTCCCGGCCTGCACCGCCTCGGCGAGCCGACTCCGAATGCCGCAGCCCACCTCGACCCGGTAGCTGCGCAAACCCAGCGGCAGCAAAATCGGCCTGCGCGCGACCACCTCCGCGACTTCTTCGGCGACCTGTTCGGGGCTCGAGCCGGTGGTGTCCACGCGACCGTGGCACTCCGCATAGGCGCTCGCTCGCCGCACGCGCAGGGCGCCCAGGGCAGCCTCGGCGTCCTGGCCTGCGAGCAGCGGCCGCGCATCATCGGCACCGATGCGACGGGCCAGCTCAGCGTCGTTCGCGTCGAGCGTCACCAAAAGCCCTGCCGAAAGCAGCTCCGCTCGCAGTGCGTCGTCGGTGACGGTTCCTCCGCCGAGTGAAAACACGCCCTTTTCGTGCCGCGAAAGCAGCTGCTGCATGACACGGCGCTCGCGCTGGCGAAATCCCGCTTCCCCCTCGGACTCGAAGATGTCGCGGACGGATTTGCCGGCGTCCCTCTCGACCTCCGAATCGAGTTCGAAAGCGCTCAGCCCCAGCGACGCTGCGACCGCCTGTGCGGCAGTCGTCTTGCCGCTACCCATCGGACCCGAGAGAAAGACACGCATCATAAACTACCGGCGCGCAGTGTAATGGAGCCAGGGCCCAGCGCAACGCCGGCTCGCTTCGTCTACCGCTACGGATCCGCGGCCTCCGCGCCCAGGTCCAGCGCGCATGTCTGCGCTCTAGCAGTCAGAAACGCCGGACATGTTCAACGGGCGCGAAGAGGCTGGGATTTGGGGTGGGATGAGACGCCGCACGGGTGGTTCCTCCGCGGGTCGCTGGCTCGCATCCCGGAGGGCGCTTCCGGAGCTGTGGGTGGCTGGCTGGCCCCGGGACGAGCAGACTCAGCGGGACAGGGCGTCGGCGCGGTTGACGATGCGCGGCGTGAGGAAAATCAACAGCTCGTTGCGCGCGTCACTGGTCTGTTCCTGCCGAAAGAGGATGCCGATGATCGGAATGTCACCGAAGAACGGCACCTGGGTCAGACCGCGGCCTGAGTTGCGCGTGTAGATGCCACCGATGACCGCCGTGTGCCCATCCTGAACGAGCAGGTTCGTCTTTGCCGAGCGCCGCAGAATGGTGGGATCGCCACGCGCGCTGGTCTGGTTGAAGTCGGGCTCATCGCGATTGATCGACACGTCCATCGCAACCGCACCGTCGTTGGTCACATGCGGCGTCACATCGAGGGCCAGCCTGGCGTTCTGGAACGCCGTCTGCACGCCCTGGGCGCTGACCTGCGAGTAGGGGATCATGGTTCCCTGCTCGATGGTGGCCTTGGCGTTATCGAGGGTGAGAATGCGCGGCGAGCTGATAATGCGAACATGGCCGCTGGTCTCGAACGCGGAGAGTCGAACCGCGAGGTTGAACGTTCCGGCAAGGCTGCCGAGCGAAATGCCGATGGCGCCACCCTGACCGGTACCGGCCGGAGAGGGATAGTTCACGACGAAATTCGGGTTGGGTACGGTCGACGTAAACGGGGAAAGGCCCTGGGTGGGGGTCTGGGCGTCGGTCGCGCCACCGGCGACGGTGACGTCGTGGGGAAAGATCAGGCCGGTGGGATTGCCCGTGGCCGAACTCATGGCGATGCTGCCGCCCCACTGGATTCCGACCTCGTGCGCAAACGACGTGGTCGCTTCGACGATACGCGCCTCGATCAGAACCTGCGGGGTCTGACTGTCGAGGCTGCGAACCAACTCCTCGATGTCATCGAGATTGCCACGAACGTCACGCACGACGAGGATATTGGTGCGGTCATCGACCGACACGTTGCCGCGCTCGGAGATCAGCTCCTGGGCCCGGCCCGACAAGTCCCCGGCGTCGGCGTAACTCACGGGGATCAACCGCGTCTCCAGCGGCGCCAACTCCATCTGCTGCTTCTTGCGCGCGATGGCGAGCTCGCGTTCCTTCTCCAGCACGCTCTGGGGAGCCACGCGCAAGAGATTTCCCTTGCGCACCATGCCGAGTTCCTTGGCCGTCAAGATCACGTCGAGCGCCTGATCCCAGGGCACGTTCTTCATCTTGATGGTGACGCTTCCGGAGACGTCATCACTGGTGATGATGTTGACGTTTCCAACCTCCGACAACAGCCGCAGAATGTTGTGGATGTCGGCAGACTTCAGATCGAGATCGATGCGGCGACCCGTAAACTTGCGCCCCTTGCGCGCGCCTCCGATTTGCATCGGAACGTCACTCAAGAACGCAGCGACATCCTCGCCGTCGACCACGACCGCTTCCTGGCGCGCCACGGTGCGGGTCGCAAAGCGCCCGGGTTTCGTCGCGCGCTCGGGTTTGGCAAAGAGCCAAACGATACGGTTGCCCTCGCGAATCGCGGTACCGCTCGAACCGGCCCGACGATCGACCGACAGTAACGTGCGACCACCACGCTCGCTGACTTCAACGCTACGAACGGCCGAAGCGGGGTCCCCCTCCAGACGCCGCGCCACGCTCTGCCCGAGCTTCGCACCAACGATTTCGAGCTTCGCTTGCCCGCCCTGGCCTGGCAGGACACGGAATTCCGCGGGCCCCGACAGCTCCGCGACAACCCGATCGCGGCCATTGCGCCGCTCGAGGATCACGTGCTGGAGTTCGAGACGCTTGCTGGCGGAACGGTCGGATTTCGGCTGCAAATCGCCCGAGGTGTCGAAGTTCACGGTGATGCGACCACGGGTGGCACGTGCACGATAGGGCGCCGCTCGCGACAGGGCCAGCTCCACCCGAACACCGCCTGCGGTCGAACTCGCGGTCGAGCGAACCACGAGTCCAGCGGCCCCGCGTGTGACGACTCCTTTCGGATCGAGCTTGGCGCCGGCCACCTGGATCACGATGCGCTTGCCGTCGTCCAATGGCTCGATTCGGTAGTCCGGAACGCTGAACGATCCTTCGATCGCGACCTGGGCCCGGTCTTTTCCACCCTCGATATCAAGGGTGGCGACCACTGGAGCAGTCCCGTCGGCGAGAGCCTCGGAGGCGAAAAGCAGCGCCAGAGTAAACGCGAAACGACCGATCGAAAAGCGCATCAAAGCTCTCCTGAGCAGAACCAATCGGTTAATGCTCCACTACCCGGCTCGGGCTTGGCAAAAAAGTGGTTCGCGCCGTGATGGCACAGGGCGGCTTCAAAACACCGCGACCGTGGCCACTCACCGCCGGATCCGTCGCCGCGAAAGCGGCGACGCCGTCGTTCAGCGGGCCTGAAGCTTCGCCACTTCCTCGCGAAGCGGAATGATCTTCGTCAAAGAAGTCCGCGTCGGATCGGTCGGGTCCTGTTGGGTCAAAACGACTTCGTTTTCTCGAATTCGTTCGACGCGCCAGTTCAGAGTCATCGAAACGCTTCCGGTCGCCTGAATGATCTTGGGTCGGCCAATGTAATTTCCGCGCTCCACCACATGCCCTACCTGCATGGGATCGAGCAGCATCGCCTTGGGACGCGGCGTACCCATCACGATGGCGATGAGCTGCATCTCCTCGATGGAGGTCGTGGGCATGATCACCATGCGCTGCGTGTCCTCTGGCGGCTTGGCCTCGAAGGCCGTCGTATAGCTGCGAAAGGGATCCCGGTTCTTGATCGACTCGACAAAGTCCTCGTCCCTGTACACGACGGCGGCAGCACTCTTTTCCTTGTCGGCGCCGTCAGCCGCAACGGGTCCAGCGGCAGGCGTGGTACTGGCCGGCACTCCTCGGCTGGTGGCACGTTCCAGGCCGTCCCCGCCACCGGGGCCGTCGTCACAGGCAGCGCCGGCCAGGGCAAGCATCAATCCAGTCGCCACGCGTGATGCCGCACACGAGGGAACAAGCCACGCTTTCACTCGCATCGTCCTTCTCCGACCGGTGACAGGCATCGACGGCCTCACGTTCCCTCGTTCTTGCGCCGGAAGGTCGTCGCCTGCACGCCAACGCTGAGGGAAAGCGATTCGGCAGACGCCTCAGCATTCGATTCCACGGTGAGCTTGACGTCTTCCATGTTGATCGCCCGCTCCAGACGGCTGATGTTGTAGAAGAACTTCGCCAGCTGGTGATAGCCACCGGTGAGCGAAAGCGTGACCGGTACTTTGATGTAGAACTCTTCGGCCTCTTCGGGTGCCGGCGATACCTTGTCGACCAAAAGGCCGCTCAACTCGGCGAGTCGATTGAGGTCATCCAGGAAGGCCGGGATCTCGGCCGTTACGGGCAAAACACGGAAGTTCTGCCGGTCTAGCGCTTCGCGACCCGCGAGTTCCTCTCGAAGCTTCAAGTATTTCTTGCGCTGCGTATTGGCCTGCTCCAACTCCGCGGTCAGCTGCGCATTGGTCCTCTGCGCCGTCGTGATCTCGTCTTCGAGCGGCATGTGAAGCGCGAGGTAGTAGCCAGCAGTCAGCACGCCCAGAAGCGCAAACAGAAGAAACACCTTTGCACCCAGGGGTGCGGCGGCGAAATTGGCAGCTGTCTTCGACTCGGCCATCTCAGTACTTCACCTTGCAAGACATGCTGAACTCCACGACCGACAAACCGCTCGCCTCGTCCCTGGCGGCAGCGGTCGACTCCAGCATGATTTCCTCGAAGAGCTCGGACACGTTGAGCCGCCGCAAGAATTCGGCCACGTCTTCGTTCGTTTTGCCCCGCCCCAACATGGTGCAGTTTCCAGCATCTTCTTGAAAGCTCGTAAGCCAAAGGCGCCGAACGTCCCACCCCGGATTGAAGAGGCCCAACGGATTTTCCTTGCGCAGCTCTTGCAATCGCTCGGGATCGACGGTCGGGCCGCCGCCTTCGCTGAGCAGCCGGCTCAATTCCACAAGCATACGAGCCGGCCCCTGACGCGCCGACTGCAGCCTGGTGACGACTTCCTCGAGTTTGCGGCTCTTTTCTAGGGCTTCCTCGATTTCCTTGATGTTCTCATTACCGCGCTTGGCGCGGTCGATTTGAACCTGCAGCTCCCCGTTCTTCGTTTTTTGGTCCTCGAGCTGCTCCGAAAAATTCAGGTACACGAGCAAAAGCGCCACGCTCCAACCCACGGCCGCAAGCACGTAGATCACGACCCACAGTTGAGCGCCGCCGCCGGTTGTCGTCTGGCGTTTGGCCTCGGGAAGGAGATTGATGCGAATCATGACAGTCGCCTCTCCTTGTCCTTGCGCAGCGCGAGCCCATAGGCGACGACCGCCTGGGCACTGCGCCCCTGCAACGCGACGGGGTCGACGCTGCCCGGATCCGGCTGGGCAACCAGCAGCGGATCGAGCACAGAAACATCGACCTGGCAGCGAGCGGACAGCTCTTCCTGTAGCGGCACCAGGTTGGCCGTTCCGCCTGACATGTAGACCCGGTGAATCTGCTGTTCGCCACTGGTGGCGAGATAGAAATCCAACGAGCGCTGAATTTCACCGGCGAGGCTCTCGACCACGCCGCGCACGATGCTGGGAACCTCCTCGGGGATGGCCCCATGGGCGTTGCCACACTTGAAGGCTTCTGCCTCCTCCTGGCTTATCCCCAGTTGCCGCTGAATTTCCTCGGTGACCGCATTGCCCCCATTGACGACATCACGAGTGAACGCCGTCGTTCCCTGGGAGATGATATTGAGCGTTGTCAACGACGCCCCCGAGTGGATCAGGACGATGGTCTGCGTGGGATCGGGCGCCCCGTAGCCGGTCTCGAAGCAGTTCTGAACCGTGAACGCATCGAGGTCGACGACCTTTGGCTTGAGCTTGGCCTCCATGGCCAAATTCGTCAGGTCACCGATTTCTTCCTTCTTTGCAGCCACCAGCAAGACGTCCATCTGGCCCTGATCCTCGCGCCGGCTGACCACTTGGTAGTCCACCTGCACGTCGGCGAGTTCGAAGGGGATGTGCTGCTCTGCCTCCCAGTTGATTTGCTCGGCCAACTCCGCCGACGTCATGACCGGCATGGTGATCTTCTTGATGATCACGCTGTGACCGCTGACCCGGAGCGCCACATCGCGGCGCTTGACCTTGTGGAAGAGGCGATCGAAGCCTTCCACGATCGCCCCGGCGTTCATGATGTGGCCGTCGACGATCGTCTGCGGTGGCAGCGGATGATAGCCGAAACGGGTCAAGACCCGTCCGCCCTTCCGGTCCTCTTTGATCTCGCAGACCTTGATCGAGCTGGTGCCAACGTCGACACCAACCAGATTCTTACCTTCTGAAGCCATGTCCGGGCATCACTCCTCCTCGCCGAACACGCGAACGCGATCCACGAGACTCAGGCCGAGGGCCTCGAGGATCTTGCGCTTTGTATCCATGCGGCACCCCAGGCCCTTCTCGACACGGTCAATCGTCAACACCGAAAGACCCGCGCGCCGTGCCAGCTCCGCCTTGGACATCATTCGCTCGATCCGAGCCTTGCGTACTCGATTCGCCTTCTGCTGGGGCTTGGATTTGCCCTTTGCACCCGCCTTTGACGGGTTTTTGGACTCTGATTTGGTCTCAGACTTGGAGCCCGCCTTCTGCTTGGCCTCGGCCTTCGCCGCCGACTCCGCACTCTTGTCGGAGTTCTTGTCGGCGCTTTTCTCGGACGCCTTGTCGGTGCCCTTGTCGGTGCCCTTGTCGGTGCCCTTGTCGGTGCCCTTGGCCCGACCGACGGCACGCCGCTTCTCGGACGCTTGTGCGTCGTCCGTTGAAGCGTCCGGAGTGCTCGCCGTCATATCCATGGATTTCTGTTCCGGCTCCACGGCCTGCGCCCTGCAAATGCGGTGCCGTAACACCGCCTCAGCTCGCCATCAATGTTATGAGCACCAGGCTCCAACCGTCAAGCAACTTTAAACAATTTTCCCCAAACTTATATGCAATTGACACATCAATTACATATAATTTCGGAGCACTTGCCGATCTTCCGGCCTGGCTGCCACCACGCGCGTTCTCTCGATTGTCAAGGAGCGACCAACGTCGTGAATCATCGTGGCAGCAGGCCGGCTCCCGTGCAAAAAAAGCGACAGGCAGCGGGCCGCGGTGGCCCACTGGGAGCCCTCGGGCGGAGAGTATGAAGTCAGGCGCCCAACCAGCCCCCCTCGCGACTGCTGAGCCGAAGCGAAGCCGTCCGCCAAGGGCCGCCCTGGCCCTGGCGCTGCTGCTGAGCTTCGCGGGCGCGCCCCCCGTTGCCCGGGCTGACCTTCAGCACACTGTTCGCGAGGGCCAAAACCTGGCCCGAATCGCACGGCGCTACGGGGTCGCGGTACCCAACTTGGCCGCTGCCAATGGGCTGTCGACACGGGCCCCCCTGCGCCCCGGCCAAGTGCTCGTGGTGCCTTCCCGGGGCGTGGTCTATGTCCGGCCCGGCCAAACCCTGGCCGCCATCGCCCGGCGCCACCAGGTCACCGCCGCCCAACTGGCCAAGCAAAACCGGCTACGGCCGGACGCCGTCCTGCGCGTGGGCCAGCGCCTGCTGCTGCCCGGCTTCGAGGCCGCGGAGGTCGAGGCCTCCGCCGAGAAGCGCTGGGGCCGCCCCAAACGCCCCGGCACCGCGACGTTCTTCCGCATCAAGACCGAGGAGACCCGCCGCGTGCGCCTTGTGGATCGCCGCGGCAGGGTCCGGGCGGACGCCGTACGCAAGCTCCGCCACCTGATGCGTCCGCGCGACTCGAGGAAGCGTATCGACCCCCATCGACGCTTGCTGCGACTGCTAGCCCAGGTCTCCGACCACTTCGGCGGCCGTCAGATCCAGATCGTCAGCGGCTATCGACGCCCAGGTGGCTACACCAAGAAATCCAGCCGCCACGTGGCCGGTCATGCCATCGACTTCCGGGTGCGCGGAGTGCCGCTGAAGGTGCTGCGCGACTACTGCGCGAGCTTCGAACGCGTGGGCGTGGGCTTCTATCCACGGAGCAAGTTCGTACACCTGGACGTACGGCGCAAGAACGCGCGCTGGACCGACTGGTCACGTCCCGGGGAGGCGCCCATGCGTCGGCGCCCCACCAGCGGCGGTCCGAAGCCCCCCGAGACCGAGGCGGAGCTGTCCAGCGAGCCCCCTGCCGAGGACGACGGCCTGTCGCCGCTCGATGATCCCCAAGACGCTTCCCAAGACGCTTCCCAAGACCAGTGATCGGCGACTCACGGGGGGCAGCGCAAGACGCCCCCGGCATCACTCGGCGATTCGCAGCGGCCCGCCACGCATAGCCGCACCAAAACGCAGGCCCCACTCGCCCCGCCAGCGCCGCTTTCGCAGTCGTCGTGCTCGCGGCACTCGACGGGCCCCGCATCGGCAGCAGGCTGCTTGGCGGCACAGGCCATAAGCGACCACGAAAGTAGCGCGGTGCTGAGCGCGCAAAGCATGTACTTGGCTCGTAGTTGAGTCACTGGATCTCATATTGGCGCAACCGCCGGTAGAAGGTGCGGCGCGGCATGCTGAGCGATTCGGCCGCCTTGGCCCGATTCCAGCCATGGAGTTCGAGTGCCGACAGGATACGCGCTCTCTCCTGTTCCTGAAACTGGTTGCGATTGCCCGCCGCCTGCATGGGTGGCTCCGACCGCGACGTCGGCGGCGCAGAGGGCGCTGCGCTTGGAAGCGCCGACTCGAAACGCGCGGGTGGCGCCGGCAGCTCGCTGTCGCGCGGCACCGGCAAGTTGAGGTCGACCGCGTCGATCACGGGACCGTCGACCATCACCCAGGCCTGCATCAGCACGTTTTCGAGCTGCCGCACGTTGCCCGGAAGCGGGTGATCCTGCAGCAACTCCATGGCCTCTCGCGTTAGACGCTTGGATTCGCGGCCATCGCGTTCGGCAAAGCCGTCGAGGAAGTGCTGACATAGCAAGGGAATGTCTTCGCGGCGCTGGCGCAGGGGGGCGAGGTCGAGTTCCACCACGTTGAGCCGATAGTAGAGGTCCTCGCGGAACTTGCCCTCCGCCACCAGCACCTCCATGGGGCGATTCGAGGCTGCGACAAAGCGCACGTCCACGCGCTCTTCTTGCTCGCTGCCCACCTTGCAGACGGTGCCCTCCTGGATCACGCGAAGCAGGTCGACCTGCATCTTGGGCGGCATGTCGCCGATCTCGTCCAGAAAGAGAGTGCCGCCTGAGGCCTTTGCGATAAGGCCCCGGCGATCGCGACTGGCGCCGGTAAAAGCGCCGCGTACGTGACCGAAAAGTTCACTCTCGAGCAGTGCCTCCGGAACACTTCCGCAGTTGACCGCCACGAAGGGCGCCGCTGCCCGCACACCGCCGTAATGAATGGCCCGTGCCGCCAGCTCCTTGCCCGTACCGCTTTCGCCGCAAATCACCACCGGCACGATGGCATCCTTGACGCGGTCGATGGTCTCGAACAGACGCAGCATCGGCGCGCTCCGTCCCACGATGCCGTGGCGCATCATACCATCGCGCCGCGCCCGCCGTACGCGGGACAGCTCCTTCTTGGCCTCGTCGAGTTCGCCGATGCGCGCCGACAGTGCGTCCTCGAGTTCCTGCTTGGCGTGCTCGAGCTGGGCGTTCATCTGTTCCAGCTCCTTTCGCCGGGCGACATTGTCAGCCAGCAAGCGCGCGTTCTGCAGCGCGATCGCCGCCTGATCGGCGAATGCCGTCAGCAGGTCGATACCGCTACCGTCGAAGCGTCCGCGGCTTCGGCGATGTTCGAGGTAGAGCACGCCGATGGTGGCCGAGCGGCTGCGGATGGGAACGCAGGCCACCGAACGTAACATCAGCTTGTGAACCGAGGCGTAGGCATCCAGGCGCGCGTCGTGGCTGGCGTCAGTGCTCACGATGGGCTCACCATCGATCAGCACGGCCTCGGCAATGGAACGGCTGAAGGCCTCGTGGGGATCGGCCTGAGCGTCGCTCGCGACCTGTACCGTGCGCCTCTCGAGCTGCCCGCTCTCGTCCACCAGCAGCACCAGACCGCGCTCGGCCCCCGAGAGGTCGACCGCGCTTTCGGTGATACGCTCGAGCAGGCGATCGAGGTCATGCTCGCTGGCCAGGCGCTTGATGATCTCGAGCAGACGCTCGGCGCGCGGATCGCCAACCAGCGTGCCGAGTTCGCTCGACGGCGGCTCGGCGTGAGAACTCTCCTCAGAACGCAGCGCCAGGGCCTTGGCCAGGCGCCGCCGCGGGTCGTGCCAGAAAGCCTCCCGATGCTCGCGCGGAATCCGTAGCGCGATCTCCTCGAGCACCTCGATGGCGCTACGGTGATGACGGCGCGCGACAAAGTGGGCCCCCAACTCTTGGTGAGCCCTCGCGAGCACCGAATGGGCGCTCCACAGCACATCGCGATCATTGGGCAGCCGGCAGCCCGCGATCAGCTCGTCGAGGGCCGTCACCGACCCCTCCACGTCCCCGCTGGCGAGCCGGGCCCGCGCCAACAGCAGCGACAGCCGCGCCCGCAGGTCGCTGAGCTTGCCCTCCTCGATGCCCTCTCGCGCCGCGGACAAGCGAGCGGCGGCGGCCGATGAATCGGCCGGGCCTCCACGGTCGAGCAAGGCTTCGGCCGCGTCGAGCTGGTGGTCGGCGATCTCGCGCGGCTGACCCAGCTCACGGTAACGCCCGATAGCCTCATCATACTTGATCAGGCCCCGCTCCACGTCGCCTGCGCGGGATGCAAGGTCCCCGAGCAGAGCATTTCCCTGAGCCTCGATGTAGCGCTGCCCGGCATCCTGGGCGTGCGCCATCACCGGGCCCAGCTCCGCCTTGGCACGCTCGTAGAGCCCGAAGTAGATGTGCACGTGGGCGGCGTTGATGCGCGCCTGGGCCGCGGTCGACAGTCGTCCGGCGCGACGCGCAAGCCGTGCAGCGCTCTCGTAGTACTCCGCCGCCGACGCCGGCTCACCCAGGTAGAACAACAAAGCGCCGAGGTTCAACGAGCAGTTTGCCATCGAGCCGACGTCGCCGAGCTGCCGCGCCAACTCCAGCGCCTGCGAAAAAATGTCCCGCGCCTCGATCATCTGCCCGGTGCGAAAATATGCGAATGCCAGGGTGCCCAGAGCGACCGCCTCGTCGCGCATGGAACCGACCGATCGCGCCAGATCAACCGCTTGCCGCAGGTCATCGCGGGCGGCCTCGTGATCGGAACGATAACTGCGAGCCGCAGCGCGTGAACACAGCAGCTCCGAGCGCAAAAGGCCCTCCCCCGCGCTTTCTAGCCCCGCCTCGGCCGCCTCGTTCACCGCCTCGTAGTCGCCGCGCCTGAGATGCACCTTGGCCAGCTCTCGCATCACGCGCGCGCGCGTCAGTTCGCGCCCGTCCTCGGGAACCCCCTGCAGGACCTCAACCGCGTCATCGAGTCGCCCCAGTTCGGTCAGCGCCCGGGCGCCGAGGGTGGCCGCATCGATACGCAGTTCGGAGTCGAGATCGCTGGCCTGCAACAACGGGCCCAACAGCTCCACCGTGGCCTCCAGCTGTCCCAGTGCGTGGCGGCAGCGCGCCAGCGAGAGCACGCACCGCTCGTCCAGCGCCTGACGTCCCTGCCTTCTCAACGACTCGAGCAGTTCGGCCGCCGCCGCGTGCCCCCCCTGATCGACCAACTCCTGCGCTGCCTTCGGTGCCAGCTTGGCGAGCGCTTCGGCGTCGCCCGCCTCGGCCGCCAGACGCGCTTTCTCGGCAACCGTCAGCCCGGCTTCTTCGGCGAGTTCCATCAGCCGCGCCGCAAGCTGGGCCCGACCGAGTTGTTCGGCACGCGTGTGCACCGCCCGCGCGACCGCCGGACTGGCCAGCTCCAGGCCCTCGGGACGCGCCACCACCAGACGAGCGGCCTCCAGCCGGCTGACGCTGCGCTCGAAGCCCACCGCATCGGCGCTCGGCGCCGCTCCCCCGGACGCCTTCGCGAGTGCCGCCACGAGCCGACTCGAAGTCGCCGCCGGGGCACGCCCGCCGAGCAGCTCCATCAGCGCCAGCAGCCTGAGTTCCTGCTCGTCCAGATGACCGAGGCGCTCTTCGGCCAGGGCCACGCTCGCGCCCGCCAGCGGCAGGCCCTCCACATCCGCAGCCGTAGCGGCCGACACTTGGCGCAGCCCCAGCAGCGCGTCGAGCAGCGGACCTGGTCGATTTTCGCTATGCTTGCCTAGAGCGGCCACCACCGAGTCGTCAACCGGCCCCAGCACCTCGGTGCAGAGTGCGGCCACGTCCTCGTCGCCGAGCGGCGCGACCTCCATGCTGCGATCGGCGCCCAGCTGCGCCAGCGCCGGCGCCTGACGCTGGGCCGCGGCGGCCACCAACGTGACGCTGGCGTCGGCGCGAGCGAAGACCGCCGACTGCAGGATGGCCGATTGGATGGGCTCGGCCACGTCGATGTCATCCACCAGCAGCACCACGGGCGCCGACACGCGATGTGCCGCCAAGGCAGCGGCCAGGGCCTCCGATAGCGGCCCCTGCTCGAGCCGCCCGTGCTGCAGGTCCTCGAGCCCGCGCGCAGTGAACGGTCGCGCCGCCTCGAGCAACTCGAGCTGGCGAAAAAGGGCCCTGAGCGGCGCGATTGGCTCGCCGCGGGACATCCGCACCTCCAGCACCTGCACCGCCCGGATCTGCAAGCGCCACTTCAGCTCGCGCAGCAACGAAGACTTACCCGCCCCCTCGGGGCCGACCAGCAGCACGCAACGACTGCCCGCCGCCGGCGTCAGGCCCGAGGTTTCAGCCTGTAGCTGTTCCAGCAACTGTGAGTTGCCTCGCGGCCGCGGCTGCACGAAAAGCTCGCTCGCCTGCTCGCTTCCGATCCCGGCCGCTTCTTCGAGCGCGACGATGAGTTCGTCGACGCTGGGCAGGCGGTCGAGGGGGTCGGGCTCCAAGGCGCGCAGGGCCACCCGCAGCGCCGCCGTCTCGATCGGACCGAGGTCCCCGGGCAGCGGCGGCAGCGTCGGCGTGGCCGCCCCCAGAAGCCCGCGCTTGCCGTGGGGATACTGCCCGCTGACGAGGCGATAAAGCGTAGCGCCCAGCGCGTACACGTCGGAGGCCGAGGTGGGGCGGGCACGCTCGAAGAGTTCGGGCGCCATGTAAGGCAGCGTCCCGCCCACCCCACGCTCGGCCGAGTCCCTGCCGGCCAGGTGCGACAGCCCGAAGTCGATCACGTGGGCCTGGCCGGCGCCGTCGATGATGGCGTTGCCGGGCTTGAGGTCGCCGTGCACCACGCCGGCGCGGTGCAGCGGCGCCACGATGCGCGCGACGCGACAAAAGAGCCGCAGCCGCTGGCCGATTGGCTGGTCTGCAACCGCCTCGTCCAGGGGCCGCCCCTCGATGTAGGCCCGTGTATAGAAGGGGCGCTTCTCGCCCGAGCCGCTGTCGCTCGCCGTGAGCCCGAAATCGTAGACCTGGGCCACACCGGGAACCGCCAAGGACGCCATGGTGGCGAACTCGCGCTCGAAGCTCGCGGTCAGGGCCGCATCGACCTGGACGCGTAGGCGCTTGAGGGCCACCTCGCGCCCGCCCATCAGGCGATCGCGTGCCAGATGCACTTCGCCGGAAGCGCCCTCGCCCAACATTCGCACCAATTCATAGCGCCCAATCACCCGGAGAAAGCTACCACTCGGCTCAATTTGCCACAAGATGGCACAGACGTTTTGGCGCACCTTGGCACATCCATAAGCGAGCCTCGCCCGCAGCATCCCCGGGCTCTCCAGCGACGCCTCAATCCGCGAGCAGCCAACCGGCTTCGTCGATGGCGCGCTCGATCCCGGCGATGTGCTCGTAGCCCCGGGTCTCGAGCACCAGCTCCACGGAAGTCAGGCCTGGCTCTGTGCGCGCGCCCAGCCGGTCGTGCTGAACCTGGAGCACATTGGCGCCGGCCCCCGCGACCACCCCGAGCAGGGCCGCCAGGGAGCCAGGTCGATCGGGGATCAGCACCCGGGTGCGCATCATGCGGCCGGACTTGAGCAGACCGCGGTCAATGATGCGCGAAAGCACGTTGACGTCGATATTGCCGCCGGAGACGACCAGCACCACGCGCTTGCCCGACAGTTGCAGCGCGCCCTGCATCAGCGCCGCCAGGGGCGCGGCCCCGGCTCCCTCGGCCACCGTTTTCTCATCCTCCAGCAGGGCGAGAATGGCCGCTGCGATTTCCTCTTCGTCGACCTCGACCACGGCGTCCAGATGGCGTTGCAGCAGCGGCAGAGGTCGCTGCCCTACCCTGCGCACGGCGATTCCGTCGGCCAGCGTCTGGGCTTGCTCCACGGCCGTCGGCACACCGGCCCGCAGCGCCCGCGACAGCGACGGCAGCACCCTGGGCTCGACGCCGTAGACTCGTGCCTGGGGCCTGAGCGTCTTGACCGCCAGCGAAACCCCCGCAGCCAGTCCGCCGCCGCCCACCGAGACCACCACCGCGTCGAGCTCGGGCAGCTGCTCCAGCAGCTCCAGGCCGATGGTGCCCTGCCCCGCGATCACCTCATCGTCGTCGAAAGGCGCGATCGGTAAGAGTTTGCGCTCGGCGGCGAGCTGCTGGGCGTGGGCGGCGGCCTCGTCGAAGTCGTCACCGAAGAGCACGACCTCGGCGCCGTGGGCGCGCGTGGAGGTCACTTTGATCAAGGGCGCGCTGCGTGGCATCACGATGGTCGCAGCCACCCCCTGCCTGCGCGCCGCGAAAGCCAACGCCTGGCCGTGATTGCCCGCACTGGCCGCGATCACCCCCCGCGCACGCTCGGCCGACCCCAGGCTGGCGAGCTTGTTCAGCACGCCGCGCTCCTTGAAGGAGCCGGTCATCTGGAGGTTTTCGAGCTTGAGATACAGCTCACAGTCAAGTCGCCGCGAAAGCGTTTCGGAGCGCGCGCAGGGCGAGCGGTAAATGGCGTCGCCCAAACGCTCCCGGGCCCGCCGCAAATCTTCGAATTCGACCACCCCGCTCAGTCCGCGTCTTCGCGCAGGCGGCGCTCGAGGTCGCTCATGAAGGCGCCATCGGTCTTCTTCTCGCGCGGCTTGCGACGCGGCGACAGCAGCACCACGGGCTTGACCTCGGAGTCGTCGTCGAAGGCATCGAGGCCCAAGCGATCAGGTTCTCCCGCCGTGCGCGGAGCCTCGTGCGACCAGTCCTCCTCGTCGAGCAGCAGCTCGTCGGGATTGAGCTCTTCGATCTCGGTCTCGAGTTCGATGTCTTCGCGGTTGTCGAACGCGGGCCGGGCCGCAGGCGCCGGACTGGGACCGGCACGGCGCTGGGACTGCAGGGCGCGCAGCTCCTCGCTCAGCAGCTTCTCCTCCATGGCGGCGGTGCGGTCACCAGGCCTGCTGCCGAGCGCCGGATTCGAGGCGGGGCGCGTCGACTCGGGGCTTCCATCGGTCTGCGCGATGCCCATGCCCAGCTCGTGGGCGCGCTCGTAGGGGAAGAGGGCGCGCACGAAGTGGGAGACGACCAGCGCTCCGCTGACCAGGCCGTGGCGCATGCAGAATTGGTCCAGGGCCAGCGCCAGATGGGCAGCGCTGGGAGTGCGCTTGGCGCGGTCGCGCTGCAGGGCGCCGAGCACGATCTCCTCCAGATCTCGCGGATAGCTCGGCAGCTGCCGCGAGGGCGGCGGCACGTCCTGCTCCACGATCTGCGTCATCACCTGGATGTCGCTGCCGCGAAACAGGCGCCGGCCGGTGGTCAGCTCGTAGAGGATCACGCCCAGGGCGAACACGTCGGCGCGCTTGTCGAGGGGGCGGCCGCGCACCTGCTCGGGCCCCATGTAGGCGTAGGTACCGCGCACGGCGCCGGCATCGGTGTCGACCCGGGCCGTGGTCTGGGCCACGCCAAAATCCAGGACCTGCACCACGGCGTCGGGCGAGATCATGATGTTGTGGGGCGTCACATCGCGGTGGACGATGCGCAGAGCGCGCCCTTCCCGATCGCGCCGCTCGTGGGCGTGGTGCAGGGCCAGGCAGACCTGGGAGACGATGCCCGTGGCTACCGCCAGCGGCATGGGCTTGCCGGCCTTGGCGGCAGCGCGGCATAGGTCGGCGAGGCTGACCCCGCGCACATGCTCCATGGCCAGAAACCAATAGCCGTCGGCGTAGCCCACGTCGTAGACCTGGGGAATATTGGGGTGGCACAGCTCCGCCAACAGCCGCGCCTCGTCCTGAAACATGCGCAGGGCGTGTTCGTGTTCCGCGTAGTGGGGGAACAGCCTCTTGATCACGACATCGCGAAAAAAGCCGCCCTGGCCCCACTGTCGGGCCAGAAAGATCTCCGCCATACCGCCGGCGGCGATCTTGTGCAGCAGCTCATAGCGGCCCATGCGTCCGTGCTTCACCGCCTTCAGTGTAGCCCCTGGGCTCCTGACTTCGCCAGCCCATCGCGGACACGCGCGAATTCGGACGCCGAAGTCGACGCGGGTCCCGAGACTGCTGGCGCAATCACGGAATCAGAGCAGATCGATGACGATCACGCCCCGCTGCGTACCGTCGCCGCCGCCCGGACCGTCCTCATCCTGCTCGGACCAGCCGCGGCCGGCCCGCTCCCGTGGGGGCACCGGCAGGGGCATCTCCACCACCGGACGCTGGTCCTCACGCCGGCGCTCCTGCTCTTCGCGCTGCTTGATGTGTTCGATGATGATCGGCGGAAGCATTTCGCCTGCCCTGTAGCGACTCGCTACACACATAATAACGCGGATTGGGACGCGCAACTTAATCGACCGCAGACAATTTCACTCCAACCACCCCACAACCCCCAAGAAATTTCAGTAAAAGCGAAATTCCCGGAAGATGCGCAGGCTTTTGCACGCCCTTTCCTTGGTGCTAGCGGCCGCAAGCGGTGTCCAAGCAGACGATCCCGACGAGTTTCGCGTCGGCGCTCCGAGCTGGAACGGTCTCTCCGAGCTGGTCAGCCTGGGCCAGACTTTGGGGCTCGAAATGAGCGCTGCTGGAACGTTGCGCTTGTCCGAGCTGCGCAAAAACGACGGGCTATTGCTGGTCCATCCCACCGAGGCCCTCCCGACCGACTCGCTGCGGGCCTTCCTGCGTGACGGCGGCCGGTTGGCGCTGGCCGATGACTTCGGCAGCGGCCCGCAGCTGCTGGCGGACTTCCAGATCGAACGGGCCGCCCCGGCGAATCCCTCCGAGGCCACGCGCCTGCGCGGCAACCGCAACCTGCCCATCGCCGTGCCGGGCATCGCCCATGCCCTCAACGACGGCGTGGTCGCACTGGCCACCAATCACCCGCGCGTCCTCTACCACCCGGACCTGCAGGCGATCTTCGAGCTAACCGATGCGGGCGGCGCGGTGGTGCTCACCGGTGCGGTCGGTCGCGGGCGCCTGGTGGCCATCGGCGACTCCAGCCTGCTCATCGACAACATGCTGCAGCTGCGCGGCAATCGCGCGTTCGCCGGCAATCTGCTGCGCTACCTGGGGCACGGCGGGCGCGTCTACGTCGCCGCGGGCGCGACGCCTCTCACGGGCCGCTACCGGGGGCTGCAACACTCCGGGAGGCCGGGGTCCCTGCGGGCGGCGCTGGAGCGGGCGGCCCGGGCCGACCTGCCGCCGGCGGCGATCTCGGCCAGCGCCCTGGTGTTCGCGCTGCTGCTGCTCTTCATGGCCGCCACCGCCCTGCCGCGCAAATCCAGCTACGACCGCAGCCGCCGGCTGCGCGAACCGCCGATCCTGGCCGGCTATGCGGGGCGGGTGGCTGCGCCCGCGGTCTCGTTTGCCGGCTCGCGATCCCGCCGGCGAGACTTCACGTCGGTCGCTCGCACCCTCGAGTTCGAGCTGCGCCACCGCTTCGCAGGCTTCGAGCGTGAGCCCGCTGCCACTTCGCGGACCTCCATGACGGCGCGCATCGAGGCCCGCGGCTTCGAGCGCGCCGTGGCTGCCGAGGCGGCACAGCTTTTGTCGACGCTGGCCCAGGTCACGGGCGAGTCGCGGGCAGACGGGCTGGACGAAGCACACTTTTCCGCGCTGGTGGCCGATGCCGAGCGGCTGCTCCAGCAGCGATCGGTGCGGCCCGCGACGATTTCGTGAATAATCCGCGCCAGATGAGCACCAGCGCAGCAGAAGCGATGGACACGGCGCCGTTGGATGCGGGCCGCCTGGCGCAGGTCGCCGCGCGCAGCGAGCAGGTGCTGGCCGAGGTCAACCGCGTCTTCGTCGGTCCCGGCGACATCGCGCAGCAGCTCTTGGTGGCCCTGATCGCCGGCGGTCACGTGCTGCTCGAAGGCGTGCCGGGTGTCGCCAAGACCACCCTGGCCCACGCCTTCGCCGCCACCCTCCACTGCCGCTTCAAGCGCATCCAGTTCACGCCCGACCTGCTGCCGGCCGACATCACCGGCACCTACGTGCTTTCGCCTGGAGACAACGCGTTTTCGCTGCGCGAGGGGCCGATTTTCGCCAACATCGTGCTCGGCGACGAGATCAACCGCGCGCCGGCCAAGACCCAGAGCGCCCTGCTCGAAGCGATGCAAGAGGGCCAGGTCACCATCGACGGCGTCACCCGCGCCCTACCCGAGCCCTTCATGGTGCTGGCCACCCAGAACCCGGTGGAACAGGCCGGAACCTACCCCTTGCCCGAAGCCCAGCTCGACCGCTTCTCCATGCGCTTGCTGATCGGCTACCCGACCGCCGACCAAGAACGCGCCATCCTGCAGCGCTTCGGCGGCCCCAAACCCGAGGCCCGCGGCGTGCTGCAGCCCGAAGAGATCACGGCCTTGCGCGCCATGGTCGGACGCGTGCATGCCGAGCCCATGCTGCTGGACTACGTCGTGCGTCTATCGGGCCACACCCGCCGTCATCCCCAGGTTTATCTCGGCGCTTCGCCCCGCGCCTCGCTCTCGCTCTTGCAGTGCGGCCGGGCCCTGGCGTTGCTGGCGGGCCGCCCCCACGTGCTGCCCGACGACATCAAGCGCCTGGCGCGGCCGGTGCTCGCCCACCGCATGATCCTGACGCCTGAAGCGCAGATGGAGGGCATCGGCGGCGAGCGCATCATCGACGACGCCCTGGCCAACGTGCCCCTGCGACGCGACGTTTAATCGTGCTGCCGATCCCGACGCTCGCAGCGATCCTGATCTTCAGCGCCAGTGCGCTACAGATCCTGCTGGCATTTGTGACCCGCTCGCCGCTCTTGGCCGTGCTCGGCGGCTGGCAGCTGACGGGCCTGGGCGCGGCGCTAGCATTCACCGTGCCCCTTGGCGCGCGCCTGCGCAACGAGCGCTTCGAGCTCGCCTGGTGGCACGGCCGCGGCGGCAAAAATCCCGGCCAGGGCGGCGTCGTGGTCGGCGCACCGTTCGAGATCCGCTTCGGCATTCGAAACCGTGGATTTAGGGCAGTTCGCCTGATCGATCTCGAACCCCAGCTGCCCGAGGCGGTGCGCATACTCGATTTCGAGGGCGGCCTGCTCACGCTGCCGCCAAAATCTCACTGCGAGTTATCAATGACGCTCGTCGCCGAGGCCGCCGGCCGCATGGTCTTGCAGGGGCTTGCGACCTCGGTGCAGGGACCGGCCGGCCTCTTTTTGGCGCCGATCTACTTCCCGAGCCCCCTGACCATCACGGTGCTGCCGCGGGCGGCGGCGCCCTGGCACAACCCCTTCGCAAACCAAGGCTTCGAGCTGGCCGAGCGGGCCGGGCTGCGCTCGCAGAAGACCCCGGGCAGCGGCACGGAGCTACATGAGGTGCGCGAACACCAGAGCGGCGACCCCTTCAAATCGATCGCGTGGAAAGCCAGCGCTCGCCGCGGCCGGCTGATGGTGCGGGAAGTGGAACGCGAGGTGCAGGAAACGCTGTATTTGATCCTGGACGTCGGCGGGTCCATGCGGGCGGGCGAGCCCGGCAAACGCAAACTGGACCAGGCCCTGGAGTTGGCCGCGCGCAACGCACGAAAGGCGCTGGCGGCGGGCGATCGGGTCGGCCTGATCACCGTGGACACGCGCATCCTCGAGCACATCGCTCCCGGTCAGGGCCTCGGCCACATGCGCGCCATCTACCGCGCTCTGATCAGTGCCACAGCCGTCGTCGATGCCGACCTGAGCGAAGCCGATGCTGCGGAGGTCGCTCTGCGCGTCGCGCGTTACATCCAGAGCCAATACGGCATCGCCACCGTACACGACGGCGAACCTGACATGCTGCGCGTGCTGCGCCACATCCGCAGCAGTCTACCCTCCGAGGCGACCAACGAGGTCTCGCGCCGCCCCATCGTCGCCGAAGACCGCCACGACGAGGATCTGCGACGCTTCTGCTTGCAGCGGGGCATTCCCCTGCCCTATCGCGCCCATCGCGCCGCGTCGGAAAAGACAGCCGGTCTGGTCGCCGCGTTGAGCGCTGCCGCCGCCGGTGGTCGCGATCCGCGCTCACTGCTCATCCTGAGCGACTTCGACGGAGTGGCCACAGGCGAGGCGTGGACCGCGGCCCTTCGCTTCGCGCTCAGGCGCCATCACCGACCGTTATGCGTCTTCTTCGATGGCCGGGAGCTGCTTGCCGCCACGGGTAAAGGCAGTGATCGGGTCGAGCGCCAGCTGCGCTTCGTCTACGGCCTGGAAGAAGAGCGCAGGCTGCAGGAGCATCGACAGGCCCTGGGGCGCCTGGGGCTACCGCTGGTCGTGCATGGGGGCGGCAGGGGCGCGGCCGCGGGCAGGGGCGCGGCTGCGGGCACGCGCGCGCCGACGGGTCAGCCATGAGCGAGGGCGCGCTCACATACGTCGACCCGCGCGTCCTGCTCAAGCGCCACGGGCTGACCGCGAGCCGACGCTACTCGCAGAACTTCCTCATCTCGCGGCACGTGCTGGAAGCCATCGCCGAGGCCACCTGCGAGGGTGCCGCGCCGGCGGTGGTCGAGCTCGGAGCCGGCCTGGGCACGCTGAGCGCGGAGCTGATGCGGCGCGGCTGCCGGGTGCTCGCCATCGAGCGCGACCCGCGCATGCTCGAGGTCCTGCGCGCCGAGCTGGTACCGGCGGGCCTGAAGCTGCAGCCGGGGGACGCCGCCCACGTGGACTACCGCGCGGCTGCGACCGAGCTGGGCGCGACACCGCGGGTGGTCGGCAACCTTCCCTACGCCATCACCGGCGCCATCCTGCGCGACCTGATAGAAGCCTGCGAGTTCATCGAGCGGGCGGTGATCATGGTTCAGCGTGAGGTCGCCGAACGCCTGCTGGCCGACCCGGGCAGCGGCCAGTACGGCGCCCTCAGTGTCTTCACGCAGGCCGCTTTTGCCATCGAACGCGTGGTCAAGGCGCCGCCGACTGCCTTTCATCCGCCGCCCCGCGTTCACAGCCAGGTGCTGCGGTTGCGCCCGCTGTCGCCGCCGCGCGCGCAAGAAACGCCAGCGCTGCGGGCCACGGTGCGGGCGGCGTTTCAGGGCCGGCGCAAGACGCTGCTCAACGCACTCTCGACGCTCGGCCCCAAGGACGCGGTCGCCCAGGCGCTGAGGGCCTGCGACATCGACGCCCAGCGCCGCGGCGAGACGCTTGCGGTAGAGGACTTCGCACGGCTCGCCCAGGCGCTTCAGGAGGGAGGGATCTGGGGCTAGAGCGTCGCGGTGAAAGCGTCCTGGCAGCGTTTCGACCGCTCTTCGACCGACGCTGCGGCCCCGGGCATGCCCTGCGCTGCCGCGCGCTCAGGCGACAGCACCTCGCCGCCGGCCAAAAGCGCCAGCCAAAACGCTGCCAGGACGTTTTCGCGGCGGCAGGGCAAGCCCCCGCGCACGGAACGCTCGATGCCCTGGTTATAGCTTTGCGAGCACCCGCTCGAGCTTCTCGCGCAGCTCCTGGGCCAACCCGGTCAACTCCGCGTTGCCAAGGGAACCCACGCTCTGGGTCGGGTCGATGGCGTGCACCATGGCACGGCCGTCGTCGGCCTCGTAGACGACCACGTTGCAGGGCATCAGCAGGCCGGCGCGCAGGTCAATGCCGAGGGCGCGGTGGGCGAAGGGCGGGTTGCAGGCGCCCAGGATGCGGTAGGGGCGTGTGCTGACGCCGAGCTTCTTTTCGAGCGTGGCGCGCACGTCGATCTCGGTGAGTACCCCGAAGCCCTCGCCGGAGAGCGCTTCGGGCACGGCGGTCAGCGCCGCATCGAAATCCAATTCGAGCTTCTTTTGCAGGCCAAAGGCGGGTGTGCTCACGCGGTCGCTCCCTTTGCTTGGTCGGCCGTAGCCGCCGCGATCTTACGCTCCACCTCGTCCATGTCCAAGGCTCGAGCCTGGGCGATCAGGTCGTCGAGGGCTTGGGCCGGCAGCACGCCCGAAAGGCGGGTGAGCAGCACCCCGTCGCGCAACACCATCAGGGTCGGGATGGCTCGGATCTGAAATGCCGCGGCAAGCCCAGCCTGTGCCTCGGTATCGAGCTTGGCGAAGACCACATCCGGATGGCGCTTTGAGGCGGCCTCGAAAATCGGGGCAAATGCCCGGCACGGCCCGCACCAACCGGCCCAAAAATCGATGAGCACGATGCCCTTGTCGACGGTGTCAGCGAAATTCTCTTCGGTCAGGTCCACGGTGCTCATGCTCTCCTCCATGACCGGTACGAGCCAAAGCGACCGAAAAGGATTCGCCTCTGAGCGAGAAAAAAACGATTTGTCAGATGCCGGCGTCGGCGTGGCGCACACCGAGGTCCTTCAGGCGCGCCACCAGTTCCGTGGCCACAGTCCGCAGATCCGCCCGCAGTCCCTCCCGTTGCTGCAACCGCTGAAGCACGGCCAGGGCGGCGGTCAGGGCCGAAAGGTCGGCTTCACGGCCACGCAGGGCCTCGAGCTGCAACCCGGGCGCGATCTCCCGAAGCGCCTGGCCCGCCGCCGGCGCCAGCACCGAATCGCGAAGGCCCAGCAGCTGGACCAGGGCCGGTAGCGCCCGTTCGGGCGCGCTCAGCCGGGCGCTGGCCCGGATCGCCTGCAGCCGTACCAGGGTCTCGGTGTCCTGTGAGAGCAGCGCGATGATGGCGTCATCGCCGTGACGGTCGACCAGTCGCCCCAGCCGCATGGGGTCGGCGTCGCGTACGCTTCGCAGGGCCGCCGCCGGGCCCTCGGCCGCAGCCAACGCCGGCTTCGCCTCGCGCCCGCTGCCGGCGTCCACCACGGCCGACTCGGCCCGGGATGCGCCCGCACCGCAGCCACCCAACAGCAGCATCAGAGCGATCGAGGTTGCGACTGCGTCGCGCATGGCCCCCCGGGTACCACAGGCCGCCGCCGAGATCAGCGCTCGCCTGCACCCCAATTGCGCCGCCGCGTGCCGCTGGTGCTGCGCAACGGCACGTCCTCCGCTATTCTCCGCGCGGCGATCCGGGGTTCGGCGGCGAAGGTCTCGCCCCGTGGCACTGCGACGCCGCCCGGGCCCGGCAAACAGGCCCACACCGACAGGGGTTCGTCGATGCAATACCGAAAACTCGAGCGCCGGCTGCCGGCGATGTTCGGCCTGGCGATCGCGCTGACGCTGGCGCTTTCGTCCCCGCTGGCCGCAAAACCGCCCAAGGCCAGGAAAACCGCCAAGGCCAAAGCTCCCAGCGCCCAGGTGGTCACCGCCGCGAAGCTGATGGCGAGTTCGAAGCGCGAAGATGTGGAGGCCGGCATCCAGAGCCTGGGTCTTCTGGGCACGGCTGAGGCGACCCCACCCCTGACCGAGCGTATCCGCGCCGGCCTGCCCCCGGACCTGCTGCAGACCGCGATCCTGACCCTGGTGGCGCTGGGCCAGAAAGAAGCCGGACCGGTGCTGCTCGAGCTCAGCAGCCACCGCCGGGCGGCCGTGCGGGTGCAGGCGATCGAGGCCATCGCCTCGCTCAATCCCGATGGCGCCGAGGCGGCCCTGTCGGCGGCCCTGTCCGACAGCGACGCAAAGGTGCGCGCCGCAGCCGCCAACGCCCTGGGCACGATCGGGGCCAAGGGCGCGCTGCCCCGGCTCTTCACCGCCCTCGACGGCGGCAACATGGAGGCCTCGGGGGCGATCGGAAAGCTCATCGACGGCACCGAGGTCTCGCGCCTGATGGCCTATCTGGGCAAGACCCCCTTCCAGGTGCTGGCCTCGGCCCTGGGCGAGACCCTGCAGCGCCCGGACGTGGACGTCTCGGTGAAGCTGCAGATCGTGGCGCGCATGGAAGAGGTGGGGACCCGCGAGGTCAAGGCCTTCCTGGGCGACCTGATGGGCGTCGCCGGTGACGCCCTGGGGCAAAAAGTCAGCCGCGCCATCCTGCGCGCGATGCAGGAAATTCCAGACTGAGGCAGACCATGATGGCGACTTCTTCACCCACTTCTCCCCCCCCGCCACACCGCGCCCTGCTGCTGGCGCTCGCCCTCGGCCTGCTCGGTAGCGCCGCGCTCACAGGCTGCGGCGGCGCTCCGGCCGCTTTTTCCACCCGCTACCCGGACAACGCCCATGACGACATCGCCGTCTTGCTGCGCCGGCTCGAAGCTGCTGGCAACCGCCCGGCGGGTACCGTCGCCGTCGGCATCACGGCAGAGCCGAAAAAGGTCTACGCGGTCGACATGACTTCGGGTCGAGTGCTCTGGGAGTCGCCCGCGGCGGCCACCTCGGAGCCGATCATCGCCGGCGAGGCGGTGGTCTTCGACACCGCCTCCGGTCTGGTGGGCCTGGACCTCAAGAGCGGTGCCCCACGCTTCACCGCCAGTCTAGAGGTGGGCAAGCTCCAGGGCGCCGGCGGCGACGGCCCGCTGGTCGCCTTCACCGACACCAAGGGCGGCGGCACCCTGGCGCGCTCGGAGCTGGTGCTGGTGCGCGGCGCGAGCGTCGCCTGGCGTCGCGAGATGGACGCCCAGATCGGCGTGCCCACAGTGATCGGCAATACCGTGCTGGTGCCCTGGGCCAGCCAATACCTGTCGGCCCTGGACGCCGTCTCCGGCACCGAGATCGCGCGCATCCGCGTGGGTGACGGCGTCATCGGCCACGCCCTGCCCGAAGGCGATGGCGTCTACATCGGCAGCAACCACGGCGTCGCGCCCATCACCGCATCGGTCGGGTCCGGGCAGATCCGCTCGGGCGGCTTCTTCGGCCTACCCCCGAAGGACCTGCCGGGGCGTCCCCAGCTGCTGCGCGATGTCTACGGCGAGGCCGGCGTACAGACCGCTGAGAGCGCGCGTCACCGCATCCGCCTGGCCTGGCAGCCCGTGCAGGCCGGGGCCGGCAAGGTCGGCGCCCAGGACAACACCGTCTACCTGGTCTTCTACCGCTTCGTGCTGGCCCTGGACCCGGCCGACTACGCCCTGCGCTGGATCCACGTGCACGGCACCGACATCGTGGGCGCCACCGGCCAGGCCGGCGGCGTCGCCATCGCCGACGCCAAGGGCGGCCTGGCCACGCTGGGCGCCGCTTCGGGCAAGGTGGTCTGGCAGGCCGACACCGGCAAGGCCAGCACGGTGGTGCACTTGCCCCGCGGCGGCGGCCATGTCGAAGCCGGACAGCCGCCCAGCAGCGACGAGCTGCGCGAGGGTCTGCTGGCCGCCGCCCAGGACGCCGACACGCGGCTGGTGCCCGCCCGGCTGTGGGCGGTCGACGAACTGTCCAAAACCAAAGACGCCACCGCCACCCTGGGCCTGATCGGCCTGTGCGACGACACCAGCACGGCGGCGCCGGTGAAGGCCCAGGCCTGTGCCTCGCTCAAGGGTCGCGAGATCGGCGCCGATCACCTGCTGACGGCCCTGGGGCGCCACGCCGGTCACCTGGAGGGCACCAAGCCGCCGCCGGTCGCGGCGCTGGCCAAGGCCGCCGCCAGCCTGAACGAAAAGCGGGCAGTGCCGTTGCTGGTCACCCACCTCGCTGACGCCCAAACGCCCTCGCGGGAGTTGCGGGGGCTGGTGGAATCGCTGGCCAAGCTCGGCGATCCCAGCGCCATCGAACCGCTGACCCGCTTCCTGCAGCTCTACCACGCCGACCCCATCGACGAGCACCTGGTGGGGGCGCTGGAGGTGATCCCCGGGGCCCTGGTGGATCTGGAGGCGACCACTTCGATCGAAGCGTTGCGCGCCGTCGCCAGCGACCAGCTCGGCTCCGAGCCGGTGCGCGCCAAGGCCGAGGAGGCGCTGAAAATCCTGGAGGCCAAGAAGGCCCTGGCCGAGAAGGCAGCCGCCGACGCAGCCGCCGGTAAAGGGGGCGATGCCGCCGCAGCCGCCGAACAGGCCGCAGCCAAGAAGCCGGACCCCATCGACAAGCCGCGCCCCACGCACCTGAGCACCGAGATGATCAACTCGGCGTTGCTACCGGTTCGCAAGGAGCTACGCGCCTGCCTCACCAAGGGCCCCAAGCCCCACTTTCAGGCGCGTGTGGTGCTGGTCATCGAGGACGGCAAGGTGCTGATGGTCTCGGTGGTGCCCAAGGAGCTGCAGGCATGCGTCGAGCCCCTGGCCCGCGCCCAGACCTTCCCCAAGACGCGCGTGATCAAGGCCGAGCGCGTGACCTACACACTCAAGCGCAAGTAGCCGTCAACTTTTTCCCACGGCCCGAAGGCCCGTGTCAGGCTTCGGACCATGCCCAAGGCCCCGGAGCTGCTGGCCGCGGCGGGGGCGGCGCTTTCGGCGCTGCTTTTTCTGCTGGCGCTCGTGCTCAAGCGCAAGCTCGCCAGCCTGCGCCAGCGGCGACGCGCCCTGCGGGCCGTGCGCGGTGAAGAAGAAGGTGCCGCGCTGCTCCTGCAGCGGGGATATCGCATCGACGCACGCCAGGCCCAGACCCGCTGGGCGATCCTCTTCGGCGGTGAGCGCAGGGAAATCGCCCTGCGCGCCGACTACCTGGTTTCGCGCGGGGGCAAGCGCTGGGTCGCCGAGGTCAAAACCGGCAGCCGCGCCCCCTCCATCGGCCACGCGCCCACGCGCCGCCAGATCCTGGAATACCGCCACGCCTTCGACGTCGACGGCGCACTGCTGGTCGAGCCCGAGCGCGGATGTGTCACCGAGGTGGATTTTCCGGCGCTGTCGCGATCGCGGCCCACGGGCTGGCAGCGGCCGCTGCTGTGGCTGACCCTCGGTGCCGCCATCGGCGCCGTGCTCGCCAGGTTTCAGTCATAGCGCTCGGAGTGAATTCGCCGGCGGTCGTAACCGAGCTGCTGCTTCAATACGCGGCGCACCTCATCGACCATGGCCCTGAGGCCACAGATGTAGGCCCGTTCGCCGGCCTGGGCGGCCGACAGCGCCGGCAGATGCCGCTGTACGTGGCCGCGCGCGCCCGGCCACTCGGCAGAGCCCCGGCTGAGCGTGATGCACAGTTCGAAGCGCGCGTGCTCGGCCTCGAAGCGCTCCAGTTCATCGCGCCACAGGATGTCCTGCTCGCTGCGGCAGCCGAAGAGCAGCGTCAGCCTCGGCCCCTCAGCGCGCTTCAGCTCGGCCTGCAACATCGCGCGCACGGGCGCCAGCCCACTGCCGGTCGCGATCATCAGCGCCGGCTCGTCGCCGTAATCGCCGCGCGTAAAGAATCCCTCCGGCGCGTCGACCTCCAGCTCGGCGCCCACCTCGAGCCCGTGCAGGGCGGTCGAGACGGGGCCCTTGTCCACGCGCGTGACGGCCAGTTCAAACCCATCGGGCTGCGCCTCATCGGGGGCCGACGCGATGGAATAGGAGCGCCGGAGCAGCTGGCCTGCCACCGGTACATGCAGATTCAGCCACTGCCCGGGCTGATAGACCAGGGGCGCGCCGTCGAGCAGGCGAAAGCCCAGCTCGCGCACGCTGGGGCTCAGGACCCGTGCCCGCTCGAGCACCACCTTGCGGCGCTGCGTCATCCCACCCTTGTAGCGAAACGCCGGGCGGTCGAAAAGTTGCCGCCGCGCGGAGCGCCGGGTACTCGAAAAGGCTGGCCTCGGTTCGGCATTCGGATCGCGGGCGTGGAGTTTCTGCGGAGGAAACGCTCTTTGCTTCTGGGCGTCGCGAGCTATGGTAGCTGTCCCCATTTGCCGCCGCTCCGCGTCTTTCCGCCGATGCCCTCGTCGCCATCCAAAACCGAGGCGGTTCCCGCCGCCCTGGGCCCCGCCCTGCGCGCCCTGATCGGGCTCTTGCTGCAGGGCCTGATGCTCGTGCTGGCCTCCAGCGGCTGCCCGGGAGGCACCGGACCGGCCATCGGCGGAGTGCCGAGCATCACCAGCAACGACCCCGAGGCCGAACGCGAAATGGAAGCGGCGCGCCGCCTCGAGGAAACCGGCAAGCGCGAAGAGGCCCGGGCCGCCTACGAATCCTTCGTCGAAACGCGCCAGAGCGACCCGCTGGCCCCACTGGCCTCGCTGGCCCTGGGGCGACTGCTGTTAGGCGACGATAAGCCCGAACAGGCCGCCTCCGTGCTCGAACCCATCACCCAGCACCGCGACTCGGCCACCGCTGAACAAGCGAGCTTCTACCTGGCGGTGGCGCGCCAGCAACTGGGCGACCACAAGGGCGCGGTCTCGACACTGACGCCGATGATGGGGCGCACCGTCGACGCCAGCGACACCAGCCTGCTACTGCGCACCCTGGCCAACGCCCACAGCGCCCTCGGCCACCACGACCGCGCCGTGATCATCCTCGACACGCTAGTGGCCGAACCCGTCAGCGGCGCCGACCAGCGCTGGGCGCGACAGCGGCTGGCGGCCATCATCGAAAGCGAAGCCACCCCGGCGCAGATCGAGACCCTGCACCGCGAGTTGCCCCGCGACGGCGTGGCCTGGCCGCTGGCCTTGCGAAAAGCCCTCATCGACGCCGACGCCGCTGGCGACGCCGAGCGCACCCGCACCCTGCTCGAAGTGGCCCGCGATCACGGACTCTCCCTCGACGACGCCCTGAGTTCCATCGCCATGCGCGCCGATCGCCCACGGGCCGCCGATCCGCGCGTGATCGGCGCCGTGCTGAGCCTCAGCGGCCGGGCGCGCAAGGTGGGCGAGCTGGCCTTGCGGGGCATCATGCTGGCCGCCGGCCTACCGCCCAAGGGTCCCCAGGGCCCCGACCATCCGCGCGTCATCTTCCGCGACGACGGCGGCGACCCGGCGCGGGCCGTGGAAGCGATCAACGAGCTGGTCGCGGTCCATCGCGTCATCGCCATCATCGGCCCCATGGACGGGCGCGTCGCCGAAGCCGCCACCGCCCGCGCCCAGGAGCTGGAGGTGCCCATGGTGGTGCTCTCGCCCAGCGGCGACCCCACCCGCGCCGGCTCCATGATCCACCGCTACATCCCCACCCCGGCCCTGGAGCTGCGGGAGTTGGTGGAGCACGCGCGCGACAGTGGCCGCCCGCGCATCGCCGCACTCTTGCCCGAAGGGGCCTACGGCGACCTGATCGTCGCCGCACTGCGCCAGGAAGTCGCCCATGCTGGTGCCCATGTGGCGGCCGACGTGCGCTACCCGGCCGGCTCGACCTCCTTTGGTCAACCCATCGCGCAGCTCGAGGAACAGCCCTTCGACGCCCTGCTCGTGGCCGACACCGCACGCACCACCGCCCTGATCGCCCCGGCGCTGGCGGCGGCGGGCCTCTGGAGCACAGCGGCGGGTCAGAAACCCAGCGGCAACGGCCGTGGCATCGGCCTACTGGCACCGGCCGTCAGCTTCGACCACGACCTTTCCCGCAGCGTCGGCCGCTACCTGCAGGGGGCGGTCTTCGCCGTGCCCTTCGACGCCGAAACCGCCGACGGCCCGGGGCGCCAATTCAGCGAACGCTTCGAGACCCAATTCAGCTCCAAGCCCGACGCCTTCGCGGCCTTTTCCCACGACGCCTACAAGCTTCTGCGCACCACCATCGACGCCGGCGCCCAGAGTCGCCAAGAGCTGGCCGAGCGCCTCTGGCGCGTGCGCGGCAGCGACCTGGCCGGCCCTTCCCGTGGCTTCACCGAATCGCGCGAAGCCCGTCGCGGCGCCCGCCTGCTGACGCTGGAGGGAGACCACTTCGTGCGGGTCGCGCACAAGGCTGGGAAGTAGGGCTGCGCCAGGGGCTGCGGCGATCGGAGCGGGAGGGCCCATGGTCCGAACCGCAGCGGGTCGTGGCCTGCCCAGACCGCCGAAAAAGCTGCCAGGACGTTTTCGCCGCGGCCGGCCGGTCGCCGGAGGCTGCGACTTCAGGGTAGCGCTGGGATCACCTGATCCACCGTCTCGGCGCCCCAAAGACCGAGCTTTTGACCGCGCAGCACCCCGCGGCGGGTGGCCTCGTAGCGCTTGCGGAAGCTCGCATGGGGCGCGCGCCCAAGCTTGCTCGGTAGCGCGGCGGCGAAGCGAGTGGGTTCGCCAAGCAATGGCAAGCACTTGCGAAGGGCGCCAGCGGCCGGGGCGGGCGCGTTCACGACGAAGCAGTGGTAGATGCACATGGAAAGCTCGACATCGGCAGGGAGCCGACTGGCCTCCAGCTCCATGACCGGGGTGCCGTTGACCAGGGCCCTGTAGACGGGGGCCTGATCGCGCGCTCTCGCGCGCACAAGCCAGCCCGCGGCGTAGCGTACCTGGGCGGGGCGGGAGTCGGTCTCGGACAGCACGGCGTAAAAGAGCTGCGCCCAGCGCTTGGCCGCATCCCAGCCGGCGCCCCCCTCCGTGACGTTGCCATTCGGCGGCGTCAGCGTCCGGCGGATCTCCAGGCCTCCGACCAGCGATCCATGCGTTCCGTGGCGCACCAGTCGACCGTCCTCGGTGAGGTCCCAGCCCGCGTCGTGCAGGGCGCCTTCGAGCGCCGCCAGGGCGGGCGAATCTGCGCGGCCGTGGGCGACCTCCGCGATCAGCTGCCAGAGCTGCCCCTGCTTCATGCTGCGCGGAAAGAGTGCGGTGTTGTGCAGCAGTCCGCCACTCATGCCGGCGCCGTCGTAGCTCTGGACCGTGCCCCAGGTGGGTCCTTCCACCTGGGCGGCGAGCCAAACCGCCCGGTCCAGGTGCCGGCTCGCGTCGATCGGCGCCGCAAAGGCTTCATGCCCCTTGATCAGCGCGCCAGCGCTCTTGCGTATACGCTCGCCGCGCCGGTTACGCGGACGGTAGACGCGGAAGAGGGCTACGCCAGCCTCGGGCGCCGTGGACGCGGGTCGTGTTCCTGCTGGCTCACCGAAGCCGAGTCGCTCCGCCAGCGCCCATGTTCCGCGACCGACGATTCCGTCGGCGGTCAAGCCGTGTCTTTGCTGCAGCTGGACGGTCCATTTGTGCGTGCCGCGCCCAAAGATTCCATCGGGACGTGTGACCGGCAGGCCTTGCGAGGCGAGAAATCGCTGCCAGCGCTTCACCTCCTCGCCACGGCTACCTCGCTTCAATGTGGGCCGCATCGTCATGCCTCCTCGCGTTTGCGTGGCTCAGAGTTAGTCGACGCAACGCGATGCGCAATCTGCGCAGCCGTTCCGTGGTCGCCTGCCTCGCGCGCGCATGCCACGAACGGGGACACCTGATTTGACCAGTACGCTACGCCGAAACAACTCGGATCACTGTGCGTCGGGTGTCTGCTCGCGCATCAAGAAGCCCATGGCCCTGCCGAAAAGCGGCCAGAACGATTACGCACTGATCTCACAGTCAAGACGGAGATGTGCCTTTGGGATGGTGTTCGCGTCGATCCTCCTGCAGGCGGAGCGCAGGCGCGCGGAAAAGGCCTGCGACAAAGCGCGCCAATGCGCCGACCGCTGTACAGCCGAGCGCTGCGTCGACTCGCGTCGGGACTACTGATGCAAATCCTCTGCACCCTCCTGCTCACCCAGCAGGCAATCCTGGACAAATGAAAGTGATGGTCGAGCTGGGTCAGACGGAAGCATTCTGTGGGATGCAACAGGAATGGGCCCTCGAATCTGCGCGAAGAAGAACCCTGAGCAAAACAACTCTTGGCCACCTTCAAAGCCAGGGACCCGCGACGGCTGCCGTGGGCGCCGGTCGCGTTCGCCATGGCGGCCAGGAATTGCTGACACTCGGTCAAGAGGCACAGCCGGTCGTCCAGGTCGCCAGCACAGTAGGACTCGGTGCAGCCCAGCAGCGCCCAGCAATCTGACGAGGACATCGAGCACCTCCTGCTCGCTGACGTGCTCGAGCGCCTCCAGCTGTTCATAGACCGCACGACGGTCGCCGGCCGTGAGCGCCCACTTGCCGAGCGTGGCGGCAAGGTCGTGGGCGACGGCGGAACCATCAGGCACTGGGACGGCAGCAGCTGGATGATCCAGGTCGGGCCGGGAGCGAGCCATCTGATGGCCGTCAGTGGCACCGATCGCGCGGTGTGGGCGGTGGGCGAAAAAGGCAGCGTCTTGCGCCTCAGTCGCTGAGGGTAGCAGGGCACTGCGCCTGCGCCCGACCACGGAATCCGTCTGAACCGCTACACCCGCGCGCGGCCTTCGCTTCACCGAAGACCGCCACAAACGGAACCGCGCAATCCACCGCGTCGCACGGCGCGCTCCACCAAGCAAAGAAACGAGAGAGCAGCTGTTGTCCCCCATCAACGCCGGCCACCCAATATGGTCAGCCATGGAACGAATGGCGACCCCCTCCGAACCGCGCCCGAAAACGAGCAAGACCTCAGCTTCGCGGCGCGCCCAGGCTGACCGCGCGGCGCCCGTCGACATCTTGGCGCAAGACCATACATAGCCAATCCGGATGATGTCCACGAGACCAGCTCTATTTGGTGACCGGGAGACAATTCACAAAACCACCGCCAAGCCTCAGCGCCCACGCACAAAACGCCTATCAAGGCTCGAATTGTTATTGCGTTCTCTCTCCCCTGTGGCATGAGATACGCAATGTTGCTTATGCAACAAGCTCACGGGAGGGGCATCGAGTTGGTTTTTCGAAAAACCGCACGCTGATCCTCGCCGACACTGCGATCTCGCAAGATCACGGTGATAATCGGCGAGCTCTCAAGCGACTATGCTTAAGTTTAGAGCTGGTCCAAGCAAGGCCCATGCGTGGCCACGGGCGTGCGCGCGCCGTCAGCAGCCATGGTGGCGACTGACAGCGTGCCGGTAGACACAAGGTGAGGAGAGGCAGTGCAAACCAATCAAATCAATCGTCACGAACCGGGTCGGTATGAAAGAAGAACTGGCCCCACTTGTCGCCGGGCATATCTTCCGCCGCTCGGAAGTCTGCTCATCGCGCTTTCACTCGTGGCCTGTCAGCAGCAGGCCGTCGATCCGCACGAAGGCGCCACGGTAAAATCCACCAGCCAGGCCCTATCCGCAGCCGGTCCGGCCGACTCCGCAAGTCCGGACAAAGGCGCACCGCGGACCGTCTGGATCCACATGAAGGGACGCGCTGACCTGGCAGCTGCGCGTGCCGTACGCGGGTGGACCGCCCGCGGCGAAGCCGTGCGAAACGCCTTGGTCAACCATGCCAACCGCAGTCAGGCGCCCGTGCGCGCGTTTCTGTCGCAGCAGAACGCAAACTTCAAACCCTTCTGGATCAGCAACGTGATTCGCGCCGAGGCCGATCCCACGACCATCCACGCGCTCGAGCAACGCGCGGACGTGGCCGCGGTCTTGCCCGACCGCACCCTCTCGATTCCAAAGCCCATCCGCAGTCAGGGCTTCTCCACTCAAGCCACCGAATGGGGGCTCGAGAGCATTCGCGCCCCCGAGGCCTGGGACGCCTTCGGCACCCGGGGTGAGGGCATCGTGGTGGCCAATATCGATACCGGCGTGCAATACGATCACCCTGCATTGCAGGCGCAGTACCGGGGCAACACCGGCGGAAGTCTCGATCACGAGTACAACTTCTTTGACCCGACCGGCATTTGTGGCTCGGCGCCCTGCGACAACGCCGGTCACGGCACCCATACGATGGGCACCATGGTCGGCGACGATGGCAACCCGGGCGAAAACCAGATCGGCGTAGCCCCGGCCGCCAAGTGGATCGCGGCCAAGGGCTGCGAGGACTTCGGCTGCTCCCTGAGCTCGCTGATGCAGTCGGCCGAGTGGGTGCTGGCGCCCACCGACAGCAGCGGCAGCAACCCACGTCCCGACCTGCGCCCCCATGTCGTCAACAACTCCTGGGGCGGACCGCCGGGTGATCCCTTCTTCATGGACGTGGTCGACGCGTGGGTAGCCGCCGGCATCTTCCCGGCATTTTCCGCCGGCAACTCCGGCCCCATGTGCGGCTCCACCGGCTCCCCCGGCGACTATCCCCAGTCCTACGCGGCAGGCGCCTACGACGAGTTCGGATCGATCGCGTTCTTCTCGTCCCGCGGCCCCTCCTTCTTCGGTGGCATCAAGCCCGACATCGCCGCTCCCGGCGTAGACGTCCGCAGCAGTGTTCCGGGCGGCGGCTACGACTTCTACAGCGGCACTTCCATGGCCAGTCCCCACGTCGCCGGCACGGTCGCCCTGATGTGGTCGGCGTCGGAGGCCATCGCCCGCGACATCGAGACGACGCGCCTGCTGCTGGGCGACGGCGCCGTTCCCGTCTCCGATCTTTCCTGCGACGGATCGGATGACTCCAACAATGTCTGGGGTCGCGGACAGCTGGACGCCTACGGCGCCGTCGAGCTGGCGCCGCGCGGGCCCAGCGGCAGCCTCGAGGGGGCCATCGTGGACGCCACTACCGAGGCGCCCATCGCAAATGCCACCGTGGTCGCTTCGTCGCTGGAGACCAGCCGCAGCACCTCAACAGCCTTGGATGGCAGCTATGCCCTCACCCTGCCCGTCGATAGCTATGACGTCTCCATCACCGCCTTCGGCTATGTGGCAGCACAGGCGTCCGGCGTTCTGATCGAGGACGGGCTCGCGACCGCCCTTTCGATGGCCCTTGAGCCCGCGCCGAGCTATGCCATTGGCGGCATGGTCCTGGACGGTCAGGGCGCTCCCATCGCCGGTGCCACGGTGACGGTGGAGGGCACACCGCTGCCACCGGCCATCACCGACGCCTCCGGAAGCTACCTGCTGCCGTCGGTTCCCGCTGGCGACTATGGACTGACCGCCAGCGCCGGGCGCTGTTCGAGCACGCAACAGGTTCCGGTGTCGCTGTCGTCGGACATGACCGTCGATTTTGCGCTCCAGCAGCGCACCGACGCCTTCGGCTATTCCTGTTCCGAGCAGCCCTACGCCTACGTGCCAGGGGAAAGCCTCGTCGCCAGCTACGGCGATGAGATGAGCTGGAACGTGCAGCTCCCCTTCGGGTTCCCTTTCTATGGAACCACCTTTGGTTCGGTAGACATCTCCGACAACGGCACGCTCGTCTTCAGCGGTGACTACGTACCCTGG
>JAOUOP010000092.1 GCA_029880325.1 Myxococcales bacterium | reverse complement strand
CCAGGGCGATCAGTGCGCCGGTCTCGAGGGTCAGTCCACTCACAAGCCGCCGGAATCCGGCCCGGCATCAAGCGCGCGCTCAGCCGCCTCCAGGGCAGAGTCCGGCAGGCCCTCCCCTTCTGTTGCCAAACTTCCGACCCACCTTGAGCCTACTCTCGACAGCTCACTGACGAAGGCGCCCATCACCTCGGAAGGCGCGGGCTACACCCGCCCCGCGCACTTCCCGTAATCGTGAGCCGCAGGCAGCGGCGCTCCCTTCGCCTGCCTGGCGCTTGACAGTCTCCGGCGCGACGGGCTAGAGGGCGGGCATGTGCTGTCGTCGACGGGGGCTGTTTGCCGCCCTTGCTGCGGGGCTCGCTCTTTGTGGTTGTGTGAACCTGGCGGAGCTAAGCGCGGGCTCGGTCGGCTGCCCGGAGGACGAGATCGAGGTCAGCGACGACAAGTCGGGCTTCACTGTGCGGACCTGGACCGCCAGCTGCCGCAGCAAGCGCTATTTCTGCAGCAACCGTGCCACCGCCAGCCCCGTAGTCGGCGGCGGCGGTGGGACGTTGATGGCCAGCAGTGTGCAGTGCACGCCTGAAGTCGGGGGCCGGCAGGGCGAAGACGTGGTGCCGTTGCCGGCCACGAGCGGTGGCTCCACCGCCGTCCGCCCCACAGCCGCCCGACCGACGCACGGTTCGTCACCCCAAGGCGTGACTCGAATCAAAGCCTCGGCAGGCCACTGGATGATTGGCGCGAACCTTGCCGCAACGCCCTTCGCCCTGGAACTGCAGGGCGCTCCGGCCAAGGAAGCGCAGCGCCTGTGGCTCGTGCTCTACGGACGCGCCACGGGCCTGGACGAGAAGTGCACGCCGCGCTTCATGATCGACGGTGAATTGCTCGAACTCGAGCAGGCGAGCTTCAAACGACGCGCACACGAGCCGGTCTGGAGCGTACCCGTCGAGCTCGAGCTGATCGAACGAATCGCCGAGGCCGAGCGCAGCACGGGACGCGTGTGTGACCAGGAGTTTCGTCTGGACGACGCTGCCAAGGCGGTCTTGCGCGAGTACGTGACGCGTTTTCGCGAAGAACTCAGCTGGGGCAAGTAGGGCTGCCCCGTTACCCCTTACCCCACCCCTCCGACCCACCTTGATCCTACCCCTGAGTGAAGGCCCTCTGCGCGGCGGACGGCGAGCTGTCCGAGATGACCGCCCTTCAGGAGATCCGGCAGGAGATCCGTCCATGGGTGCCGGTGCGGAATCTGGTGTCGCGGTACTGCGTCGGCGGCCTGGCCAAGTCCCATGAACGGAGAGAGCGCGTGTTCATGCCTCTGAACAGCCCCTCAACACGCACCCAGACTACAAGTTTACACCCCCATCCGGCCTCCGGCACGCACCAATGCGTGCCCGGGCTCGAACCAGGCACGCGAGTCACCGAAGCTGCGCCAGATCTATGGAGGCGGGCAAATTTCCGGGCAAATTAATTTCCCCCCCCACGATCCCCCCCACGATCCCTCCGATCCGCCCCAAAAAAATCCGAATCTCGGACAACTCTCAGTTTTCGATTCCGAGCCGTCCCCCTGCGCCGCGCCTCCGACAGACCTAAATTTCGAACCGCGTCCCCCAAACCGCTCACGCAACGCCCCAATTTTGCGACTTTCGCCGTACTGCAGACGCACCAACGCGCCGCGAGAGCCGTATCTCGCGACGCATGCCCCCGTGGGGCTCTGAGTTCAGTCAGGGGGGTCGGAGCCGCTCCTGGTAGTGCCACCTGGCGGGCGGCCTCTTCGCTTGTCGCGCAGGATTACCAGCCGCCGAGATTTGGCGGCTTCTTCATCGCCGACGGTTCGGTCGAAGCGATGGCGCACAACCGGCGCCCCTCGGGCGGGCTCTTGCGGCTGTTCCGCGGAGCCCGGAGCCGGCACATCGGTATTGGCGTCGTTCTCGTCCGGGTCGCTGCTATCGGCCGGTACGTACTCCGCGTACTCGCAGATGACCTCGGCCTCTTCTTCGAAGGTTTCGTTCACGAAGACCATCAACGCACGCGAGCGCTCGATCATCTGCTCCCGCGGCGACAAGACAGTCCCCTCGATCCAGGTGGCCTCAGCCTCGGCGTCCCCGGTCACCTCGCCCACGGGTGCTGCCCCGCCATCCACGACTTCGGAGTTCGTCTCAACCGTCCCGCTCGAATCCTTCTCCTTCTCTTTCTCCTCGGTCCCCGCGAACTCTACTTTCTCCGCCTCGAGCGCCGCGGCCCACTCGGCCTCAGCCTGCTGCCTGCGCTGCCGCTGCTCTTGCAGCTCGGCCTTGACCTCGTCCAGCGTGGGTCCCGACTTGGTCAGAAACGCCCCGGGGTGCTCCTTTGCTATCGGCGCGTTGTGATGCACCCGCATGTTGTAGGTTCCATGCGGAAACTCGCGCTCGAAGTCGCCGCCTTTGCGTGCAAGCCGCGCTTCCTCGTGCTCGCTCCTAAACCAACGCACTTCCTCGGCGGCCTGGGCCCTCACCTCGCGACCCACCGCACCGCCCATGCCAATCCGAAACGTGGGCACCCGCTTGCCACCGCGCTCGCGCAAGGTCTTGGGCTCGGACCACGGATGCAGTGCCATCACTCCCTCTGGCCCCAGCGCCGGCCGCTTGCGAGCCTTGACGATCTTTTGCACCGCTTCCCGCGCCATGCGCTTCATGTGATAGACGAGCCGCTCCATGTCCCCGCCAAAGGCCTGGTACAGAAGCGGCGGCGGAGTCACCTTCATCCGGATCACGTCCGGCCTCGAGTCGCCGAAGTAGATCTTGGGCTTGGGCACGTCGATGTAGCCGCTCAACCACAGGTCAAAATCAAAGACGAACCCCGGCATCCGCTCCGGTCGGTCCACCAGCCCCGCTGCCACACAATTCACAAACTCGTACAGCAGGTGAAGCGCCTGGGCCTCGCCGTCCCGGAGCTGCAGCATGTGCGTCGGGCGGTCATCGAAAAGCTCGTAGGGCTGGTCGTAGCGCTCGCGCGCCATCAGCGTGTTGACCGAGCAGCTGATGTCCTCGTGCAGCAGCTTGATGAACTCCGGCAGATTGCCGTCCTCGGGGGTCACGTCCAGATGATGATGAGACACGACAACGTGACCGTCACAACACCCCAATCGCGCGGATCACCTTGCGCTACCGGTTCCACGCGCTACACGGCCAGGAACTGGAGGTACTGCGCAGGCTCGTTCGGCGGGGAACCACGATCGTTGAGGTGAGTACCCGAGGCCGGCGCCTTCAAATCCCGGGCTGGATGCTGGAGCCCTCGGCGGGCGAAGTCGAGATCGCGAACGAGCCGAGGGTACGGCTGTCAACCCTGCTCGAAGTTGCCGATTTCATCGATTCGCTTCGGCCCGTGGAGGCTTTGGCTGTTAGGCGCCAAGGTGCTGTGGCGAACTGCCCACATGAGACAGCTCAATCTCCCGATCCAGAGTCCAGCCTTAGAACAGCCAAAGCTGGACGAACTTCGAAAGGCGAAGATCGTGCGAACGATGGCGAAGATGCTTTTGGAAGCCACACAGAGGACCGTCGAGCCACGAGAAGGGGGGCGTGAAAATGAGCAGGATTGTTAGTGAGCATCTCTGCCGGAAGGCGCTCGTGTACTTGCGTCAATCGACCCGGATCGCATGGTGAATCGCCACCTGCGTCCGGAGCTGCGCATGGGCCAGCGAGTACAGCCAGCACGCGCCCACATCCGGATGCCACTCCCCCAAAAAAGCTTTGCGGAATGTGGTGCGCCGAGTCAGCGCCGTAGTGGCTCCCGGGACGATGATGCGAGGCGCAGTCACGGCGCCAGCACACAACGCAAGCGCCGTGCCGAAATCGCTAGCCAATCATTTCAATGACTTACACCCCAAGACCTCCCAACCAGAGCGGCGGCCGCCGGCGGAAGGGTGGCGGCCGCCACCCCACCGCGCCCGTCAGCGCATCGAAAAAACGATCTGGCGTGCAGTTTCGGTAGCCCTACCCGACCCGGGGTTTCATGGCGAATGCCCCCGACCGGCAGTGGTCAGCTTCCGCCGAAAGGCGCAGAAACGTCCTGGCAGCTGTTTCAGCCCTGCTTCGGCCCGGGACATCGGCGGCTACAACCCAGCCCTATCCCGAACGCGCCGCTCAGGCCCAGCGCCCCAGCGCCACGCTCAACGCCATCATCGACGGCGTGTGCGCCCCGGTGGCGCCCTTCGTCGCCAAAAGCCAGCGACGGGCGAGCATCTGCCAAAAGCAAGCGACGGGCGAGCATCTGCGCCCCGGCGGCGAATCTTGCGCTCGCCTTTTTTCGGGCGCACGCCGAAACCAGCGCTGGAAGGCAAAACGGCCGGGCGCTCTTCGAGAACCGCCCTCGAAGCGTGATCGGTTATTCAGGGTGCGTAGTGGTAGCCGATGTCGATCGCGTCGGAGCTCGCCCCGTCCAGCACACCGTCGCTACGGGTCGTGAGCGAGGACCAAAGGGGGAAATAGGAATCCGGGTCGGCCTCGGTGTCACCGGCATCCACACAGGCCGAGGTCACAGCGTCGCCGGCGCTCGTGTGCTTCAGGAAGAACTCGCCGGACGATCCGACCGCGAACGGATCCCCGAGCGCCGCGGTGGAACTGTCGAGCCGGACGTTGTCGCCGCCGACAAAGTCCGACAGATCCTCGGCAGAACAGGAATGAATCACCGAAGCGGGACGATGGGTGCCATCGTTTGCGAAGTCACCAGCCTGGTTGTTCCAGAAGATCGTGTTGACGAAGGTGTCGCTGCTGCCGGCCCACACGGCGCCCTCACTGCCAGTCGAGATGGTGTTGGCGATCGTGACGTTGGTAAACTCGTGCGTGCCCGCGTCGCCCGTTTGCGCCGCGCCGCGCCGGCCGATGTTGGAATCGAAGAGCACGTTCAGGAAGCTGCCGGTGCCACCGCTTCCCAAGTAAGCGCCGCCACCGTTTCCGATGAGCTGGTTGGCGAAGAAGACCGTGTTCTCGATGGTGACCCCACCGGCGCTGTAGAGGCCAGAACCCTGGCCTCCGATGCTCACGTTGTCCTCGAAGCGCGAATCGCTGACCTCGACGGCGGCGCCCGAACTCACGAACGCGCCGGCGCCGTTCCAGGCGATGTTGGCGACGAAAAGGCAGCTCTCCACCTTGACCGTCGCATTGGGGTTGATGCCCAGGCCGACGCCGTTGGCATTCAAGACGGCGCCGACATTGTCGCGGATGGTCACGCTGCGGAGCGACACAAGGGTGGCGTCGCCGGGGACCACGATACCCACACCGAGCTGCACTTCCACCGTGTAGCCGCCGCTGACCACGACCCCATCGAGCACGGTGTCGCTTTCGACAGTGACCACCTGGCTGGCATTGTCCGAGCGGGTCGGCTGGTCCGGGTCGCTGCGCTCGGCCTCTACGGTCGCCCCGTCGAGTGCCGCGTCATTGCCGAGGTGGTCGCCGCTGAGGACGGTTTCGAGCGGGGGATCCGGGCGCTCCGAGAAGCGGCTCTCGGTGCCTGCAAAGCCACCGTAAACCTCCAGCCCCGGGACCATCGTCAGCACGGCCGCGTTGGCCGAACTCGCGCGGTAGGTCCCCTCGGCGATCCAGATATCGCGCAGCGGCCCCGCGGGCTGATCCGCCTGGGCTGCGGTGACGGCCGCCTGCACGTCGACGTAGGCGTCGTCCCATGATGTTCCGTCACCGGCACCGCTCGCCCCGGCGCGCACGAAGACGACGCTGCAGGCATCGCCGCTTCCGAGTGGCTCGACCACGTCCTCCTGGTCCGGGTTGAAGATCGGTACGCAGTTGTCCGAGTCGTCGCACACGCCGTCGCCGTCGCTGTCGCCGCTTGCGTCGTCACCGCGACAGAGGTCCGCGTCGTCGCATACGTCGTCGCCGTCGCTGTCGCCGCTTGCGTCATCGCCGACGCAGGCATCGCAGCCATCGGGTACTCCGTCGCCATCGCCGTCGCTCGCGTCATCGTGACCGGCACAGGTGTCGGAGTCGTCGCATACGCCGTCGTCGTCGCTGTCGCCGCTTTCGTCCTTGCCGACGCAGGCGTCCGAGTCATCGCAAACCCCATCGTCATCGGAATCGCCCGTGGCGTCATCACCTTCGCAGGCGTCGGAGTCATCGCACACGCCGTCCCCGTCGGCATCGGGACAGGCGGGCGCGTCGACCTGGGCATCGACCTGGGCATCGGTGGCCGCGGCGGCATCCTCGTCCGAAGGCCCCGCGTCAGTCATTGCCTGAGCGTCGGAGCCGGGTCCGCCGTCTTCCTGCAATACCTCGGTATCCGAGGCTTCACCGCTAGCACGATCCGTCCGCGACGGGCCGGCGTCCGGGCCGGGAGGTGACGCGCTCTCGCTGCAGGCCAGGAGCAAGGCGCAGAGTAGAAGGGGGAGATGTGCTGTCCTCATATCGCGCAACGATTCTACCAGTGTCGGCAGTCAAAAGGCACTTGCAAGATAGACGGCGAACTATCTCGATGTGCGGCACGCTTCCTGAGCCCCCGGGCGCCATGCTCGAGCTCAGCACCAGCGGCAGAGCGCAGAGGACGAAAGGCCCTCTGCCGGCGGCGGACCGTAGGTATCGTGGGAATGTGGCGTCCGAGTTACTGTTCGGCAAGCGAGCAATTTCGGTGTTATTTCAGGTAGTTGGTCTGATCTTGCTGCCAGCTCGTGCTGTGCGCCTGAGTTGGTGCCTGCTGAGTCGTCTGGTCGAAAGGATACTGACCCCTAATTTCCGACCCACCTTGAGCCTACTCCTGGCTGACTGGCCGAATTGAGCCCCTGCCAATGCTACCTACGGCCCAGATAGACGCCCTGGTCCTCGATGTGCTGCAGGAGCCTTGTCACTTCGGCAGAGCGCATGCAGATAGGCGGCATGAGTACGTCCCGCTCGGCCCGCGCCGCGCTTGGGGACCGTGTCGAAGCACGACCGCATCGCTCCGAGGTGCGGAGCAGATCGTGACCCTCACTGGACGGCCCGTGCCGATCGTTCGGTGCTACGCTGCGCCCGACCGCGCATACAACAGGACGGTGGGAATGCGATAAAGCTCGTTTCTTTCAAGTGGGCCCTGGCTCTGACCGTGATGGTTAGAGGCTGCACCAAGCTGGCGGACGGACGCCCCGACCGTGGCGACGCGTCGATCGACGGCGGCGGCGGCGGCATCCACGCCAGACCGCCGGTGCGCGAACAGCTCGGCGGAAGGGCATGCGCCGCCGACGACGCATGTCGGTCAGGGCACTGCGAGAACGGCTTCTGCTGTGAAGAGGGCGTGTGCTGCGCGGCAGCCGACGATTGCCCCGCGGGCTTCTCCCGCGCGTCGCGCTGCGGCCGATCCGGTGATGACACCGACTGCCAAGGGCAACGCCTCGACGCCGTGTGCCGCGAAAACCGTTGCGTCTCGGTCGCGATCGACGACGACTCGGGCTGCGCTGGCTCGCAGCGCAGCTGCGCGGGCTACGCACCGGTCCGTTGCAGCGACGACATCGACCAGGACGTTGCACTGTACACGAACGAATGCAGCTCTACCGCGGGCTGCTCGGGACGCTATGTTTGCATCGACGGCAGCTGCGAAGCGCCGGTCGGGTCGTGTCAAAGCTGCGGCGACGCCAGCGACTGCCAGGGCAATCTCCAGTGCGGTCAGGGCAGCTGTTGCGCCGCCGACTTCGGGCAGTGCTGCGGTGATGACCGCGATTGCGGAGACGGTTTCGGCTGCGATCCGGTGACGTGCGGCTGTTACGACTCGTGCTTGTCGGACGGCGACCGCTCGCACTGCGCCGCCGGTTACGTCTGCGTGGAGCGCCAGTGTGTCGCGCTCAAGGCGCCGGGCGAGGCCTGCGAAGAGACCTTCGAGTGCGCCAGCGGTCACTGCGTGGACGATGTGTGCTGCGGCGAGGCCTGCGACGAGGCGTGCCACGCGTGCAACGCCGAAGGGCAGTGCGAGGCCGAGGCGCCGGGCACCGCTTGCGGAGACCCGAACGACGCCGACTGCGACGCGCCCGACACCTGCGACGAGCAAGCGCGGTGCGTCGACAACGTGGCGCCGGTGGTTCGGATCTGTCGCCCGGCCGACAGCGCCGAGCCCGAGTGCGACCGCGCCGAGACTTGCGACGGATCGAGCAAGGTGTGTCCGGACGACGCTGCACAACCGGTCGACACGCCGTGCGGCGATTCGAGCAACGCCGCGTGCGACGCGCCGGACAGCTGCGACGACGCCGGCCACTGCGTGGACCGCGTCGCGCCCGACACACGCGTTTGCCGTGCGGCCGCCTCGGCGTGCGACGTCGCCGAGAGCTGCGATGGCTCCCTCAAAGCCTGCCCGAGCGACCTGATGCGCGCCGACGGCGCCACGTGCGCCGGCGATCCGGGACGCTGTTGCAACGGCGTGTGCGATACCGACGGCATCGCCGGCGGCGACCTGGCCGGCGCTTGTCGTAGCGACGCACCCGACTGCGTTGGGACGGGCTCATGGGGCTACGCGGCGGCCCACGAAAACGAGATCTGTGCCGGCCCCACATGCGGCTGCGGCAACTGCCAGTACGCGACCACGTGCGGACAGTCGGGCTCAGGCCAAACGCAATGTACCCAGAACCGTTGCCAACAGGGCGCGTGCTCGCTGGTCGAGAACACGACCGGCGCCGCGTGCTCCTGCACGCGTATTACCGAGGGCTCGATCTGTGGCTCGAACTGCACGGGAGGGGTCGAGCCCGTTTGCTTCTTCGATTGTTGCCAGAGCGGCAACTGCGTCGGTTGCTTCTGACAGGCGACCAGCGCGCGGGGATCTCGCCAAGTTGCGACCGAGCGCAGCCCAAGCCCCGTTGGGTCTTCATGGGGCGCTCCTGGCGATCATGCGCCGCTCTGTGCGAGCTCGTCGCGCCAGAGCTGTTCGACCCGGGCCAGCGAGTGCTCGTAGAAGCCCTCCGCCGCGGCGTCACCGCCCAGCAGCAGCTCCTCGTCGCCGCGGGTGTCGACGCCGTAGAAGATGCGCAGCCGGAAGTCGCCCACGTCGACGCGTAGCACGCGCACCCGCCGCGTCACTGCGTACCCCGGGTGATGGGCGCTGGCGGGGGTCCGCCGGGCGTCCGCCGGAAGCACGGCCTCGCGCCGGCGCTCGAGCATTTCAGCCACCGGACCACGGCTGTAGGGGCCCGGCTCGGCCTCGCGCACAAGGCCGCGGCCACGATCGCGGTATCGACTCTCACGCTCTGTGGCGTCCCCAGGCACTCGCTCCGCCGTTCCTGCGCGCCAAGCGCCCGCGTGGTTTCGGCGGCCGGGTCCTCCTCGAGTCCCTCGTACCACTGGGCAAAGTCATCCAACGCCTGCATCCCAACGATGCCGCGGCGGGCTGCCCGGTCGCGGCGCCGGCATGGCCATGGCAGGCCGCGCCGGCCGCCCTGCCGGCAGCCGGTCGAACGCGGCGGCGATCGAAGCGGGCAGCGCCACGAGCCCACGCACGGGCCGCCCTGCGCGGCACTGCAACTCGGCGAGCACCTGGGGTCGCTTCGGGTGCAGCATCACCCACCGTGAACAGGTCCTCGCCGGCCCTGACCGGCAGACACAGCTGCTGGCGAGCGTAGGCACGGCCGATCGGCTCGAGCAGCGCCGGCTCGAGCGTGGTGCGCTCGAGCTCTGCCGTGGAGACGAAGTAGCAGCCATGGTGGCTGGCGAGAAAACGCAGCAGTCTCGACTCGGGCAGCAGGCCCAGCCCGACGATCGCGTCCTCCATGTAGCCCCGGTGCAGGTGCGCGTGCTCGAACGCTGCGTCGCACTGGGCGTGCGTGAGCAGGCCCTCCTCGGCCAGCGCCCCGAGGACGGCGTCGCAAATCGCCGTCAACGAGTCGAGTATGTGAGAGAGCACATGCTATCAAACACATATTTCTTCCACGCTGGCGCCGAAGTGCACGCGTTGGCACCACGCCGGGGTACGCCGAGGGGCCGCCTTACCAGGCACCGAATCGACAAGTAGACTCGCCGCGTGCAGGCATCCGACGCAGCGATCGCAGCACGATGCGCCCTGGTCATTCTGGCGGCTTGCTCCGATGGAACCCCCACCGAAGCGTTGGCCGGGAGCGATGCCGGGGGCCCCGCGGGGCCGACGGCGCTGCATCCGATGCCAGCGCCACCCCTGTGTCGGCTCGAGATGGACTGTCAGGAGCCGATCGTGGATGACCCGAAGGTGGACTGCAGCCTCTCGGTGGTTGCCGGCGACGGGCAGCTGCAATTCCAGGGCCGAGCCGGCGCCGAAGTCCGTGGACGCTCGTCGCAGCGCTTCCCCAAGCTCAATTACGCGGTCGAACTTCGACAGCCCGACGGCACGGAGCAGCCCACCGACCTGCTGGGCATGGGCCAGGAGGCCGACTGGATCTTCGACGGACAGTGGGCCGACCGCTCGATGATGCGCAGCGCCCTGGTCTTCGACCTCTATCAGGGGCTCGGAGGCGTGGAGCACTACGCCGCCGAGGGACGCTTTTGCGAGCTCGACCTCGACGGTGCGCCCATGGGCATCTACCGCCTGGTGGAGCGCGTCAAGCGGGCCGGGTCTCGCATCGACATCGCGAGGGACGACGGCAGCGGGCAGCGCTTCGTCATCAAGCAGGACGACGAAGGCTCGATTCGCTGGAGCACGGGCGAGCAAGACCACTTCAAGCTGATCCACCCGACCGAGCTGGCCGCCTCCGAGGCGCAGCGCACGGCGATTCAGGCCTGGGTCGATCAGCTCGATCGAGCGCTGCGCGACGGGGACGTGCAGCAGCCCGGGCAGGGGGTGTTCGCCCTGCTCGACCTCGACAGTCTGGTCGACTGGGTCTTGATTGAGGAGCTCTCCAAGAATATCGACGCCTACAACCTCAGCCTGCACTTCTTTCGCGGCGCCGATGGCCTGGGCCGCCTGGTCCCGTGGGATTTCGATCTGTCCATGGGCCAGCCCAACGCGGAGGTCCGCGGCGCACGCAACGAGGCCCCCGAGGGCTGGTCGCGCCGGGGTTGGCTGATGATCGATCCCCTGGTCGAGTCGGAGCTCTTTCGCCGGCGCCTGGCCGAGCGCTGGCACCTCCACCGCGAGGGGCCCTTTGCCAGCCAGCGCATCGAGGCGCTGGTCGACCGCTATCTGGATACGTTGGATGCCGACGCCGTAGAGCGAAACTTTGAGTTATGGCCGATCGAGGAAGTGGACTTCAGCTTCATCTACGCCCCCTACTCCTTCGACCCCGTCGCATCCTTCGGCGAAGAAGTCACGAGGCTACGAAGCTGGTTGAGACAGCGCCTGGCGTGGATCGACACTCACATCGACGGCTTCCCCGCCGAGTAGAGCCGAGTCGCAGACCGTAGGCGCCACCAGCCATAGCCAATATCAGCCGATACCCCGACGCCGTACCGTGCCAGCGCAAAAGTTCACGCAAGCTCTTTTCTGCGAAATTGCCTCGATCCCCCAAGGCCCCGCCCGCAGCCCGTGCAGGCCTACCCGAGCAGCGGGCCGTAGAGCACGACGTTATCCCTCTCGATTCTGGGCGGGACCTTACACTGGCAGTGCCGGGAGCGCGGGATGGACGGCAGCGGCGGCGCGCACCAGAGCGACTTCGTCATAGAGCAGCGACAGGACGGTCGCCAGCGGAGTGTTGGAATTTTCGGCGACCGCCAGTCGCACGTAGGCGTCCCGACTGCTCGCGAACCCCTCCAGCGCCTCGGAACCGGTATGGGGATTCCGGGCCGCGTCGGCCCAGAGCCAGACTTCAGCATCGGCGCTCAAAAGGTGACGGGCGGCTTCCGGAATATTCGGGTTGCCAGCGACGCCGGACTGAACCGCAGCGTGAAGGTCCAACGCCAGCACTTCGAGCAAAAGGGGAGGCGTCGAGGGATTTATCGCCACCGCCCGTCGATGCCAGGGGTCGGGACTTGCGGCGAGAATCTCGAGAGCCGAAGCGGGGGCACTTGGGTTTTTGGCGGCTGCCAGCCGCACGGACTCGTCGGCCACCTGGGCGAGTTCGTGCAGCGCCGCTCCTGGTGTACGCACATTGGTGACAACGGCAGCCTGCACGCTGAGGTCCCCATCCTTGGCCAACCTCTCCAAAATCGCAATCGACGCATTTTCATGGACGCCGACCAGCGCACGTACGCCCGCCTCCGGGTCGAGAGCCAGTCCTTCCATGACATCTGCCAGCGTCGAGGCATTGCCCGCCACCCTCTCCCGGACCCGCGCGTCGGTGCTACTCGCGAGTTCGCGCAACACCATTACCGGCGTCGAGGGATTGCCGGCCACTTGAGGGCCGCAACCGAGTTCACTCGCGAGCACTTCGAGCGTCGACGGCGGTGTAGCCAGGTTGACTGCGGCGGCGCGCCGAACGCTGTGCATCTCATCCCAGGCGAGTGCTGCGAGAGTTGCGCCGGAGGCCGCAGGGTTGAGCGCGACCGCCAATCGATACTCGTAATATGGGTCCAGGGCCCCGGCTTCGAGAGTCGAGCTGGGTGTCGATGGGTTTTGCAGTGTCTGGTACCGGATCCAGAACTCGGTACCAGCAGCCAGGGTTTCGAGCACGCTCGCGATCGGGGTCGAGCCCGACCAGGGCGCCGGTGGTGTTGTACTGCTCGTGCATGGTGTAGTGAATCGCCTCCTGCTTGATGAAGGCTTTGATCAACTCGCGCTCCTCGGGGTCGTCGATGTGCTCGAGGTAGGCGCGCACCGTGTGGATGAAGAAGCGCTCGTGCTCCAGGATGATGTAGGAGAAGAGGTCGGCCCCCAGCGACATGCCGATGTCGTAGGCGAACCAGTCGAGCGGCATTTCCTCGAAGCGCGCGTCGACCGGTTTGCGCGGCTGCAGAACGACACCCTCGGGTAGGGTCTCGGAGCGGATGGCGGAAAGGGGCGCGGTGATCTGAATCGGTGACTACATACAGAAATGTAAGCATCCACCCTTCCACTGCCGGCCACAAGGCGCCCAGCCGCCTCGGCCGGCGTCGCTTTCGTTGCGGTCGGGCGCCATGGCGAAGCCGGCGATGCGATACCGTTGCAAGGCGGCAGCCGATGCCCGGAGCCATGACCAGTACCGAAGACGATACATTTCAGGCCCTGCTGCGGCGGGCCGCGAAAACGCCCGAGGTGCCCGACAGGCGTTCGCGCGTGCAGCCGGGCACGCGCCTGGCCGGGCGCTTCGAGGTCCACCACAAGCTGGGGCAGGGCGGCATGGGCCAGGTCTATGCGGCCTTCGATCACGAACTGCAGTGTGAGGTGGCGCTGAAGCTGCTGGGGCAGGTGCGACCCGAGTCCATCGGACGTATCAAAAGCGAGTTCCGCGCCGCCGCCGGTCTCTTACACGAGAACCTGGTGAAGCTGCACCAGCTCTTCGCGGACGCGGGCGAGTGGTTTTTCACCATGGAGCGGGTCTACGGCGAGAGCCTGAGCAAGCTGCTGGCCGGGCCCGGGAGCCGCGACCCCGAGACGCTGGGAGGGCTCTTCGCCCAGCTGGCCGCGGCGATCGAGACCCTGCATCACAGCGGCACGCTGCATCGCGATCTGAAGCCCTCCAATGTGCTGGTCAGCGCCGCCGACCGGCGCGTGGTGTTGCTGGACTTCGGGCTGGCGCTGCCGACCGGCGCGCACCGTGCGGACGCCAGCGGTACGCCCCGGTACATGGCGCCAGAACAGCGACGGGGCGAACCTCTGGCCGAGGCCGCCGACTGGTATGCCTTCGGCGCCATGCTGCACGAGGCGCTCGGCGGCGCGCTGCCGGCAAAGGAGCGCGCGTTGGCGCAGCTCGCGGCGGCCGACAGCGACCTCAGCGCGCTGTGCGCGGCCCTGCTCCAGCCCAAGCCCGAAGCCCGACCGCGCGGCGCCGAGGTGCTCGCCCGGCTGGGTGTGCGCGCTCCGGTGCGACCCTCGCTCCCGGCGTCCCGACCGCAGACCGTGGGCCGGGGGCTTGAACTTCGCAGACTGCACGAAGCCTATCGGGCCTGCCGCACGAACAGGCAGCCGAGGTTGCTGCTGGTGCACGGCCCCTCGGGCATCGGCAAAAGCCACCTGGTCGAGCACTTCCTGGCAGAGCTGCGTGCCCAGTGGGACCCGCTGGTGCTGTCGGCGCGCTGCCGCGAGCGGGAGGCGCTGCCCTTCAAGGCCGTCGACGGCCTGATCGACGGCGTGGTGGCCGAGCTCGAACGCCTGCCTGCCGTCGAGGCGATGGCGGCGCTGCCCGAGGACATCTTCAGCCTGACGCCGCTGTTCGCCGCCCTGCGCACGTTGCCGGCGCTTTCCCATCGCGCCCCCGACGACGCCGAAGGCCACCACGGCGATGCCGCTCGCAAGCGCGCGCGGGCGACGGTGGCCTTCTGCGAGCTACTCGGCCGCCTCGAGCGCGATGCCCCGAGCGTGCTCTGGCTCGACGACCTGCAGTGGAGCGACACCGACAGCGCCCAGCTGCTTTTGCCCCTGCTCGTCGGCCCCTTCTCCCAACCTCTCATGCTCATCGCAGCCTGCCGCGGCGCGCCCGGCGGTGGTCGGCGCGGCGCACTCATCGAGGCGCTCTGCAACAAGCGAGACGATACGACCCACGGCCCCCTGGACCCGATCGAGATCGAAGTCGGCCCGCTCGAAGCCGCCGACGCCGAACGCATGGCCCGCGAGCTGCTCCCCGACCAGCACGAGCGGGCTGCGAGCATCGCCGGCGACTCGCAGGGCCACCCGCTCTTCATCGCCGAACTCTCGCACCTGCACGAGCAGGCCGGCGAAGCACGCTCGCTGGCCGGCGCCATCGGCAGCCGGCTGCAGCGACTGCCGACGCGCGCCCGGGCGCTGCTCGAATTGGTGGCCATCGGCGGACAACCGCTGCCGCGCAATGTGCTGGGCCGGGCCCAGGGCCTGATGCCGTCGGAGCTCGAAGCCATGCTCGATGTGCTGCGCGCCGAGCGCCTCTTGCAGACCCAGGGCCTGCGCCAGCCGGATCTGGTCGAACTGTGGCATGACCGCATCCGCGATATCGTGGTCGAGTCCCTGGGCCCGCTGCGACGCCGGCAGCACCACCTGGGTCTGGCCCAAACCCTGGGCGCGCTGGTTCCGGGCTCGGCGGCGCGCCAGGCGGCCCACTTCGAGGCCGCCGGCGAGCGCGCGCGGGCCGGCAAGCACTGGATCGACGCCGCCGAGGACGCCATGGCGGCGCTGGCGTTTTCCCAGGCGGCCGAGTTCTACGCCCGCGGCCTCGAGCTGGCCGAGCTCGAGCGCGACGCGCGGCTCGCTGCCCAGCTCGCCCGCGCCCGCGCGCTGGGTCTGTGCGGGCGCGGCCCCGAGGCTGCCGACGTCTATCTCGCACTGCTGCCCGGGGTCGCGCGCGATGAGGGCCTGGAGTTGCGGCGGCGGGCGGCCGAGCAGCTGTTGCTGTCGGGACACCTGGAGCGGGGACTCGGGGAGATCGAATGGGTGGTGCACGCCACCGGTATGCGCCCGACACGCGGAGGGCTGGGCGCGGTGGTGGCGCTGGTGTTGCAGCGGGGCCTGGGGCGGCTGCGGGGCCTCGGGCACCGACCGCGTGGCATCGAGCAGCTGTCGCGCACCCAGCTCGTGCAGCTCGATGCCTGCTTCACCATCGCGCGCTCGTTGGGCCTGGTCGACCCCATCCGGGGCGCCGAGTTTCAGACCCGCTACCTGAGCCGGGCGTTGCGGGCCGGTGAGCCGCTGCGGCTTCTGCGCGCGCTGTCGCTGGAGGCGGTCTACGCCGCCACCGCCGGGCCCAGGGCAGCCTCCCGCTGCCAGCACTTGCTCCAAATGGCCGATCAGCTCGCCAGGCAAGCGCGCGACGACTCGGCCGATACGCTGCTTCTGATCGCCCGCGCCATGACGGTCTACCTGCAGGGCCACAACCGCAAGGCGCTACAGCTGTGCCACCAGGCACTCGAACGGCTGGACCGGCGCGGCGACGAGGAGGGTGCCGCCTACGATCGCATGAACGCCGAGCGCATTCGCATCGCCACACTCTTCAACATGGGGCGCTTCGATGAACTCCACCGCGTCGTCCCTCCCCTGCTCGCCGAATTCGAAGGCGCGGGCAACCTCTATGCGACCGCCGCCTTCCGCACCGGTTACAGCACCGTCGCCTGGCTCGCCCGCGATCGCCTCGAGGACGCCGGGCGGCAATACCGTGTGGCCTCGCGCGAAAGCGCGAGATTTAACTTTCAGCTGGTTCACAACAACCTGATGGTCGGCCAGACCTTCCACGACCTCTACCTGGGCCAGGGGCAGCGCGCCTACGCCCGCATGCAGCGGCACTGGGGCGACCTGATCCGCGCCCAATACCTGCGCATCCCCGTGCTGGGCATCCAGGCCTGGTTGCTTCGGGGTGCCGCGGCGGTATCGGCCGCCGAAGAACTCACGGCAAGCGGACGGCGGGACCAGGCCAGCGCTCACCTGCGCGACGCCCTGCGCGCCAGCAACGCGCTCAGGCGAGAGCCTCTGCTGCGGGCGCTGGCGATGGCGGACCTGATCGCTGCCGCCGTGCAACGGCAGCGCGGCCGCGCGCCGCACGCGCAGCAGCTACTGCAGGCGGCGCTGGCGCGCTTCGACGACGAAGATATGGCCATGTACGCGGCCGCCACCCGCATTCGCCTGGGAGAGCTGCTCGGGGGAGCCGCCGGTCGGACCCTGATCGCAGAGGGCCACGAGCGCATGACCGCCGAGCGGGTCGCCAACCCCCAGCGCATGCTGAGCATGTTGGCCCCCGGCTTCGGCCCCGCTCCCGAGCCCGAACGGGCCCCGCAGTGATACGTCTCAGGGAGCTTCCGCCAAAACCCTGCGGATTTCCTGCCCAAGCGCTTCCGGTCGAAACGGCTTGACCACGAAACCGCTGGCACCGATGGCCTGCGCCCGTGCCCGGCTGGCGGAATCGGAGTGGGCGGACAACACGATCACGGGGCAGCCATGGCGGGCCCGCAACTCCGCGGCCGTATCAAGGCCGCTCACCTCACCTGCGATTCGGATATCCGCCAGGACCAAGTTCGGTGGCCGACCCCGGACCTGTTCGAGCGCCTCCTCGTAGCTCGCCACCGGCCCGAGCACCTCGTAGCCCAGACCGCGCAAGCAGAATTCGATGTCCATCGCAACGATCGCCTCGTCTTCCACTACCAAAACGCGTGCCACGGTCGTTCCTACCTAGTGAACTTGCCCCAGCCAAGAGACATCAGGCCGATGACCCATCCCCCCCGAAGCCCTTCCCTCCCGATCGGGCCCCTCACCGAGATCTGGCAACAGCTTCGCTCCCTGTGTCTCGCGGAGGGAGGCAAAAGCGAGTTGCCTTCCGGCGCAGATGCGCAGCCCGAAGAGCTGTTGAAAGCGGCGTTATCCATGATCGAGCGTTGCCGAGAGGACGTGGGACACCTTCAAACCTTCTTCGAAGCCGCCCACGACGGCTTCTTTTTCATGATGCTCGACGCGCCCGTGGATTGGGCCCGTGCAGGTCCCGAAGAGAAAGACTCCCTGTTGGATTTCATCTTCGAGCACCAGCGGATCACACGGGCAAACCGGGCGATGCTCGATCAATACGGTGCAAGTCTTGAAGACTTTATAGGGCTGACCCCCAAAGACTTTTTCGAGCACGACATGGCCCAGGGCCGGGCCGCCTGGCGCGAGCTACTCGATGCGGGAGTGCTCCAGACGCGAACCCATGAGCAACGCTTGAGCGGAGAAAAATTCTGGGTCGAGGGGACCTACGTCGTACTAACCGACAATCAGGACCGCATCGTCGGTCACTTCGGTACCCAGCGCGATGTCACGGCCGAAGTCGAGGCCGTCAACGCCCTGCGAAAGAGCGAAGAGCGGTTGGAAGAAGCCCAGCGCATCACGCACATCGGGCACTGGGACTGGGACATCATCACCAATGATCTCTACTGGTCCCGGGAGATCTACCGGATCCTGGGGCGTGAGCCCGGCGACAACGCCGCACGTTACGAGGACTTCATCGAAACCACCCATGCCGACGATCGCGAACGGGTTCAGGCAGCGGTCGCCGCCGCGCTCGCGGGCAGGCCCTATTCCGTCGAGCACCGCGTGGTTCGCCCCGATGGAGAGGAGCGTTGGGTCCACGAGCGTGGACAGGTCACGTTCGACTCCACGGGCAAGCCGCTTCGAATGCTGGGCACCGCGCAGGACATCACGGAACGCAAGCGCGTGAACTCCGCGATCGAACGCTCACTGCACGAAAAAGAGGTTCTGCTGCGTGAGATTCACCATCGCGTGAAAAACAATCTGCAAATCATCAAGAGCTTGCTGCACCTGCAGCGCGCCAAATTGCCAGGCGACGAGCGCGCTGGCGTGTTTCAGGAAAGCATCGACCGGGTACAGGTGATGGCACTACTGCACGAGAAGCTCTACCAGAGCGACGATCTGGCATCGATCGACACCGCGGACTATCTATCGAGCCTGGTGGATTCGCTGTCCGAAAGCTATCTCGTTGGCGGCAACCCCATTGCGTTCGAACTCGACGTCGAGCCACAGAGGCTCGATCTCGATCGCGCAATTCCACTCGGACTGCTCGTCAGTGAAATCGTGACCAACGCAATCAAGCATGCATTTCCAGGAAACCGCAGTGGTTTCGTCCGCGTCGCCGGTCGCGGTCGTTCCGGTGCTCGATACTGCATCACCATCGCCGACGACGGTGTCGGGCTGCCAGACGAGGCGCGACATGAAGCCAATGACACCCTGGGCCTGAAGTTGATCCACAACCTGAGCCGCCAGCTTCGCGCCACGCTCATGGTGACGTCCCAGGGGGGCACGTGCTACGAGGTCGACTTCGAAGCCGTGCCGATTCAGCGACAGGCAGAACTCACGGCGCCCCGGGCTACGGATTGACAGAAACCGCGGACCAAAGCGCGTTCTTTACCGCCCATCCGAGCCCATTGCGGTGCCCCAGATAGGGGGAAGCGGATGGCGTAGGAGCCAAATTACCTGTCGTGATCCCCAACATTCTGCCGCGAAAGTCCGCAAGGCTACGGGGGTGCCGAGCGCGCTGGGGGCCCGGTGGACTTGAGGATATCGGAGACGATGTGGGCAGGAAAGAGGAGTGTCTCGTCGGGGGCCGGGAGTGTCTCGTGGTAGGGCTGTGCAGCTCGTAGGCGCCGTGAATCCTGGTCAGCAGCAGGCGCACCGAGCGGTCGTCGGCACGAGCGCTGTCGCGTTGCTCGGCTGCCGCACGTGCCAGAGCTTGTTCGTCGAGCCCACCGCGTGGCTCTACGGCGCGGTGGGCCGCGCGTGCACCGGCCTGATAGGCGCGAAGCAGCAGGGTCATCAGCACGGTGACGGTCGCGCGAGCCAGGTCGAGGTCGGCCAGCTGCGGCAGGGCCTGGGCCATCCGGTCGGTGATCGACAGCAGCGGCTCGAGCATCTGCTTGCAGGTTCCAAAGGCACGCGATTGAGTTCGGAGCCGGGCGCCGGACCGGGGAGCCGGACAGCTGTTCACAGCCTGTGTGCGACGGCGTAGACCGGCCACGTTCGGGTCTGTGAACCGGCGAGCTGGGCGGCTGCTGGCCGTCCGTGTCCGGCCAACGGCATTGACCGGCCACTTTCGCGACCGTCGGCTGCCCAAAATCGAGGCACGGTCGCTGTGATGCATTTCATAGCGGGGGTGGCGGATTTTCGAAGGCCTCCGCCGATCCGACACCTTCGCTTCCGTAAGTGCTTGTAATTACAGGCACCCGGTCCCGGCATGGTGCTTGCTCTACCCGCCGGGCATGACCCTCGCCCGCCA
>JAOUOP010000040.1 GCA_029880325.1 Myxococcales bacterium | reverse complement strand
TGGGCGCCGTGGCCTTTCAAAAGGGCCTGGGTGCCTGTCACTCCCTGGCCCACCCCCTATCCACCGAGACCGGCATGCACCACGGCCTGGCCAACGCCCTGTGCCTGCCCGCGGTCATCGACTACAACCGCAGCGTCATTCCCGAGCAGCTGGCGACAGCGGCCAAGCTGCTGGGGGTCAAGGGCGACGACCGCGAGACACTGGCCTTCGAGTGTTCGGGTGCCGTGCGCGCCCTGCGCAAGAGGGTTGGGCTGCCGGAGGGCCTGGCCGCAGCGGGTATTGGCGACGAGCAGCTCGGGCACCTGGCCGACCTCGCCTTCGAAGACGTCTGCCACCAGGAAAACCCGCGTTCTTGCACCCGGGACGCCCTGCTGCAGCTCTACCGCGCCTCGATGTAGGGAAATGCCCCGGTGCGAGCCGAAAGGCCGGGGCGCACTGCCCCTGTGGCTTTTGCTGCTGACGACGGCCGCCGGCTGTGCCAGCGCCGGCGGACCCGGCGACCAGCCGTCGCTGCGCGCCGTGCTGTGGCAGCAGCGGGCCCAGGAGTACCGAGCCTTGACCGAGAGTGTATACCAAGCGGCTACCGCGGCCCTCGAGAGCGCGCTCGAAGCCCCTGAAGCCGTGCACGGAGCGGTTTCCGAAGCCGCGCTCGAAGCACCGACGGGCCCCGAGCGGGCGCAGCTGCCGCCGGCTGTAATCGTGGATGTGGACGAGACCGTGCTCGACAACTCACCGTTCAACGCGCGCATGATCATGGCGGGCAATACCTCCTTCGACCGCGAGGCTTGGCAACGCTGGGTGAATCAGGCACGCGCCCGCGCCATCCCGGGAGCGCTCGCCTTCGCAGCCGCGGCCAGCGCCCGCGGCGTCACGCTCTTCTATGTGACCAACCGCGACGCCGACCAGGAAGAGGCCACCGCCAAGAACCTGCGCGCCCTGGGCTTTCCGCTGCCGGAGGGCCGGGACGTGCTGCTGATGCGGGGCGAAGTCGATGACAGCGGCTCGGACAAGGCCGAACGTCGACGACGCGTGGCCAGCAGCCATCGCGTGCTGCTGTTGATCGGCGACAACCTCGGCGACTTTCTCAGCGGCGACCTGGACGACCCCTCCTCGCGCGACCGCCTCTACGAAGCGCACCGCGAGCGCTTCGGACGCGACTGGTTCATGTTGCCCAATGCCGTCTACGGTTCCTGGCAGAAGGGCCTACCGAAGCAGCCGCAGGACGCGCTGGATCTGAGCGAGTAGCCGACAACCGATCCACGCGCGGCTCCGGAGGCTTTGGCCTGCCGCTGGGGAGCCGCTATGATCGACGGGAGCAAAGGGCTGCCATTACCGCCATGAGCACTTTCCAATCGAATGCCACACAACGCCAAGCGCTGGCCGACGAACTTGCAGCGGCGGCCGAGCGCGGCGCCGACTTCATCGAACACGCCCTTCGCGGCCCGGACGAGGGCGGCTGGCAGGGCGACCTGACCGCCCACTACCGAAGTCCGCTGGCGCTGGTCTCGGTGGGCCGCAAGGAACTCGCCGAGGCGACGCTTTCGCGCTTCGAGGACGACCTGCTCTACCATTTCTCGACCTTCGCCGGACGCCCGGCGCGCGAGCTGAGCCTCGAGCAAACGCGCATCACCAACTTTCACGAGTTCCCCCTTTACCAGCCGGCCTGGCTCGCGCTCAGCGCATGGCGCGTGGGCAACCGCCACCTGGCCACCGCCGCCCTCGACTACGTGCTCAGCTTCCACGACGAGGGGGCGGGCGCGCCCGTCGTGGCGGGCCCGGGAGCGCGCCAGGTCGAGTTGGCCCAGAGCGCCATCACGGGCCTCAGCTGCCTGGCGGCCGGTCGCGAGGGCCCGGCAGCAGCGATCGCGAAAACCCTGGGCGCGGCGGTCGAGGTCATGCTCGCGGGCGACGAGCCCGAGCTGCACTTTCGCTTCACCCCCGGCCATCCCGAGTCCCCGATCCGAACCACAGTCGCCGGCCAGGCCCATCTCTACTCGATTGTGCCCGGCGAGCCGGCACAGTTTTACTGGGTGCTCGGCCTCTTGCTGTCGTTTCTGGACGCCCAGGCTCGCCGATCGGGCCCGGCTTCCGACGCGAGCTTCGCCGCAGAACTTGCCCACCAAGTTGAGCTATCGCTGGCATTTCTCGATCGCTGCCACCGGGACTGGCCCCACTACGCCCCATGGAAGCTGGGGGGCGCCTTCGCGGGCCTTTCGAGCGCATCGATCCCGGATGCTCTGCGGCGGCGCGCCGGGCACGAGCTCGAAGCCATCGCCAAAAACCTCATCGCCCTCCAGCAGGACGATGGCTCCTGGCTATGGCCCGAAACCGGTATCGAGCCCGAGGACGCGCCCGCAGAGGCTGCTGCAGACCGGGGACCGCTCGAGGTCATCGCCGACATCACGGCGGAAAACGTGCTGTGGATCGCGCGCATGGCGCCCGTCCTGCGCGGCGCTCCTTGCCCTGAACTCTGAGGTATCCCGACCTCACCCCTCCCGGCTGCAGCGAAAGCCAACGTCCATGAAGCTCAGCCGCCGGTCGAGGGCTACCGCGGTGCTATCCAGGGTCAGCGTTCGGCGCATGCCGACGAAGCTGCCGCCGGCCGCGAACGCCCGCCGCGAACCTTCGCGTCCATCCCGAAGCCACTCGAAGACATTGCCGAGCATGTCGCATACGCCGTAGGGCGAAGCGCCGGCCGGGAAACAACCGACCGGCGTGGTGGCACCGAAGCTCGGCCGACTGTAGCGGCAGTTGAGCCGCTCGAGCCCCGGGCGCAGTCCCCCGCCGCCCGTGAAGTCCGAGCCCCAGGGATGGCAGCGTCGCGGCTCCGGATTTTCGCGTCCATCGACGTGCAGCCCCCCCCGCCCCGCCTTTTCCCACATCTGCGAGGTGGGCAACGCTCCGCCGAGATGACGGCAGTAGGCGTCGGCCTCGTACCAGCTGACGCCGACCACCGGGCGGTTGCTGCGCGGCGCGGCCAGCACCTCACCACGCCGTCGCGAACCGTGTTCACGCGCCCACTGCCATCCATCTTCGGTCCACAGGCCGCGATCGCGGTAGGGCTGGGCTTCGCGCACGAAGCGCTGGTAGTGCTCGACAGTCACCGGATCACGCATGATCGAAAACGCTTCCACCTCGCAGAACCCACCGCGAACAAAGGCCGGGCCCGCGGGCACCGACAGGAAGTGCGCCTTGCGCGGGTCCCCGGCGACTCCGAGCGCCTCGGCATAGACCACCCGGCGCGCCGCCGTCTCTCCCGCCCCCGAGGGATCGGCCAATACCGGCAGCGCCGGGCGCAACGCGCGCACGGCGGCGGCAGCCACGGCATCGCGGCCCGAAAACTCCCGCGGAAGCGCCTGCAACACCGAAAGCAGCCCTGGCGCCGCGCCCACCACATCAGCGCGCGGATCGAGCCCCCCGACGCCCTCGCACAGCACCGAAAGGGCCCCCGCGCGACCGCCCTCGATCAGGCGCGTGGTGACGGCCCGTAGTAGCTCGGGATGAACCGATGGCAAGGCCTCTCCAATCCACCGCGCCAACTCACTGTCATCGAGCGACCCGACGATTTCGCGCGCGAGCAAGAAGTCCTTCCACAGTTCATGGCCGAAACGAATGCTATCGCCGCATTGGGCGACGACGCCCACGCACTCGTCGAGATCACCGACGAAGCGCGCAGCGTGCTCGACGGCCGCGAGCTGCTCTCCGCCCAGCTTGCGCACCACGCCGATGGGTCCCAGGCGCGCGCCGCGATCTTTGCCCGCGTAACTGGCCATGCCCACCAGACAACGCCGCGTCAACTCACGGTTCCAGCCGCGCCCTTCCATGCGCCCGAGCATCGCATCCAGGCAAGCGTCGTAGACCTCGGTCACGGTCGCCGGCTGCCGCTCCCCCAGCACACACAGTCCCAGCATCGTCAGCTCCAGCCGGCTACCAGCCAAGACTTCGAGTTGAGGGAAGCGCTTGAGCAAGCGACGCAGCTTCCAACCCAGGTGCGCATCACCGGTCAGCGTCTCGAGGCGGCTGACGATGGACGTCAACGCCTCCTGCCCCGGCATCGTCAGCTCGGCGCGTGTGTACTCCGGCCTCAGCGCATAGCCATAGGCACCGAATGCGGCGCTGCGGCAGCTAACCAAAACGCGGCAGCTGCTGGGAAGGTCGCGCGGCAAGGTGTTGAGCACCCCCAAAACGCGCTCGTGGCTGTCCCGGGTGAAGCGTGCTGTGTCGTGCAGGTTGTCCAAGAGCAGCACCAGCGCATCGCGTTCGAAGAGCGACGGCAGCATGTCGCCCAGCTCGGCGATCGGCAGCGGCGCCCACAGGCGCCGTAGAGCGTCGACCAAACCGCCGATCGTGGTCTCGCGCAGCTCCGCGGCCAACTCGGAGACGGGCACGTAGACCGGCAACAGCGCCCCCTGGTCCTGGGCCAGGCTCGCGCAAAGGGCTCGCAGATAGGTGGTCTTGCCGCTGCCGGGCCCGCCGGTTAGCACAACAAATCGGCGGCCGAGAAGCTCCCGATCGGGCAGCGCCTCGGGGCCATCGACGATCTCCGGCCGCACGAAGACCTCGCCGAGGGCCGGCCGGCGCGGCATGCCGATGGAAGGCCAGTAGGGCACCTCGCCCATGGCGCGGACGACCCATTCTCGATAGCCCCTGCGCAGCTCCCGATCCCCGCTGGCGCCTGGCAAGACGGGAGCGATGGAAGCGACCGTTCCGGTCAAGGTTTCCACCGACACGCCCAGGACCTTGGCGTAATAGGCCAGGAGATCGCGGCGCACGGGTTGCCCTGCGAGATGCCGCCGAACCGATCTAGGATGCACTCCCACCTTTCGCGCGAGTTGCTCCTGAGTCATACCCCGTGCGCGCAGCAAAGCTTCCAGTTGAGGACCGATCTTCGCGCTGCGCTGGGGCACTGAGTTGCCACCTCCTACGCCGTCAGTGACCGTGACGACACGAGCGCCGCCGCTCACTGTCCGTCACTGTCCGCTTCTGTCCATGATTCTGTCACATCGTGACCCGCGCTGTCACTGGCGGAGTCGGAGCTTCCCTGACAACGTAATGTTCAGGGACGTACTTCGACCGATGGATAAGGACAGGGCACCCGACTTCGCCGGGCGGCCATCGACCACGTTGCAATCGCCATGAACATCGCCTACTTCACCGAGACCCTTCAGTCCGCAGGCGTCGGCGCACCGCGCAAGCGATCCGACTCGGGAATCTTCTGCCGCCGGGGACCTGCCAGAACCGAGCGCACGGCCGAACGCCTGCTCATGCTTCTCGATGAACTGGAGCGCGAACGCCAAAGCGGTGTGCTGTCCTACACCTCCGCCGACGGTGTGCGTCGCTACGACGTGGTCGTCGCCGACGGAGGCGTCAGCTACGTCTCGGGTCGCCCGGGCGAGGCGGACCTCGACGAGCTGATGGCGGAAGCGGGCCAGCGCTTCGCGCCCATTCGCCGCGCGCTTCAGCGGGCCCGCAGGCGCGGCCTACCGCTGGCACAGGCCCTGGGCGAGCTCGCGCCCGAAGGCGTCGAAGCCCTGCAGCGCACCCTGCGCCGGCACGTGGCCCGCGGCCTGTGGGCCATGGCCGGCGACGAGGTCTACCTACAGGGCCCGATCCGGCCCCTACCGGGCTCTGTGGATCCGCGCATGCGCCACGACCCAGCGGCGATTCTCGAGCAACTGCTGTGCGAGATTCCCGAGCAGCGGGCCGACCGTGCTTCTGAGTTATTCCGGCGCTCGGCTGCCGACTGCGAGCTCGCCCTACTGCTATGCCGTGGCGCCAGCGGTGAGGCCCTGCTACCGCTATCGCAGCACGGCAAACGGCCGCTGCGCATCGTGGAACTGAACGCCACCCTGCGCTGCCTGAAGCCCCTGGTGCATCAGAGCGATCTGCGGGCGGCCGGTGACCAACCGGAACTACTCTTCTTGCGCGTACGCGGCGCGCTGTGGACCGTCGCGGTAGCCGAGCGCCATGTGGCCGTATTCAACTCCCGCGACCCCTACCTGCGCAACCGCATCATCAGTCGCTTCATGGCCGCGAGCGGGGGAAACCCGGCATGAGCGGCGGTAGTCGTGCGCTCTCGGAAGCCCTGGAACTGCGCATCGGCCGCAGCCTCGCGGCCACACTCTTGCGCATTCCCGAATGCCAGGCGGCGGCGTGGGTCGACCTGGACTCGGCCACATTGCTGAGCGCGCGCTATCGGGGCGAGTTCCGGAAGGACCTCGAACGCATCGCAGCCGCCGCCAGCGACCTACTCGACCCCCGCCACACGACCGCCCTCCCCGACGTCTTCGGCGAATGGGACGCAGGCCAGGACGAAGGCACCGACGGAGAGCTGGTGGTGATCAGCGGCTCCACGGTGAATCTTTTCATGCGCAGCCGAAGCCGCGCAGACCGCGCCCTGATCGTGCGCGCCGACGGCGTGCGCTACCTGGGCGCCTTGATGAGCAGCGTGCGCCAAACGCTCGCCGAAGCCGAAGAGACGATCGCGATTTCGTAGGGCGTGGTGTAGAACCGAGCCAGGGTCACCCGGGTGACAGATGGACGCGGATTTCGATACACCGGGAGGCGACAAGGGGTGAGCGAGGAACAGCTCTACCACGTCGACCGGAGCGATCGCGTGCTGGGCAGGGTATCGCGGCGCGAGGCACACGTCCGAGGTCTACTGCACCGCGCCGGTTGCGTGGTGATCTGCCACCACGACGGCAGGCCCTTCATGGCCCGACGCAGTATGGACAAGGCGTTCTTCCCCGGCCACTGGGACTTTCCCTGCAGCTTCCATGTGGCCTGGGGTGAGAGCTACGACGAAGCCGCCAAGCGCGAGCTACGCGAAGAGACCGGCATTGAAGCGAGTCCCGAGCCTGTCGGCGGCGTGCTCGTCGACGAAACTCCGGATCACCTACTGGTCCACGTTTACAAGCTGGTCCACGTCGGTCCTATTCGGCTCGATCCGAAAGAAGCCGCCTCGGGCTCGTTCGTCACGCCCGCCGTGCTCGAAGATCGCCTGCTGCACGAAGCGACGACCAGCTGGTTCGCCCCGGCCTGGCGTCTGCTGCGACGCGACGCCCGCCAATAGCGCGCCGGTCGCCTGGCGGTCGAATTCCGGCGAGCGATTTTGATGAACCTGCGGTCATCTGACACCGCAACCGAGGGCAGGCTAGTCTGAGAGCCGTGAATACACGCCTGCTGATCGACTCGATCGTGCGCCAGACCATGGTGCTCATCGCGCAGCTCTCGACCGTTCAGGGAGCGCGCTCGCCCCTATCGCACGTGGCCGACCAGGTCTTCCTGGAGCTGACGCGAAAGCTGGAGAGCCAGGGCGTAAGGCGTCAGGTCGTGGCCGACATGTTCGGCATGGCCCTGCGCGGCGTCGGAGCGCTGCTTCGCCGGCACCTGCGGGCCGAGCTGCGAGGACTATACCCAATGCGAGGGAGGCACGGGCTGCTTCGCGGAAGAAGCCGAGAGCTGTCTGCCCTACGCCATCGACGTGGGCGATCCGGCCAGCGGTCCATGTTTGCCCCGCTGCCGCAACGACGACGACTGCAGCGCCATCGCCAAGGGGCTCCTGTGCTGAGGCTCGGCCTGCGTGCGCGTGCCGCCGGCCTGTGAGCTGGCGTGTCCAAAAATCGCGTCGAGCTGCCCGGAGGGGTGCGCAGAACTCAGGGCAGTGGCCTACGATGCCGGCATGATGTGCCGCGCCGCCGAAGACGAGGTGCTGGGCTGCTCGCCAGCGGGGCGAGCCCACGGCAGTGACGACTCGTGCATGGTCGCTCCGGATGGCAGGCTATACATCGGCCCCATCGGGGATGTAGCCGTCCATCTCATCGCGACGGAGAACTACACCGACTGCACCCAGGCCCAGGTAGACGCCGCATCCTCCACAGCCAGCGTCTGCCCGTAACCCGCGCTCAGCCCGCGATGCCCACGCGCTGATGCAGCCAGTCGAAGATCTCGTCGGCCGGCCGCTCCCAGCCGGGCTCGGCGTACAGCCAATGACCGTGCTCGGCGTATTCGCGGAACTCACCGCCCACCGGCTCGTACTTCTTGGCCGTCAGGCGCACCAGGGGCGCCGGCACCAGGCGGTCGGCGGTGGCGGCCACGGTCAAAACCGGCACCCGGACTTGCCTCTCGTCGACGGCGTAGCGGCCCAGGTCGACGAAGGCCCGACCCGACTCGTGGACCATGCCGGCGTGGGCCGCTTCGCGCTCGTCGGCAGGCACGCGGTTGAAGACGACGCGCGAGGTGGTTCGCCGATTGGGCAGGATGGTCGAGGGCACGGCGCCAAAGCGGCTGCCGAACAAAACCGCCCCCCACATCACGCGCGCCGACAGCGTGCGCACACCGGCCGGCGCGCTCGGTGAGATGAAGACGCCCGCCTGCACCCAGCCGCGCTCGGCCATGACCTGGGCCAAGAGCCCTCCCATGGAGTGTCCGATGACGACGGGCCGCTCTCCGACCTCGTCGGCGATGCGCTCGGCCTCCTGGCCGAGGTCGCTCACGTAGTCGTCGAAGCTCACCTTGCGCAGCTCCGCCGGCGGCCTACGCGTGCGCTGCTCGGGTCGTAGGGTGGGGGTGTAGACACGGGCACCGCGGGCCTCGAAGTGATCCCGAAAGCGGGACCAGACCTCGCCGGTGCAGCACATGCCGTGGACCATCATTACAGGTGCAGCCATGGGCTCGGGACCATAGCAAAATAGCCGGCCAGTTGTAGTCCACAGGCCTCGCGATAGGTGCGAGCCGGGGCCCCCAGACCACCCGATCGGGTGGCAATTCGAATCTGTTTCGAGTGCGTTTCAGCGGGGGAAAACGCTGAAAAAACCGGGCCTTGCGGGGCTCCCGGGGGGCCGTGAGACGCCCTCAGGGATCCCGACATTTAGCGTGGGCGAAAACAGCCCGAAACATTGAAATCCCATGGTCTCCAAAGTCATCGAAATGGCCCTCGCGGAGGTCTGAGACAGCCGCCGAGCCAGCCCGGGCCACCCCCGGAAGACAACGACGGAGAGAGACATGATGCGATCGAAATTCTGGATACCGCTGATCGGCGCTTCGCTGCTTCCGGCCGCCGCGCTGGCCGACGATGGGGTCACCACCGGTCAGTTCGTGGCCAATAACGTCTGGATGATGATGTCGGCGGCCCTCGTCTTCATCATGCACCTGGGCTTCGCCAGCCTCGAAGCCGGCCTCACCCGGGCCAAGAACACGGTCAACATCCTGTTCAAGAACACTTTCATCATCTGCGTCGGCCTGCTCACCTATTACGTGATCGGCTTCGGACTGATGTACCCCGGCGACTTCAACGGCTACCTGGGCTTCGCCGGCCCGTTTCTGCCGGTCCCCGACAACGGCAACACGCCGGACTACGCCAGCGGTGGCTACACCTATTACACGGACTTCCTGTTCCAGGGCATGTTCGCCGCGACCGCCGCCACCATCGTCTCGGGCGCCGTGGCCGAGCGCATCAAGCTCAAGTCCTTCATGGTCTTCTCGACCATCTTCGTGGCCGTGGTCTACACCATCGCCGGCTCCTGGAAGTGGGGCGGCGGCTTCCTCGACAAGGCCGGCTTCTACGACTTCGCCGGCTCCACCCTGGTGCACTCGGTGGGCGGCTGGGGCGCGCTGATCGGCGCCACCATGCTCGGCGCCCGCGCCGGCAAGTACGACAAGGAAGGCAACGTCATGCCCATCCCGGGCAGCAACATGCCCCTGGCCGCCGTCGGCGTCTTTCTGCTTTGGCTCGGCTGGTTCGGCTTCAACGGCGGCTCGGTGCTCTCGGCCGATCCGGCGGGCGTCTCCTTCGTGCTGGTGACCACCTGCCTGGCGGCCGCGGCCGGCGGCGTGGCGGCCATGCTGGCCTACTCCTTCGTCTCGCCCAAGCCCGACCTCACCATGGCCCTCAACGGCATCCTCGCGGGCCTGGTCGGCATCACCGCCGGCGCCGACGTCATCTCGCCACCGCTGGCGATTTTGGTGGGCGCTGTCGCGGGCATGCTGGTGGTCTTCTCGGTGCTCTTCTTCGACAAGATCAAGATCGACGACCCGGTCGGCGCCATCTCCGTGCACCTGGTCTGCGGTGTCTGGGGCACGCTGGCCGTCGGCTTCTTCTCGAGCAACCCCGAGCATAGCGTTGGCGCCCAGTTGATGGGCATCGCCGCCTACGGCGTCTTCACCGTCGTCTGCGCCGGCATCCTCTTCGGCGTGGTCAAGGCCGCCATGGGTCTGCGCGTCGACCTCGAGGAAGAGATGGAAGGGCTCGATTACAGCGAGCACGGCATGCACGGCTACCAGGTCGACGTCGGCCTTGCGGCCGGCAAGCACTCGGCCGCGATGCCTGCAGCGGTCGCCCCGACCGCCGTCGCGACCGCCGAGCTGGCCAGCAGCGAGAGCTAGACGTGCGGGGCGGAAGTCTCGCACGCCCCTGACTCGTTCCGGCCGCCCGTGGCGGTGTTGCCAATGCTCGACGTACCTGCGGGTACGTGCGCTTGGCGCCTCGCCACGGTCGCCCAGCCCTTCGCCATGGACGCGCGAGACTTCCGCCCCCCACATCCAATCCCCTCCCCCAAACCGCACTGGAGCAAAACGATGAAAAAAGTCGAAGCGATCATCAAGCCGTTCAAGCTCGACGAGGTCAAAGACGACCTGGGCCAACTGGGCGTCCAGGGCATGACCGTCAGCGAGGTGAAGGGCTTCGGCCGCACCGGCGGCAAGAAAGAGGTCTACCGCGGCTCGGCCTACGTCGTGGACTTCGTGCCCAAGGTGAAGCTCGAGGTCGTGGTCCCCGACGAGCTGGTTGGCAAGGTCCTGGAGTCGATCGAGAAGACCGCCAAGACCGGTCGCATCGGTGACGGCAAGATCTTCGTGCAGCACGTCGAGGAGGCCATCCGCATCCGTACCGGCGAGCGCGGCGAGGAAGCGGTCTAGAGCCCTTGGGTCCAACCCTCGCTGTCATTGGGGCTCGAGCAAACTTGACTCGTTTGCTCATGTCATGAAGGACCAAGGGCTCTAGAGCGCCGCAACTGCACGCCCATCACGGCAGCGGGCCCGGTCGCATCAAGTGGCCGGGCCCGTGTCTTTTCTTGCTACTGGAGATCGACGATCTTGGTGATCGTCTGCCCGCCCTTGACGCGCAGACGCAGGGTCTTGGAGAGGCCGAATTGGGGATTGTGCAGGCGGATGGTGTGGGCTCCGGCCGACAGCCGCAGGTTCATCTGCGGGGTGTTGCCGACCGCGCGGCCGTCGACGGTGACCTGGCTCCAGGGACGCGAATTGAGGCGCAGGACCCCAAAGCCGCCACCACCACCAGTGCTGCCGCTCACGGCCGTGCCTTTACGGGTCTCGCGACTCGACGACTTGCGGGAGGACGATTTGGTCAGCTTCTGCGGCGACGGCTGGGCGGCCGCCGGCTCGGGCTCGCTTTCGGGCTCGGCCTCAGCGGCGGGCTCGGGCTCGGGTGCAGCGATGGCCGGCTGCGCCGGGACCTGACTCGGGGCCGGATCGGCTGCGGTCGCGGCCCCCACGCTGACGCTCGCGGGGGCCGCCTCCTCTTTGGTCAGTGCCACGGTGGGAAGCGCGAGGGTCTGCCCGGCGTGCACGCGCAGGGTGCTGGCCCAGGACCTGTAGCCCTCGCGCCGCACCTCGATGCGGTGGTCCACCTCGGGCTCCAGATCGGAAACCACGAAAGGACTGCTGCTCATGGGCAGCGGTTTGCCGTCGACCAGAACCGACGTATCGGTCGGCTCCGTGGTTAACTGAACCGTACCTGGCTGCGAACCGCGGGCGAGAAACAGCCCCGCCGCGATGACCGCGATAATGGCGACCACCACCCCCACCACCAGGCCGTACGAGGTGGGCCCCGGCGCCGTCATCACGGGGGCGGGTCGACGCGGATCGGTCTCGGTGTTCACCGACGCAGCCACGGCCCCCGGCGCCGACGCCTCCGCAGAAGCGGGCGCCATCGCGCCGACGGGAGGGGTGTGGGGGCCTGTGCCCGGGGCGGCGACCGCGATGGGCCCCGAGGGCGTCACGGCCGACGCGGCCGGATTGCCAAAGGGCGAAGGTGCGCCCACGGCAGAGGGCATGCCCAGGCGCACCGCCGAGTCCCGGTTGATGACCTGATTGACGTCGATGCGTCGCGTGACGTCGTCCTCGCCGGGATCGGGCAGGCCGTAGGCATCCGACATGCCCACGCCCGAGTTCATCATGTTGCCGACAGCGTGCGGGTCGACCGGCACCTGGGGCGTCGGTGGACCCGACATCATGGGCCCGGAGCCGGTGCCCTCGCGCGGATCGAAACCGGGCGGCACCGAGTCGCGCCTGGGAACGGGCCGCGGCACGCCGGGCGCCGCTGTGGTCGCCGGCACCGGAGGCCCGAACGCCTGTACGGGCGTCACCGCGCGTGGCGTCGGCGCACGCGAGACCGGCACCGCCCCAGGATGGGAAGCGAGCCCGCGCTGAAGCTGCGGCGGCGGACGTCCCGGCGCGATCAACTCGACCGCGTCCGCGATGTCGATGGGCTCGTCCGGCACCACCGTCACCGTGCTGACCGGATCCAGGTTGTCGAAAGCCGCGAGCCCCGTGCCCTCGTCGCCGGCCCTGGTGGCCTGGCTCATCAACGCCTCGGCGGTGGGCTGCTTGCGGATCTCCTCGGCAAAGGCCTCGCGCATGTAGCGGGCCAGGTCCACGGCCGAGCAGGCGTTGTGACTCTCCTGCATGAAGTCGAGCAGGGCCCTTCGCATGTCCTCGGCGGTCTGGAAGCGATCGCGCGGGGACTTGGCCAGGGCCTTCATCACCAGCGCCTCGAGCGCCGAAGGGATCTGGCGGTTGAGCTGCGACGGCGGCGGCACGTCTGCGTTGCGCACGCGCTCGACGGCGGCGTAGTCGCTGTCGCCCGAAAACAGCCGCTCGCCGGTGAGCAGCTCGTAGAGACAGATGCCGGTGGCGAAGATGTCGGAGCGGCGGTCGAGGGGCTCGCCCTTGATCTGCTCGGGCGACATGTAGCCGAACTTGCCCTTGACCACGCCGGCCTCGGTGCGCGCCACGTTCTCCGCGCTCATGGCGATGCCGAAGTCGGTGAGCTTCACCTCGCCGTCATAGGAGAGCAGCACGTTCTGCAGCGACACGTCCCGGTGCACCAACCCCAGCAAGTCCCCGTCGTCGTCGCGTTGATCGTGGGCGTAGTGCAGACCGGCACACACCTGGGCGATGACGTAGCAGGCGACGGGGATCGGCACCGGCTGCTCGGACCGCCGCGAGCGGTGAAAGAGCATGCGCGCGTCCTGCCCGTAGATGTACTCCAGGGCGATGTAGGGCGTGTGCTGGACCTCACCCACCTCGAAGGTGTGGATGATGTTGTCGTGCTGGAGCTTGGCCAGCACGCGCGACTCGTCGGTAAACATGGTCGCGAACTGCCGGTCCTCGGTCAGGTGCGGGAGGATCCGTTTGACCGCCAACACGCCCGACCCGGGTCGGGACGTGTCCTGGGCCTTCAGGATCTCGGCCATACCGCCGATGTTGATGCGCTCGAGTAGCTCGTACTTGCCGAAGGGGATGGGAGCCTCCTCCGAAAGGGTCGCCAGGATACCATTGTACGCACTCGAGCACCTCACAACAGCGGTCTTGGCGGTTCGAGTGGGGATTGGCTGTGCCCGAGGCGCGATTTCCAAAATGCGGACGCGACCGCAGCCCACTCCGGAGTTGGAGGCCCCCGCGGGGCAGCGACCGCCACCACAGCGCCCCCTGCGAGCTGCCGCGACGCCTTCATTTCGAGGCCCTGGGCAGCCCCCTGGCTCTGCAAATCGCTTGCGCGATCGTCCCGGGATCCGTCCGAGTCTACGAAATTAGGGATATTCGGCCCAAATCCATCGATTTCGCCTGTTTTTTTAGGCCCCCGAGGCTTGCAATCTTGCGTACGGCACTCGCGCTCTGTCAATTCGTCGCCAGGTTTCGCGCTTCCGGCTCGGGTTTGCAGCGACGACAGAACATGGGGTTTTGTCCGTTGATGTAGGCAAGGGTAGAGCGCGAGAGCTCGCTGGAAGCCCTGCGGCGACCGGCGTGGACCTGCTGAGCAAACCTATTTGAAGAAGGTAGGAGCACATGGCGAAACCAACCGCGATCGCGGAAGCGATGAACAAGACCCAGATTCTCAACGAGCTTGCGACCAGCACGGGGCTGTCGAAGAAGGAAGTCGGTTCCGTCCTCGACAATCTCGCGGCGCTGATCGAGCGCCACATCAAGAAGCGCGGCGCTGGCAGCTTCACGCTTCCCGGTCTGTTGAAGATCACCACCACGCGCAAGCCCGCCACCAAGGCGCGCAAGGGCATCAACCCCTTCACCGGTGAAGAGACCGTCTTCAAGGCCAAGCCGGCCCGCACGGTGATCAAGATCCGTCCGCTCAAGAAGATGAAGGACATGGTCTGAGGCGCCCTGGCGGCACCGCCGCCAGATGCTTCAAAACCCACAATGAGCGAACGCAGGACGGCCGACCTCTCTCCGGGGTCGGCCGTCCTGCGTTCAGCCGTGATCCAGGCGCGCGATTGGCCGATACTTCTGACTCGTGACGAAACCAGCGCGATCACAGGGGCTGCTGCGGCAGGGCCTTCTGCTGCTTCTGCTGGCCTCGGGTGGCTGCGATGACAGCGACAGCGGCCAGGGTAGAGCACAGCAGCCAGAGCCCGCCCAACCGAGCGCCCAGGCCCAGCATACGCAGCAGAGCACCGAGGCCACCGCGAAGCCCGTTTCGACCGGCACATCAGCGCGCCCCGAAGACCCACAGAGAGCCGAGCGCGAAGTCGACGAGGCCGCCCTCAGCGAGGCCTGCGACGGCGGAGAGCTGCCGGCCTGCGCCGAACTCGGCGGCCTGCGCCTGGCGCGCAAGCCAGGTACCCCCCCCTACCCCGACATGCCCGGCCTCTTCGAGCTGCTACAGCAGAGCTGCGCTGGCGGCGAGCTACTGGGCTGCGCTCACCTGGGCGCCATGTACCACGACGGGCTGGGCGTCGAACAGAACAGCGAGCGCGCCATCGACCTCTACCGCCGGGCCTGCGAGGGTCATGTCGCCCGCGGCTGCAGCCGGTTGGCGGTCGTCTACATGATGGGCGTGGGCGTACCCCGCGATCCCGGGCGCGCCCTTGCCTACGCCGAGCAGTCCTGCCGCGGCCGCGACGGCATGGGCTGCGTGAACCTGGGCCTGGCCCACCACAAGGGCGACGGCGTCGGCCGCGACGAGGCGCGCGCCAACGAGCTCTTCGATGCCGCCTGCAAGCTGGGCGAAGGGCGCGGCTGCGCGCTGCTGGCCGAAAGCTACGCAAAGGGCCGCGGTATCGACCGCAACATGGACCTGGCGCGCATCCACAATGAACGCGGCTGCAACCTGGACGACGGCCGCGCCTGCGGCAACCTGGGCACAAACTACCAGTTGGGGGCTGGCGTCAAGCAGAGCGCAACCCTCGCCGCAGAGTACTTCCAGCGCGCCTGCAAGGCCGGTGAGATGCGCTTCTGCGAACTGCTGCGCCGCTTCGAGGCCGAACGTGGCGGCGGCCCCGCGGCCCGTTGAGAGCTTGCGAGCGCTCGTCTATTTGAAGCCCGCATAGCCCAGGGCAGCCGGAATCTCTTTTTTGGAGAAGCCTGCGCCGCCCAGTGCCTTGCCCACCGTGGCCTTGTCGAGCTTGGCCAAACGCAAGCCCAGCGCCACGTCATTGATCCCGAAGCCCGCCGACTTCAGCGCCCGCGCGACATCCGGCGGCTTCTTGCCAGCCGCCAGAACCGCCCGCGCCACGTAGCTGCGGTCGTAGCCGAGCTCCTTCATCGAAGCGGCGATTTCCTTGGCGGAAGCGCCGATCGATCCCAGCGCCGCCCCGATTCCGTCGGGCTCGACCTTCGCCTGCTTGAGCGCTGCAGCGATCTGCGGGCGCGCCACCTTGGCCGCACGCATGGCCCTGGCGATGACGGGCGCCTCGAAACCGGCCTTGGCCAAGACAGCGGCCAACTTGTCGTCGGCCAGGCCGGCTGCGCGCAGCTCCTTGGCGATCACCGACTCGTCGTAGCCAGACGACTTCAACTCACGCGCAACCTCGGCATTGTTCATGCCGAGCTTCTTCAGGCTCTGCACCTGGTCGCGGGGCTTGGCGCCGACGGATTTGAGCGCGGCGATCACCTCCGCGTTGGAGCGCCCCGACGATTTAAGGCCGCGGGCGATGGCGGGGCTGTCGTACTTCGCGCGCTTGAGCACCTTGGCCGCTTCCGCCCCGCTCATGCCGCTTTTGGAAAAAGCGCTGGCGGTGTCCTCGGCGCTGGCGCCGCTGGACTTCAGATCCTGCGCGATCAGATCCTTTTTTACACCCGCACCCGCGAGCGCCGCAGCCACATCGGCCCAGCTGGAGCCGGACTCGTGCAGCACCTTGGCCACCTCCTGGCGCTTCATCTTGCCGGCCAACAGGCCCTTGCCGATGTCGGCGTCGCTGGCCTTTTGCTTGCGCAGGATGGCCACGATCTTCACGGGCGGGACCTCCAGCTCGCGCAGCGCCGCCATGCGCTGGCCCGGATTGGCGCCCGCGTACTTCAGGGCCCGCGCGACCACCGGGGCGCCGAAACCCGTGCTCTTCAGGGCCTGGGCGATGCGGCTGTAGGACTCGCCCTTGCCGCTGAACTCCTTGGCGATGTCGCCAGCGAAGATCTTCGCCTTCTTCAACGCACCGATCAGGGCGTCGCCCTCCAGGCCACTGGCCTGAAGCCCGACGGTGATCACGGCAGGACTGATGCCCGCGGCCTTCAGGGCTCGCGCGGTGGCGCCGTCGCTGTAGCCGCTGCCGCGCAGGGCCGTCGCGATTTCCCGGGGGTCGAGCTCGGCGGCCTTCATGGCCGTGGCCACTTCCCCGCTCTCGAAGTTGGCCCCCTTCAGGGCTTCAACGATGGCGTCGGGCTGCAAGCCCGCGGTCGCGAAGGCACGCCCCATGTCGTCGGGACTCGCACCGAGGCCCGCCCGCACCACCGCCGCGATGGTCGCGCCCTCCACGCCCCCCTCGTTCAGTCGCGTCACCGCGGCCGTGGCGCCGGTCAGGCCGTAGATGGTCAGCGCCTTGCCGATTTTGTCGTGCCCGTAGCCGGCCTGCTCGAGGGCCTTGACCGCGTCGGCCGCCCCGAGGCCATCCCGGTGAAAGCCCTCGGCCAGCGTGGTCACCGACCTCCGGCGTCGCTTGCCCTTTTCCGCCCGCTCGATGGCGCCGTCCAGGTCGAGCGGCTCGGCCTTGCTCTCGGCCTTGCTCTCGGCCTTGCTCTCGGTCTTGGTCTCGGTCTTGCTCTCGGCCTTACTCTCTTTATCCGCCGACTCCGTCTCCGCTGGTTCCTCGCCCCTGGCCTCGTCCTCCCCGGCCAGCGCCAAGTTGATCGGACACAGCAGCAACAGGAGCGCGGCCCACGCGCCCGTTTTCAACGCCCCCGGGCGCATTATCCCAAAGTGAGTTCCCTGCAGCATGACGACACCTCCACCAACACACGAATGCCCACATTGAAACACCTCCAGGCCCGGCGATCAAAGCGGGAAACCACAGATTTCTCGGAGTTTTCAGCGGCTGCGGACATCGAAAGCCGCCGGCCATCCGCCATGCGCATCGATTTGCGCATCGATCTCCGCCATCAGCCGCTGCGTCTCGAAGAGCGCCGCGACCACGCCACAATAGGTCTCGAGGTCATCGTCTGTCAGTGAACGCCCGGCACGCTTGCGTTCGTTTAGCCAGCGGTGAGCCGGTTGATGACCGCCAATGCGCAGTTTCCAGGCCGCCTGCGGCACGGCTTCGAAGTGGCTGCTGTCGTTGATGTGAAGGCGACCGGGCCCCGGCTCCAGCATCGACAACGCCCGACCCCGCTCTCCCACCCGGAGCACGCGGCGGTCGCCGCCGTCCACGAAGCCAAGCCCCGGCAGACGCGGCGCGGCCGCTTCCCCCAGGTGCAGACCGAGCAAACGCCCACCCAACTCGGCCAGGCCATCGAAGAGCGGCTCCGGACAGCCCTGTGGAACGCGCGGGAAGTCCTGGCGCAGTCCGCCGAGATAGCGCCTCCGATAGTCGGGGCTGTGCAGCAGTGCGTAGAGATAGCGAAAAACTCGCTCTCCGCTTGTGCGCGCTCCAAAAGCCGCCAGCGCAGGCTCGCGCAGGCGGGCCATGGGAAAGACGTGGGCGTTGACGGAGCTGGCCGGCGACAGCGCGATGACGTCGGGCAAAAGGCGCGTGGCGAAGACGTGGGCGAAGGTCGCGTCCTTGACCACACGCGTGGTCAAAAGCAGCGGCTGACCGTCGACGTGGGGACGCAGGGCCCGCACCGGACGCGTCCAAATGGCCGCGTCGTCGTACACAAAGCGCGTATCGAAGGGCCGGTAGCAATAGGGCCGGATGCGGGTGGCATCGAAGGGCTGCTCCTGCGGTCGCCGCGCCAACTTGCGCATCGCCTCGCTACCACCGCCGTGGCCTTCCGCTGCCGCCAGCGTTGCGGCCTGCTCGCGTGCGCGTTCCATGGCGGCGATCACCTCGTCATCCCGAAAACACACCAAACGCCGGTCATCGCCCGGTTTGGCCGCCACGCTGCGGAAGTCGAAGAGCTGCTCCAGCGAGACGAAGTCCCGATACTCGGCGGGACAGCCGTCGCCGGGATGCAGCGGTGCCCGTGGACCGTCAGCCCCCAGGGGGCGCGCCTGGGGCACGACGCCGTCGCGAAGCGCCGCCAGCTTGGCCCCTCGCGTGCCCCTCAGCTCCGTATAACTGGCAGCCGCGGGCGCTCCGCGACACCACAGGGTGAGGGCGACGGCGCTGCCGATACCGAAGACGTTTTCATCGACGCTGCCCTGCTCGCGCGGTGCCCGCGCACCGCCGTGCAGATCGATGACGTCGACGCGGGGAAAGCTCCGCCGCAGGCTCTCGCGCATGCCGGCAAAGAGGCGCCCCGTGAGAAAGGTCGCGGGCGTGATCAGGGCGAGCACAGCCCGCGGGCGCCCCTCGAGCCAGCACTCGGCGGTGCGGACGAATTTCACGTAGTCGTCGGCCAGGGGTTGCTGATTTCTCTCGGCTTCGAGACCGCGTCGATAGCGCACAAGCCGCTGCTCCAGCTCGGGATGACGATTCTCCGAGCTGCGCCGATAGGGCGGATTGGCGACGATGACGTCGATGCCGGAATCTGCACGCAGGGCAGCAGACGCCTGGCGTTCGTTTTCGAGCGCACGCAGCAGCCGCCCGGACGTCAGCGGCAGGCCGGAGGCGGCGCGCGGCGGCTCGAAGAGGGCATTGCCCAGGCGCAGGCCGTCGATGGGAACGCCAGCGAACGAGAGCTGCAGGCAGCACAGGGCGTAGGCCGAGGCGCAGCGCTCGAATCCCAGCAGCGTGGGCAGGTCCGCGCCCGGCCATCGACGCCGACAGTGGGCCACCACGCTATACAAAAACGCGCCACTGCCGGCCGCTGGATCCAGAATGCGCAGGACCGGATCGCAGAGCCCCCGCTCCACGCCCAGTTCCTGCCGCAGCACGGCATCCACCCGCCCGACCATGAAGTCGGCCAACTCCGGCGGTGTGTAATAGACGCCAGCCCGGCGGCGCCCGCGCCCGGCGTAGTCCCCTACGAAACGGTCGTAGCGGCTCGCCAGCCCTTGCCGCCACGCCGAAGGCAGCAGGCCCGCGGGAACAGGTCCCTCGAGAAAAGCCCGGAACTCTTCGAGCGCCGCCTGCGCAGCCCGACTGTCGAGGGCCTGCTCAAGCTCGGCCAGCAGCGCAGGCAGGAGATCGGAAGCGCCCGACCACGGCATACCGGCGAGCGTTCGCTCCGCAGCCCGACCGGCGCCGTCGTCACGGCACGCCCGTTCAAACGCCATCGTCGTAACTAAAAGTTGAATACCCTCGTCCAGTGCCCAGCGCTCGTGGGCGAGTCGGTCACCCGCGATGCCCACCTCGAGCCCCAGCGCCGCCATCGGCAGGCACAGGCCCGCGCCGCCATCGGCCTCTTGTAGTCGTGCCCGCAGCTGACGCGCCTGCGCGGCCAGGCGCGTCAGCCAGGCGTCGAGCACCGCGCCCGCGTCAGCCGCAGCGCCGGGCGTCATCGCCACGACAGGCGCCGCGCTGTCATCACCGGCGTCCGCCGAGCGCGTAGCACATGATGGTGCTCTCCGGATCGTCGTAGGCGGCCAACTCGCTCGACTCCAGCAGCGCCGCCGGCACCTCCTCGCGCTCGAGGGGACTGAAGCCGAGATAGCTGAAGTAGCGCGTGGTATCGGTGGTCGCGAGCAACACCCGGCGCACGCCGGCTTCCGAAGCCCGCGCGATCACGCCCTGTACCAGCGCGCGACCCACGCCCTCGCCCTTGGCCTCGCGAATCACCACCAGCGAGTGCATGACCGCCGATTCTCCGTGCAGCGCATATCCGACGCAGCCCACCAGCTCGCCGCCCACGTAGGCCTTGAGCATCTGCACGCCGTCATCCACATCGGGCTCCGGCAGGTCCACCGACTCCAGCATGCGCGCCAGGTCCGAACCCGTATCCCAGCGCGCCTCCACGATGCGCGGCCGCTCGCTGACCACCGCGCGCCCCGCCCCCTCGATGGCATCGACCTCGAGCTCCACCAACAGGGCCGGATCGATCAGGCGCGTGACCTGCAACATCGAACACACCGGCAGCACCTGGCCCAGGTACTCTTGGTGGGCGCGGGCGACAGCGTCCCTGTCGCGATCGATGTCGATCACGTAGATGCGCGTGCGCACCACGTCCGAGAGTCCCGAACCCACCTGTCTGAGAGCATCGTCGATCCGCTCCAGGCAGCACACGGTCTGGGCGTAGGCATCGCCAGCGCCCACCACACGCCCCTGCTCATCAAAGGCGCCGGTGCCGGCGACGGCGATCTGGCGCCCCACCTTCACCAGCCTCGAATAACCGACCTCGCTCTCCCAGATCAGACCACTGCCAAGATTCAGCCGCCTCATTCAAATGCTTGTATCACTGGAGATCGAATCCCAAAAGGCCGCCACCACGGGCACGCCGAGGCTCGTCCGGCGCGTGCAAATGCCGACGCGAAAATCGGGCAGCGCCGGCTTGACGTCGAGGGTTCGGACCTCGCTGCGCAGGGGGCTCTTGTCCATCACCAGCGCCGGCACGATGCCCACACCACAACCCAGGCTGATCAGCGACAGCGCCGCCTCATTGCCCGAAACCTCACCATAGATCTGCGGGGTCAGGTGGCGGCGTTGAAACCAGCCGTCGATGCTGCGCCGCGCAATACCGCGCTCGGGCAGCACCATCGGCACCCGCGCCCAGTCCACCGGATCCTGCTCCAGCAGGCGCGTGACCTCACACTGGGCCCGAGGTGCCACGAAACGCAGGGCCGTGCGCGTGACGTCGCGCGCCACGAGCCCCCGCGGCAGCCGCGCGGGCAGCGCCGCAACGGAGGCGTCCACCGCCCCCTCCTGCAGCACCTCGAGCGCCTCGATGGCATCGCCGGTGCGCAGCTCGAGGGTGACCTCGGGATAACTCTGCCGAAAGCGGCCGAGCACCGCCGGCAGTACGCTATGGGCCGCGGTCACCGTGCAGTAGAGCGATAGACTGCCGCGCAGGGTCTCACCGGCGGCCCGGAGGTCGCTGCGCAGCCGCTCCCAACCGTCGAGCGTTTCGATGGCGTAACGCTGCAGGCGCTGGCCAGCCAACGTCAGGCGCACGTGGCGGCGGTCGCGCTCGAAGAGCACCGCCTCCACCTGCTCCTCCAGCCGCTGCATCGAGCGGCTCAGGGCCGAGGGGCTGATGTGGCAGGCGCGGGCGGTGCGGCCGAAGTGAAGGCTGCGCGAGAGGTGCAGAAAAAGCCCCAAGACGTCCAAACCCACCTGCGACACGCGACCCTCTGCTGCAATAGACGCATCAGTCTATGTGTAGAGTTGCATTTTTCGCAAGGCACGGCGGGCACCATGAACACGCGGCTCATTGGCGCTGCAGAGCGGCTTCAGCGTTCGGTGGCCGCTGACATGGCTCATCTCAAGGCTCCTTCGTGGAACCGAAAACGCGCTGAAAGATCTCCTGCGACTGGCGCGCTTCATCCGCGATGGCATCCAGCTCCGTGCAGGCCTCGCCGTGGTCGGGGTCGAGGGCCAGGATCTCACGATAGGCGGCGGCCGCGTCTTCGGTTGCGAAGCGAGCGCGGTGGCGCCGGGCGCGGCAGACCAGCAGCCAAATCTGGGCACCGCGATCCTCGGGCGCATCCTCCAACATCCCGAGCAGAAGTTTTTCGGCCTTGCTGAACTTGGAGGCGTCGATCAGACGGATGACCTCGCTGAAGCGCAGCTGGTAGCCCCTGCTGTCCCGCACGGAACCGCCGGACCGCAGCCCGGCAGCGCTGGCCCGTTGAATCGCCGCCTGCAAGAACGCTGCCTGCTCGGCCGACATGTGCGCGATTTGAATACGCAGGCCCAGGTCACCGGTGCGCGGGTCGCAGTCGGCGTCGATCACACGCGCGGCGAGCGAAAGGCGACTGCCGTTGGGAAAGCCCAGATCCACATCGATCTCGGTGCCGGCGGGCAATGGCTGCCGCGAACGCATGAAGAGGCCCCGACCGGCGTCTTGCTGGGAGAGGAATGCCACGAAGTCCTCCCAGGCCTCGAAGCCCAGTCGCGCGACGGGTTTTGCGCCCATGATTGCAGTATAGGCCAGCGGGCTCCCGGTGGCCGCAACAGCGTTGCGCCGTCAGAACTGCCCGCGGTAGGCGAAGTCCATGACCCAGCGCGCGCAGCCGATCAGCACCAGCACGACCCCCTCGATCCGCGTGACGCGAAAGCCCGAGCGCATCATCATCAGGGTCAGCAGCACGACCGCAGACAGGGCCGCCAGGCTCGGGACCACCGCCGCCGACAGCGTCACCGGCGGCGCCATGGGCTCTTGCAGCAGAATGCCCGCCAGGCCCACCACACCGAACATATTGAAGATGTCGCTGCCGATCAGATTGCCGGCCGACAGGCCGTGGGCCCCACGGGCGGCGGCCACCAGCGAGACCACGAACTCCGGGGCCGAGGTGCCGGCGGCGATGATCGTCACGCCGACCACGTAATCGGGCACATCCCAAAGCCGCGCAAACCACAGGGCGCCGTGGCCCAACAGCTGCCCTTCCACTTCTTCGGCATGACCGACCAACACGTGGCAGCCACCGATGACGCAGGCCAGACCGAGCAGCATGAGCAGGGGATCGCTGCGACGGGCGGCACCAAAAGCCTCCACGCTGGCGCGCTGCTCGGCCTCGCTGAGCGCGCTGATCCCCCGGCGCGAACGGTAGAGCACGGTCAAATAGGTCGCCAGGCATGCCAGCAGGATCAAGCCTTCGAAAGCTTCGAGGCGCAGGTTTAGCGGCCGCGGCAAGAAACTGCCCTCTCCATCCATGTCGATGCCGGGAAGTTGCCCGAGAAAGACGAAGAGCAGGGCCGTGCCCACCAGCAGAATGGGGGCGTCGCGCGCCACCAGGGCGCGATCGGTCTGCAGCCCCCCGCGGACCAGGGCCGCGACGCCGCCGAGAATGAAACAGAGGTTGAAGATATTGGAACCCACCACGTTGGCGACCGTGATGTCGCCATTGCCCTGAAAGCCCGCCACCAGCGATGCCGCCACCTCGGGCGCGCTGGTGCCGAAGGCCACGATGGTCAGGCCGATCACCAGGTGGGAGACCCCAAGGGCCTGGGCGATGCGGCAGGCCGCGTCCACCAACCAGTCGGCACCCACCGCGATCAGGCCGATGACGCTCACCGCGAGCGACAGCTGCCACAGCAGCATCGCCGACGGCAGCACGCGCTGGGCGATCAGGCTGTAGCACAGCCCCCCGAGCGCCAAAGAGACCGCAAAGGTGAGGCGAGACGAAGACATCGCGAGAAAGCGGCGCACTCTCGCACAGAAGGCCTCGCCCACGCCACCGCGGATCGATGCGTGTTTTTCATGCTTTCCACGCCTCGATTGCACCGAAATCCGCACCACCGACGCCCCCCACCCAGGTGACCCCTCTTTGGGTCTGGCGCAAGCCTCGACAATCACCGAGTATGCCCGTGTAGGAGTCGGTGCGTAACGCATGGCCGAGGTGGTGTCGGTCGCGCGCTGGCATTGAAGTCGCGCGGCCCCACGGTTTCAGGTCAGGGGTTGGCGCGGCAGCTTCCGCTGATCTCACAATGTCGAATCCCCCTCCCTCCAACCGCGAGCCTGGCCGCCGCGGGCGCCAGGGCGAGACCCGCGCCCTGCTGATCGAAGCGACCATCGAACTCATCCGCAGCGAGGGCCTGTCGGCCCTGACCACGGGGCGCATCGCCTCCGCCGCTGGCATCGCGCAACCGGGCTTCTACGCCCACTTTCGCAACATCGACGAATGCCTGACCACGGCGCTGGAACAGGCGGTCACGGCGATGCAGTCGAAGATCCGCGAGATGCGGCTGCGTATCTTCGAGCGCTACCGTAACGCCACGAATTTGACGGACTACGCCCTGCTGCGAGCCAACTACACCGACACCGTGCAGGTGATGGTCACCGAGCGCACCTTCACCGAGATCTTTCTACGCTACCGGCGCGATCCGTCACTGCTCGGCGAGTTCATGGCGGCGGTCATGACGCGCGCCCGCGACGAACTCACCGAAGACATCTGGCGTCTGGTGCAGGGCCTGGGCGTGCCGGAGGCACAGCACGCCGATATAGCCCTTTGGGCCGAGCAGATCATCGCGCTCACACTGGCGGCGGTCGAGGCGGTGCTCGACGGGCGCTACGAATCACAGGATCAGGTGGTCGAAGCGCTGACACGAACCACGTACGCGGTCATGAAAGCCCAGGTTCGCTGGTCGGGCATTCGATAAACTCACTGCGGGTCGAACTGGGGATGCGGCCCGCCCCTTCCGGTGGTGTATGATCGGGGGGCGTTGAACCGAGCGAGCCACGAGCTGCCCGCACGGAGGGGCCGACAACAAGCGATTGCCGGATTGGCGCTCGCGAGCATCGCACTGCTGCTCAGCGGTCTATTCGCCGCGCCCGCCACGCGCGCCGAACCCAGCGCCACGCTCAACCAGTTCCGCGCCGCCAGCAGCCCCAGCGACGGTTTCGCCCTGGAGCGTCCCGACCCTCGCGGCCACCTGAGCATGGGCGCGCGCCTGCAGCTCGACTACGCCGACGACCCACTGGTCTTCGAGCAACTGGCCGGCCAGAGCGATTCCGAAGGCGCCAGGCTGGTCAGCGATCAACTCACAGCCCACACCTCACTTTCCATCGGCCTCTACGAAGCCCTGATGTTGCAGGCGACGCTGCCCCTGCACCTGTGGATGGATGGGCAGAACGTGGGCTCGCTGCCCGGTTCCAGCGGTACCGGCAGCGGCGATCTGCAATTTGGCGCACGCTACCGGCTGGCACGCTTCGGTCCCGCCTCCGTCGGTGCCCAGATCAACCTCGGACTTCCTACGGGCGAGTCCGGCGAGGGCCGACCGGGTGTTGCCGGCGAGTCCGGCGTCAGCGGCGAAGGCGAGCTGCTTTCGGATCTGACGATCGGACGCAGGCTACGCTTGATGCTCAACCTGGGCCTGCGCTTTCGGCCCGATACGCGCTTCGGGGGCTTGCGCTTCGGCGACCTGGCCACCGCCGGCGCTGGCGCCGAGCTTTCGCTGCTCGACCAGCTGCTCAGCGGACACATCGAGCTCTACGGCAGCACCCCGCTGACTGACTTTGGAAACCGCGAGGGAAGCCCCCTCGAAGCGCTTCTGGGTCTTCGACTATCGCCCGGGCAAGAACTGAACGTCGGCATCGCCGGCGGCATGGGATTGCTCCGCGGTTATGGCTCGCCCGACCTGCGTATGATCGCCACGGTGGGCTATCAGAGCGCGGGGGTGGCGTTACTTCCCGCCGAGGAACGCGGGCCCACGCGCCCAAGACGACGTGAACCCGAGAGCCCGAAGGTCAGCTTCCGCCCCGTCAAACCCGCAGGCAAGTCCGGCCCGGACACCGCCATGCTGGACGCCGACGGCGACGGCGTCTCGGACCTGGAGGATCGCTGCCCGGCCACACCGGGCGACGCACGAAACCGGGGCTGCGCCACGCACATCGTCTACCACGCCGACAGCGGAACCATCGAACTCCGGCGTCAAATCGGCTTCGAAGCCCCAGGTGATCGCCTCGAGGCGCGCAGCGCTGACGTGCTCACCGAGGTCTCCGCCCTGCTGCGAGCAAACCCTGAGCTACACGTGCGCATCGAAGCCCACGTGCTGCAAACCAACACGACGACCGACGCCCAGCGCATGGCACAAAGCCTGCAACGCGCACTTGCCGTGGGCCGCCGCCTCTACGAACTGGACACCGGCGGAGCCCGACTCGAGGCCTACGGCTGCGGCAGCACCCGGCCCATCGCACCCAAGACCGGAAGCCGCCGCTTCAAGAATGAGCGCATCGAGTTCTTCGTCGTGTCGCCGGAGCCCAAAGAGGGTGCGCGCCAGAGCCCGCGCTGCGTCGAGGGTCAGCTTCCAGCAAGAACTCCCAGACCCGCCCCGCAAGCGCCAAAGCCGCCTCCGGCCTCCGCACGCCCGAGGCCGGCGCTGGCGCCAACGGGGCCCCAACGGTCTGCGCCTCCGGGTGCCGAAGCGAGCGCCGAGCCGGCACCCAAGCCCACAGCCAAAGCAACGGCCAGCCAAGCGGCTCCGGCCACGGCAGCGGGCGCCTGGCCCGCCATCGCCGCATCGACCACGAGCGCCGCCCTGGCCAGCAGCCTGGTGGCCGAGCCACGCGCCGACCGCGACGGTGACGGGCTCACAAACGCTAGCGACAGCTGCCCGCTGGCGGTCGGGCCTCGAGACACCCACGGCTGTCCCAAGAGCCACCGCGTGGATCTGGAAAAGGGTCGCATCGAACTGAAACGCCGGCTGCTCTTCGAAGCCGGCACGGCGAAGCTCACGCGTCGCAGCGGCAAGCACCTCGACGAGTTGGCCGCCACCCTGAAAGCCAATCCCAAGATCAAACTCATCGTGAGCGCGCATCTGGCTGACGACGGAGACCCCGCAGCGTCGATGGCGCTCTCGCTCGAACGGGCGCGCGCCGTCGTCGATGCCCTGGCCCAACGCGGAGTCACACAGAAGCGCCTCTTAACCTATGGGTGTGGTGACAGCCGACCTGTCGCACCCAACAACGTACCCTGGGGACGCAAGCAGAACGAGCGTATCGACTTGCTATTGCTCGACCCGAGCCCACCTGTCGACGTACAATCCTTGAGCGGCTGCAGTTCGAGGAAATGAGGCATGAGTCTGGTCCCGCCGGCAATGCGCTCGGGGAGCGCGCTCTATTGCGAGATCGACGGGATCCAGGTTGAAGCGGATCCATCGACCCTCACACCGGCCGGCCTCTTCATCAACACCACCAGTCCGGCGGACCTCAACTCCGAGATCGAGGTCTTCCTGCGCTCGGACATGGGTGCCGCGACCGTGCATGGCCTGGTCGTCCAGGTGATCGATCCGCAGGCCGCGCGCAGGCTGAGACGTTCACCAGGCTACGGACTTCTTTTCACCGAACTCTCCGACCAGGACCGCGCCTTTCTGGGCCTGACGCGCAGCAGCTTCGACCGCAATAGCGTGCCGCCCCCTCCCGCATCTCCCTCGCGCAACGCCGAGCCCAGCGGCCGCCATCCACTGCAGCGCCCTGACACCGAGGCAGCCGTGACGCGGCGTACGCCCGGCGCCGCCTCGGGCATCAACCTCGCTGTGGCGGAAAACCGCGCTCCAGACGCGGCACGCGTTTTCCGCGAGCTGCAAGAGTCGCTCGAGCGCCTGCGTGCGGCTTCGCCCTGGGAAGTGCTCGGCATCGGCGTCAACGCCGATGATAGCGACGCCAAAGCCGCCCTACGCAGCGCCTCCAAGACCTACCATCCTCACCGTTTTGCCAAGCACGACGACGCGGAGATCAGCGCCATCGCAACCGAGATCTTCGTGCTCCACCGGCAAGCCTTCATGGATGTCTCACGCGCGAACGAGCGCCGCTCACGGGCCGAGCAGAGCAAGGCCACGACCCTGGAACGAAGCGCCAAGACCAAAGTCGCAGCGCCCAAGCCCGCCGCGACAGTCGCCGAAACTGAGCCACAGCCTAGAGCCATCATGCAGGGGACCCAAGCACCGACGGCGACGCGTGCAGAGTCAACAAGCGACCCCGGCCAGCCGGCTAGCCCGGGCCAGGCGCCCCGAATCTCGGGCGCTCGAAACGCCGCGTCCCTGCTGGGTCGCGCGCTTGGAACCGGCTCCAGGCGCCCCCCCAAGAGGCCCGGCACAGCCGCCAACTCTCAGCGGAGCCCTGCCATCCCCCCCCCCAGACGCCCCGCCGCCGGAGCGGCGACGACAACATCGGCCGCTGCTCCACGTCCGCCGGGCACGCCGATGCGAGCCCCGGGGCCTCGCGCCGCCACGCCACCCACGCAGACCGAACCCTCCGCCGAGGTGCTGATGGCGCGCGGACTGCAACACCTGGCCGCCTCCCGCTTCAAGGAAGCCGAGAACGACCTCGGCCGGGCCCTGGCTGCCGACCCCGAATTCACCGAGGCGACCCGATGGCTGCACCTGTGCCGGGCGCGAAAGGCAAAATCGCTCGGAGACCAGGCGGGCGCCGTGCGACACTATCGACAGCTGTTGGCACTCGATCCCCAGCACCGCGAAGCCCTCGACGAGGTCCGCAACAACGGCAAAGACGGCAAGGACGGCGGGCTGCTGGGCAAATTCTTCAAGGGCGGTAGGTGATGGGCAGCGGCGTGATGATCGGAATCGACCTCGGGACCACCAACTGCTGCGTGGCGGTACTTCAAGGCGGGTCTCCCACGATCATCAATAGCCGCCAGGGCCAGCGCACGATGCCCTCGGTGGTGGCCTTTGCAGACAATGGCGACGAGCTGGTCGGTGTCACCGCCCAACGCCAGGCGGTCACCAATCCGAACCGGACCATCTACGGTGTCAAGCGCCTGATTGGGCGCAAGTTCAAAGAGCCCTCGATGCAGTCGTGGAATAAAAGTGTGGCCTACGACCTTTGCGCAGCGGCCAACGGTGACGCCTGGGTCAAGACCCGTGACGGGGAGTTTAGCCCCCAGGAAATCTCGGCCATCCTGCTGCGGGAGATCAAGGACGTCGCAGAAGACTACCTGGGCGAGCCTGTCTCGAGCGCTGTGATCACCGTGCCGGCCTACTTCAACGACGGCCAGCGACAGGCGACCAAGGACGCCGGCAAGATCGCCGGCCTCGAGGTCAAACACATCGTCAACGAGCCCACCGCCGCCGCGCTGGGCTACGGCATCGACAAGGATCGCGAGCAAACAATCGCGATTTTCGACCTGGGCGGCGGCACTTTCGACGTAACCATCATGCGGAGCGCCGACGGCGTCTTCGAGGTACTCGCCACCCACGGCGACACCTTCCTGGGCGGAGACGACTTCGATCACGCACTGATGGAGTACCTGCTCGACGAGTTCGAAAACGACTTCCAACACGACTTGCGCGACGATCCGGTCGCCTTGCAACGCTTGAAGGACGCCTGCGAAACGGCGAAAAAAGAGCTGTCGAGTACACCCACCACATCGATTAACTTGCCGTTCATCTGCACCGGGCCCAGTGGCCCCATGCACCTACGGCACGACATGCTGGAGCGGGAGCTGCTGGAAGACCTCTGCTCCGAACTGCTTGACCGCCTCGACGAGCCCTGTCACCAGGCGCTCGACGACGCGGGATTGACCGCCGACGAAGTCGACCAGGTGCTCCTGGTCGGCGGCATGTCGCGCATGCCTGGCGTTCAGCTAAAAGTTGAAGAAATTTTCGGCAAGATCAGCTCTCGGGATGTCAACCCGGACGAGATCGTCGCCATCGGTGCGGCTACGCAGTGCGCGATCATGACCGGTGAGCTACAGGATGTGATCCTGCTCGACGTCACCCCCCACTCCCTGGGCGTGCGCGTCAAGGGCGGGCGCATGTCGCGCTTGATCGCGAAGAACACCACCGTTCCGACCAGCGAAAAAAAGCTCTTCGCTACCACCTCCGACGATCAGGACTTCGTCGAGATCACGGTCTACCAGGGCGAGTCCGAAATGGTCGATGACAACACCCTTCTGGGTCGCTTCATCCTGGGCGACATCCCCAAAAGGAAGGCCGGCGAGATCAACGTGGAGGTCACCTTCCTGATCGATGCCGACGGCGTCGTCAGCGTCACGGCCAAGGAAACCCTGACCGGCAAGCAGGCCTCGGTAAAGATCTCGCCCTCGGGCGGCCTCACCGCCACCCAGATCGACGAGGCCAGCGGGCGAGGGCCCCGTCGCGCCGCCGTCGGCTGAAGCAAAAAAGCCCCGCCACCGACAGCGCAATTTCTCCCGGAATCGCCCCCATCTCGGCGGCTCGCTTGAACGGATCGGGCCACCCTTCCGAGGGATGGAATCGGCCCGGAGATTGTGCCTATCATTGGAGCGTGGGTGACACCAAGCAGCTGCTCAGGGCAGCGCAGCTATTTTCTGATCTGGGAGAAGACGAGCTCGACGCAATCGCCAGGCTCGCCAGCGTACGCAAGGTCATGGCACGCGACGTGATTGTGCGTCAGGGGGATCCGGGGGGCGAACTCTTCGTGATCGCCGAGGGCCATCTGAAGGTGGTCAGCCCTCATCCCGGCGGGCGAGAGACCGCGCTCAACATCATGGGACCGGGCGAGGTTTTCGGCGAGGTCACACTCATCGACGGCGCTCCACGCTCGGCCACCATCGTCTCCCTCGACGACGGCGAGCTCGTCAGCATCCGGCGCGAACCCTTTTTGGGCTTTCTGAGCGAGTCCCCAAAGACCACCGTGCGATTGCTGCAGGTGCTCGCCGGGCGCCTGCGAAGGCTCACCGAGCGCACCGAGGACATCGCCTTCCTGAGGGTCAGCGGCCGACTGGCCCGGCGTGTTCTAAAGCTGGGCGAGGAGTATGGCCGCCGCCTAGCGGACGGGAGCACCTTGATCACCGTCAAGCTCTCCCAGCAGGAAATTGGCGACCTGGTGGGTGCCACCCGCGAAAGCACCAATAAGATGCTGCGCGTGTGGGAAGAAGACGGACTGATCTCGCAACAATCGGGGCACCTGGTGGTGCACGACATGAAAGAACTCGCCGAACGCGCGCGCTGAAGGTCAACGCGCGCGGACGTGGCGGTCTCGTGCAGCCTGCAACAGCCTGAGGCCGCTGGCGGCCGACCAGCGGACCACTGCCACTAGCTTGGGCCAGCAATAACCCAGAGCTTGGAGTCCCAGGGAAGCCGCCTGGCGGGCAACGAGGCGCAGCCGCGGCTTGAGCCACAGCCAGCGCTGGGCCAGGCGGTAGGCAGGACGGGCCTGCAGCAGCTGCTCCTCGAGCGAGCCCTCCTCGACCTGCGCTTCGGCCCGTTCCCCGTCACTGGCCGCCTGCTCGGTGCGAAAGAGCTGGGTTGAATCGGTGCGTGCCTCACCTTCGGGCACGTAGGCGGCCACGGCAGGCAGCTCGGCCGGCGTCTCGGTGTAGCTCAGGGTCTGCTCGACGGCCCGTGCGCGGGGGCGCACGACGCCTTCATGGGTGGAGCGTCGCTGGCCCGCGACCTCGGTCTCGAAGCCCCCTGCGGCCGACTCCGGCAGCCCCTGCTCTTCGTAGGCCAGGTCGAGCACCAGCCGCGGTACACCACCCGAAACCACAATACTCACCGACTCGATGCGCGAGCGCTGCTCGGCCTGGTCGAGCACCGCGGTATTGAGCCGAAGAAAGGGCAGCGTCTGCTCCACGGTGATTCCGGTGGCGCGCCGCTCGCTCACGCGCGTCACGACCGGCGTCGCCAGACCATCGAGTTGCAGGCGGGCGCACTCTCCCTGCTCGGATGTGGGGTCGAACTGATCCATGGGCCCTCCGGGGCAAGCCGCCAAAGCGGCATGGACCAAAGCTCTGCGAGGCCCCGAAGGAAGTCCAATTTTCGGCTTCCGGCGAGCTGGGTGAATCAGCGCGGGTGAGGGCCCGCGGCGCCATTCGGATGCCGGCGAAGATCGCGGGCCCGTCGATGGAGGCAGACGTCGCTCGAACGCTCGCGGCTGGCACGCTGAAAGCACGCACCGAATGAAGCGCCTGCTACTCAGAAGTGAACGTTGATACCGGCAGCGAGGATGTCGAAGCTGCTGGTATAGCGACCGGCATTGATGATGTAGGCCGGCTGGTCGGCAGCCGTGCGCGAGAGGTTCTGCTCGACCCGCGCCTCGCCATCGGCACCGGAGACGGGATCCTCTTCGAGGACTTCCTGGGTTGTGCCACTACGATCGAGCCAGGGCCCTGAGCGCTTGTCGATCTTGGATACGCTGCCGGTCTCGAGGCTCTCGGCAAAGATTTGATCACGCAGCTCGTGCTGCGGCGCAGCGACGACGATGGTCTCCTGGAAGATGTGCGCATAGGCCAGGACCAAATCGATGCGCTTGGCGACCCGGAATAGCAAACCGCCGTGAAGGCCAAAGCGAGCCACAGGCCAGAAATCGACCTGCATGTAGTCCGCATTGATGCCGCGGTTCTCGTAGTGGGCCCCAGCGCTCACCGCAACCTTGCCGGGCAGCAGGTTGAGGCTGCCGCCGAGGCGCACCGAGACCTGATCGTTCCAGTGCTTCTCGATTTCGGTGGTGGGCACTGCCGGATGCGGGAAATCCACCAGACTCGACTCGACGCCGTCCCCGACTGGCTTGAACTCGAGCTGACCGCCCTGCTCGTACTCGACCACCTGGCGGTCCACGCCACCGTTGGCCTGGTACTCGACGTCGAGTTCGATGTCCCAGCGCTCGTCCTGCAGCGGGTCGTGAATTACCTCGGGGCTGGCGAGATCTGCCTCGATGTCGCCAGTTCCGGAGGGCCTGGGTGCAAAGCGGTCGGCATAGCGCACGCCTGCGCGCAACTTCCAGGGCATCGGTTGACTAAGCGAGGTGATTCCCAGGTTCGAGGTGGTGGTGGGAACCCCATTGGGATTGAAGATGCCAGTGGTCAGGTCCACATCACCGCTGGCGTTGATGTCATCCTGGTAACGAAACGCCAACACCAAATCCAGCGCGTCCATCGGCACCAAGTGCACCGAAGCGGTGACCGCAGGGATGAACCAGTCTTGCGCCTTGACGTGCGCGACGATGTCCTGAGCCGGCGGCGTTCCGCCGATCATGGCCGCCATCACGTAGTTGTTGACCGCGATGATGCCCCACTCGAAAGAAGCACCCACTCGAATCATGTCGTCGATGCGATAGGCCATTCCGAAGTTCGGAAAGACACCGAGGCTCGAGGACTGCAGCATCATGTAGCGCACGGGCGACGGGCGCAGGTCCCCATCGTCGCCGCGGATCACACCATACTTGCCACCCCACTTGCCGGCCGGCTGAGCCGCAGGAAAGATCAGGCCGAAGCCCACGCCGAAGTCCTCGGTCAAGCGCGAGGTCCAGGCGATCTGCGGGATGGGCACGACGTTCTGGTTCAAGCAGATGGAGTCGAGCGGATCGTTGTAATAGGCCTCGGCTGCCGCAGGTGAGGTGAGCCCGTCACCGGTGTCTTGGTTGAGCGGCAGGTGCAGCGCTTCACCGCCGTCCGGATCGGGGATCTGGCTCTCCACGCCGCCGATATAGGTGCCCCAGCCGTAGTAGCCGAAGGGCTGCACGCACGCGTCGAAGAGCGCCAGATTCAGGTTGATCATCAGGTGACTGGCGCGCAGCTCGACCAGGCCGGCCGGGTTGTGTGCCAGCACCATCGGATCCTCGGCACGTGCCGCCACGGCCCCACCGCGGGCCAGGGATTGGGCCCCCTGGCCCGTATACTCGATACCACCGGCGTGCACCGCGGTCGGAACGAACACGGCGATGGCTAGTGCTGCAGCTGCGAGGGTTCTACGCATGGGCTCGAGTCTCGTGATGAAGCGCGTAGGACAAAAAAAACGGAGAGCGCGGGACCTTCTTAGTGGCCGCACCCTCCGTTTTCAAGCTCCGAAGGGTCGCTTTGTCCTCTTCGTGGAGCCTACTGGAAGGGCGGGTAGGCCGCGTTACGCACTGCCGCGCAATCGAAGGTCTGACCGATGTCACCCAGGCGAACGAGCGAGGAACGCGGACCTGCGCTCGGCGTCTGATCGAGTGAACCGCCGCCCTGGGTCGCCGGAATCATGACGTCGACAGGCGGTGCTTCACCCTTTTTAAGCACGTTGTAGGTCGGAGCGTTGTCATCTACGAACTGCGCGTGGGCGTCCGCACACGGATTGCCGTCGCTCAACTCGCAGCTCCAAACGCGGGAGTCGAGATACTCGGCCTGGGAGTCGCCGACGCCGCTCATGCAGTCCGAACCGATCTGGCCCGCACCGCCCAGGCGGCTGCGAATGCCAACGTGCATCTTCTCGGCCTTGAGGCCACCGTCGTCGAGCGCGTTGAGCGCGTCCAACGGGGCGCCGCGGTACACGAAGGGCAGGTTGAAGCCGCCGCAACCATCCGCAGTGAGGTTCTGTCCGATGTTCGCCATGTAGGCCGTGATGCCGGGCTTTCCGTCACCGTCATGGTCGGGGAAACATGCCTCGCCCGTTCCCTCGGGACAGGTGACGTCACCGGTCTGTGCGGAAGTGGGCCAAGCAGCGGTGTCGGCGTTGTTCATGGAGAAGCCGAGCAGACCGGTCGCAATCTCGAGGGTCAGCGTGTCACCGGGTTCAAAGCCGGTGGACCAACCGCTGGTCTTGAAGGTCGGCATCGTGGGCTTGTCCCACATCTCGTCGTAGAACGCGATCTGGAACGCGTCGCAGTTGGCGTCGCTCTTGAAGAGCGGAAGCACGGTGCCGCAGGCCTTCATGACGCCCAGACCATTGCTGCCGTCTTCGCACACATCTTGAAGCTCGCCATGCAGGTAGACGGTGATCTTGTCGCGGCCCGGATCGACCAATGGCGGCTCCACGTCGTCCACCCACCAGACGTCGATTTCGGTCTTGATGGCGTAGATGCCCTGAGCCAGGGCCTTGCAGCTGCCCTCGCAAACCTCGGTCGTGGCGCACTGGCCCTCGGCCAACGTGCCACGATCAACCCCTGTGCACAGCCCACCGACCGGTCCGGTGTCGCCACCAGTGCCGCCCGTGGTCGACACCACGCCACCGGTACCGCCAGTCGCGCCGGTGCCGCCAGTGCCCGTAACCGTACCACCTGCGGTTCCTCCGGTGCCGGTGCCGGTAGCGCCAGTGCCACCCGTGGCCGTCTGCGTGCCACCGGAGCCAGCCATGAACTGCCGCGGCCCAGTCTCACCATTGTCGCCACCACAGGCGCCGGCCAGGCCGAGCGCTGCTGCTGCTGCGAATCCAAGAATTGTATCCGTACTACGCATCCCAATTTTCTCCCTGCATCCCTGCATCGGTTCCATCGTTCATCCAAGTCATGTGTGCGCAACCCCTACAGTGCCACACCCACATTATCTAATACACCTATAAGAAGTTGTGAGGAAGCCTAGCACCGCTGAATTCGAGTGCACGCTGGCGTGCGTGGCCACAGATGTGCGCTGCATCACTCCGGCCGCCACACCGGGATCATCGTCCGGTATGCCAACAGGAAAGTGACCGGCGAGAAGAGCACGTCCAGACCGTAGACGTCGCTGTTGTCGTAACCGCCCAGGCTCGAGCCCGGGTGCAGCAGCACCTGGAGGAAGAGCAGATCGTTGGCGCGCTGGATACCCGGGCGCGTGACCAGCATGAAGCCGTAGTTGAACTGCGTGTGGCGCTCATCGTCGAGGTCGAAGCTCATGATCTGGAAAAGCGGCGCAAAGCCACCCCAATCCTTGTGCTTCAGGAAGAGCATGATGTCGGACCTAAAGAGCAGTCCGTCGTCGCGCACGACGCCATTGCGCCAATCCACCGAGCGCATCGGGCGCCCCTCGTGGCGCATGCTGTTGATGGCATTGAACACGACGTAATCATTGATGGGCAGCGACAGCGTGGCCCGCCCTTCGGCGTACTCGTAGCCGACCCGGCTGAAGTCCCCATCCACCGTGCGCATGCGGCGGGCGTGGCGGTCGATGCGATCGCCGGCCTCGAACTCCATGTTGCGCATGGAAGCGTGGTAGCCGAAGGTGCCGCCCAGGGTCAGCGCCAGAATGCGCAGCTCCACGTCGGCTTGCGACTCGTAGAAAGCCGCCGTGTAAAGGGCATTGCCGCGCAGCGTGAGCTGGTTCGAGAAGCCGTAGATCGGGACGCGATGCTCGGCGGTGAGCTGGGCGCCGGGCAGCACCACGTCGACGAAGACGTCGGTGCCGGAGGGTTGCGCCGCGATGATCCAATCGCGCGCCTGGTCGGCCGCAGCGGGACGCACGCCCATAAGCGACAGGAAAAGCGCGACGCCCAAAACGCGTAACGATCCGCGAAACACGGGGGCTGCCGAGCTGAAGGGGCTTTTGCGCGTGGGAGACATCATGGCTGCAATAGGCTTCCGGGGGGCAGTGGCAGCGGGAGGCTAAATCAGCTCACCCCCGATGCAAAGCCCCATGTCTAACGCAGATGCTTCACCCGGAGACGGTTGCCACAAGGCACCGCAGCAGCTCTTGAACGTGGCGACCGATGCGCAGCTCGTAATGCACACGAGCGGCGATGCGACCCTGGGCATCGATCAGGAAACTCACCCGCTTGGCCACGCCCAACAATCCCCGATGCACCCCGTAGGCGCGGGCGATCGCGCCGTCCTTGTCCGCGATCAAAGGGAATGCGAGCCCGTGCTCACCGGCGAAGGCGCATTGCCGCTCCACGCCGTCGGTACTCACGCCCACGATCGCGGCGCCTAGCTCGCGAAACTCCTCGTGATGGCGATTGAAGTCCGCCACCTCGGCGCTGCACCCGGGTGTGAACGCCCGCGGATAAAAGAAGAGCACCAGCGGGCGCCCCCGAAAATCAGCGAGAGCCAAGCGGCCACCGTCGTGGCGGTCGCCGCCAAAGTCCGGAGCGGGATCGCCAACAGCCAGATTCGTCATGGGGCGGAGCCTACGCGATGGGCGTTCAAAGCGAGAATGGATAGATCACGCGGAAGCGGGGCTGCTTGAAAGGAGAAAACCTGGCGCCTCGCACGACCCGCGCGATGCAGGAACCGGCGCTGGTCCCGGAGAAGTCACCTCCCACCAGCGCGTGGGTCACGACACCTCCGCTGGCGATCGTGAGATCCAGCTCGGCCACGCCACCCTGGCCCGCCGCGCAGCGACCGATCGCCCCGCGCAGGCCCTCGAGGGCGCGCTTGACGTCGGTCTTGCTGGGAGCGTCGGGCAACGCTCCAGCCGCGGCCTTGGGGTCGAAGACCTTGCTCCCAGAAACCGGGCGCGGGCTGACTTTCAGAATCGGCTGGACGGGCGCTGGCGACCCCTCGTCGGCGGGCAGCGCTCCGGCCCCCTGCGGCGACCTGGGCTCGCTGCTCGAGTCGCTGCGGGCGGGGGCACTCGGGCGCGACGGCCCCGGGGCGGTCCTGGTGGGGGTCGTCGCCGCCGAGGTGCCGGGGGCGACGGCCTCGGCAGGGCGGGCTTCGGGGGTCACCGCTGCGGGTTGCGCTGCGGCCGCGGGCGCTGCAGCGATTCCAGAAGGCGGCACCGGATGGGCGCCCATGGTCGGGGAGGGAGCTGAAGCCGGAGCCGCGACGGGGGCGGCCTGGGACCGGGGCGCGGGCTGATAGGTCCCGCGCGTCAAATACCAACCGCCCACGCCGAGCACGACGATGGCCGCCACCATCAGAGCACCCATGCCCGAAGACCCATCTCCGGCGGGCGCAAACTCGGGAGGCACTTCCGCCGGCGCGAGACTAGAAGCCGCCTGTTCTGGGATCGAAACGGCGCGCGCGGCCGAAACGACGGGCACGGGCTCGCGGCGCTCCGCGGAGACGACACCCGGACGCGGCGCCACTGGCACTTCCAGATCGACCTCGATCGAGGGCGCAGCCGCCGCTTCGGAGGCCCCTGCGAAAACGTCTTCAGACGACGCCGGAGCAGCCTCTGGCGCCACTTCGGTGTCAGCGTGGGTGTCAGCGTGGGTGTCAGCGTCGGCGTCGACACCGACCTCGGCCGCCGGCTCCGCGGCCCGGGTCGAACTCGGTCGCGAGATGACCGGCGGTGGAGCCGAGTCGGGATGGGCGAAGCCCTCGATGGCTTCTTCGAGCGAGACCGCCATCCGCAGGCTGGTCTCGCGACTCTCCTCGTCCATGAACGGCACCGCCGCCTGACCGTCCAGCAACTCCTCGATGGCAGCTCCCAACGTCTCCGGAGGCGGTTCGGAGCCGCTGACCTGGGACGCGGCCGACCCGGCCGAGCCGGGCTGTGGCCCCTGATCTCCGCCCGACTGCGGCACCGGCGCTGTGACCGGCGACTGGGCTGTAGCTTGGGCTTCGATTTGGGAGGCCGGACGCGGTGGCGGCGGCGGATTCTGCACGCGTGTGACCGGCTTGCCGCGAGGGTCGCTCGCGGGCAAGGGCGGCTCCGATTGGGTCGAAACCATGGGCGCCGCGCTGCTGACGCGCAGCTGGGGTTCCTGGCCCTCCAGATAGGCGCCGGCCCCGCGCCAACGGGGCGGCGCGACCAGGGGCACTTCCTCGTTGGCCGCGGCCGCCCGGGCCGACACGCTGGGATGCCCCACAAGGGTGCGCGCGTAGTTCGGCCGGGCCGCGGCGGGGAGTTCCTCGGCGACCGGACTGCCTGCTGGACTCTGGCCGCGGTTATCTGGCTCGCCCACATCGTCGATATCGTCGGCCACCGACTCGTCGGGCGCTGGCGGCGGCGTCGAGGGGGCGAAGGTCCCGAGCGGAATGGCCTTGGAGCGGTCCTTGGAGTCCATGACTGTACCTACTGCATGGTGCGAGCCGAACGAACTCGCGCACAGCCCGCGACGGCGCTCGACCCGAGCCGACGGGGGCACGGGCCCGTTCAGTCCCGTTCAGTCCCGTTCAGTCCCGTTCAGACTCGTTCAGTCCAATGAGCTGAGCGACACCTACCAGGCCCAAGATGGTAGCACGCACCTCAGAGGCAATGTAAGAGCATGTAGCGAAAAAACTTGCGCATCGGGCTGCCGAGGCACTCGTGGCGGAAAGCCTTCGATCAGCTTCGTGGATATGCTATCCGCTTTGTCCGGTTTCGCCGCGGCGAACCTTGAGCCAGGCTTCAGCGCCCAATTTCCATCCGACCGCCCCGCGGCGGCCTACCCCAGCACCGAGGAGCCCCATCGCCATGTCCGATATCGTCATCGCCAGCGCAGCCCGCACCGCCGTCGGTTCCTTCAACGGTTCCCTCGCCACCGTTCCCGCCCACGAACTGGGAGCCATCGTGATCAAGGAGGTCCTCAAGCGCGCCTCCGTGGAGGGCGCGGAGGTCTCCGAGGTCATCATGGGCCAGATCCTGGCCGCCGGTCAGGGCCAGGGACCCGCTCGCCAGGCCTCCATGGCCGGCGGTGTGCCCAAGGAAGTGCCCGCCTGGAGCATGAACCAGATGTGCGGATCGGGCCTGCGCGCCGTGGCCCTGGGCTTCCAGGCCATCGCCATGGGCGACTCGGAGATCGTGGTCGCCGGCGGTCAGGAAAGCATGAGCCTGTCACCCCACTGCGCGCATCTGCGCTCGGGCATCAAGATGGGCGCCGGCGAGATGATCGACACCATGATCACCGACGGCCTGTGGGACGCCTTCAACGGCTACCACATGGGCAACACCGCCGAAAACGTCGCCAAGCAGTGGGAGATCAGCCGCGCCCAGCAGGACGAGTTCGCCGCCGCCTCGCAGCAAAAGGCCGCCAAGGCCCAGGCCGAGGGGCGCTTCGACGACGAGATCACGCCGGTCACCATCAAGACGCGCAAGGGCGAGACCGTTTTCGACAAGGACGAGTTCATCCGCGCCGGCACCGAGGTGGCGACCCTGGCCAAGCTGCGGCCGGCTTTCCAGCGCGAGGGCGGCACGGTCACCGCTGGCAACGCCTCGGGCATCAACGACGGCGCCGCCGCCGTGGTGCTGATGAAGGCGTCGGAAGCCGAAAAGCGCGGTATCGAGCCGCTCGCGCGTATCGCCTCCTGGGCACAGGCGGGCGTGGATCCGGCCCTCATGGGCAGCGGGCCGATCCCGGCCAGCCGCCGCGCGCTCGAGAAGGCCGGCTGGTCGGTCGGCGACCTGGACCTGGTCGAGGCCAACGAGGCCTTCGCGGCCCAGGCCTGCGCCGTCAACAAGGACCTGGGCTGGGACACCTCCAGGGTCAACGTCAACGGCGGCGCCATCGCCATCGGTCACCCCATCGGAGCTTCCGGCGCGCGCATCCTCAACACGCTGCTGTTCGAGATGAAGCGGCGCGACGCCAAGAAGGGCCTGGCCACGCTCTGCATCGGCGGCGGCATGGGCGTCGCCCTCTGCGTCGAGCGCTGAGCGGTCAGTTGCCGTAGTCGATGTTGCCGGCCTTGCTGCGATCGCGGGCCTTGACGCCACTTCCGAGGGCGCCGAGGCCCACGGTCAGTAGCACGCCGCAGCCGGCCAGCAGCGTCATCCCGATGAGCGCGCGGGGGGCGTCGGCGAAGTAGAGCGCGAGCGTGAGCGCCGCGGTCGAGACGCCTGTGATCCACAGGATGCGACGGCGGCGTTGGTCCGCCTCGCGGTTCGCCAGCTCGGCCGCTTCCCGCTCGCGTTTGCGCTCGTCGCGCCGTTGCTTGCGCGAAGCCTGTCTTTCTCCCTTGGCCATGGGATAGGAAGCGTAGCACTACTGCGAAAGGCTCTCGAGAGGGCTCGTGCGCGCTCCGATCCGGGCCCGAACGCCTTTATTCCTTTGAAGGGCTGCGGTATCAGGCGCCCCATGCTGCGCCTGCGCCCCTTTGCCGCCCTCCGCCCGCCGCCCGACCTCGCTCGCGAGGTCGCCGCGGTTCCCTACGACGTGGTCAATACCGCCGAAGCCCGCGCTCTGGCCGTGGACAACCCGCGAAGCTTCCTGCACGTCACGCGGCCGGAGATCGACCTGCCCGACGGCACCTCGGCCTACGACGATCGCGTCTACGGCGCCGCCCACGATGCCCTCGAGCACATGGTCGCCGAGGGCTCGTTGGTCCGCGAGGGCGAACCAAAACTCTATCTCTACCGTCAGCAAGCCGAGCTGGCCGGGAGGCGCGTCAGCCAGCTGGGCATCGTGGGCTGCTGCCACATCGGTGACTACGAAGAAGAGCGCATCAAGAAGCACGAGATCACGCGCAAGGACAAGGAAGACGATCGCACGCGCCACGTGCTGACCACACGCTCCAATGCCGGCCCGGTCTTCCTCACCTATCGGCCCCAGGCCCAGCTGACGGCCTTGAGCCAACAGGCGATCTCCAACGAGCCCCTCTACGACTTCCTGGCCGCCGACGAGGTCCGGCATACGGTCTGGAGCATCGCGCCCGATGTCAGCGATGCCATCGTCGCTGCCTTTGGCCAGGTCGACTGCGCCTACGTGGCCGACGGCCACCATCGCAGCGCCTCGGCCGCGCGCGCCGGAGCGGAGCTGCGCGCCAAAAACCCGGACCACCGCGGCGACGAGGACTACAACTATTTTCTGTGCGTGCTCTTCGCCGCCGACCAGCTCAACGTCCTGCCCTACCACCGGCTGGTACGCGACCTGGGCGGCCGCTCGCCCGAGGAGGTCCGCCAGGCGCTGGCCGAAGTGGGTCAGCTCAGCGACGGCGATGCCGAACTCCCCGCCCAGGCCGGCAGCTTCGGCGTCTACCTCGAAGGTCGCTGGCATCGGCTCACGCTGCCGGCCGCCAGCATCGGTGACGATCCCGTCGACTCCCTGGACTACGTGCTGCTCAGCGAGCGCGTGCTGGGCCCGGTGATGGGCATCGGCGACATCCGTACCGACCCGCGCATCGACTTCGTCGGCGGCATCCGCGGCACCGGTGAACTCGAGCGGCGCGTGGACAGCGGCGAGCACGCTATCGCCTTTTCACTGCGAGCCACCAGCGTCGAACAGCTGATGGCGGTCGCCGACGCCGGCCGCATCATGCCCCCCAAGAGCACCTGGTTCGAACCCAAGCTGCGCTCGGGCCTGCTGGTGCACACCTTCTGAAGCTTCCGACAGGGAAGTGGCAAAAACTTCCGGCGAATGTGCCGGAGTGTGCCAGGCGGCGGACCGAAGGCGCCAAAACCGCCATCGCCGCGGCCAACGGCGCCCCCTTCAGACGCGGCACACTTCGTGCAGGCATCGGGGGGCATGACGTGGGGCAGCGACTTGGCAACGGGTGCGGTGGGCGCGGCTGCGCTCTGCTTCGCCCTGGGATGCAGCGACGGCGCCGACGCCGGAGCACCTCGAGGCTTTGGCGCGACGAGTGATACCACCGGCACCGAAGGCAGCTTTGGCTTCGGCAATACCGGCCCAGCCCCGGTAGGCACTGGGACCGGCACGGACTTCACTGGGGCCAATGGCGCGGCGCAAATGGCTGGAGCGGCACCGCTGGACACGGTGCCCCCGCCGCTGCCACAGGAAAGCGAGCTACGCCTCGACTTCGAGTTGCCCCAGGCCTCCCAGCGCTTCGTCTACGCCGCCAACCCCGGCAGCGGCACGGTCTCCATCATCGACGCCGAGAGCCTAGCCATCCAGACGTTGGAGACCGGTGAACGCCCGACCTTTCTCAAGGCCCTGGCCAACACCGATGATGCCATCGTGCTCAATGCCGGCTCCGACGACGCCACCATCATGCGCGACCCGGCGGGCGGGGTGAAGAGCACCACGGTGCCGGTAGTCGATGGCGCCAACGCCATCGCTGTGGCGCCCGACGGCAAGCATGCGGTGGCCTATTTCAACTCCGAGTTCAGCAGCGCCGGAAGCAGCTCCGGCAGCTTCCAGGACGTCACCCTGATCACGCTGACCGCCGGGGGGGACAGCGCCGTGGACATGACCGTCGGTTTTCGGCCCCGCGATGTCTTCTTCGCCGAGGATGGCAGCGAAGCCTACGTCGTCACCGAGGACGGCGTGTCGGTGTTGAACTTCCTCGACATCGAAGAGAAGGGAACCGGCATCGCGCGCCTTGTATCCCTGGGCCAGAGCGCCGATCAGCGCTCGCTCGATGTCTCGGTCACCAGCGACGGGCGTTTCGCCCTGGCCCGCCAGCCCGGCGAGAGCAGCATCCGCCTGGTGTCCCTGCAGGGCAGCGGCGCCGGCGAGGCCACCGCGCTCGATCTGGCGGAGCTGGTTCCCGACGCCGGCAGCGGCGGTGACGCCGACGCCGGCGTGCCGACGGCGCCCGCGGCGGTGACAGACCTGGACCTGGCCCCCAACGGCAAGTTCGCCCTGGCGGTGCTGCGCGGTCAGAGCGCGCTCCTGCGCATCCCGGTGCCCGGCGGCTTCGAGGATCCGGAACTGGTCGGCGCCACCGTGATCGAGGATGAGCTGATCGGCTCGGTGGAGATCGCGCCTGCCAGCGACCTCGCCCTACTCTACACGACCGCCGTGCCCATCGAGCGCGTGACGATCGCGGCCCTCGAAGGCGACGCCGAGACGCGCACGGTGGCGCTGCGCAAGGCCGTCGAGGCCATCGCCTTCGCCCCCGACGGCAAGACCGCCCTGATCATGCACAGCAAGGCCGAGGGCAACCCCTTCGAGCCGGGCATCGACCCGGACCTGCAGATCGACCGCTCCTTCGGTTACAGCGTGCTTCGCACCCTCTCGGGCGACGTCAAACTGCAAGTCACCGACACGCCGCCTGGGGCCTTCAGCCTGGTGCCCGACGGAAGCCACGTCTTCGTGCTCTTTCGGGACGACGCGAGCGGCCTGCGCGACGTGCACTCGGTGGAGACCAAGAGTTTTCTGGTCGAAATCGTGAGCCTGGGGAGCCCGCCCATTTCGGTCGGCTCAGTGCCGGACCGCAAGCGCGTCTTCGTGGGCCAGGACCATCCCGACGGACGCATCACCTTCATCGACTGGGAGACCGGACAGCGCCAGACGGTGACCGGTTTCGAGCTCAACAGCAGGATTCGGGACTAGATGCCGATGACGAAAATCGAGACCAAACTCACAGCTTTGGTGCTGACCACGCTCGCCTGTTCGCTACCCCTGACGGGCGGTTGCGGCGAGCGGGGTGAATGGGTCGACGAGCGACCGGAACTGCTCGGCGGGCCGGTCGCACCGGTCGCGCTGGGTGAGACGCTCGTGCTCGTGGAGGCAAGCAAACACAGCGCGCTGCTGATGCAACCCGACTCCGACAACGATCCGAAGGTCGTGGAGCTGCCCCATGGGCCGATCCAGATGCTGTTGCGAAACGGCGCGCCGGAAGCGCTGGTGCTTTCCCAGGGCTTGCGCGCCAACGCCGAAGAGAAGGCCGAGCCAGCGGCGCTGACCGCGCTGGACGCCGACGGCAAGACCCGCATCTACGAACTCGGCAATCCCTTCAACCGCCTGTCCCAGTCCGACGACGGGCGCTACGCCTTCCTCTACAAGAGTAACCTCAGCGAGCGCCTGCTCGACAATCCCAACGAGGTGGCGGTGATCGATCTGGACGCCAGTCCCGACGGCGGCGGAGCCATCTCCTTGCGCACTCTGCGCAGCTTCGGCGATTCCCCCGAGCGCATCGTATTTTCGCCTACCATGACCATCGTCGGCGAAGAACGGCGATTGTCGCTGGTGCTGTCCCAGACCAACGTCACCCTGCTGGATCTCGACCACCTCGATCGGCGCGAAACCACGGTGCAGCTGTCGGGCAGCGGCGGACCCCTGGTGCAGCCCAGCCAGGTCGTCTTCAGCGAGACCGAACCTGTGCTTTACGTGCGCGGCGAGGGCAGTGACGACGTCTTCGTCTTCAACCTGGCCGAGCGCCCCGGCGGCAGCGCCGCGGTCGATGAAGAGGGCGAGCACAACGACTTCCGCCCCTTCATCAATCAACTTGGCGTTGGTAGCGACCCCAGCGATATGGCGCTCTACGAGAGCGCCGACGGACCGCGCCTGCTCGTGGTCGCCGCCGGCAGCCAGCAAATCGCCATCGTCGAGGCCGACACCAGCCAGGTCACCCAGATTCCACTGCCGGCCCGGGCGCGCAACCTGCTGCTCTTCGAGGGCACCTCTCCGCGCGACGATCGCGTCGCCCAACGCGCGCTGCTCTACGAAAGCGGCAACCCGACCGTGACCTTCCTCGATCTAGAGGACGCCGAGCAGGAGAAGAGCCGGAACCTGGATACGCTCCGGCTGGACGCCCCGTTCGATCGCCTGATCCCGATGCTCGACGAGGGCATGGTGCTGGTGGTGCACGACGGTTCGGGCATCAGCCTGATCGATCTGGCCGATCGCACGGTCTCGCCCATCCGCAGCAGTCAGCAACTGAACGACGCCTTCGTCGACCGCGCACGGCGTAAACTCTGGGTGGGCCCGCAAGGACAGCCGCGCATCGGCAGCCTCGCCTTCGACACCGGTGAGACCGATGAGCTGCTGCTAGACGCCCCCGTGCGCAGCCTGGTGCCGATGTTGGATGCGGGCCGTCTGGCGGTCGTGCACGAGAACGCGGCCGGTCACATCACCTGGATCGATGCCGACAATCCGGTGCGCGAGAGCGCGACCTCGGTGCGCGGCTTTCTCTTCACCGACCTCTTCGATCGGGAGGATCCATGATGCTCGCACTATCTCAGACAACTGTGCCGACAGCACTGATGGCATCCGTCCTGGCTATTTTTAGTGCCCACACCCTACCCCTGACCGCCCTCGGACAGGCGACGGCCGGTGCAGAAGCGGAGAAGATCAAGGCGAGCACCAACGACCCATCAACAACCGCCCCGGCTGCGCCCCATGGCGGCGCAATCCAGCCGACCGCGGCGGAGGAGGAGCCCTCTGGCGAGGGGGGGCAAGACCGGGCGCCAGCCCGCCCGGCCTTGCCGGCGATGCCGGAAGACGCCGCGAGCGAAGGCACGGCCGTGAAGGATAGCGCCACCGCCACGACCGCGACCCCACAGCCACCGGTCGCCGCGCACCTGGCCCCCGGGGGCGCCCCGGCCGGCAGCGACAGGCCGGCACCCAAGCCGATGGGGCTGGCCCTGGGGCTCAGCCTGGACAGGCCCTGGTACACCGACCGCAGCAACGATGTCTTCGACAACGACGACGTATCCGAGCGCTTCGGGCTGTGGCTTGGCTACGAGTTGCTCGGGTTGCGCGGCGCGCTCGGCGACCTCGGCATCGGCCTGCACCTGGGCTGGAACTTCGAAGACCATGGCGCCGACGGACGCTTCGGCGGTCTGCTCGACAGTCAACTCGACACCCACTTCGCCTATGGCGGCGTCGACGCGCGCTGGAAGCTGCTGAGCTGGCTGCAGCCCCAGCTGCGCCTGGCTGGCGGCGCGGGCTTCAGCGACATGGTGCTTTCGATGGGCGGCGAGCGTTTCAAGGACGACGCGATCTCGGCCTATGGAAGCGCGGGACTCGGCTTGCTCCTGCGCAGCCCTGAAGACGCCTTCGGCGGGCTCCACGGCGGCGTCGGCTCGCTCGGCTTCGGCCTGCTCTTCGAGGGTGGCTACAGCCTGGCCTCGCCACTGTCGCTGCGGCTCGACGGCCCGGGCCCCAAGAAGCACGAGATCGACCTGGCTGAAGCCGACCTCGGAGAACTCGAGCGCTCCGGGCCCTACTTCCGGACCTCGCTGCTGGTGAGCTACTGAGGGGCGAACGCTTACAGGCTATCGGCGACCACCTTTTGGTAGATTTCGTCCAGGGTCGTGCGCCCGGCGGGAGCCTTGAGCACCCCATCGCGAGAGCTGCTGAGCATGTCCCCCCCCTGCGGGGGGATGCGCTGTAGCGCTCCCTCATTCGAGCGGCCCTGGATCACGGTGCCGATCCGGTTGTCCACCAGCGCCACCCGAAGGCGGTTCTCTGAAAAGTGCGGTTCTCTGAAAGAGAATCATCGGTAGGTTGCACGAAGGCAGTCTCCGCCGCCGGAAGAAAACTCTCCAAGCGCGTGCTCTCGTCGAGTCGACTGAGAACGCGGCTTTCGCCTCCGCTTTGCTGCACCAGGCCGTGCAGGACACTGAGGGCAGATTCGGTCTTTGCGACCAAGCAAGAGGGTCACGGCTTTGGGCTGCACGCCGCCGCGCTCACGGCCAAGGAGCTCGGCGGCCAGCTCGAAGCCCACAGCGACGGCCCGGGCATGGGCGCCTGCTTTACGCTGACCATCCGCGCGCAGCTGCCTTAGGGCCCGCGCAGCCGGAAATCATCCGTTTGGCACGCACCGGCGGGCACGCTCGGGCCGTGCGTCCACGAAGAATTCCTCGATGTACCTCGGGTCTGACTGCGGATTCTCCTCCGGGCGCCGTCCCGACCGCACTCCGCCGTCACGCACCAAAGGGGAGGTTATTCTTTCGCGAGCCCTGAGCTGGCCGATGGTCTCAGGCGAGCGCAGGCGCCTCCCGGGCAGCGTGCCCCCATGTGCGTGCCCCCATGTGCGCCATGGGAGTCCGCCACAGGGCTGGGCTCCGCCCCTCCCCCTGTGCCCCGCGCCCGGGCCTGCGCTATGGTAGCGCCGTCCGCCCGCGCCCGACATCTCGGCGCGGGGGCGCTGTGGAGAAGACGACGTGGCAAGCACCAGGACAATCGGCAACGCGAGCGAACTCGGCGGGGTCTTTCCCGCCCTTTTCACCCCCCTGTGCGACGACGACCCGAAGCGGCTGGTCAACTCCATCGACTACTCCAAGGCCAAGCAGATGATCGACGATCTGGTTGCAGCCAAGGTCGCCGGCCTGGTGCCCGTGGGTAGCACCGGGCAGAGCCCCACCCTCAGCCACCGCCAGCACATCGACTTCGTGCGCTTCGTCGCCGAATACCTCGACGGGCGGCTGCCCATCCTCGCCGGCGCCGGCTCCAACTGCACGCGCGAGAGCGTGACGATGATCAACGAGCTGCAGTCAGCCCTCGGCAACCTCGCCGTGCTCTGCGCCACCGGATACTACAACAACCCCCCCCAGGAGGCGCTGGTCGCGCACTTCGAGACGCTCTCCCAGGAGACGGGCGCCAAGATCGTGCTCTACAACGTGCCCGGCCGCACCGCGAGTTACCTGACGCCATCCACACTGCTGCAGCTGGCGGCTGACCCCAACATCATCGGTCTCAAGCAAGCGGTCGACTTCTGCTCCCCCGGCTCCCATCGCGACGACACCCTGGAGGTCGTGCAGAAGACTTCGGGCCTCGATTTCGCCGTTCTGAGCGGCGAGGACGACGCACTGCCGGAGCTGCTCGGCATGGGCGGCGCGGGCATCATCACCGCCACCGGCAACATCCCCGAGGCCGCACGGCTCTTCGTATCCATCATGGACGCCCACCGGACTGGCGATACCGGCCGCGTAGCGGCCATTCAGGAAGCTCTGATGCCCTTCGTGCAGGCGGTCTTTTGCCGCAAGAACCCCATCCCGATGGGCACCTTCTTCAACTCCCCCCTGTACCAGCCGCTGATCGCCCTGGAGCAGACCGCTGGCGGCATCGAGGCCCGGGAGCGCATCCTCCGGCTCATCGACGCCTCGGCACCGAGCCTGTCGAAATATCACGCGGACTGACGACGGTTGGCGCCAGTGCACCGGTGTCAGCGCATGGTCTTCAGGCGCTCCAGGTGCGCCTTGGCCTTGGCCGCCTGGGGCCCCTCGGGCTCGAGCTTCAGGTAGCGCTGGTAGTGCTTTTTGGCTTCGGCGAGCTTGCCGCCGCCGGCCAGCATGCCGCCCAGCAGGTAGTGGGCGGTGGCATAGCCGCCGTCGAGCTTGAGCGCCCGCTGTAGCGTGGCGATGGCGCCCTCGCGATCGCCAGCCGCGCGCTGGGCCAGGGCCAGCTCTGACAGCAGCGCTGGCGTCGGCGCCTCACCGGCATCAACCGCCGCCTGCATCGCTTGCAGCGCGCCCTTGGCATCGCCTGCCTGGCGCAGCCCACTGCCGATGGCGAGCAACGCCGGGCGATTGCCCTTGGCACCGTCGAGCGCGCTGAGCAACTCACCGCGACCGGTGTCCTTGTCGCCACGACCCACCAGCAGCAGCCCCAGGTTGATGCGCGTCATCACCTGGTCCGGGTCGATCGACAGCGCCTTGCGGTAGGCCTGCTCGGCCCCCTGCACATCACCGCCGTCTTCGAGCGCCAAAGCCAGGTTGGTCTGGGCCGCCGCGGACTTGGGATTGGCCGCGGCCGCACGCCTGAGCAGCCCGAGGGCCTCGTCGAGTTCGCCGCGGGCCCTGAGCAACACCGCCAGGTTGTTCAAGGCTTCAGCCAGGTCCGGCTGCAGCTCGATGGCGCGCCGGTAGTTTTTCTCGGCGCCCGCGGCATCGGACTGCATCTCCCGGGCCAGGCCCAGGTCGAGGTGGGCGCGGGCGTCGTTGGGGTCCTCCGCCAGCGCCTGCTCGAAGAGTTGCTGGGCGCCGGCCGGATCGTTTTGCTCGAGCTTCTGCTCGCCCTGCTTGACCAGGTCCGAGGCCCGCGGCACCTCACGCGGCGGCGCATCCGAGGGCAGCGAGTCGTCCGAGAAGGTGGTGCTGCGACCGGCGCCCGGCTCACCGCCACCGGCACACGCGACGAGCAACGCCGCACAGACGAAGGTCTTGCTATTCATTTGGCTCGCTCCAATCAATCCAGCTTCGAGATCAAGCGGCGCAGGACCCGGCTGAGTTCCCCCAGCTGCCCTTCGCCCGCGAGCTTTCCACCGGCTTCGGTTTGCACGTAGAAAACGTCCGAGACCGCCTGGCCCTCGGTATTGACCTTGGCCAGGCCGATGCTCAAGCCGCGCTCGTGCATCGTCCTCGAGATCACGTGCAGCAACTCCGGACGGTCGCGGGTGTAGACATCGATGACCGTGTACTGGGCCGACGAGGCGTTGTCGACGTGCACATCGGTGCGAATCTGGGGCCCGCCGCGCTTCCACATGGGCGGTCGCGAGCGACCGGCGAGCATGACTTCGGCGCTCATCTCGCCTGCCAGGATGGCCTCGAGGCTCTGCTGCAGCCGCTCGAGTTCGAAGGCGATCAACTCAGAGTCACCCATGTTGGCATGGGCGACATGAAACAGATCGAGGGCCTCGGGCGCTCGCCCCGGTCGCCTCATGGTGTAGAGCTGGGCCGAGTCGACGCCGAAGCGATGACGCGCCAGGGCCGCGGTGAGGTCGGCCAGCAGGCCCGGCCGGTCGTCGCAACAGATGATCAACTCCAGCGTGCCCTCCCCCACGCCCGAGTCGGTGGCGCCGAAGGCAAATAGCCCCTCGCGCCGCTCGGCCACGCTGGAATGAAAGCGGATGCCGTCGGCGCTGTTGGCCAGGAGATAACGCTCGGGCACGTGCCCCAGGAAGGCCTCGATCTCGCGTCGGCGCTCGGCATCATCGATACCCTCGAAGGCTTCGCGCCGGAGGGCCTCGAGCTGCTCGCCGGTGCCGCGCCCCTCGATGCGATCGGAGACCGCGTTGTAGAGGTCTTCGAGCATGCGCGCATTCCAGGCGGTCATCGCCGCCGGATTCGAGGTCATCAAATACGCGAACGTCAACAGGTAGAGGTCGCGCAGGCGGTGCTGGGACTGCACGGCCTCGGCCACCTCAGCGATGGTCTCGGGGTCGGTGATGTCACGCCGCATCGCCCAGTGGTACATGCTGCTCTGCTCGGCGATCAGCCACTGGGCATGCGCCGTATCCTCGGGCGACAGGCCCAGACGCTCGCAGACGGGACCGGCCACGGCCGCCGCGTGCTTGGCGGGATCGGCGGGATGCCCGGTGCCGATGCCCTGCAGCAGCAGCGCCAGGTAGAGCGGCAGCGGACGCGGCATCTCGGCGGCCGCACGACTGACCACCAGAAAGTCGGCGGCGTACTCGCCACGCACCAGGCCGCGCAGACAGTCAACGGCCATGATGGCCTGGGCATCGACGGTGTAGACGTGAAAGGCATCCTGCCGCACCTTGCCCACCACGGTCTCGAGTTCCGGCACCATCGCCGTCAACAGGCCCACCTCATGGAGCTCCTCGAGGATCGAACCGCGGCGCAGGGGAGCGCGGCTCGCCCGCGTCAGCAGCTTGCAAAAGAGACTCCCGGCCTCGGGGTCGCCCAGCAAAATGCGACAGCACTCGCGATCCTCCATGGCCGCCGAGACCGCATCGCGGGCTTCAGAGTCGACCGGCAGCTGCTCGCGCAGGGCATGGCGGTAGAGGCGCAGGGCGACCACCGGCGACTCGCCCAGATCCATCGGCTTGAGCGTCACGCGGCCATCGTGGACCAGCACGCCATCGCCGAGATCGCGGATCGTCGCCGGCGGCGGCCTGAGCGAGCGTCGCACGCGCTCGCCGATGCGGTCGGCCACGCGCGCAATGGCCCGGGCGTGGCGAAAATGCGTTTGCATCAGCTGCTCGGTGGCGCGGCTGATGCCGTCGCGCAGCCCCAGGGCTTCGGCCAGCGCTTCTTGATCGTCGTAGGTGAGACGATCGTTGCGACGCCGGGCCCAAAGGTGCAACCGGTTGCGCGCCGACCACAGGTACTCGGTCGCCGCCTGCAAATCGCCCAGCTCACGCTCGGTGAGCAGATCGCGGGAGGCGGCCTCGGCCAAGTCCTTGACGCCAAAGCGGGCCTTGCAGCACCAGAGGATCGCGTCCAGATCGCGCAGCCCCCCGCGGCCGACCTTCAGCTCCGGCTCGAGCAGATAGATCGAATCGCCGTAGCGGCGATGGCGCGAGGCGGTGTCGTCCTCGAGCGCGTGCAGGAAGGCCTCCAGCTGCCGCTCGAAAATGCGCTCGCGACCGCCGACCTCCAGTTCCTCGACGATGGAACGATCGCCTGCCACGTGCCGCAGGTCCAAAAGCGTGGTCGAGGTGCGGATGTCGGTCTCGGATAGCTCGAGGCTCTCCTCCAGGCCACGCACCGCATGGCCGATGTCCACCCCGGCGTCCCACAGCGGGTAGAGCACGGTCTGGGCCATCTCGGCGACGCGCCGATCGCCCGGGTCGTCGCACAGGAACAGCACGTCGACATCGCTGTGGGGAGCCACCTGGCGGCGCCCGTAGCTGCCGACGGCGATCAGGGCCACGCGCCCCACGGCATCGGGCTGGCTGCGGCGCTCGGCGTCGGCGGCACAGCACAGGGCCCCGAAAAGACCGTCGTACATGGCCGCGTAGCGCTCGGCCACGATCAGCCCGCGCTGCCCGGACTCGACCGCTTCGCGCAACGTGGCCCGATGCCGATCGAGATATTCGGCGCAGGTGGTGCTCAACGCCGGCGCAGCGGAGTCTGCCATGCGGCGCGCAGTATCCTGGATCTCGGGCGCTGGCGCCAGCCGAACGTCGAGGTGACGGGTGTCACGCGAGCCTGCCTGGCTTTCGGAGCGCCGTAACCCCGTCCGGGATAGCCGCGGACCGAGCAGGTACGGGGGCATTTTCGCGGCGGACTCGGGTGGCCCACGCGGGGCTACCCCGCCCCAGAGCCGCGTGCGCCCGATCGACAGCCGTCACCGGACTCGCCTCATCGGGCCCGGCGGCTGTGCTCCACGTAGCGCGCAATGCCCCTGGCGATGCCCTCGGCCAGCGCGTCGCGGTAGCCGTCGCTGCGCAGCGCCGCGGCCTCGTCGGGGCGGCTGATAAAGGAGGCCTCCAGCAGGACGGCCGGCATGCGCGCGCCCACCAGCACGTAGAACAGGGCCCGTTTGACGCCGCGATCGCCGAGCTGGGGCAGGATTCGGCGCCCGCCCGCGAGCGTATGGGATTGCACCATACGCGCCAGGGCTAGGGATTGCTCGGCCTGCTCATGACGGTAGAGCGAGGCCAGGATCAGCTGTAGCCGGCTGACACCCGCCACATCGGTGCCATTCTCCAGGGCCGCCAGCCGAAGCGCAGCCTGATCGTCGGTGGTGTCGAGCACGAAGGTGGACACGCCGCCCTTATCCTCGCTCGACTCGGAGGCGTTGAGGTGGATCGACACGAAGAGGTCGGCGTCGTAGCCGTTGGCGATGGCAGTGCGCTCTTCCAGGCTGATAAAGCGATCGTCGCTGCGCGTCAGGATCACATCGACATCCGCAAGCTGTCGCAGCAGCACCCGGCGGGTGCGCCGGGCCAGGGCCAGGGCGACGTGGGATTCCTTTAGACCATCGGGACCTTGGGCCCCGGGCTGCTCGCCGCCATGACCCGGGTCGAGCACGATGGTGGTCAGCCGCCCCGCCGCCCGCTTTTGCTGCACCGCCGCCTGCGGGTCGCTGAAGTCGACCACGACCCGGAATGGATCGGCGAGGTAGAAGACGCGATAGCTCGCCGAAGGCGTGACGTCGAAGCTCACACGCGTGCGCGAGGCCCCGAGCGCCACGATGCGAATCCGCGACAGCCCTCCGGCGGCCACCGGAAACGTGTGCGCAACCTCGGGGGCGATGCCCACGTCGTCCAGGTCCAGGGTCACCCTCCGCGGCAGCAGACCGGCGGCGGCGATCTCACCACGGCGATAGACGGCGGCGGCATCGAAGTGCAGCACCGCCCGCACATCGCGCCCCCCGGGTGGCGCGCCGGCTGCGGCTGCAGCACCATAAACGGCGATGCGTTGCAGGTGCGGACGGGCGGCCGTGCCGGCTTTGGCCTCGGCGGCGAGCCAGGCATGGGGGTCGGCATGGGGGTCGGCGTCGGGGTCGGCATCGGGGCCCAGCGACCCCGCCGCCAGCTCCTGCGTCGCCAGTGGCGTCGTCGGCGGCGGCGGCATCGGGCTGGCCTCAGCCTCCGCCTCAGCGGGCAAACTCTTGGCCAAACGCCGGGCACGCCCGAGACAGGCGCGCGCGCTGTCCGCATCGGCGAAGCGCTCGCGCAACTCGGCGAGCGTACTGCGGGCCGCGGCCGCATCGTCGGCCAGCACGGCGTCCAGGCGAGCCAGCTCGAGCCCCGCCTCGCAGCGCTCGGCGGCTGTAGCACCCGACCGCATGGCGCTGCGCAACAGATCGCGAGCGGCGGGCAACTGGGTGGCCCCCGACTTCGAACGCGCCCCGATGGCGGCCACGCGGGCGGCATCCCGGGCATGACGCACGCCCCGGTCACTGCCGTGCTCGGCGCGGGCTGCCTCGGCCAGACGGGCGAAGAGGGCGGCGCGCTCGGAGGCGGCCATGGCCCGCAGGCGGCCCTCCGAGGGCAGGGGCGCCAGGGCCGCGGCGCCCGCTCCATCGCCGGGATCGATGCAAGCGACAGCGCTCACAGCACATAGCGTCACCGCCACAACGACCCTCGCCCGGGGGCTGCTCACGCGCGCATCCTGCCAGAAATCCCCATTGCGGGGGGCTCGCATCGGCCTATAAAATCGGTGACCTGCCCCCGCTGCCGACGATCGGCACTTCGACCTTTCGGACCCGGGGCAGCGCCTTCCGGAGCACTCTTTGCGATGGCCGCGGGACTCGATCGAATCGACGACTACCTGCACCGCTTCGGCGAGTCGGTGGGCGCCGAATTCGACCGCCTCGACGACGAGGGCTACACCGACATCCGCCACGGCGAACTGGCGATCGGCATCAATGTGATCGCGGAAAGCGATGTGCTGCTGCTCCTGGTGCACATGGGCGAGCCGCCAGATGGCGCGGGCGTCGACTACTACCGCGGCCTGCTCGAGCTGAACTTCCTATCGACCGGAGACTGCGCCTTCGCCATCGATCGGGCCAGCGGCGCCGTCTACCTGCGCGCCCTGCGCCGGCTCGAGGGCCTGGACTACGAAGCCTTCGAGTCGCTGCTGCAGAACACAGCGGCAATCGCGGAAGACATGGCGGCCCGGGGGCGTGCGCAAGAAAAGGCAAATTGAGCGCCCGCACGGCGGGTGCTACCGTTGCGGCTGGCGATCCAGAGATGCGCCGGCCCGCTGTGTTGCAACTTGCACGCTTTGTTCGGCGGCCACCGCGAGACAAGCGTCGTGAATGGTGAAGAGGTAGAGGCGCAGCACGAATCGCTCGGCGAAGTGCCGAGTGAAGTCCCGACCGAGTCAGCGGAGCACGCGGGCACAAATGGCGCCAGCGCGTCGGAGCCGGCAGCGCCCGAGGCTACCGAGCCAGCGGCCGCGACCGCTGAGAGCACCGACGACGGCCGCGAAGCAGGGACCGACGCCAGCCGCTCGAACGACGCGCAGGCGGCTTCCAGCGACGGCTCCTCCGGAGACGGCTCCTCCAGTGGCCGCTCCAGTGGCCACTCCAGTGGCCCCCCCCCGAATGAGCCCCCCCTGAGTGATCCCCCGGCGGTGGCTTCCGCGGCAGTGGATTCCGCAGCCGCAGAAGCCGAGGACGACAGCCCCCATACCCCCAATGACTCGGGGACAGTGCAGGCCACGGCGAGCGCAGCTTCCGAAGCCGAAACTGCTGCCGAGGCCACCGGGACCGACGGCACACAAGCGAGCGTGGCCGCAGCAACGCCCGAGGAAGCTGCGGCACAGCTTTCCATCGCCGACGCCGACCGCTTCGCGCAGGCCTTTCGCCCCAGCTGGGAAGCCGTGCCGGCCATCGCACCCACGGCACCCGCTCAGGCCCCGAAGAGCGCGCCCGAACCGGCGGCGCCAGCCGTCGCAACGGCTCCGGTCGAAGCCGGCCCCCCCGTCGGCGCGGCCACGGCCGAAGCCACGCCGGTCTTCGACGAAGCCGTCATCCCGGGCGTCTCGCGCAAACGCAGCGCCTATTGGATGGCGGGAGGTGCGGTCGCAGGCTTCGCCCTCCTGGGTTGGCTGATGATCTCCAGCGGCGATTCCGACGCGCCCGCAGCCTCCGCGGCCCAGCCCCCCACTGCGGCCGCAGTCGAACCCCCACCGCCAGCTCCGGCAGCCGAGCCCGCGGAAGAGGTGCCGGCCCCGGCAGCTCCAGCGGTCGAGCCGCCCCCCAGCGCCCAACAGGACCCGACGGTCCAGGCGACCGACGAGGCCGAACTGACCGCAGCCGCCGCCCCCCAGCAGCCGGCCGAAGCCGAAGGCCCCCCGCCTCCCCCGCCACCAAGCGCGAGCCCCGAAGTGCGCATTCGCATTCGCGTGCAGCCGGAGAGCGCAGCGCTGACCATCGACGGTGCGGCCGTCAACGTCCCCTACGACGCCACCCAAACGCCCAGCGGCAGCCACCGCATCGTGGCCAGCGCCCCCGGCTACAAGAGCCGCTCCATGTCGGTGGTCTTCGATCGCGATCGGGCCCTGGAGTTCGCGCTCCAAAAAGCGCCGCCTGTCCCGGCACCGCGCGCCAGTCGGCCAAAACCGCCTCGACGGGTGGTCAACAAGCCGAAGAAAGCCAGCGCGGCAAAGCGGGGCGCCGGCTTCGTCTCCGAGAGTCCCTACTGAGCGTCATCGACACGAAGTCCCCAGGCGCGTTGACCGCCGATCTGGGCTGCAGTAGCTTGCCGGCCGTGTCGGGCGTCACCTACCGCGAAGCCGGCGTGGACATCGACGCCGGAGAGCGACTGGTCGAGCGCATCCGGCCGCTGGCTGCGCGCACCTCGATCCCGGAAGTCCTGAGCGGCGTCGGCGGCTTCGCCGGCCTGTGCGCGCTACCGTCGGGGCTGCACGACCCGGTGCTGGTCTCCGGCACCGACGGCGTCGGCACCAAGCTGAAGGTGGCCTTCGCCGCCGACCGCCACCATACGGTGGGCATCGACTTGGTGGCCATGTGCGTCAACGACGTGGTCACCACCGGCGCGCGCCCGCTCTTCTTTCTGGACTACTTCGCCACCGGCAAGCTCGATGTGGAGCAGGCCGGGAGGGTCGTGGAGGGCATCGCCGACGGCTGCCGTCAGGCAGGCTGCGCCCTGCTCGGGGGCGAGACCGCCGAGATGCCCGGCATGTACCAGGCCGGCGAGTACGACCTGGCAGGCTTTTCCGTCGGTGTGGTCGAGCGCAGCGCCCTACTGCCACGGGCGGACGTGCAACCCGGCGATCGCTTGCTCGGCCTCGCCTCCGACGGCCTGCACTCCAACGGCTATTCCCTGGCCCGCGCCGTGCTGCTAGAGCGGGCTGGCCTGGCCCTGGACGCGCCCGTCGATGCGCTCGGCGAGCCCCTCGTCGACGCGCTACTGCGGCCGACGCGAATCTACGCTGCGCCCCTGCAACGCGCGCTCGACGCCGGCGGGGTCAAGGCCGTCGCGCACATCACCGGCGGCGGCCTGCCCGACAACCTACCCCGCATCATGCCCCAGCAGCTGGCGTGCAAACTCGAGGCCGGCAGCTGGCCGGAGCCACCGATCTTCGGTTTGATCGCGCGCCTCGGCAACGTGCCCGCCCAGGAGATGGCTCGCACCTTCAACATGGGTCTGGGGATGGTGCTGGTGGTCGAATCCCAGCGCGCCGAGGCGCTTTGCCAGCTGCTCAACGACAGCGGCGAGCGGGCTTCGCTGGTCGGCGAGGTCATCGCCCGACCGACCGGGGCGCCCGCCGTCCAGCTCGGATGAAGCCTACCGATGGTATTTCCCATCGCGGTCCTGGCCTCTGGCACCGGCAGCAACCTGGCGGCGATCTTCGACGCCATCGACAGGGGCGAATGCCGCGCCGAGGTCACCGCAGTGATCAGCGACCGCAGCAAAGCCGGCGCCCTGCAACTGGCCCGGCAGCGCGGCGTGAAAAGCGCGGTGGTGCCCCTCAAGGCCCACCCGGATAGGCAGGCCTGGGATCGCGCCCTGGCCGAGTGCGTCGCCGGCTTCGAGCCCGCCCTGGTGGTACTGGCCGGCTTCATGAAGATCGTCGGCCCGGCCATGGTCGAGCGCTTTAGTCACCGCATCATCAACGTGCACCCGGCCCTGCTTCCACTCTTCCCCGGCACCCAGGGCCCGGCCGATGCCATCGCCGCGGGTGTTTGCATCAGCGGCTGCACCGTGCACCTGGTGGACGCGGGCGTCGACACCGGCCCGATTCTGGCCCAGGCCGCGGTGCCCGTGGTCACGGGCGACGACGCCGAGAGCCTGCACCGGCGCATCCAGGTGGCCGAACATCGCATCCTGCCGGCGGTCATCGACGCCATCGCCTGCGGACACATGGAACTGGGCCCGAGCCCCCGCCATCGCGGCCCTCTGAACCAGGACGACTCGATCCTGTTCAGCCCCCCGCTCGCGTGCGACCCGAACCGTTCATGAGGCGCGCGCCTGCGACAACGCGTGAGCCCGTGAGCGGGGCCAACGAGCACGGCTTCCGTCGGAACGCATGACGTGACTCAAAGTTATTTCGACGCGATCGTATTGGGCCGTGAGCTGGCGCCGCTGAGCTGCGCGGCACTGCTGGCGAATCGGGGTTTTCGCGTGCTCGTGGTCGGCCAGCAGCAGGCGCCGCCCTCCTATTCCGTGGGGCGCAGCTCACTGCCAACGGCCCCCTACACTTTTCATGCAGCCCGCTCGCCGCTGGCCGAGCGCATCTTCGGCGAGCTGGGTCTGGCCCAGAGCTTTCGCCGCCTGACGGCGGGCGGCCACAGCCCCCACCAGGTCGCCCTGCCCGGACACCGCTTCGACTTCGCCAGCGACGACGAAGCCTTCGAGCACGAAATGGCCCGGGAGTTTCCCGAACTCAAACGCGTGATCGTGGACTTTCACCGACAGGTCCAGCGCCGCTTCGACGCCAGCAACCGCCTCTTCAACGACGACCGCATGTGGCCCCCCGAGTCCTTCCTGGAGAAGCGCGAACTCAGCCGCATCGCCGCCAGCCTGCCCTTCGTGCGCGGCTCCGAGCAGTACGAAGTGCTCGACGAGCTGCCCGAGAGCCATCCCTTCCGCATCGCCGCGCTCGCGCCAGCCTATTTCGAAGCCGGAAGCAATCCCCGCGACCTCACCGCCCTACAGATCTCGCGACTCTACGCCGGTTGCTACCAGCACTCGCTGGCCCTCGAGGGCGGCCTAGAGGCGCTGTCGCAGTTGCTCATCGAGCGCATCCGCAATCACAGTGGTGAAGTTCGGATGCAGGAACGGGCCTCGGAAATCTCGGTCCATCGCGGACGAGCCAACGGCGTGCGCCTCTTTGGTTCGGATGAAGCGGTGGGCAGCGGCTTTGTGATCGCAGGCACCGATGTCAGCTCCACGCGCCGGCTCTTGCAGGACCGCAGAGTCTTCGAACAGATCTTCGAAAAGCTCGGCGAGCCCCAGGCCTCGCGCTATCGCTACACGCTCAACCTCGTCATCGACCCAAGCGCCGTGCCCCGGGGCATGGGCGAAGAGGTATTCCTGGTGGGCGAGCTCGAGCAGCCGCTCTTGGGCGCCAACTGCCTGCGCATCCAAAAGCGCAGCATCGACGACAGCCGGGTCTCGCTTTGCGTCCAGGCGCTGCTTCCCGTGCGCCCCGTCGAGACCCAGGACGGCTACCTGGACGACGTGCGCGAGCGCCTGCTGGAAGCCCTCGGCGGGCTGATCCCCTTCCTCGACGAGCACGTGCAGTTGCTGGACTCCCCCCACGACGGTCGCCCCCCTGAAGCCCGCGATCCCGGCGAAAACCTCGCGCTCGACCCCCACCTGCCGCGCGGCCCCGGGACCATGACCCTGATCCACGACTACCCGGTGAGCCGCAGCTTCGGACTGTGTGCGATGCCGGTGCGAACGCCGCTGAAGGGGCTGCTGTTGTGCAGCCCGCAGGTGGCGCCGGGTCTTGGCGCCGAAGGTCAGCTGCTGGCGGCCCGCTCCGCGGCCCGGGCCGTATCGCAAAACCAGCGCGGCAATGCCTGGATGCGCAAGCGGCCGTGGTCCAAGGTGGACATCTGACCACAGTCGCAGCCCGGCATCGCCACGCGATTTCCACATACAAGCGCCAAAGCAAGGGGTAGAATGGTGCCCGCGGCCGATGAATTCGCCCCTCCAGTTCACGCTTCACCAGCTGTTGCGCGCGGTCGTCGAAAAGGGCGCATCCGACCTGCACATCACCACCGGCACGCCACCCCAGCTGCGCATCTTCGGCTCGCTGTTGCCGCTGAAGACGCCCCCGCTCAGCCCGGTGGACACCAAGCAGCTGTGCTACTCGATCCTCACCGAGGAACAGAAGATCGTCTTCGAGCGCGACAACGAGCTCGACCTCTCCTTCGGCATCAAGGGCCTATCGCGCTTCCGCGGCAATCTATTCGTGCAACGGGGAGCGGTGGCGGGCGTCTTCCGGCAAATCCCGTTCAAGATCCTGACCTTCGACGAGCTGGGGCTACCGCCCGTAATCGCGCGCCTTTCGGACCTGGCATCCGGCCTGGTGCTGGTCACCGGTCCCACCGGCTCGGGCAAGTCGACCACACTGGCGGCGATGATCGACAAGGTCAACAGCGAACGCCGCTCGCACATCCTGACCATCGAAGACCCGATCGAATTTCTGCACCCGAATAAACTCTCGGTCGTCAATCAACGGGAAGTTGGCAGCGACACCAACAGCTTTCGGCACGCCCTGCGCTCGATCCTGCGGCAGGACCCCGACGTGGTCCTGATCGGCGAGCTCCGCGACCTCGAGACCATGGAAGCGGCGATGACGATCTCGGAGACCGGGCATTTGGTCTTTGCCACCATGCACACCAATAGCGCACTGCAGTCGGTCAACCGCATCCTCGACGCCTTCCCCCCCCACCAGCAGTCCCAGGTCCGGGCCCAGCTCTCCTTCGTGCTGCAGGGCGTGGTCACCCAAACCCTGGTCCCCAACGCCGATGGCGCCGGGCGCTCGCTGGCGATGGAAATCCTGATCCCCAACGCCGCCATCCGAAACCTGATCCGCGAGGACAAGATCCACCAGATCTACTCCCAGATGCAGAGCGGCCAGGCCACCAGCGGGATGCAGACGATGAACCAGTCGCTTTACAGCCTGATCGCCCGCCGCCTGATCACCCAGGAAGAAGCCTTCGCCCACGCCCACGAAACCGACGAACTGGCCTCCATGCTGCGCTCGGGGCGTTGAGGGGACGCCCGAAGCCCGCCCGTGGCAAAGAACGGCTTTGGAGCCGCGAGCGGTTCACAACGGCCTGGAATTCGGTATGGTTGGCGCGCCCTGTGCTAGGCTAGGCAGGGTCGTCAGGGCATTCCATCGTGTCGCTCAAGACCCCAATCGGGCCCCTCCTGTGGCTCATCTATGCCATTGTAACCATTGGCTTTTCAGCCCCGGCATCAGCCCAAGATGAGGACGGCCGAGGCCGCAGTCTGAAGGCCGCAGCCAAGGCCTATGACCGGGCCACCGAGGCCTACCTGGCCGAGGACTACGACTCCGCTGCCCAGTGGTTCGAGACCGCCAATCGCATGGCGCCGAGCCCCGCAGCGCTCATCCAGGCCGCCCGCGCCCATGACATGGCCGAGCACGGCGCCCGCGCCGCCACCCTCGGCCTCAGGTTGACCACCAAGTACCCCGACGACGAAACCGCCACCCAGATCGGCCAGGACATTCTCGATCGCCACGCCGACAAGCTGGTACGCGTGGACGTGGAGTGCGAGGGCTGCACCGTGGAGCTGGACGGCAGCCTGCTGGGCGATCGATCGTTCTTCCTCGAGCCCGACGTCACCCACCGCGTCACCGCCAGCTTCGAGACCGGCAGCAAGCACGAGGAGGTGCAGGGCGCCGCTGGCGAGGTCAAGAGCCTCTCCTTCGAGGCACCGCCTCCGCCTCCGCCGGGTGCGGACGCAGGTGGGGAGGGGGACGACGGCAGCGGCGCAGCGGCCGCTGGCGCGCTCACCGCCGACCCGCGTGACCAATCGGGCAAACCCCTGCCGCCGATCGTCACCTGGATCGGCGCTGGCGTTACCGCGGCGATGTTGGTGGGCAGCATCGTCGTCACCCTGGACGTCAATTCGAACGTCGAAAGCTTCACGAAGAAAGCCAAGGAGTGGCAGGCGTGCCCGGACAAGGAGAGCGAGACCTGCATGGATCTCAAGGCCGAGGCGCAGGCCAAGCTCGACGCCGGTGCGGGTAAGGAAACGCTGCGCACCGTGATGTGGATCGGCACGGGTGTCGCTGCCGCCGGCACCGCGGCGATCGCCCTCTTCTTGACCGACTGGTCCGGTGGTGACGCAGCCGATGATGTCTCCCTCATGCTCGTCCCGAACCTGCAACAGCCTGGCGTGGTCGCCGGCCTTCGGGGCCGCTTTTGACCGACGCGCAGGCAGCGACGCACGATCCGTTTACAAGCAGCCTGGCCGGTCGACGGTTGGGGCGCTACGAGGTGTTGGCACGGTTGGCCTCGGGCGGCATGGCCGGCGTCTACGTCGCCCGCGCCCAGGGCGTGGCCGGCTTCGAGCGGCTGTTCGCGATCAAAGTGCTGCACCCCCACCTCGCCCACGAGGAAGAGTTCATCACCATGTTCCTCGACGAAGCGCGCTTGGCGGCGCGCATTCGCCACCCGAACGTGGTGCCCACCATCGACATCAGCGACACGCCCGACGCCGGCTACTTCCTGGTGATGGACTACATCGAGGGCGACCACCTGGGCGCCGTGCTGCAGGCCGCCTTCAAGGCGGGCTCCAAGCTGCCGGCGCCGGTCTCGCTGCGCATCGTCGTCGACGCCCTTGACGGCCTGGCTGCCGCCCACAACCTCAAGGATGAACACGGCAACCGCATCAACCTGGTGCACCGCGACATCTCGCCCCACAACATCATGGTCAGCACCGGCGGCATCGCCCGCATCACCGACTTCGGCGTGGCCAAGGCCGAGGTGAGGCTGAGCACGACCCGCGAAGGCCAGTTCAAGGGCAAGCTCGCCTACATGGCGCCCGAGCACGCCAGCAGTGGCGACGCCGATCAGCGCTCCGACCTCTTCGCCATGGCCATCATCCTGTGGGAGTGCCTGGCCGGGCGGCGGCTGTTTCGCGCGGAAAACCACGCCGCCACGCTGAACATGATCTGCATCGAGCCGATCCCGATGCCGTCCTCGGTCGACCCGGCGCTGGCGCCCTTCGACCCGGTGCTGCAACGGGGCCTGGCGCGCGATCCCGGGGACCGCTACCAGAGCGCCGAGGAGTTCGCCGAGGCGATCGAGCAAACCGCCGGCGCGCTCGGTGGACTGGCGCCACAGCGCGAAGTCGCCAAGTTGGTACGGGCCTATGCCGCCGAGAAGATCGAACGCGACGAGCAACTGATCCGCTCCGCGATCGCCGAGATCAGCAAAAGCGGCGGTGGTGGGATGGATGACACCGAGGCCGCGATGGCGGCGATCCGCGCGCAGACCGCAGCTCCCGCAGTGACGATCCCCCCCCCTGTCGTCCCGCCACCACCGGCCGGCGCCAACATGGAACCGGGTGCGGCGGCGCCTGCCGCTGCGGATGCCAAGGCGAGTAAGAAGTGGCCAATGATCACACTGGGCGCGCTGGCCGCGATCACGCTCGCGGTCGGGGTCGCAGCGCTGATGATGGAACCCGAGGCCCAGGACATCACCAGCGCGCCACTCGACGCTCCCGCCGCGGCCGAGGCTCCGTTCGGCGAGCCGCCGCCGGCGGAGTTGGAGCAGCCCACGCTCGCCGAAGCACCAACCGAGCAGGCCGCCGCCGATGCCGCGACGGAAGCACAAGGGGGCGCCGGGGCTGAAGTGCAGGCCGCCAACGCCGAGCCGACGGCAACCGAAGAGCAACCCTCTACCGACTCCGAGACCCAGCCTGAAGCCGAGTCCGCGGAAACCAAGACCAAGGAGACGCGCAGGCGTGCGAGCCGAAGCTCGCGCAGGAGCACAGCCAAAAGTGGCAGCCCCAAAGCCTCGAGCGCGGCCAAGTCCACTCCGAAGACCGGCTCCACCAAAACGAAGCGTTCCGGCAAACGGGTCGACGACCTGCTGGTCAACCCGTACCGGAAGTAAGGAGCCGCCGCGAGATAAGGTCTCCAAGTCGGCTTCGAGGCGCCCGTCCGGCAAGGCGCGACGCCGCGCGAATACTCCATGTATTTGAAGGCGGCGCAACGCAGCTGGGCGGGATGGTTCGGAGTCGAGTTGGTAACCTTATATTGCGGCGGCTCCTAAGGGCTCGCGCACAGCTTCGGCCCGCCGTCCTCTCGCTCCCTTGGTCGCACTCTTGGCCCTTTGCGGCCGAATCCGATAGGATCCCGAAGACCCGACTCGGACGATGACCGATGGCTGAGTGGACATGGGAAGCGCGTGCTCGCACCGGTGAGGTGCGCAAGGGCGTAATGGACGCCGTAGACCGCGAAACGGTCGATCAGCGGCTGCGCGCCCAGAATCTAAATCCCGTCAAAATCCGCAAAAAAGGCGCCGAGATCAGCCTCAAGTTTGGCGCCCCGGTGTCATCTCAGGAACTGGTGATCTTCATCCGCCAGTTCGGCACCATGATCGACGCGGGCCTGCCGCTGGTTCAGTGCCTGGATATCCTCTCCTCCCAGGGCGACAACAAAACCTTCAACGCCATCCTCAAGGACATCAAAGCCGCAGTCGAAGGCGGCGCGACATTTTCGGAGTCCCTCAAACGCCATCCGAAGGTATTCGACGAACTCTTCGTCAACCTCGTGGCGGCCGGCGAAATGGGCGGCATCCTGGACACGATTCTCAACCGCCTGGGCATCTACATCGAAAAGCGCGTCAAGTTGCAACGCCAGGTCAAGGGCGCCACGACCTACCCGATCGCGGTCTTCTGCATCGCAGGAATCGTCATGGCCGTGCTACTGACGATGGTCGTCCCGACCTTCGAAAAGATGTTTGCCGACTTCGGAGGCACCGACAACCTCCCCGGCCTGACGCAATTCGTCATCGGCATCTCGCACTCCTTTGTCGACGCACTGCCGCTGATCATCGGCGGTCTCGGTGCGGCCTTTTTCGGCATCACCTACTCCTACCGAACCACCCGCGGCAAACGCTTCTGGCATTGGCTGTTGTTGTCCTTTCCTGCGATAGGACCAACCATGCGCAAAATCGCCGTGGCCCGCTTCACGCGCACCATGGGCACGCTCCTGGCCTCCGGCGTGCCGATCCTCGACGCCCTGCAGATCGTCGCCAAAACCGCTGGCAACGTGATCATCGAGACCGCGTTGCTCGGCGTCGCAGACCGCATCAGCGAAGGCCAAACGATGGCCGAGCCACTTGCCGAAACAAAAGTCTTCCCCTCCATGGTCGTGCAAATGATCGGAGTCGGCGAGCAAACCGGCGCACTCGACCAGATGCTGAACAAGATCGCCGACTTCTACGAGGAAGAGGTCGACGTGGCGGTCTCGGCGCTCACCGCGATGATGGAACCGATCATGATGGTCGGCATCGGCGGTATGGTCGGGTTCATGCTGATCGCCATGTACATGCCGATCTTCGACATCGCCGGCGCGGTGAAGACGGAGTGACGCGCGAAGGTTCCCTGCCGTTCGTCGTAGCGGCGAGCACTGCACCGCAGGGTTTGTGGGAGCCTTGAGCCCCGACCCCCAGACGACGGGTCGCACCGATGCCAGCGGATCGCAGACCGTGGACCGCGACCGCCCGTCCCCGAGCCCGGCGGGGCTCGGCGCCCACCTGGATCGTCGAGTCTCACTTCTGCCGCCCGCGGCAGCGGCAGCCGATGGCGAGTTCGAACTCCCCCTGCGTTCGGCCAGCCGCCTGCAGCTGTTCATGGGAACGCGGCTGGGCGTCGCCACCCTGCTGCTGGGTGGCACACTGTTGCTGGCGCTGGACGATCGCGAAAGCATCGACTCGTTCACGCCTCGCTTCCTGCTGCTGCTGATCGCTTCGATCTATGGCGCCTCGCTGATCTTCGCGGTATGGCTGCTGAGAAACCGCGCCCAGAGTGCGGTGGCACTGGCCCAGGTTGGCGTCGACCTGCTGCTCACCACGGCCCTGGTCTACGTCACCGGCGGCGCCGGCAGCGGATTTACGTTTCTCTACGGCGTCGCCGTCCTGATGGCGGCCATGGTGGTCGGCCCCCTACCCGCTCGCTTGACCGGCGCCGGCGCGCTCGTGCTCTACGCGGCGCTCACGCTGAGTCTGGCCGGCGGCTGGCTGCCAGCGCCGCCCGACCAGAGCCCGGAGGCCTACCGCCTCTCGCTTTCGGAGTTGGCCTACTCGGGACTGCTCAACGTGCTGGGGCTGCTGCTAGTGACGTTGCTGGCAAGCAACCTCTCGGCCCGCCTGCTCACCACCGGCGGACGGCTGCGCGCCGCGGAGGCCAGCGCCGCGACCCTCGCACGCCTCAACGACGACATCGTACGCTCGCTTTCTTCCGGGCTCTTGACCACCGACCTGCAGGGCCGGTTGCAGACCATCAATCCCCTGGGCGCCGAGCTGCTGGGGGCGCCAGCGGACGTACTGCAGGGGCAGCCGCTGGGCGAGCTACTGCGTATCGATCTCTCACAGCTGCTGGCCTCCAGGCCGGGAACCGAAGCCGGCGAATCCAGAGCTGAAAGCGTGGGCCATCGGCCCGACGGCAGCGAATTTCCCATCGGCTACAGCGTCAACCGGCTGGTCAACGCCCAGGGCACCATGGTCGGAGCCCTCGTGGTCTTCCAGGATCTGAGCGAGATCCAGCGCCTGCGAGAGGCCGCGACGCGCCAGGATCGTCTCGCCCTACTCGGCCGCCTATCGGCCGGCCTGGCCCACGAGATCCGCAACCCCTTGGGTTCGATCTCCGGCTCCGTGCAGCTCGTGCGCGAATCGCCAAAACTCGACTCCGAGGAGAGCTACCTGCTGGGCATCGTGCTCGACGAGGTGGAACGCCTCAACGACCTGGTGACCACCATGCTCGAGGTGGGGCGCCCGCGCCCGCCGGTACGCCGCGATGAAGATCTGCGCGATCTGGTGATCGCGGTGGTCGACGTCGCCCGCCGCGAGACAAACTCCCCGCGCTCGGTCGCGATTGGTCACGACGTACCGGACGAGCCCGTCATCGCCCACATCGACCGCGATCAGATCCGCCAGGTGATCTGGAACCTGTTGAAAAACGCGCTGCACGCATCGCCGGAAGGCGCCGAGGTGGTGGTGCGCGCTGGCATCGACGGCGAGGGCAATCCGCAGATCGCCGTCACCGACGAAGGCGCAGGCATCGCCCCGGAACAAATCGACAAGCTCTACGAACTCTTCTACTCGGAGCGCACCCACGGGGCGGGCATCGGCCTGGCGCTGGTTCGTCAAATCGTCGACGCCCACGGCGCTCAAATCCACGTCGAAAGCGTGCGCAACCGCGGCGCCACATTCACGGTCACCTTTCTCGGTGCCCGCCCGTCGAGCGGCGCAAAAGCATAAGAAGAACGCTCAAGCGCTCTCGGCAGGCCCCAACCAACGCGCGAGTTCCAGGCCGGGCTGCTCGGCGCGCATCAAGGCCTCGCCCACCAGCACCGCATCGGCCCGCGTCGGTCCCAACGCCGAAAGCGCCGCCCCCGAGGCGATACCGCTCATCTGCACCGCAACCCGATCGGCGGGCACGGCGGCGACCGCGCGCAACGCGCGCTCCGGATCGACCTTGAAGGTCTTCAAGTCCCGGGCATTGACGCCGACGACGGGAGCCTCGGTCGCGAGTGCCAGCTCGAGCTCTGCTTCGTCGGCAGCCTCGACCAACGGCACCAAGCCCAAATCGAGGCTTTGCGCGATCAGATCCCGGAGCTGCTGGCGCTCCAGTGCCCGCACCAGCAACAAAACCAGCGAAGCCCCCATGGCGCGCGCGAGCCGGAGCTGCAAAGGCGCCAACACGAACTCCTTGAAGAGCACGGGCCGCGCGACCGACGCGGCCACGCGCCGCAAGTCCAGGGGACTGCCGCCAAAGCCCGGGCCATCGCAAAGCACGCTGATGGCGGCAGCGCCGGCACTCGCGTAGGCGCTGGCGATGGCCTGGAGTTCGCCCGGGCGGCGCACCCGAATGGTGCCAGCGCTCGGGCTTCGCAACTTGATCTCGGCGATCACCCTCGGGCACTCGGCTCCGCGGCGACGCAGGGCATCGACGACCGCAGCCGGATCCGGGCGCGGCGCAGCGGCCCCATTGACGCAATAACCGTGATGCAGACCCTGGTGGCCGAGACGCCGGTGATTTTCCCGGGCCTTGCGCTCCAGGATGGGCGACAGCAGATCGACGCTCACGGTCAGCGGCCTTCGTTGCCGAATGCGACCCACCCGTCGAGCGTCGCCCGCGCACGCCCGCTGTCGATGGCGTCGGCCGCGCGCACCGCCGCCGACGCCGGCGACGACTCCACCGCCGCAGCGCATAGGGTCGCGGCCGCATTGAGCACCACCGCGTCCCGACAGGGCCCAGGCTCGCCTACCAAGATGGCGCGCGCGATCACCGCATTTTGGGCCGCATCGCCACCGGCGATCGCATCGGGGGCGGCCTCGTTCAACCCAAAGTCAGCAGGCGTGACCTCGAAGATGCGCGCGCCGCCCGCTTCGACGGCTACCACGCGCGTCGGCCCCGAAAGCGAGACTTCGTCGAGGCCTCCATGGCCATGCACAACCCAGCCACCGACCCCCAACTCCCGCAGCACCTCGGCCATCATCTCCTGGCGACTGCCATCGCCTACGCCCAAGAGCTGATGGCTCGCACCTGCCGGGTTGGTCAGCGGCCCCAGGAAGTTGAAGAGCGTGCGTACGCCGAGCTCGGCGCGCACCGGCGCCGCAAAACGCATGGCCGGATGATGCGCACGAGCAAACATGAATCCGATCCCCACGCTTTCGATACATTCGGCGATGCGCGCGGGAGATAACTCAATGTCAACTCCCAAGGCCTCCAGCAAATCGGCGCTGCCGCAGCGCGAGCTGGCGGCCCGGTTGCCGTGCTTGGCTACCCTGACCCCACAGGCAGCCACCACGACCGCGGCCAGGGTCGAAATGTTGAAGCTTCCAGAGCCGTCGCCGCCGGTGCCGCAGGTATCGACCAGGGGCCCGGAGGGCGGCACCTCGACAGCCACCGCATGGCGGCGCATCGTGCGCGCGGCCGACGCGATCTCGGTCACGGTCTCGCCCTTCATGCGCAGCGCCACCAAAAGCCCCGCGATCTGGGCCGGGGTGGCCTCACCTCCGAAGACCGCCTGGAGCGCCGCCTCGGTGGCCTCAGCCGAAAGGTCGCGACCCTCGATTGCGGTGGCCAGCGCGCTTCGTATCGTTTCACCTTGGCTCATGCGGCCTCCGTTCCGGGACCCGCGCCCCGCTGCGGCAGCTGGTCGAGGAAATTACCGAGCAAGCGGTGGCCGTGCTCGGTGAGAAATGACTCGGGGTGAAATTGAACACCGGCGATCGCATGCTCGCGGTGGCGCAACCCCATCAGCTCGCCCTCCTCGGTCCAGGCGCTGCGCTCGATCACTGCCTCGGCCGCGGCTGGCTCGACGATCAGGGAGTGGTAGCGGGTGGCCACGAAGGGACTCGGAATCCCGCGAAAAAGCCCGCGACCATCGTGATGGATGGGCGAGGTGCGGCCGTGCATCAGGCGCGGGGCCCGCACCACCTGCCCGCCGAAGGCCTGGGCGATCGCCTGGTGCCCGAGGCAAACGCCCAAAAGCGGCACATGGCCGGCAAAGGCGGCAATCGCCGCGAGGGTGACGCCGGCGTCGTCCGGCGTGCCGGGACCCGGCGAAAGCAGGATGCCTTCGGGCGCCCGGGCTCGGATGCCCGCCACGTCGATCGCGTCGTTGCGGTGGACCTCCACCACGGCGCCCAGCTCCCCGAGGTACTGGACGAGGTTGTAGGTAAAGGAGTCGTAATTGTCGATCACGAGGATCATGGCACCAGAGCGCTGCAATCAAGCAAGAATCGCCCTGATCGGCAAGCCTTCGTTTGCGCACCCCTTCGTCGTCGCAAATTCGGTGAGCAGCCCGACGATTCGGTGGCATCGCACTACATGACCGTCCATGACTGGAGACGTGGGTTTTTCTGGGCATCGCGCCGCGATGTGCCGAGCTGTGACCAAAAATTGCACAAGGGCTGCGAAAAGGCTTGCGCGCCAATCGTCTAAGGCCTTGAAAGCAAAGGTAGTTTCCGGCGAGTGGGCAGTGCGCTTGACACCGTCGAGGACCCACGGATACCTTGCCAGCCCTACGGAATCACCGGGACAGACCACGTTTGCGGAGCGCGCCGGCGGGTGCGCTCGAGCTGCCCTGGGCATCCGCACGAACAAGGCCCCGAACGCATGGCAACACCGTCCAAGAAACCCCGCGACATCAAGAACCTGAAGGCCCGCCTGGGCCGCACCGTGACGCCCGGCCAGAGCGGCATCGGTGGCCCGGCCGCAGCCCCCCCAGGCGGCTCGGTGCCACCGGGAGGCCTGCCCCTGCCCGGCGCGACCCCGGCTCCTGGTGGCCTGCCCGCTCCGGCTCTCGGAGGGCTCCCGGCCCCGGCCATCGGCGGTACACCGGCTGGCATTCCCGGCGCCGTCGCCGCGCCACCTTTTGCTCAGCCCGCGGCCCCAGCGGCCCAGCCCGCGGCCCCAGCGGCCAAGCCCGCCGCCGCCAGCCCCTTCGAGGTGGCCGCCGCACCAGCATTCACCGAGAAAAAGGTCACGCTGGTCATCGACGACTCAGCGGTCAAGGACGACGAGGTTGGGCGCAAGGCCAAGAGCCGCAACCTCATCCTGGTGTCGGTGGGCCTGGTGGTGGGCTTCGTGGTCGGCTTCGGCATCTTCAGCACCAGCGCCGACCGCAAGCAGTTCACCATGGCCGTCGCCGATGGCGTCGACATCTACAACAAGGTCCAAGAGGTCTCGAAGATCCTGGACGCGGCCAACTCAGAGCTCAAGAAGGTCACAGCCGCAACGGCCGGCGGACCGGGCAAGGCCGCCCAGGTCGACTACAAGGCCATCGAGACCCTGGTCGCCATGGAGCGCCCCTTTGGCGCCAATGAATTTTCCCGGCGCCGCTACCTGGCCTTCCCGACCAATACGGTCGACGACCTCTTCGAGTACTACAACGGCATCAACCTGCTGTGGGACAAGTTCGCGCTGCTCGGCGCCAAGACCGCCGGCAAGACCAAGCGCGAAGCCCTCGACAAGTCGGCTGCGGCCACCGACGAGCTGCTGACCACCCAATACGGCGTGGTCGTGAGCAAGGTCGGTGAAGCCTTGGCCGGCGGCATCGTCATCGTGAAGCCGAAGCCGCCCGAGCCGGGCGTGGAACCCGAGGAAGGCGCCGCGCCGGTCATGTTGGTCTCCTCCAAGGATGGCGGCCGCGAGGTCGAGCGCACCGCCTACATCGGCCAGGAAGACTTCGCCGAGAAGTACGGCAACTACGTGCTCGTGGTCGACAAGGCCCGCAGCATGGGCACGCTGGGCGCCCAGGCCTCGATCTTCGGCGACCTGCGCGGCGAGATCGTCGCCACCACCGGCCTCATGGGGCGCACGGTGGAGGTTCAGGGCCGGCTGCTGCAGGCCCTGGGCAAGGTGGCCGCGCTCAAGCAGTAAGCACACGCGTCAGGCCACGCCGCGAAAGCTCCGTGGCACACTCCGAAGCCGGTCGCATCGCCATGATGCGGCCGGTTTTTCGTTTGGGCGGATTGTCCGCCCAGGACCTGCGTTTTCCGCTACCCTGGGTGGGTGCATGAGCAGGCCCAAGCCGTGATCGAGACCTACGTGCGTCCACTCCTCGAAGCCGACGGGGGCGCCATCGATCTGCTCGACGTCAGCAGGGAATTGGTGGTCGTGCGGCTCAGTGGCACCTGCGCCGGCTGCCCCGGATCTTCCTACACCGTGACAAGCGTGATCGAGCCGGCCCTGCGCCGGGCCCTCGGCGTGAACGTTCGCGTCGAAGTGCGCTTCGGCCCCGCCGTCTGAGGAGCCACGCGCCGCAACCCCCAAAGGCGGTCGGCCCGACTGCGCCGCCCACGGGCGCGCGCGCCGTGTCAGCGGGCCCACGGGTGCCCGCTCCGTGCGGTCTCAGTGCGTCGGTTCGCGGTCCCCCTCGCAAACCTGCAACGGGCCGCTCGGCCCGTGCACGAGCCCGCCCCGTCCCCAACGCCCCGTCCCCAACGCCCCGAAACGCTTCCCCCGAAGCCTCCCCATCCGGGCCCGCCGCGGGACGGCGGCGAGCCCGTCGGGTTGCGCGACTACAGTCCCAGGCCCTGCAGCGGGTCGTCACTGGAATCGACGGGGCTGCCGCCACTCGAGGAGGAGGAAGAGGAGGAGCTGCTGCGGCCTCGGCCCTTCTTGCCCCCGCTCGCCTTGCCGCTGCTGGTCGGCTCGGGCGCGTCTTCGCGGGCGCGGATGCGGCCGGTCAGACGGTCGACCACGTTGGGTGAGTCGTCGGCCTCTTCCGCGTCGCGGGCGCCGGTCACCGCCTCGACCAGTGCGTGGGTCTTGGGCCCGCTGTCGCTCCGGTTGCTACGCAGACTCGCCAACTTCGCCACCGTCGCCTTGTCCTCAAAGACCAGGCAGTAGAAGCCGTAGAAGCCGGTCTGATCGATGGCCCGCAAGCGGCTGTTTTCGTCCTGCCACTCGAGCCACTTGCGCGCCTCGCCGGGCCGCAGCTCGGCCTCGACGACTTTTCCGTCCCCAAAGCGGTGCTGAACGGCGCCCGCGAAGGCGTTGAAGTTATTGGCCGGGAAAACCGACGCGTCGAAGGCTTTGTACCATTTCCACAAACGGCCACCGATGAAAAAATAGAAATTCTGGGAATTTCCGTCGCGCGTGACGAGCATGGCCTCGTCGTTGTTGTGGGTGAACTCGCCCTTCAGGAAGCTGACGTCCCAGCCGGTGGAACGGCCCTCGAACTCGACGTAGCCGTCCTTGATGCGCTGCAGCTCGGCCTTGGCCTGGCGGCGCAGACGGTCCTCCTCGACGGCGTCGTGGGTCTTGCTGATCAGGGGGCGATAGCGCTCCTTGACCTCTTCCTTCATCAGCTTGACCACCTTGGCCTTGGACATGCCCCACTGGAGCTTGCCCATGGACTTGGCGATGTTCTGGCTGATCGGGACCTTGTCCTTCTTTTTGCCCCCCTTTTTCTTCTTCTTGCGCTGGGCGTCGGCGTCGGCCACAGCGAGCCCCAGGACCAAGAAGGCCGATAAAATTCCCAGCAAAACGCGCTTCATCATGTCCTCCAATCGGGAGCGTGAACTTCCCGTACACCTACAAGTAGGTACAGTAGACTATGTGGACAACGCGCTCAAGGGTTGCCCTCATCGTTGCCGCTGTGACGGGCATCGGTACGACTTTGTTCACCCTTGCCCCTAGGGTCGGACCCGTCAAGCCCATCGGGCCACAGCTCCAGGAACAGCAGAGTTCCCCCGGCGACGGCGCCGGGCATAAAAAGTAGGTTGAGTAGGGGCACATACAGGAAAGCCCATACCCCGAGCCCCAGCCCGAGCATCGTCATCGGGTGGCGGGTGGCCACCCGTAGCCGCGCGCGGGTGCCCAGGCCGCGCCGCGAAGCGGGCCAGTCGACGTAATCGAAGGCGAAAAAATAGGCTGTCAGCAGGCTGCCGACGACCGTGTAGACCAGGGGGCCCACCCCCGGCACGAGCAGACTGACCAGCAGCAGCGGCAGCATCAGGGCCAGGAAGACGGCGAGCTTCACCAGCTCGATGCGCAGGGTCCTTCCCAGATCGCCGACAAAGCGCCGCAGGGAGGCCGGCGGTGCGCTGCGACCGGTGGCGATGCGCTCCACGGCCTCGCTCAGGGCATCGTTGAAGGGTGCCGCCAGCAGCGACGTGCTGAGGGCCACGACGACGAAACCCGCCACGATCAGCCCCAGCGCCAACAGCCACTGCAGCAGGCCGTGTAGGGCCCCAACCAGCCAGGCCCACAGGCCCTCGCCGCCCGGCTCGGCGGGCCAGATCGCCTGCATCAGGTCGGCGCGGTAGTGCAGCGCAGCCCAGGTCACGGCCACCAGCGCCGCCGTCGTCAACAGCAGCGGCGGGAGCCAGTAGCGGGCCAGCCCCGGATGCTCCCGGTAGACGAAACGCGCACCGCGAAACGGGTAGCTGAAAGCCCGGAAGAAGCCCGGGGGCTTGGGGCGGGCCCCGGCTTCGGGGCCCGTGGCGGATTCGATGGCTGCCATCGCCTCGAATCTTGACCGGATGGACGAGAAAGCCTACCCCGGAGCCGACTTTTCGTGGCACCGACGTCCGCGCTTCGCTGACGCCCCCCAACCCCGCCGGCCTGATGGACGCAGCACCCGACACCCCCGTGGCCCTGGGCCTGGGCCTGCTGCAGGGGGTGACCGAGTTTCTCCCGGTCTCCAGCAGCGGGCATTTGGCCGTCTGTGGGCTGCTTTTCACGCTGCCCGAGATGTCACTGAGCCTGACGGTGCTGCTCCACACCGGCACCCTGCTGGCCACGGTCGCCGTCTTTCGGCGCGAGCTGGGAACACTGACCCTCGAGACCCTACGGGGCCTGCGGGCGCCTGGCGCCTTTTTGCAAACACCCGATGGCTTGCAGCTGCGCAACTTGGTGCTCGCATGCGCGCCTACGGCCGCCATCGGCCTGGCCCTGGAGTCCCAGATGGAGGCCCTCACCCGACGTCCGCTGGTGGTCGGCCTCGGTTTTTTGGCCTCGGCGGCGCTGGTGGTCAGCACCCGCGGGCGCCGCGGTGGCGGCGGCGAGCTGGGGGCGGCGGCAGCGCTGCTGGTGGGCATCGCCCAGGGCATCGCGGTGCTGCCGGGGGTCAGCCGAAGTGGCATCACCATCGCCAGCGCCATGGCCCTGGGCATGGATGCGCCCGCCGCCTTCCGCTTCTCCTTTTTGCTGTCAATTCCGGTGATCGCGGGCGCAACGCTGCTGGAACTCGGCGATCCCCAGGTGCTCGCGAGCCTGAGCGCAACCGCCTGGCTGGCCGCCGCCGTCACGGTCGGCGTCGGCTACGCCTCCCTGCGCCTGCTGGGCGGCTTGCTGCGGCGCGGCCACTTCTGGCTTTTCGCGTGGTACCTGGTACCACTGGGCGCCGCGATGCTGCTGTGGGATGTGCTGCGGCCCGGCTGAAGACCATCCGGCCACGCTCCCAAGTCACGCACGCGCCCGACCACGGGTTCAAAACGATGTCCCAACGCTTCGCCGTAATCATGGCCGGTGGCTCCGGCACCCGCTTCTGGCCCGCCTCCCGGGCTGCCCATCCAAAGCAGTTCCTGTCGCTTTCGGGCGGAGACGAAACGCTGCTGCAAGCCAGCGTGCGACGCGCGGCCGCCGTGGTCGGCGCCACACAGGTGCTGGTGGTGACCTCGGCGCGCCACGCCGAAACCACGCGGGCGCAGCTGCCGGCGCTGCCAGCCGAAAATCTCCTGCTCGAGCCCCAGGGCCGCAACACCGCGCCCTGTATCGCCTGGGCCATCGCCCACGCCCGGCGCCGCGACCCGCAGGCGGTACTCGCCGTGCTGCCCGCCGACCCCCATGTCGGCGACGAGCAGGCCTTCGAGGCCGTGCTGCAGCGCGCGCTTGGGGTGGCCGAAGGCGGCGCGCTGGTCACCGTCGGCATCACCCCCAACCGGCCCGAAACCGGCTATGGCTACGTGCAGGTCGGCGAGCAATGCGGCGACGGCGCCCGGCGCGTGGTGGCCTTTGTCGAAAAGCCCGATGCCGAACGCGCAGAGCACTTCTTCGCCTCGGGCGACTACCTCTGGAATAGCGGCATGTTCTTCTTCAGCGCCGCTTCGATGCTCACGGCCATCGAAGCGCACCTGCCCCAGCTCGCACGCTGGGTGGTCGAGTGCGACGAGGCGGCGCGCCGCGGCGAAGAAGAGGGCTTCGTGCATGATTCCTACGCTTCTCTGCCCTCGGTTTCCATCGACTACGGCGTGATGGAACGGGCCGACGACATCCTGGTGGTGCCGGGCAGCTTCGGCTGGGATGACGTGGGCAGCTGGAGTGCCGCCTGGCAGCTATCGCAGCGCGATGGCGACGACAACGGCTGCGGCGGCGGCGAAATGCTGGCGCTGGACGCCAGCGGCTCCTACGTGAGCGCGCCCGAGGGCAAGTTGGTGGCGTTGCTCGGCGTCGAGGATCTGGTGGTGGTCGACACGCCCGATGCACTGCTGGTGATGCCGCGCGAGCGCGCCCAGCAGGTGCGCCGTGTGCTCGATGAACTCAAGGCCCGAGACAAGACCCGTTTTCTCTAATCTGGAATGCTGATGAACCCGCTCGTTTTCCGCGAATACGACATCCGTGGGGTCGCCAACCGCGACCTCGGCGACGACTTCACCCGCGACCTGGGGCGCGCCATCGGCACGCTGCTCCGACGCAGAGGACAGCAGCGGATCGCCCTGGGCCGTGACTGCCGGTTGAGTTCCGATCGGCTCCACGCGCGGCTGCGGGAGGGCTTGTTGGAGACCGGCACCGACTTGGTGGACATCGGCGTGGGTCCGACGCCCATGGTCTACTTCACCGTCTTTCACGCAGACCTCGACGGCGGCGTTCAAATCACAGGAAGCCACAATCCCCCCCAGGACAATGGCTTCAAGATCATGAGCGGCAAGCAGACCCTGGCCGGAGACGAAATCCGACAGCTGCGCGAGCTGATCGAAAAGCGCGACTTCGAGCTGCCCGGCGGCGGCCACTCCGAAAGACTTGACCCGCTGCCGGCCTACCGCGGCTACATGCGAGGCAACTTTCAGTTCGCGCGTAGCGATCTGCGTTTCGCAGTCGACGCCGGCAACGGCGCCGGTGGCCCCGTCGCGCTTTCAGCCATGCGCGAGCTCGGTCTCGATCCGGTGGCCATGTTCTGTGAGATGGACGGCAACTTTCCAAATCACCACCCCGACCCATCGCAGCCCGAGAACCTCGAAGCGCTGAAGCAGCGCATTGCCCAGGACGGTCTGGAGTTGGGCATCGCCCTCGACGGCGACGCCGACCGCATCGGCCTCATCGACGAGCGCGGCACGGTGGTCTGGGGCGACCGCCTGATGATCCTCCTGTCGCGACACATCCTGGCGCGGCATCCTGGCGCAGCGATTTTGGGCGAGGTCAAGTGCTCGCAGACGCTCTACGACGACATCGCCGAACGCGGCGGCCGCCCCATCATCTGGAAGACTGGGCATTCCCTGATCAAAAAGAAGATGAAAGAGGAAAGCGCACTCTTGGCCGGGGAGATGAGCGGCCACATCTTCTTCGCCGATCGCTACTTCGGCTTCGACGATGCCGTCTACGCCGCCCTGCGCGTGCTCGAGATTGTAGCTGAAAGTGGCCAATCACTGTCGACTCTGCTCGAAGATGTGCCCCAGACACACGCCACGCCCGAGTTGCGGGTGGAGTGCAGCGACGAGAGCAAGTTCAAGATCGTCGACCGGGTGCTCAGTCACTACAAGAGCAGCCATGACGTTCTGGACGTGGACGGCGCACGCATCCGCTTCGAGGACGGCTGGGGCCTGGTGCGCGCTTCCAACACCCAGCCGGCGCTGGTCTTGCGCTTCGAGGCCGAAAGCCCCGAGAGCCTGCACGCCATGCGCACGGAAGTGGAGGCGGTGGTGCACAACGCGCAGCAGGCGCTCTGAACCGCTAGATGTGCTCGGCGGGAGTGCTGAGCCGATGATCGGGGTCGATACGATGCCAGATGCAAGGACGGCCTCCGCCGGAATACTCCGTGTATTTCAAGGGGGCCGGACGCCGCAGCTGGCGCCGTAG
>JAOUOP010000039.1 GCA_029880325.1 Myxococcales bacterium | reverse complement strand
GGCCTTCCGGGGGCGTTTGCGGCGCTTGAGTGGGGTTCGGGGCTCGCGGGCGATGAATTCGGACAGGCCGGCGGGCGCCGCGCTGAGGTGTTTCACTCAGGAGTAGGGTCAAGGTGGGTCGGAAATTTGGTTTGGCTCCACGATCATCACATCCAATCGAGACGAACGAGAACTCGCCGCACTCTTCGGCGACCCACTCATCGCCAGCGCCGCAATGGACCGGCTTCTCCATCACGCCCATGCCCTCGTGATCGAGGGCGAGAGCTACCGAAACCCAGAAACCAACCGCCGAACGCGCTCCACGCGCAACTCGAACAAGAACCCACAGGAGGCTCGAACATGATTGCACACCATTTCAGTCGGGATCACTTTCGCCGTCCCCAGACCCCCCTCGGAAACGCCACCGATGCGCTCTGCCGGATCAGCCGGTCGGCGCGATCACTTTCGCCGTCCCGGGCACGATCAGGTTGCCCGTCCCTTGACACCACGTGGACGATTTTGTAACCGCGCTGGCGGAGATGGCCGCCTGATGTATTCGCGCTGGTTGGCGTACCGGACGGCGCGCCGCCTGCCAGGGCTTCTCGACAGACGCGCGAGCCGCTATGGGCCACCCGCGAGCCGGTCTAGGTGAGCGCTGCACTCTGCCTCGATGTGTTCCAGCCTGGACAGCGCCGAGTCGATTCTTCCCCCCTCCGCGGCTGAAAGGCTCGGTGCTCGCCTTTTCTTCCTGAGTTCTCTCGCGGTGCGCTGAGCGCTTTCCAGCTTTTCCTGCCACATTCCTATCGTCGCGAGGATGAACTCGCGGTACGCGACCGCCTTTGGGTCGTTGAGATCCAGGAGCCGCAGCGTGTGAGCGCCGGGGGGCGATAGGCTTTCCACCGTTCCGCGCTTGAACCGAAGGTGCTTGCTCATCTTGTGATCGCAGGGGTTCGGCACAATCTCTGTGCCTTCCTCGCCTGGGCGAGGCCAATCCTCGCCCTTCCTGCGATTGCACGGGTTGCAGCAGTAAAAGAGGTTCGCGTAGGCGGTCACCAAGTGGGGGAACTTCTTCTTCGGGCGATAGTGGTCGACGCCGAAGGCTTCGAGCGGTCCCATCGTGTCCGGCAAGCGGCAATAGACGCACTTCTTTGCGAACTCGCGCCGCAGGTAGGGTTTGTACAGCTGGTACCGAGCCAGTTGCCCCGGTCGTTCGCGACGTGAGTGCTTCGACTTAGGGTAGACGAACGGGTTCACTTCAGTTCGAAGCTCTCGCGAATCGCATCCAGTTCCTCTGAAACGTCCTCCGCCGCGTTAATCATTTCGCCGAGTCGCTGAATCATCTCGTGCGTCACGCGGGGACTTAGGCGACGGAGGCGCTCTGTGAGAATCGCGAAGCGCGCTTCGTCCTCGGTGCTGGTACGCCCTGCAAACCGGCGAGCGAGTAGGGCCACTCGGGCATCACGCGCCTTGGTGACGGCATCGTCTTCGGAGGGGGCGACGACTACTGCCTCTCGGTCTTCATTGCGAATAACAGAGCGGCTGAGTTCAGAGAGCGTCGCCGTTCCGCCTTCGACGTTGGTCGCGTGCATCCACGGTACCGACTCCCAAGTGCCGAGGAACGGCGTTTCTGTGGGCGTGCCTCTTGGAATCTCAACGACGTGGGTTTCCAGTCGGCCCGTTCGCTCGAAGGCCACGGCAGCGACCGACATGGCGCTGTCTGCTGTATCCACTGCGGGCATCACGGCTTCCCCTTCAGCTTCGACGCTCCCAACTGCTCTCGCATCTTCGGCCCGAGCGTCCAATCAAACATAGCGTACTCGCGTTCGTGCAGTTGGCTTACGATTTCGAGCGCATCCGACACCTGTACGTCCTCGCAGAAGAAGTCAAAGTCCAAGACGTACTCACTCGGGGCGCCCGCCGCAGGCGCGCTCCTATTCGCATTGACGCCATGGCGGAAGCTGTAGCCTCCAATGTCGGTCGTCCCTCTCACCTGTTGCCAGCATTCGTCTACGTCGCCGAAAGTGCCCGCACCCAAGGGGGCTACCAGCGCGCTGTTCACCCACTCGCTAATCTCGGTCATCTGGTAAGGGATGACGTTGATGTATCGCAGCCCGACCCTGGTGAAGAAGTCGCTGTCGATCGTGCTCTTGGCTGCATCGATGACGAACTGAACGCGCTCCTCGAACTCCGCGTACTTGTCGTAGCTTGATGTTTCGATCGACAACGCTGATGCCCGCAGAGTGACTTGCCACCTGTTCTTCTTGGAATGGAAGATATGTGCAGTCGCTTGCTCCAAGCCGGCAGGGTTCACGTTGACGTTCTTGGCGCGCTCGTGATTCGGATACGTCTTGCGAAGCGCCCTCGCGAATGCCGCAGGCGGCCGGTCTGCCTCGATCTCGAACAGGGTGGGGAAGCGCAACTCGCAGACTGCCAACCGAATGAAGTTGGCGCCGTAGTGCGCTGGGTCGACCGCGGGGACCTGCAAAGGCCGGGCGGCTGGGCTCTTCGTCTCCACGCGAGCAGTATCGTCTTCCGGTCGGCTCTTGTCGAGGTGGAGCTGAACGCAATGCCAGTTGTTTCCTGCGGTGCCAGGGCGCGGCGAGGCCGCCTGTGAGCGTTTTTTTTTTTTTCTCCGATCGCCCCGGCCCAGCGGGGAGATCTAGCGGCACGCCACAGGTACGCCGGTGACACCCGTGGTGACTCCCTCGTTCCAAGGCTCGATCCGGCAGTGACGCCCGTGCTGCCCGGCTGACGGCTGTCGAGAGCCGGAGAGGGCGCCTCTTCGCAGCAAGACAGGTAGCCGTGAGGTCAATGACTCGCCCGCCGCTCGCGCCCGGTCGGGGTCGCAATCGCATCTGCGGCCCGCAGAACTACTCGCGCGCCCGCGTCGTCCAGCTCGTACAGCCCGGCTTCGGCGAGCGCTTCGGCTCCCCACAGCGCGCCAACAAGCGCCCCCGTCATGGCGCAGATGGTGTCCACGTCACCGCCGACCGTGATGGCTGCCGCGAACGACTCGCGCGGCCGGCCTCCCGCGCTCTCCACGGCCCACCATGCCGCGGGCAGCGTCTCCTGGGCCAAAGGGCGCGTCGCAGCGGAAAGCGGCCCGCACACGGGCTGCTGGGGCCTCCGACGACACCAGCTCTCGAACACTGCCAGCTGCCGGGGCGACCCATCCGCCCAACTGGCCGGCGGTCGCTTCGATGCCGTCGAGCAACACTCCGGTGGCGAAGACCTCGGGTTCGGTGCCAAGAAGCCGACGAACGCTCTCGGCCTGAATCACCGCGCCCGCGATGGCGGCGGGATGCGCGTGGGTCACCCAGCTGCTCATGCGTGCGACCTGCTCGGTCATCGCCTGGGAAGATATGTGTCGGCACGCCACGGGCGCGACGCGCGCGCACGCTCCGTTGCCCTGGGACCCATCCGGCCACGCCACGAACGGGCACGCCCCCCATGGGCGCCCCGACCGGAACGCCATCAGCACCAGCTTCGTGCCGTGGCCGTAGCCCAGGGCTGCCTCGTAGCCGTCGGATAGGCGCCGCAGCAGGTCCTCGGGGGCGTTCGCCCCGCTGGCCACCCAGCCGGCGGTGTCGAGCATCATCTGCGTGTCGTCGGTCCAACGCAGCGCCCGACCAACGGGAAGGTCCGCGGCCGCAATACGCCGGCTCGGTCCTCCTTCGAGTGGCGCGCCGAGCGAGTCGCCGATCGCAGTGCCGATCAGGGCGCCGCGTATCTTGTCGCGAAGGTTGATGCCCACCTAGCCAGAACACGTCAGGCGATGCGCGGTATTCCCGTCGCGCGGAAAGGGGGGATCCCCATGTGCGCCGGGGCCGCGCCGGCAGTGACAACCGCGCTCAGCTACCGGCGGACGCGCTTCGGCTTCCGACCCGCCGGCACCGGCTCCACCTCAATCGCATCGAGGTCTATGCGCCGGTCGGGTTCCACATCCACCAGGTCCGCTACCGTGACCTTCAACGCGCGTGCGACCGCATGGAGCGTGTCCAGCGTCGGGTTGCGGTGCCCTCGCTCCACCTCCGCGAAGTAGCGCGCGCTCAGCTTCGCCGCGACCGCCGCATCCTCCTGTGTGAGTCCCAGGCGCCAGCGGGCCTTCCTGATCCGGCGAGCCACTTGGCGGCGGAAGCTGGTCGGCGTCACCAGACGACCACACACCCTCGCGCTACAAGAATGTAGGCAACTTTAGTAGCCTATTGTGCGGAGGGAACAACGATGGCCAACACGCGGACCGCGCGGTACTTGTCGGGCGCCACCGTCATTCTGGTGGCATGCCTCGCCGTCGGCAGCTGCGCACACACTGGAGACGGCTTGGGCTTCTCGCTCTCGCCCGACGAGGACTGCTGGCACGACATTCGCGATCGATCCCTCCGATGCGCGGTAAAAAAATCCGAATCTCGGACAACTCGTAGTTGTCGGCTTCGCGGCCTCCCCGAAAGCCGAGCCTCCAACAGGCCTAAATTTCGTACCGCGGCCCCCAACCGCCCCCTCAACGCCCCTGTTTCGCGACTTTCGCCGTACTGCAGACGCACCAATGCGCCGCGAGAGCCGTATCTCGCGACGCATGCCCCCGTGGGGCTCTGAGTTCAGTCAGGGGGGTCGGAGCCGCTCCTGGTCGTGCCACCTGGCGGGCGGCCTCTTCGCTTGTCACGCAGGATCACCAGCCGCCGAGATTTGGCGGCTTCTTCATCGGCGACCGTCCGACCGAATCGATGGCGCACGACCGGCGCCCCTCGCGCGGGCTTTGCGGGTTGCTCCGCAGAGCCCGGAGCCGTCACATCGGCGTTGGCGTCGCTCTCGTCCGGGTCGCTGCTGTCGGCCGGTACGTACTCCGCGTACTCGCAGATGGCCTCGGCCTCTTCTTCGAAGGTTTCGTTCACGAAGGCCATCAACGCACGCGAGCGCTCGATCATCTGCTCCCGCGGCGACAAGACCGTCGCCTCAATCCAGGTGGCCTCAGTCTCGGCCTCCCCGGTCACCTCGCCCGCCGGTGATGCTCCGGTATCCACGACTTCGGAGCGCGTCTCAACCATCGCGCTCGAATCCTTCTCCTTCGCCTCGGTCCCCGCGGCCTCTACCTTCTCCGCCTCGAACGCCGCCGTCCACTCGCCCTCAGCCCGCAGCCTGCGCTGCCGCTGCGCTTGTAGTTCGGCCTTCACCTCATCCAGCGTCGGCCCCGACTTGGTCAGAAACGCCCCCGGGTGCTCCTCTGCAATCGGTGCGTTGTGGTGCACCTGCATGTTGTAGGTCCCATGGGGAAACTCCCGCTCGAAGTCGCCGTTCTTGCGTGCGAGCCGCGCTTCCTCGTGCTCGCTCCGAAACTGGTGCACTTCCTCGGCAGCCTGGACCCTGACCTCGCGGCCCACCGCTCCACCCGTGCCAATGCGAAACGTCGGCACGCGCTTGCCACCACTGTCCCGCAGCGTCCTGGGCTCAGACCACGGATGCAGCGCCAACACTCCCTCTGGCCCCAGCGCCGGCCGCTTGCGAGCCGTGACGATCTTCTGCACCACCTCCCGCGCCATGCGCTGCATGTGATAGACGAGCCGCTCGATGTCCCCACCAAAGGCCTGGTACAAGAGCGGCGGCGGGGTCACCTTCATCCGGATCACGTCCGGCCTCGAGTCGCCGAAGTAGATCTTGGGCTTGGGCACGTCGATGTAGCCGCTCAGCCACAGGTCAAAGTCAAAGACGAACCCCGGCATTTGCTCCGGCCGGTCCACCAGCCCCGCCGCCACGCAGTTGACGAACTCGTACATCAAGTGCAGCGCCTGGGCCTCGCCATCCCGGAGCTGCAGCATGTGCGTCGGGCGGTCGTCGAAGAGTTCGTGAGGCTGGTCGTAGCGCTCGCGCGCCATCAGCGTGTTGACCGAGCAGCTGATGTCCTCGTGCAGCAGCTTGATGAACTTGGGCAGGTTGTTGCTGCCCGGGGTCACGTTCAGATGGTGATGGTTGACGCATCGGATCGCATGGTGGATCGCCACCTGCGTGCGGCGCTGCGCATCGGCCAGCGAATACAGCCAGCACTCGCCCACCTGCTCGTGCCACGGGGCCAAGAAAGCCTTCCTGAATGTGCACCGCCTGGTCAGCGCCGTAGTGGCTCCCGGGACGATAATGCGAGGCGCAGTCATGGCGGCATCCCACAACGCAAGCTGCGTGCCGAAATTGGATGCCAGTAATTTCAACCACTTGCGGATCGAAGACAGGCCCTCGAAGCGGCGGCCGCCGGCGGTGGGGTGGCGGCCGCCACCCCACGTCCCCGGCAGCACGCTCATCCTCAACGTCGACCTGGCCCACGCCCTGGCCGCCGCCGCCGCCACCCTGCTCTGCTTCACTCGCGCGTAGGTCGAAGCCGCCATGGTGAGCGTGGCTGGGACGGTCGCGCGAAATCCAAGGCGGCTGCGGGACGGCGCCGATGCGTGCTCCGGGCCTGCCTGGCCCGGCGGCCCTCGATGAATTGGCTGCCCACCGAGTGGCCATCCGGGTCGGCGGCCACCAGCCACCCGTAGCTGCCACCCCCAGCTGCGGTGCTGCCCGCAGGTGCTGCCATTCAGCTGTCGGTGTCAGGCGGGAGGACGCCAGGCAGTCCGAGTCGACGCGACTTTCGGCAGCGCCGCTGGCTGCCCCCGGTCCTCCGCGTCGGCAGCATGGAGGCAATTCGTACGATTTTGCGAAACTGGCTCGGGCACGGGCCGATAACAGGGTGTGACTGCACCCCGGCTATCGGTCCCCGATGGGACCCGGATGGTGACCCGCACCTGCGATCTGCGCCGCTTCTGCCCGCAGCGCCTAACTTCCAGGACGTTTTCTACGCCGGCCGCTGGGGCTGGGCTCCGAGACCAGCGACTTGCTGCTCGGCGGACGCAAAACGGGCTGCTCGAGACCAACGTGCCGCGGGCCGGGGTGGACGGGTGGCAAGCGACGAAGTCGGAGCTGTCTCTGCGGTCGCAGCCAGGGCGGACTGCTGCGTCCCCCTCGCCCCGTTTGGCGAGCGGTGGTTGTGCTCGGGTCTGCTGGTGATCGGTGCCCGCGATGGGCAAGAGGTCAGAGGGAACCGGGTCTACGCGGCCTGCATTAGCGGAGGCGGGTAAGTCCCCTCCGGGAACTGCACCGAGCGGTCCCCGCCCCGATAGCGGCCGGAGCAGCCGTGGTGGGCTTGCGAAATCGCCGTCAGGCCCGACAGGTACTCCGCCTTGCGCTCGGGTTCGCCGCAAGAAAAAAAATCCTGGCAGCCATTTCCGCCGCAAGAAAAACGTCCTGGCAGCTATTTCCGCAGCTATTTCCCGGCGCCGCTTGGGTCCGGCGCTACTAAACTTCGAGTCACGACGCCTTCACTACGCGCGGGCGGCTACTCGAACGCGTGAAGCATGCTCACTCGGCGGCGCGGAGGTGTGGCGATTTCCGGCCGCAAGGCGGTGAGTCCACATGCCTCTGGGCTGGTCCCATCGACCCGACGGGCTCCTCACTGTGAGGCAAGGCAGCATCCGAGCTCGACCATCGCACGCCCGTGTGACCCCGGATTGACCCCTGTGTACCCCTGGCTTTGACCCGCGGGTCTGCCTCAAGCTGGTGATGCAATACGGCGGCAAGCTGGGAGGCGAACTTGGAGACACGCTTGGAGCAATGGGCGGCGTCGGTGATGGCGTTCGCGCTGGAGTTGGCGCTGACGACTCTGGCTGGATGTGCGACGGAGGAGCGGTCTCCGTCCCTCTCGCAACCGCTGTCCGTGAGTCACGCTGCCCCGCTGGGGGCGTTCGACGGGGGTCTCGATGCTTCGGCGGACGCGGGCGACGACGCCCGCGTCGGGCCCGCGGTCGCCGATGCCTTCATCCTCGATCTCGCCATGTTCACGTTCGAGCGGAGGCCGTGCTCCTGCTGTTGGGGGCTCGACTCGATGTTCGTGAACGGCCCGCCCTTGCCTTGGGTGGAGCGCTCACCGGATTTGTTGGGGGGGCAGGTCTACCATCCCGACGAGGCGCTGACGCAGTTCTTCGGGCGCAGCCCGACCTCGATGGCGGTGCTCCTGGGCTTCTCCTATGCCATCGGCCAAGATGGCACGGGGCTGGCTGGCTGGGCTCCGATCACGGTCGAGGATCAGCATGGGGTGGCGGAGCGGCTCAACGCCGAGCTCGGCGGTGAACACGTGCTCGTCGTGCCCAGCGTGATGCCCAACGATCGCATCGACCTGCAGCTCGCACGGATGGAACGGTTGGCCGCCGCTGGCGACGTGGTCGCCTGGCAGCTGACGCCGGGCTGGGGTCCGGGCACTGCTCCGCTGCCCGAGGGCCACTGGCTCGACGACGACGTCGGGCTGCGCACGATCGACAAGGGCATCGAGCTGGGGGTCGCCGTCTTCTTGGTGGACAAGGGCTGGAACAGGCCCATCTACAGCCCCACCTACGTCGATCCGATCGACGTGGGTCGGGTCGCCAAGCGCTTTGCCGAGGCTCGCTTCGTGGTGCTGCACGCGGCGTCGGAGCTCCCACAGCGCGAGGCCCCTGAGGCCCAAGCCGATGAAGTCGACGCGGGGGCCGATGCGCCCACCGCGCCCGAACCCGAACCCCTGTGGCGCGAGGGCCCCTACCAGGAACTGGTGGACGTGCCCTACCCGACCGATCGCGGAATCGACCGGCTGATCCGCTCGCTGCGCGACAACGGCATCGGCCCCAACGAGAACGTCTACGCCAGCCTGAATGGCGTCTGGGCGCACGTGATGGAGTACCCCGAGGAGGCGGCGCACGTCCTGGGCAAGCTGCTACTCCACATCGGCGAGGACAATGTGCTGTGGGCGAGCGAGGGCCTGATCTACGGCGGCCCTGCGCCCCAGATCGCGGCCTTCATGGACTTCCAGATTCCCGCCGAACTGCGCGCCGCCCACGGCTACCCGGAGCTGACGCCACAGCGCAAGATCAAGATCCTGGGCGCCAACGCTGCGCGCCTGCTCGGCGTCGATCCGCTCCCGCCGCCCGTGCTCGCCGAGGCCGATCTGGACGCGTCCGTGGGTGGCGACGAGTGACGCGGTGCAGAAATTCTGACCCAGCTTGAGCCTACTTCTGAGTGAAATCCCTCAGCGCGGCGGCCGCCGGACTGTCCGGGCCCATCGACCTCGAGCACCGGCCCACGCCCCAAGCGCCGCAAACGGGCCCTGAAGGCTCCCGGCGGTGCACGACAGCCGGCCCGCGGACGCACCGGTGCGCAACGGGCGCTCTGTCCCGCCGCGTACGGCCCCCAAGGATGCACCACCCGCGCTAGCCCCTAAACAAGCGCATGTTGCAGGGGATCTCCACACTGTCACCAGCCGGCGCCTTCGTCCGCCACAACGCCGGCTTCCTTCAGCGCCTCGGCTGAAGCCGTCAAGCTCGCCTCCCGCGAACTCGCCCAAGTCGACCACATCCCCGGACTGCCGCAAGCGTCCCGGCTTTCCCCGACAGGCGGCACTCGCCGACCCCCGCCTCGGCAATCCCCGGGTCACAGCTTCAGGCCCAGCAACAAGGCCGTCATTCGCCGAGGGCTTACCGGTGCGGCGTGCCGCTACGGCACCTTGAAGTAGCTCGGGCTACGACTGCGGCACCGTAACGGCACGCTGAACCTGCTCTCCCTTGCGAATTTACGGCGATTTCAAACCGGTCACCGCTCTAGGACTCGCGATCAGGCCTGCGGGGATTGCACGGGGAGCTGTCCGCAGAGCGACCCGATGGTAGTCTCCAGGGCTCGGTGCCCGAGGCACCGCAGGTCTTCCGGGGAGCTGTGTTGCCGCAAGAGACAGAGGCGAACGTCGAGCTGGATGTGGTCCTCGACCCGCATGTCAGCTATGCGATGAGCCAGAACGCCATCCCGGTGCTGCGCGAACTCAACGTCACCAATCGGGGCGACGCCGAGCTCGAGGACCTGACGCTTCGGGTCGCGCTGCAACCCGAAGTGGCTGCGCTTTGGGAACGGCGCATTCCGGCGTTGGCGCAGGGCTCGACCTATGGCGTGGATGACGTCCCTTTGGCGTTCGACCACCAGCAGCTGATGAACCTCGGTGAGCGCGTGCTCGGACGCTGCCAGATCGAGCTGCTGCGGGGCGAAGATGTGGTGAGCCGCAAACAGCTCGACCTGGAGCTGCTTGCCTACAACGAATGGCGCGCCGACACGTTGCCGCAGCTGCTGGCTGCCTTCGTGCAGCCCAATCACCCGGTGATCGCCGAAACACTGCTGCTCGCCCGCGAGCCGCTGCAACAGTTGACCGGTGATCCATCCCTCGAGGGCTATCAGTCGCGCGATCCGGCTCGCGTGCGGGCGATGGCCCGGGCCGTCTATCAGACCATGCAGGAGCTCGGAATCACCTACAGCAGCCCGCCGGCGAGCTTCCGGAAAGCCGGGCAGAAGGTGCGGACGCCGGATCAGCTGCTGGGTCAGCACATGGGCACCTGCCTCGACCTGGCGCTCTTCTATGCGGCATGCCTCGAGCAGGTCGGGCTGATGCCCGTGCTGGTGGTGCTTGAAGGTCACGCGTTCGCGGGCGTGTGGCTCGAAAAAGATCACCCTCGCGGTGTGCTCTGGGACGACGTGGCGATGGTTCGCAACGAGGTCGACGCCGATCAGTTGCTGCTGGTCGACTCGTCTCCGGTGGCGAGCCGGCCAGCCGTGCCCTTCGAGCGCGCGGTGCAGGCCGCGAGGGGGCTTCTCACCGCTTCCTTCGACTACATGGTGGACGTGGCCTGCGCCCGCGAGGAGCACGTGCTCCCACTCCCGGCACGAGTCGAACGGGGTCGCTTCCAGGCCGCACCTGAAGTGCTGGTGCGGGCCGAGCCCCTCGATCCGGCCACCGAGCGGCGCGTGCAGCAACTGCTGCGCTCGGCGGAGCAGAAGGCCGCCGCTTCAGCCCAGCCGCAACAGGAGAAACCGGAAATCCCAGAAGACGCTCGGGAGCGCCTCGAGCGCTGGCGCACGCGCCTGCTCGACCTCAGCCTGCGCAACCGGCTTCTCAACGTGCGTCTCGCCAGCGTGATCCGCTTGGTGCCGCCGGACCTGGCCGTGCTGGAAGACGAACTCGTGAGCGGCACATCCTTTGGGCTGCGGCCACGCCTGCAGGCCTACTCCGACCAGGATCCCCGCAGCGCGGAGATCTTCAGGGCGCACACGGGAGGGGATCCGCTCGCCGAGCTGACCCGCAAGGGGCTCGAAAACGGAGAGTTGTTCACGCACCTGGACGAGGACGGGCTCGACCAGCGCCTCAAAGCGCTGGCGCGTGCCGGACGCGAGAGTCTGGAGGAAGGTGGCGTCCAGACCATCTTCATCGGGCTCGGAATACTCTGCTGGTATGAGGCCGACTCGAGCCAGCAGGAGCGCCTGGCCCCACTGCTACTGCTGCCGGTGGAGCTGCACCGCAAGAGCGCACGCGAGCACTACCGGCTTCGCTTGGCCGACGAGGAGTCACTCTTCAACACGACCCTGATCGAGAAGTTGAAGCAGGACTTCGGCATCGATATTCCAGAACTCTCGGGCGACCTGCCCGCCGATGATGCGGGCCTGGACGTGCCCCTGATCCTCAACCACGTGCGGCAGGCAATCCGGGGCATGCGTCGCTGGGAGGTGAAGAGCGAGGTGGTGCTGGGTCAGTTCAGCTTCAGCAAGTTGCTGATGTGGCGGGACCTCGGCGCCAATGCCCATCACATGCTGGAGAGCGAGGTGGTGCGGCATCTGGCCCGGGGTGCGAAGGCCGCCTTTCCGGATCAGGGCCCTTTCCCGGCAGAGCAAGAGCTGGATACGAAGCTCGACCTGAGCGACTTCCCGTGCCCCAAGGACGCCGACTCGAGCCAGCTCGCCGCGATCGAGGCCGCCCGGGAAGGCAAGACCTTTGTGCTGCAGGGCCCGCCCGGCACCGGCAAGTCCCAGACCATCACCAACCTCGTGGCCGCGAGCCTCGCACAGGGCAGGTCTGTGCTCTTCGTCTCGGAGAAGATGGCTGCGCTCGATGTGGTGCATCGCCGCCTGGCCCAGGTCGGGCTCGGCGATTTCTGTCTCGAGCTCCACTCGAACAAGGCCCGCAAGAAGGCCGTGCTCGAACAGCTCGGCGCCACCCTCGAACGGGAACCGCAACGCGCCGGCGAGGACTGGGGGCAGCTCACGACCGAGCTCGCGGCCGAGGCCGAGGAACTCAACGGCTACCTCGATGCGCTGCACCGTCCGCGACCCCAGGGCTACAGTGCCTTCACCGGCATGTCCCAGCTCGCTGGCTTGAGAGACGTGCCGCAACTTCAGCTGGACCTGGGCTCACCCGCGAGCCTCACCAGGGACCGACTGCGACAGCTCGAGTCGCTCGTTGAGGCCCTGAACACGGCGCTCGCAGAGGTTGGAGACCCCGCGACCCACCCGTTCACTGCCAGTCACCTGCGCAGCTTCGATCCGGCGCTGGTGCAAAGCTTGCCGCGCCAGTGTGCGACGGCACTGGCGGCACTGAAGGAGCTGCGCGAGGCCGCGGCCGATGCGAGCCGGCTGGCCCTCGACGGGATCGTACTGGACACGTCGAAGCAGCTCGCTGCCGTGGCGGCGGTGGCTTCTGCGGTGGTCCGATCATCGCGCCCTCGACTCGCGCTACTGCGCGAGGCCGACGTGGAAGCCGCGGGTACACAGCTACAGACGCTCGCCGCGGCGGGGGGACGTTCCGCCGCCCTGACGACGGACCTGGCGAAGCGCTGGGACCAGGCGCTCTTCGATCTCGACCTCCAGGGCCTGCTCGCACGCTACCGGCGCTGGGGCGCGTCGTTTTTCCTGCTCGCCTTCGTCATGCTCTGGGGCGCTCGCGCGACCCTGCGCCGAGTCCTGAGGGCGGCGAAGCTGCCGTCAGCGGGCAGCATCCTGGGGGACCTCGAACAGGCCCTCGAGTCGCGACGCCTGCTCGAGGAGGTGCAGCGCGCCGCCCCTGCGGTGCAGGCCTGGACGGGCCCCGTGCTGGTGGCCGAGGGAGCGAGCTGGGAGCGCGTGCACGACCACGCCGTCTCCGCGGTCGAGCTCCGCTCGCGCCTTCGCGCAGCCGAGCTGCCCCGACCGGTGATCGAGCGCATCAGCCTGCTGGCGTCGCGTGAGGGCGATGACGAACCCGGGGCGGAGGCGGCGCGCGCAGGACTGGGCCGGTATGCACGGGCCTGGGATGCCTTCGCCGCCGCGCGCGACGGCCTGCTTCAGACCCTCGAGGCCGACGCCGACGGGGCTTTCGGCGCGGACGCTGGCTTCTTCGAACGGGCCACCTCGGTCCTTCGATCCTGGTCCGATCGCCCGCAGCTGTTGCGCGAGATGACCCACCTGCGCACCGAGCAGGCCAACGCCCGGGCTCGGGGACTCGAAGGTCTCTCGCAGGCGCTGCTGTCGGGAATGCTCGCGCCCGAGCGGGCCATTCCCAGCCTCCGACGCAGCTTCCACACAGCCTGGGTCAACGCCACGGTGAGGGACGAACCGGTTCTCTCGAGCTTTTCGGGCCGCCAGCGTGCCGACCGGATCGACCGCTTCGCTTCGCTGGACAGACGCTTCATCGCCGCAGGCGGAGCGCACGTCGCCGGGCGGCTGACCACGCGACTTCCCAGGAGCGGGGGGACCGGCGGCGAGATGGGGGTGCTGAGGCGCGAGCTCCAGAAGCAGCGGCGGCACCTGCCGATTCGAAAGCTCTTCGAGCAGATCCCGACACTGCTGCGCCGCCTCAAGCCCTGCCTGCTGATGAGCCCGCTGTCGGTGGCCCAGTACCTCGACCCAAAGCAGCCACCCTTTGACCTGGTGGTCTTCGACGAAGCTTCGCAGATCCCCGTACCCGACGCGATTGGCGCCATCGCCCGCGGCAGGCAGCTGATCGTGGTGGGAGACAGCAAGCAGCTTCCTCCGACAAATTTCTTCGGTCGCAGCCACGACATGGACGAGGACGAAAAGGTCGCCGAAGACAGCGTGGAGGAGCTGGAGAGCATCCTCGACGAGTGCCTGGCCGCCCAACTTCCCGAGCAGTCCCTGAAGTGGCACTACCGCAGCCAGCACGAGACCCTGATCGCCTTCAGCAATCACCACTACTACGACAACCGCCTCTTCACCTTCCCGTCAGCCGACGATCGCCGTCACGTGATGGGCGTCTCCCATGTCGCCGTGCCCGACGGCGTGTACGAGAGCGGCACCAACCGCCACAACAAGCGCGAAGCCGAGGTGCTGGTCCACGAGGTCGTTCGGCGCCTGCGCGACCCACGGGAGCGCACACGCTCGATCGGCGTCGTCACTTTCAGTCAAGCCCAGATGTCCCTGATCGACACCCTGCTGGACGAAGCGCGGCGCAAGCACCCCGAGATCGAACCCTATTTCGGTGAGGTCGTGCGCGAGCATCTCTTCGTCAAGAATCTCGAGAGCGTCCAGGGCGACGAACGCGACGTGATTCTCTTCTCGGTCGGCTATGGCCCAAATCAGGCGGGGAAGATTTCGATGAACTTCGGGCCGCTGAACCGCGAGGGCGGCGAGCGCCGTCTCAACGTCGCCGTCACGCGCGCCCGCCAGCAGCTCATCGTGTTTTCCACGCTTCGGGCCGACCAGATCGACCTGCGTCGCACTCGCGCCACCGGCGCTCACCACCTGCGGCACTTCCTCGACTACGCCGAGCGCGGTCCCAAGGCCATTGCGCAGGCCACGGTCGTCGAACCGGGCGCGGACTTCGACTCCCCCTTCGAGAAGCAGGTCCACGCCATGCTCAGTGCGCGCGGCTGGGACGTGGACGCCCAGGTGGGCTGCTCGGGCTACCGTATCGATCTCGCGGTGCGGGACCCGGATCACGCGGGCCGCTACCTGGCGGGGGTCGAGTGCGACGGCGCCTACTACCACAGTGCCCACACGGCCCGGGACCGCGATCGCTTGCGGCAGGGCGTGCTCGAGTCCCTCGGATGGACGCTGCTGCGAATCTGGTCGACCGACTTCTGGTACGACGCCGAGGCCGCCATCGACGCGGTGCACAGGAGGCTCGTCGAGCTGCAGCAGATCTCCCGCAAGGAAGAGCGCACGCTCACCGGCACCAACGCACCGGTCGCCGCCGAGGAAGATCCCCTGGCCGCAGCCCAGGGCGTCGCGGAGACGCGCGCCAGCTACCATCCACTTCCGGCCGCCGCAGCGCGCCGGGCGAGCGAGCCACCGGAGCACCTTCGGACCTACGAACTGGCCGAACTCCCGGCTTTCCTCGGCGACTCCAATCGGTTCTACAGCCCGAAGGCGACCGCCGAGATCGCAGGCTGCATCGCTGCCGCCGTCAGGGCCGAAGGCCCCATCCATCGCAAGCTCCTGGCCCGCCGCATCATGGCTCCCTACAGCCTCGAGCGGGCCACCAAGCGTGTCATGCAGCGTCTCGACTCCGTGCTCCGCACGGTCGAGGTTCGCATCGAGGACGAGTTCATCTGGCATCCCGACGTCGACGCCTCGAACTGGCAATGCTTCCGGGTCCCCGGCTCCTCACCCGACACGATCCGCAAGGCCGAAGAGATCGCGTCGCACGAAATGGCCAACGCCGCGGCCTTCGTCCTGGAGCGTAACCTCGGCATGCTCGGCGCCGACCTCGTCCGCGAGATGGCAGGAGTCTTCGGCATCCAGCGCGTCACCGAGCGCATCGCAGGTGAGTTCGAGCGCGGTGTCCTGGTGCTCCTGAGCAGTGGACGCGCCCGGGAGCAGGCTGGACAGATCACACTGGTCTGACGCAGCGGTCAGCAGGAGTTCAGCCCCGCCGACCCGTCTCCACCGCGTCCCACGGCGCAGCGAGCAAAAGATGTCACGACCGGAACCGCGTTTCGATCCCCTCGCACGCCCGAGACTTTCGAGGCCGAGCGGGGAAGGAGCGGGGGTGAAGGGCTACCAGCGGGTGGGCCAGCGGGCATCTGGTGGCCTCGATCCCGTGCCTCGGGGCCAGGGTCCGCGCCGCCCTGGCACAAAGGGTCAACGCTCTGATGGCCGCTTTGGCTTGCATCGGCGACCAGTCTCTGGGATCAATTCCCCCAGTACCGACCCACCGGTGTTTGGGGTCGGTATTACGGGGTTGCCGAAGCGGCATGGGCAAGGTTCTCGTTGTCGACGACCAGCGCAATATGCGCACCACCCTCTCGCTGATGCTCAGCGAGGCAGGGCATGACGTGAGCGAGGCCCGCGACGGCGACCACGCCCGCGACATGGTCGCCGCCGATTCCTACGACCTGGTGCTGACCGACCTGAAGATGGGGGCGACCGACGGCATCGCGGTGCTGCGGCACGTCAAGGATGTATCACCTTTGACAGAGGTCATCGTGATGACCGCCTACGGCACCATCGAGAGCGCCGTGGAGGCCATGCGCCTGGGCGCCCACGACTACATCCAAAAGCCCTTTGGCGAGCAGGAGCTGCTGGTGCGCGTCAGCCGCGCCCTGGAAAAGCGCAACCTGGCGCGGGATGTGACCCTGATGGCGGCCGAGTTCCGAGAGCGCTACCGCTTCGAGAACATCATCGGACGCTCGCGGGCGGTGCGCGACGTGCTCGGCCGCATCGTGCGCATCGCCCCGACCGACGCCACCGTGCTGATCACGGGCGAGAGTGGCACCGGCAAGGAGCTGGTGGCCAAGGCCATCCACGCCAACTCCCAGCGCGCCGACCGCCCCTTCGTGACCGTCAACTGCGCCGCCGTCAGCGAGACCCTGCTGGAGAGCGAGCTCTTCGGCCATGTGCGCGGTGCGTTTACCGGAGCTGTCAGCACCCGGCGCGGTCTCTTCGAGGAGGCCAACGGCGGCACCTTCTTCTTCGATGAAGTGGCCGAGACGCCGGTCTCGTTCCAGGCGAAGCTGCTGCGCGCGATTCAGGAGGGCGAGATCCGCCGCCTGGGTGACAATCGCATCCTGCGCGTGGACATCCGTATCATCGCCGCTACAAACCAGGACTTGCAGGAGGCCATCCGCGACAAGCGCTTCCGCGAGGATCTCTACTACCGCCTGAACGTGGCCCGCTTCGTGCTGCCGCCCCTGCGCGACCGCCGCGAGGACATCCCGGGGTTGGTGCAGCACTTCCTGGACAAGGCCTGCGCCAAGATGGGGCGCAAGGTGACGCCGGGCGAGGGCGTGATCGACTACCTGCTGGACTACCCCTTCAAGGGCAACGTGCGCGAGCTCGAGAACATGATCGAGCAGGGGGTGGCGCTGGCCGACGAAGGCCTCCTGCGGCGCGAGGACATCGTGCCCTTCGACGGGCCGCCCATCGGCTTGCAGCCCGGCGAACGCTCCCTGCGCATGCAGGACGTGGTGGAGCGCGCCGAGACCGAAGCCATCGAGCAGGCGCTGGCCCAGGGCGAGGGCAGCCGCGAGCGGGCCGCCGAGATCCTGGGCCTGAGCCCGACCACGCTCTGGCGCAAGATGAAGCGCCTCGAGATCGACGCCTGAGGTCTGGCGTCACCCTCGAAGCGCGTCAGGCGCGCTTGATGCCAAAGGCCCGCATCTTCTTGTGCAGGTTGGTGCGCTCGATGCCCAGCTCGCCGGCGGTCTTCGAGATATTCCACAGGCAGGCTTCGAGCGTGCTGCGGATGTACTCGCTCTCGGCGCGGTCGCGGAAGTCGCGCAGGCTAGGGCGCTCGCCCTCGGCCAGCGGCACGACGAAGCCATCGGCGGCCGCGGCCTGCACCTCGACCGGAGCGTGGGCGCCGGTGACGGCGCCCAGGTTGTCGCGCGGCACGTCGGCGGCGGTGATGCGCGCGCCGCTGAGGATCACCATGCGTTCGACCACGTTGCGAAGCTCGCGCACGTTGCCGGGCCAGGCTCGCGCCTGGAGTTGCTCGAAGACCTCCGGCTCGGCTTCTTTTTCGCGTCCGCCGTACTCGCGGCAGAAGTGCTTCAAGAAAGAGCGCGCCAGGGCCGGAATGTCATCCACGCGTTCGGCCAGGGGGGGCGAGCGCAGCGGCACCACGTTGAGTCTAAAATAGAGGTCGTCACGAAACTCGTTGGCGGCGACGGCCGCTTCCAGATCCTTGTTGGTGGCCGCCAGCACGCGCACATCCACCGCGATGGTGCGCTCGCTGCCGACGCGCGAAATCTCGCCGCTCTGCAGCGCCCTGAGCACCTTGGCCTGGGCGCCCAGGCTCATATCCCCGATCTCGTCGAGCAAGAGGGTGCCGCCGTCGGCCAGCTCGAACATGCCCTTCTTGCGGGCGTTGGCGCCGGTGAAGGCGCCCCGTTCGTGGCCGAAGAGTTCGCTCTCGATCAGGTCGGCCGGGATCGCGGCGCAGTTGAGCATTACGAAAGGCGCGTTCTTGCGGTCGCTCAGGCGGTGGACGGCGCGCGCGATCAACTCCTTGCCGGTGCCGCTCTCGCCCGTGATCAGCACGCGCCCCTTGGTGGGCGCCACCTTTTCGATCTGCGCATAGAGTTCGCGCATGACCTTCGTCTCGCCGATCATCTGGTAGCGCTCGGCCACCTCCGAACGCAGCCGCGACAGCTCGCTGTGCAGCTTGTGGCGCTCGAGCGCGTTGTGGACCGTGATCAGCACGCGCTCGCGGTCCAGGGGCTTTTCGAGAAAATCGGCGGCCCCCAACTGCACTGAGTGCACGGCCTCGGCCAGCGAAGCGTGACCGGAGATCATGATCACCGGCAGCCACTGGGAGCCGGCGCGGCGCTTGATCTCGGCCAGCGCATCGATGCCGCTCATGCCGGGCAGGCGTACGTCGAGCACCACCAGATCCACCTCGCCCTCGGCGCTGCCGGCGCCCGCGGTGTCTCCGAGGATCTCGAGGGCGGCTTCGGCGGTGGTGGCCTCGACCACCTCATGGCCGGCGCCTTCGAGCACCATGCACAGGCTGCGACGGATGTTCTTTTCGTCGTCGACGATGAGGATGCGGGTGGCCACGGCCGCGTTGTAGCACCTGCGCTCGGGCGCGGCCTACCTACTCCTGGGTGGCGGGCGTTTCGGCGGGCAGCGCTTGCAGCGCAGCGCGGGCGCGGGCTGCGGCGCTGGGGATGTTGCGGGCGCGCAAGAGCAGGGCGCGCGCGCTGTCGATGCGCCCCAGCTGCTGCTGGCAGGCGGCCAGCTCGATCAGCAGCGCGCCCTCCAGGTCCGACGGCAACCCGCCCTGCAGTGCCTGCCGGTAGAGCGGCAACGCGGCGGAGCAGCCTCCGCTCGAGGCCGCAGCGCGCGCACGCGTTGCCAGGGCGACAGGATCGCTCGCTGCCGCACTCGCCCGCTTGGACTTGTGCACGCGGGTCGGCGCGGCGGCACGCGCCTTGGGCGCGGGGGCGAAGCCTTCAGCCTCTCGAGGGGCCGGCTCGGCTACTGCAGCTGGTGCGTCGGCCACGCCAGCGGTGTCGGTCAAGGCCTGGGCGGCGGTTTCGCCTTCCGCGTTGCCCAGGCTGCCACGCCCCTGGACTTCCGGGCTGCCGGCGCTCGCCATCGCCTCGGCGCCCTTCGCGGGCGCGAACACATCCTCGAGGTTGTCCAGATCCAGCTCGTCGGCTTCGCCCGCGCCGCGCGCCGGACGCGCTGCCAGGCCATGGTCGAGCGCCTCGGTGGCCTCCTCGTCGGCGGGCTCGGGGCGTTCGATCACGGCCTCCACGGCCGCGGGCGGGGCAGCGGCGAGATCGCCCTTGCGACGGATTCGCGCGCGGTTGAGGTCCACCTGCAAATCCAGGGGAGCAGCCGGCTCCACGCCTGCCGAGGGGGCCGCTTCGGATCCGATCTCGGGATTGATCACCGTGCCGCCAGCGACCGTGGGTTCGCGCGAGAGCTTGGGCACCGACCACAGGCCCACGGCGACCACCAGCATCGTGATCGTCACCATGCCTACCTGGGGCGCCATGGTGAAGCGTCCGATAAAGGTCAGCCACGACTGCCACAGGCTGCGCGACGGCTCGGCCGCCGCCCCACTGGCGTTTGCGGCCACCACCGGCAGCCCGGCGCCAGCGTGTTGCTCGGCCAGCTGCAGAAGCCGCGCCGACACGGCCTGGGGTGGTTCATACACGGGCAGCGCCTCGGCCAGGCCAAGCGCCGCGCGCATGGTATCGAGGCTGCGGCCGCAGCTGCCGCAGCCGGCCACGTGCTGGCGCGCCGAACTCAGCGCGTCCGAACCCGCTTCGTCGTCGAGCAGGTCGATCAGCATCGGTTCGCACTGGCTGCAGTTCATCGGAATCTCGGTCCTGCCTTCAGGCGCCCGTGCGGGCGTGCTCCTCGAGGTCGGAGAGTGCGCCCTTCAGGCGCTCCAGAGCGTAGCGCATCCGGCTCTTGACGGTGTTTTCGGGTACGCCCACGACGCGGGCGATCTCTGCAAAGGGCATCTGCTGCAGTTGGCGCAGCACGAAAACCTCGCGCTGCTCTTCCGGCAGGGCGTCCACCGCCGCGCCCACGCGCTCTCGTAGGGCCGACGAGTGGGCCTGGCGCTCGGTTCCTGGCGCCCCGTGGGCCACGCGCTCCACCAGCGGCGCCCCGTCGGTGCCGTTGCCAACACCGCCAGCGTCCAGGGATGCGTGTCTGCGGAACTTCATCTTACGCTGGTGGTCGATGCAGAGATTGCGAGTGATGGAGTACAGCCAGGTGGAAAATTTTGAGTCGTGGTTGAAGGTGTCGGAGCGCCGGATGACCCGCGTAAAGGCATCCTGCAACAGATCAGCGGCGGTGTCGGCGTCGCGTACCGAGCGCAGAATGTAGTTGTAGAGGGGGGTGCGGTATCGCATGAGCAGGGCTCCGAACGCTCGCGAGTCTCCGGATTGGTATCGACCCAGCAGCTCTTCGTCGCTGGCTTCGCTAGTGTCATACCCGGTCACGGTGTCTCCGAAGGTTCTCGGAACGCGGGCCGGAACGAAGTGGGGCCGGTCATCGTTGGGACGATCGAGGGGCCGCACTGGATCTCGAACTCGGCTCGCGCGATGGCGATTCACAAGCCTAACGCGTGTCAGAGAGAATGTCGGACTTTTCCGTACATTGCCGCAGAGCGCCTCCACTGGCGCCGAAAGGCGCCTGTCGGCCCACGACAATCCAATGATATTTCATGGGTTTACGCAGCGGGCCTGGAGGCGTCGCATTGCCTGGCCTGGGGTCACTTGGTATAAACCCGAGAACTTGAATTTGCGCGATCGCGGCGGTCCGAGGGCTGCCGAGAAAAGGAAGACGCTGGATGCGCAGACTACTGGCCACGTCCTTGTCTGTCGTAGTTGTGCTTGCCTTCGCTGGGGGCGGCTGGGCGCAGGAGAGCGGGTCGGCCGGCGGCAGCCTTTCGCTTTCCGGCTCGGAGAAGGGGGTCTCGGCCGGCGCTGAAGCCGGCGCTGAAGCCGGCTCCGAAAGTGAAGCGGCCGCGGGGCCCGCCGCGGGTGAAGCGGAGGGGGGTGAAGCCGCGGCTTCGGGAGACCAAACCGTCAACACGGCCGAGGTCGATGCCGGCACCTACAGCGTACGTCTGCGCGATCTGGAGCAGCGGGTCAACGAGCTCAAGGAGCAGATCTTTCGCTCCAAGGCGCGGCTGGCCCTGCTGGCCGAGACTGTCTTGCGCGGCGTGGTGGCCGGCGGCCAGGCGCGCATCGTGCATCAGGACAAGATGGGCAGCTCCTATCGCCTGGTCAAAGTCGTGTACGCCCTCGACGGCGCGCCCATCTTCAACAAGGCCGACGAAGAGGGTGGGCTCGGCGGCGGCGACGGCTTCGACATCTACAATGGCAGCATCGTGCCCGGCGAACACACGTTGACGGTGCAGCTGGAATATCGCGGTCATGGCTACGGCATTTTCTCGTACCTGAAGGGCTACCGATTCAAGGTGAGTTCGAGCTACACGTTCACGGCTCCGGAAGGCAAACTCACCACGCTCAAGGTGGTGGGCTTCGAAAAGGGCGGGCCCACGGCGCCGCTGGAGGAGCGTCCTGCGGTCAGCTTCGTCGAGCGCGTCGACACGCCGGACTCGCCGGAGGCTTCCCAGGATAGCGGAGAGGGAGGCGAGTGATGTCGAGGCAGCCGCGCTGGCTGCATGCGGTATCGTCGCTCGTGCTGCTGGCTGTGGCCGCGCCGCTGCACGCGCAGGACCTTTCGCGTGCGAACCGGCAGCTGACCGACATCGAAGCCGACGTCGAGTCGCTGCGCAAGGTCCCGCTGCGTACGTCGGACGTGCGCAGCCCCACCTACGTCGAAGAGCGCTTGACCGATGGCGAGCTCTTCTTTCGCCTGCAGGACTACCTGCGCGCCAGCGTGATTTTTACTGACATCGTCGAGCGCCACAGCGACCACCGCGCCTACCCCGACGCACTCTTTTTGCTTGGCGAGTCCCTCTTCCACGCTGGCGATTACCTCGGAGCGCGCAGCGCCTACCGCAAAGTGATCGACAGCGCCGGGCGCCCCGGCTTCGGCAGCTACCTCTCGCGCTCGCTGGGCCGGCTGATCGAAATCGCCATCCACATCCGCGATTACGAGGGGGTCGACGCCTATTTCGATCGTCTCAACGCGCTGCCGCCGTCTGAAATCGAGGCGGCGACCAACTATTTTCGCGCCAAGTATCTCTACAGCCTGGGCATTCGCGATGCCGAAGCTGCCGACGGCACCGTGACCGCCGCGAGCGTCGATCAATCGAAGCTCGATGCGGCGCGCGTGGCCTTCTCCTCGGTGGGCAAGGACTCTCCCTACTTCGCCCAGTCGCGCTACTTCATCGGCGTCATCGACACCCTGCGGGGGCAGCTCGACCCGGCCATCGCATCCTTCCGCGAGGTGCTCGGCAAAAAGCCCAGCGATCGGGACGGCGCGCGCGTGGCGGACCTGGCGCGCCTCGGCATCGGTCGCTTGCACTACGAGCGCGACCGCGTCCCCCAGGCCATCGAGTCTTACCAGACCGTCCCGCGCACCTCGGAGGTTTTCGATACCGCGCTCTTCGAGATCGCCTGGGCCTACATCCGCATGGGCGACTCCACCCGCGCCGAGCGCGCGCTGGAGGTGCTGAGCGTGGCGGTTCCCGATAGCCGTCACATTCCGGACGGCAAGATCCTTCGGGGCAACCTGCTGCTGCGAAACGGCCGCTTCGACGAGTCGACAGCGGTCTTCCGCGAGGTCTCCAGCCAATTCGGCCCCGTGCGCGAGCAGCTCGACGCGGTGCTGGCGCGCCACACCGACACCCAGGCCTACTTTCGGCAGCTGGTGCGAGACAACCTGGATGCCTTTGATGCCAGCACCTTCCTGCCGCCGCTGGCCATGCGCTGGGCCAGCACCGAGGGCGACATGGAGCGGGCGATGGAGGCTTTGGGCGACCTGGCGCGCGCGCGCCAGCTGGTCAACGAGACCGAAAGCATTGCCAATCGCCTCAACGCGGCGCTGTCGGCTGGCGATCCGGTCAACGTTTTTCGCGACCTGCGCCATCACCGCGAGCGCAACACCGGGCTGCGCAACCGTCTGAGCAAGGTGCGCAAGGAGCTCAACGCCGTCGACGAAAAGGCGGCCGGTTCGATCAGCAACAGTGAACTCAGCGCGCTGCGCAGCCGCCGCCGCAAGCTGGAGGCGCACCTTGGAGGCCTGCCCGCAAAGCAGGAGGACATGCAGGGCCGTCGCATGCGCTCGCTGCGCCAATTCGTAGAGCAGGAAAAGACACTCAGCCGCATGAAGGTGGAGCTCACGGGCATGGAAGCGCGCATCACGGCGGCCGAACGCTTCCTGGCCGACACCCTGGGTGGGCGCACCAGCGACGATGCCGAGGGGCTGCGCTCCGAGCTGGCCACCCACGAAGCCGCCATCAGCGAGTATCGCAAGCGCATCACGGAACTGGAGGTGCAGCTCGAGAGCGGCAAGCTGCAGGTGGGCGTCGGCGACGAGGACTTCGCGCGCGAGGAACAGCTGCGGCAGGAGTACGCCGACGTGCTGGCGCGCGAACGCCAGATGATGGCCTCGCTCGGTGTGCGCACCGACGCGCGCGTGGATGCCGCCTTCCGGCGCGCCGCCGTGGTCGGCGACAAGCTCGACCGCCACGACGCCGACGTGCGCCAGGTGGTCGAGGAACGGGTAGGGCGTATGCGCCTGGTTCTCGACGAGGAGCGCGCCAAGCTCGAGGGCTATCGCACGCGTCTGGGCGAGCTCGACGGCGAGTCCGAGGAAGTGATCGGCGCCATCGCCCACGCCAATTTCAAGGCCGTGCGCGACCGCTTCTACACCCTGGTATTGCGCGCCGACGTGGGCGAGATCGACGTCGCCTGGGCGCTGCGCGAAGAGCATCGCATGCGCGCGGAAATGCTGACTCGCGAACGGGCCCGGACGCTGAAGGCGCTGGACGACGAAATGCGTGAGATCATGGATCAGGAGGCGCCCCAATGAGGTGCGCGGCGTGGAGCGGGTTTTGTCTCGCACTGGTCGGGGTGCTGGTCGTCGCGGCGCCAGCGTGGGCTGAAGAGGCTGCGCCACCGGCGCCCGAGTCTGAGCCCGCACAGCCGGCCGAGCAGGCTGCGGATGGGCCGGCCTGGGATGCCAACGTCAAGCTACCCTCGTTTCTCGACACCACCGACCGGCGCATCGTCGACGACCGTCCTCCGCCCACGCAGCAGGAGGTGCGCGCCCTGCGCGAACTGGAGGCCGAACTCGACCGCTTCTCGCGCATGGGTGAGGTCTACCGCCAGACCATGGGCGCGCTTTTGCAGCGCGAGTACCGCCGCCAGCGGCGCGATCGCGAGCGCACCTACGGCGGCCAAATCGACGTCGAGGAAAAGCTCGAGGACCAGGCGCGGCTATCGGCCATCGAACTCTTCGAACGCTTCATCGAGAAGTACCCTGACGATCCCACCTACACGCCGGACGCCATGTTTCGGCTGGGTGAACTCTACTTTGAGCGCGACGCCATCGCCCAGCAGCGCGAGGCCAACGACTACCTGACCGAGCGTGACCGCCGCCTCGACACCGGCGAGTCCATGGACGGGCTCGACGAGCCCAGCAAGGACTTCAGCGCCACCATCGGGCTCTACAAGCGCATCGCCGAGAACTTTCCCGACTACGACAAGCTCGATGGGGCCTTCTACCTGATCGGCTATTGCCACAACGAAATGGGGCAAACCGAGCTCGCACGGGTCGCCTGGCTCAACCTGGTCTGCGGCAACCGCTTCCAGTACACGGCCTACGAGCCGGAAGCCGAGAAGGAGCAGAGCGAGGAGGAAGCCGAGCGTGCGGAACTCGAAAAGGAACACCCGTCGTTGACCATGGACGGCAAGGGCGCGCCCGACCAACCCAGCCCCTTCGACGACCCCTTCGCCGACTGTCAGCCGATCGCGCAGAACTCGAAGTTCTGGGCCGAGTCCTGGTTGCGCATCGGGGAATACCACTTCGACTTCGACTTCACGCCCCACGGCCTGGACAAGGCCGTCAGCGCCTATAGCAAGGTGCTCGAGCGCAAGGACGACCGCAACTTCAACCTGGCGCTCTACAAGGTGGCCTGGACCTACTATCGGGCCAGCCGCTACCCGGAGGCCATCGAACACTTCTGGAAGCTGGTCGACTGGTCTGACGAGGAGCGCAAGCGCACGGGCAAGGGCTCGGAGCTGCGCGAGGAAGCGATCCAGTACCTGGCCATCGCCTTCGCCTACGACGACTGGAACGAAAACCAGATCACCGATCCCAACGAGGGCCTGCCCACGGGTTTCGAGCGCGTTCAAAACGCGACCCTGATGCCCCAGGACCGGCCCTGGACCTCCGAAATTTACTTCCGCCTGGGTTATGTCTTCTTCGACGAAGCCAAGTACCCCGAGGCGGTCCAGGTCTGGCGTCTGGCCCTGTCGCGTTGGCCCCTCGATCCGCAGGCGCCCGAGGTCCAGAACATGGTGGCCGCGGCCCACGTGCGCCACAACGAGCAGGCCGAGGCCATCGCCGCGCGCGCCAAGCTCAGCAACTTCGGCGAGGGCAGCACCTGGTGGGAGGCCAACAAGGACCACCCCAAGGAGCAACGCCGTGCCGAGCAGCTGGCCCAGGATGCCTTGATCAACACGGCGCTCATCCACCACCAGCGCGCCCAGCGGGTTCGCCGTGAATGCGTGGAGCAGCAGGACCCCGAGCTGTGCAAACAGGCCCAGGAGGACTACGGGCTCGCGGCGCTGGCCTACCGGGGCTACATCAAGCGCTTCCCGAATAACCCCCAGGCCTACGAGCTCAACTACAACCTGGCCGACGCGCTCTACTGGTCGGAGAGCTACGAAGAGGCGGGGCGCGAGTACGCCGCTGTGCGCGACTCCAACCTCGACGACCGCTTCCTGTCGATCTCGGCGCGCCTGGCGGTCGAGTCGGTCCATCGCCTGGTGGAGCAGAAGAAGGCCAGTGGCGAGATTCAAGTGCGCACCGAGCCGCCAGCGGCGAGTGGCACGCCGCCGCGGGTGCAGCCGCAGAAGTTGCCGCCGCTGCTGCAGCAGTTGGCGCGCGCCCGCGAGCTGTACCTGGCCCGCGTCAGCGACGAGCAGGACACCGAGAAGGTGCGCGGGGCCTATTTCTACAACAACACCCTGCTGCTTTACCTCTACGGCTACTGGGACGTGGCGCGCGATCGCTTCTACTCCGAGTTCGTCGAGCACTGCGCTGGGCCCAAGGCTGACCCCAGCGGACAGGTGGCATGGCTGAACCTGCGCAACATGGCCGTGTCCCTGGGCCAGGACGAAGAGGTCCGGCGCCTGGGCGACGAGCTGCGCGATCGCCAGTGCACCTTCTCCCCCGACGGCACGGCCATCGCCAAGGTCGACTGCAAGAAGCCCGAGAACAAGGAATCACCGGCCTGCGTTGCGGGCTCCGACCTGACCAATCTGCGCTACCGTGACGCGGTGGAGATCTTCAAGCGCGCCGAAGCCGCCAAGGACGAGGAAGCGCGCAAGCTCTACGAAGCGGCTGCCACCGAACTGGTCAAGGCCGTCAACGAAGAGCCCAACCACGAGCAGGCTCCGCTGGCCCTGGAGAAAGCGGCCATCGCCCTCGAGCGCACCAGTCGCTTCGAGTCGGCCGGGCGTCTCTACCAGCGCATCATCGACGAGGTGGGCCCCAAGAAGGGCGAGACGCCGGAGCAGCAGGCCGCGCTCGACGCCATTCTCGGCAATGCCTACTTCCGGCTCGGCTACAACTCCAATCGCTTCTTCGACTTTGACCGGGCAGTGGACAACTACCGCACCCTGGCCGACTCCCCGCGCTTCAAGGACTCTAAGGAACCGCGCATGGTCGAGTGGCGCGAGGGTTCGTTGATCAACGCGGCCAAGATCCTCGAATATCAGCAGCAGTACGCGCGCGCCGCCGAGTACTACGAGCGCGCCGCGGGCATGCTCAAGGACAAAAACGAGCAGCGGGTGGCGCGCTATCGCGTTGCCGAGATGGCCTTCAAGCTCAAGCAGTGGAACAAGGCCATCACCGAGATGCGTGCTTTCATCGCCCAGTACCGTAACGATAGCGATGCGGGCGAGCTGCTGGTTCAGGCCCAGTACCGGATCGCCGAGTCGCGCCAAAATCAGGGCAATCAGGGCGAGTACAAGAAGGCACTGGCCGACGTGGTCAGTACCTATCAGCGCTCTGGTCAAAAACCGGGCTCCTACGCCGCCGAGTATGCGGCCCAGGCGAAGTTCAAGCTGGTTGACGAGAAGTCCGGCGACTTCGAGAATTTCGCCATCAAGTCGGGCAGCCCCTCCACGCTCGACGCCTACGTCAAGGGCGTGACCCGCCAGATCGAGGACGGCAGCCGCGAGGCCAAGGGCAAGGCCGAGGCCTACAACGTGATCCCGCCCTTCAAGCGCCCCACCTGGACCATCGCGGCTTTCGTCAAACAGGGGCGCATCTACGAAGTGCTGGCGCGGGCGGTACTCAACACCCCCTTCGTGGTTCCGGCGGACATGAAAAAGAAGATGCGCGGACTGCCCGACTACGCCAAGGACGACATCAAGATCCAGGTCGAGGACGCGATTCGTCAGGTGCTGGATGCCAAAGTGCGTCCCATCGAATGCCTGGCGGTGGCGCGCTACGCACTGGCGTCGCGCGCGGCGCGCGTCGGCAACATCGACGACGAATACACGCGCGAGGCCAGCGATCGCATCAACGCCTACGGCGACGAGCGCATCGCCGAGTGCGTGGCCCAGGCGGCGGCCCAGGACTCTACGTTCCAGGCCTACCAGCCTGGCGAGTTCAGCCGCGCACCGCGCGGGCAAACGCTCGAGCTGGAGGCCGGGATCGCCCCGCCGCCGCTTTCGAGGGGGCGATGATGGGCCTGCGCATGATTGCGGTTGAGTTCGGCTGCGGGCGTGCCCTGCCTTGGGCGCTCCTGCTGTGCATCGCGGTCGGCTGCTCCAAGAGCGGTTCCCTGGGGGGCGACTCCGAGGCCAGCTCCGGCGGAGAAGACTGGGGCGACGAGGACAACCTGGCCAAGGAGGTCCCCGAGGATCAGCGCCAGAAGCGCGTGGCACGCCAGGCCGGAGGCAAGACCGTCGGTTCGACCAAGGACTACCGCCCGAAGCTGGGCAAGGTACGTCCGGTCGATACCCGCGAGTACGAGGTCAAGGCGCCCTCTGGTCCCAGCCCCTGGGGAGCGGCCGACGCCAACAGCGGGCGCAAGTTGCCCAAGCGCCCGGCGATGAAGTCGGGGGCAAAGAGCGCATATCAAGAAGGCTTGGAGGCCGCCGCCCGAGGCGACTACCCGAAGGCCCGCGCCGCCTTCGAGCGTGCGTTGGCCGCCGATCCCCGTTCCCACGAGGCGGCCTACAACCTGGGTGTGGTGGCCGACCGCCAGGGCAACGCCAAAAAGGCCGTCAGCCACTACGAACGGGCCCTGCGCCTGCAGCCGGACTACGAGCGTGCCGTACAGGGCATCTCGACCATACGCATCCGCAAGGGCGAGCCCCAGTCTGCCGTCGACTTCACACGGCCCATCGCCGACAAGTGGGAGCGCAACCTGCACCTGCGCGCAATCCTGGCCGACAACCTCACGGCCGCCGATCGGGTCGATCAGGCCGAGGAGGCTGCGCGCAAGGCGCTGCGTCGGGACGAGCGCTTCGTGCCGGCAATGGTCGCATTGGCCAAGGCGAGCCTGAAGCGAGGGCGCGTCGAGCTGGCCGATTCGATCCTCGAGCAGGCAGTCAAGATCGACCGTAACAACGCCGAGTTGCACTTCCTGATCGGCGAGCGGCACCGGGAAAACGGTCGCCTCGCCCAGGCTCTGGCCTCCCATCGCCAGGCGGCCAAGCTCAGGCCGGATTACGCCGAGGCGCGCACTGCCCTGGGCCTGCAGTACATGGCCGCCGGCAACTACGCCCAGGCCCTCGAAGAACTGCAGGCGGTTGCGCGACTGGTGCCCACCCAGGTGGCAGCGCACGTCAACCTCGGCGATGCCTACCGCGCCAATGGCAAGTACAAGGAAGCCAAACGCAGCTTCGACAAGGCCCTGAAAATGCAGTCCCAGCTGCCCGAGGCGCACTTCAATCTGGGGCTGATGTACATGACTGCGGGGGATAAATTTCCAGGCCTCAATCAGCTGCAGGCACTCGAAAAAGCGCTTGCGGAGATGACCACCTATCGGACCCAGATGGGCCCAAAGTTGCGGCGCGACGACCCCTCGACCGCCTTCATCGCGGACGTGACGCGGCAGATCGACCGGGAGAAAAAGCGCATCGAGCGTGAGGCCGCGCAAAAGCGTAAGGAAGCCGAGCGCGCCGCGCGCAAGGCCAAGATGGAGGCCGAAAAATGACCGTTCGAGACGATGCGAAGCGGGGAGGGTGGCTGCTTTTCTGCGCGGCGCTCGTGCTGGCGGCCACGTTCGGGGCGCCGTCGATTTCCGGTGTCGAGGCCCAGGCCCAGCGGCGCAAGCCCAAGGTGATCCAGCTCGAGGAGATCAAGATCGAGGGCCGCGTGCAAAAGCCCAACGCCTTCTACATCCTCAACCGCTCGAACCTTGGCTACAAGGTCATGGAGCTGCAGACGAGCTTCATCAACGAAGTGGTGCGCGCCGTGCGCCGCGACCCGTTCTAGCGTTTTCCCTGGCCCGCGCGTGCTCTTCTGGGTCGTCATCGTACTGCAGCTGGCACTGGCCGCAGCGACGCTATGGCTGGTCGTTTTGCGGGCCCGCGTATTGCTGCTGCGCGCTCCGCTGGAAACGGCCACCTTCTGCGAGGCGCTGGCGACCGCCCTCGAGGCCGGTCGCCCTCAGCTGGCGCTGCAGCTGGCCCGGGCCTGTGAGCCGGCCTGGGGCGCACAGCTGGCGCGGCTCGCGTTGGCCGGGACAAAGGGCCATGGGCCGGCCAACGGTGACCAGGGGGCTCTCGAAAACCTGCGCCTCGAGCAGCGCCGGATGGCCTTCGACCATCTCGACCTCTTGCGCGGCCTCGGTCGCATGGCGCTGCCGCTGGCGTTCTTCGGCGTGATTGGAAACCTGGCCCAGGCCTTCGGCGCCAGCGACTCGTTGGAAGCCCTGCGCCAGGGCGCCGTGGCCACCCGTAGCTTGGGTCAGGCCACTGCCACCTTCGCGCTTGGTTTTACGACCGCGGTTTTCGCGCTATCGGCTTTTTCGCTTCTGCGCGCACGGGCGCGCGCCCTCGAGCGGGATCTGGAACGCATCGAGCGTATGGTCCGCGACGCCGACCTGCGTCCGGCGTAGCGCCCGCCCGACCGGAAAAAATGTTCGGCTGTCAGATCCTTTTGCGGGACGGGGAGTCCAACCTTACAGCACTGCTTTGCCGGCGGCTGTGTCGGAGCGAGCGCATGGGATGAGAGCGTGAATGGCGAGCCACCCCGATCCCCGATCTGCGGTAACATGACCCTCGTCGAAGGCTGGACCCAGTGGCGTGGGCGGGTGTACTGTCGACTCGGAACGTGTCCCCAGGGACGGAACTTTTCTCGGCTTCACGAGTCCCATGTTTCAGACTCTCGGTTCTCGCACCGCCCTCTTGGGGGGACCTGAATGACGGTGGGCCCGACTTGGCGCGCAAACGGATGACGAGATGAGCAGCGAGACACCCACCACCCGCCCCGGCGGTACCAAGCCTGGCGCCATGACGATGGCGATGCAGGCCGTTCAGGTGAAGCCCCCCAGCGGCCCCAAGGTGTTGCGGGTGGGCATTCTGCAGGGGGGTAAGATCGTCGAGGAACGCATCCTCCGCAAGCGCGAGACCGTCACGGTCGGCAACTCCGAGCGCAACCATTTCGTGGTTCACGGGCCGGGTGTGCCCGCTCGCTTCGAAGTCTTCCAGCTCGTTGGCCAGGACTACATCCTGAATTTCACGCCCACGATGACCGGGCGCGTGGGGTTGCCGGGCGGCGTACAGGATCTCGAACAGCTGCGGCGCAGCGGCGCTGCGCGCGATGCCGGCAGTCACCACCAGGTCAAGCTCAACGACAACTCCCGCGGCAAGGTCGTGATCGCGGGCACCACGCTGCTCTTCCAATTCGTCGATCCGCCGCCGGTGCAACCCAAGCCCCAGCTGCCGGCAGCCGCGCGCTCGGGCTTTGTGCGCAGCATCGACTGGCTGTTCACCGCATTCGTGGTCTTCACCTTCATGGTGATGTTCGGCTTCCTGGTCTACCTGGAGAACGCCGACTGGAAGATCGACGAGGGCCTGGCGGCGGTGCCCGAGGAGCTGGCCGAGATGATCTTCGCCGAGCCACCGCCGCCCCCGGAGGAGCAGCCGACCGAGGAAGAAGTTCCCGAGGAAGAGGGCGAGGAGGAGGCCGAGGCCGAGGCCGAGCCTGCACCCAGCCGCGACGACAGCCCCTCCAAGAGCGACTCGGAGCGGGAGGCCGAGGTGGCCGAGAAGAGCGCCCGCATCGCCGAGGAGGCGGCGCAGGCGGCCGAGGCGCTGATCGTCGGCGCGCTGAGCGCTGAGGCGGGTGGAGCCCTGGCCGACGTGCTCGCTGGCGGCGCCGTCACCGGCAGCGCCGAGGAGATCCTGGCCAACGCCTCCGGCGTCGGCGTGGCTTCGTCCTCGGCGGGGTCGCTGCGCACGCGGGCGGGCGGGGGTTCGGGCAGCGGTCAGCGCGGCCTGGGTACGCTGGCGGCGCGTGGCGAGGGCACGACCGCCAGCCGCGGCGAAGGGGAGGCGGTCAAGGAGCGGCGCATCCGCGGCAAGACCCAAGTGGGCTCCGGCGGCGACATCGGCGGTAGCGGTGACTTCGACGCCAACCTGGTGGTGGCCATGATCAAGCGCCGCATCGGCGCCATCCGGGCCTGCTACGAGAAGGAGCTGCGGCGCAATCCAACCCTGGCCGGCAAAGTCACGATCGAGTTCGCCATCCAGCCGCGCGGCAACGTCACCGGCGTCAAGGTCACCACCAACACCACCGGCGAATCGGCTGTGGGCACCTGCGTGGCCAATGCGGTGCAGCGTTTCCGCTTCAATCCGGGGCCCGAGGGAGGGGCGGTCGTCTTCTCCTACCCATTCGTTTTCGCTCCTCAAAATTGATGCGTCCAGGTCACCCCGAATCGTCGCCAAGCCTGCGACATTACTTCACATTGACAGCCTCCGGGCGTGTCCTATAATAGTGTCCCGAGGTGCCTTGGATGCGCAGAGCGTTTAGACAGGCGGTAGTTTTTGTAGCTTGCCTCGCCCTGGCGGGTCTGGCGGGAGCCCAGGAGCAAGGGGCGATCGACCCGGAGGAGACCGGGGTCGACCCTGTGCCGACCAGCAAGGAAGAGCAGGTGCAGAAGGGGCAGGAAGTCGTCAAGCGCGGCACTGTTCTCAGCAAGCGCGTCGCGCAGCTTCTGCACGAGGCGCGCAATGACGGCGACATCATCAAGACCACTTGTTTGAACGACAAGCTGACGCAGATCAACGCCAACCTGCGCAACGCCCAGGAGCGTCTCGAGGGTCTGAAAGAGGCCGCCGACTCGGAGCGCCAGCTTCACGAGTACACCGTGCTCAGCGTGCTCCGTCAGAAATTTCAGGTTCTCGACCAAGAGGCCAGTCAGTGTGTAGGACAGGACCTTTTCGACACTGGCACGACCAGGGTGACGACAGAGGTCGACGCCGCGTCGGCAACCTCAGAGGGCGATCCGTCGCAGCCACCGATCGGTGAAAGCGGAGCGCCCACCGGCAGTTCCACGTCGGATTCTGGGATCGACAGCGGAACGCCCACCATCCCGCCGCCCGCTAGTGGAATTAGCTGAACGTACCGCGTAGAGTAACGCCTTCGTTCCCCGCCTAATCGAAGACTCCATGACCTAGACCGCGGGGGGAGCTGTATTGGCCCCTTGGACCGAAATCCGGGACCATGCGCGTAGGCTTTCGAATACTTAGACTTGTGACCGCCGCTGTCGCCATCTGGTGCATCGGCGCATCCAGCGCGAGCGCGCAGCGCTGGTTGGCGGACCGCGAGCGAGCCGAGGGCCACGGCATCCGGCTGGGCGACTTCGAGTTGCACCCGGGGGTGGGCGCGGAGGTGGGCTGGGACAGCAACGTCTTTCTTGGTGAAGACGGCGACGATCCGAACTCGGCCGTCTTGCGAGTGGCGCCCCATCTCTACCTGTCGAATCTCACCAAAGAGCGCTTACAGGGCGAGGTGCAGCGCACCGAGTTTCGCTTCGGTGTCAGCGGCCGCTTGCGCCACTATTTTGCGACCGATGCGCGGACCGATGTCGGTGTGGCGCAGAATCTTTCCCTAAAGCATCGAGCCGGCCGGCTCGTGGCGCTGGAACTTTTCGAGACCTTCAGCCGCGAGATCGAGCCCTTCGCGGATGCGGGCGCGCCTGCCGCGAGCAGCTCCTTCAATCCGCCCGGCTTTGGTCGGGACAAGTTGGAGGTCGGAGGGCGCTTCGAGCTGCACTCCAGCGGTGAGCTGCTGCGTGGTGGTCTCGGTTACGCCTACGGCTTCGACATCTTCGAGGACGGGGCGTTCGACGGCAACTCCAGCGATCGGCATCGCTTTCTGGCTGACACCAGCTGGCAGTTCCTGCCGAAAACTTCGCTGATCTGGCGTGGCAACCTGATTTTCCACGACTGGGAGGCGACGCCGGCGAATCTGGCCACCGAGCGCAACGGCTCCACCCAGATCCACAATCTCCTCGGTCTCAACGGTGCGCTCACGCCCTCCTTCGGTTTCACGCTGTTGGGCGGTTACTCGGCCGGCTTTTACGACGATGAGGGTGACTTCGAGGGCGTCTCGGCCGAGGCCCAGTCCCGCTGGCGTATCCAGGACAACTTTTCCTGGAATTTGAAGCTGGCCCGCGAGTACCGCTCGGCTTTCCAGGGCAACTACGCGCGCTTCGATCGCATCGGCACGGAGTTTCAGCTGCTCTTCGGCGGCGCCTGGGTGATCACGCCGAGTCTGCAGGTCGCATTCGTGGACTATGGCGTCGATGACCGTGCCGATCAGTTCAATGGCGGTCCGCGTGAGGACATCCACTGGCGAGCCAACCTCTCGGGTGAGTACCGGGTTGTCGACTGGTTCGCGATCACCGGTGAGTTCGGCTACCTGCGCAATGATACCGATTTCGTTTACGTGATCGACGTGGCGAACACCGCGGGTGGGACCATGCAAGTCTCCGACGCCGCCGAGTACACGCGCTACGAGCTGTGGTTCGGCGTGCGTGCCTTCCTCTGATCGTGTCTCGACCTGGCCTGCAATCGGTTTGCCCGAGGAGTGCTGGGTCTGCCTACCGGGCCCGTTGGACCTGGTTGGCTCTCGTGCTGGCGAGTTGCTCGGGCGGCTCGACGACACCTGCAGCCAATACGGTTGCTGGCCTGTCGGACTCGACGCTCGACGCCGGTGATAGCTTCGAGGTCTCGGTCTACGGCCAGGAGGATCTTTCAGGCAAGTACCGAATCGACGCCGACGGTCGCATCAACTTTCCGCTCGTCGGTTTGGTGAGCGTGGCCACTCTCTCGCCGACCGAGATCGCGCTGGTGCTGCAGGATGCCCTGCGCGAAAAGCAGATTCTGCGCGACCCGCACGTTTCGGTATTTCCCCTGGAGCAACAGTCCCGGCAAGTGTCGGTGATGGGGGCTGTGGACAAGCCCGGCAGCTACCCGCTGGCGCCCAACATGACCGTGATCAAGGCTATCAGTGTGGCCGGTGGCCTTACGCCGCTGGCGAGTGGGGACAACACCATCATCACCCGTCGCGTCGACGGCCAGCTCGAGCGCTTCAAGGTGCCGGTGTCCAGCATCTCGGAAGGCAAGGAGCCGGACTTCGTGCTGCAGAAGGGCGACATCATCTTTGTGCCCGAGCGGGTGTTCTGAAGCGTGCTGTGCTCCGGGCCGGGTAGCCTTGCCGATTTCTTGGCTCCATCCGGGGCACTGGTAGCATGGCGCCGTGCTCGGATTCATGCTGCGCAGCGCCGCAAAAATGTTGGGCCTTTCGGCGCTGCTTTACGCATTCTTCTTTCTGCCCATCGGCGATTACACGCTTTATGGCCACGTCACGCGCATCGCCCAGACGCGCGAGGCCAAGGAGCTCGGGGGCGAGCTGAGCGCGGCGGCCGATGACGCGCGCCGTTCCCTCAGCCAGCGCATCGGTCAGCTCGGCAATCCCGTCGAGGAGCGTGAACCGTGAGGGGCTTGGTGCGAGCGCGACAGAGCGGGCCTTTGTGGCCCATGTCGTCGGGCGCGACCTGCTCGGCCATTGTGCGCGGCTGCTGCACGGGGCGGGTATTCCAGCGCTGCCGCTGAAGGGCATCTGGCTGCAGCTGGAGGTCTACGAGCGGCCCGAGCAGCGCGTCATCACCGATGTGGACCTGTTGGTGCCAGATGCCTGCTATCGGCGGGCGCAGGCGCTGCTGCTTCGCAACGGCTTCGACATCAACTACGAGCTGCAAAGCGAGTGCACCCTGAGCCACGCGCGCTGGCCGCTGCCCCTGGACCTGCATCGCAGGCTCTTTACGCGCGGAGCCTTTCGGTTGCCGACGTCGGCGGTCTTCGAGCGCGCCACGCTGGTCGATGGGGCGCATACGGGACCGCTGTGGATGCCCGATCCCCTCGATGGGTTTGCCCATGTGGTGGGGCACTTCGTCAAGAGTCGCGGCGAGGCCTTCCAGGCGCCGCGGGATCTGTGCGAAATCGCTCGTGCCAAGGGGCTGCGCCCGGAGCGGGTGGCGCAACATCTGACGTACTGCGGCATGGGGCGCGCGGCGCGTCTCGCGCTCGATTGGGCCATGCGCGAGGGCTACGGGCCGTTCCCTGCGGAGGTCCTGGGGGCCCTGCCTCCTGATCCAATGGGCAGTGCGTTGGCGCGCTTCTGTCGCCCGCTGCTGCAGTGGGAGAGGCTGCCCCGGCGCCTCTCGCAGCTTCCAGGCTTCGCGCTCGAAGCGAATCTGGCGCGAGGCTTCGCGGTGGCGCTGCTGCGCTCCCTGGAGGTTCGGAAGGAGTAGGTCCCACACCGGAGCATAGGCCGATGATCGGGGTAGCGCGGCGCTCGGCTGCCCTGTGCTAGACTTTTCTTCGGATGAGCGAACGCAGCCTCATCGGGCACCTCTTGCTCGCGGCCGGGCTTGTCGACGAGGAACAGCTCGACGCGGCTCTGATCGAGCAGGAACAGTCGCAGGTGCGCCTTGGCGAGATCTTGGTTCGCCAGGGCGTGGTTTCGGAGTTAGACCTCACCCAGGTTCTGTCCAATCAACTTTCAGTCGCATGGGTTTCGCTTTCGCACGTGGACTTTTCGCGCGAGCTTCTGAGCTTGGTGCCGGCGGAGCTGGCCGCCGAGCTCACCTTGATTCCCGTGCACTTCCGGCGTGGTGAGGATCGCGAGAAGATCCTCTACGTTGCCATGGACGATCCAACGGACGTGGCGGCCATGCAAAAGGTATCACGTGCGACCGGCATGCATGTACGACCCTTGATCGCGCCTCCGAGCGAGATCCGGCGCGAGATCACACGCCAGTACTCGGCCGTCGAGGAAGAGTGAATTCAGATTAGCGCATCGCGTTGCATCAGCTCTGCGACCTTGGCCATGACCTGCGCACCCGTGAAGGGTTTTGGCAAGAAGGCGGCCTGGGCGTCGGTTCCGAGTTCGAGTTCGGTGCCTCGTCCGATGAAGCCCGAGCAGAACAGCACGCGCAGTTGCGGTTGATGGGCACGCAGCTGGGCCGCCAGCGTGTGTCCGCTCATTTCCGGCAGTTCCACGTCGGTGAAGAGCAGGTCGATGCGGGCTTCGAGCGCGTCGACCAGTTCCAGCGCTTCCTCGGCGCTGCGCGCCTGCAGCACGTTGAGCCCGGTGGTGTGCAGACTGCGCGAGATGGTCTGCAGAATCGGGGCCTGATCTTCGACCACCAGCGCCATGCCGCGTAGTCCGACGGCGCGCTGTTCGTCGGCCCATGGCGCTTCGGTGCTCGAGGCTTCGGGGCTGGAAGGGGACTCCGTGGTCTCGTGCTCGGAGGCGGCGCAGGGCAGAAAGATCGTGAACGCGGCCCCCTGGTCCGGCCCGTCGCAGGCATCGATCAGGCCGCCGGCTTGCCGGACAATGCCGTAGCAGGTCGACAAACCCAGGCCTCGTCGATTCTGCCCCTTCGTCGTGAAGAAGGGCTCGAAGAGGTGCTCGTGGCTTCCGTGTTGCAGGCCGACCCCGTCGTCCTCGAAACGCAGCACCGCATAGCTGCCATCGGCGAGACCGGAGCGACCGTGGCAGTGTTCGAGCCAGGTCGACAGCCGTAGTGTGCCGCCTTCGACCATGGCGTCGCGGGCGTTGAGCGCCAGATGGGTCAGGAGTTGATCGAGCTGGCTCGGATCGATGCGCACCGGCAGCGGCCGCGGCTCGCGGGCGACCTCCAGCGTAATGGTCGCGCCCAAGGTCCGCTCGAGCATGCCACCACGGCTGCCCGCATGGACCTCGATGACGTCGTTCAGGTCGAGCAGGACCGGGTTGACGCGGCGGCGTTGGGAGAAGGCCAGCAGTTGGTCGGTGAGCTTGGCTGCCGCGTCGCCGGCCTTGAGCACATGGGCGAGATCGTCGCGTCGAGGATCGCCCGGTGCGAGCCCTTCGAGAACGAAGCGCGAGTAGGAGAGCACAGGCGTCAGCAGGTTGTTCAAATCGTGCGCGAGCCTGCCGGTTACGCGGCCCATGGAATCGAGTCCGCGCACCAGTCGCGGTGGTGATGACTCCGGGTTGGTTTCGAAAGTCGCTTCGATATTGATGAACTCGAGATCCATCGGCACCTCCGGGTGGCCCGCCCGAGTTCAAAGCACGGGCCGTGCCGATTTCTACGCGGGGGCGAAAGGGCGCAATTGTGGGGCGCTTTCTGCTGCCACGGCCAGCGGTGAGGGCGCTGCCGTGGTACGATCGTCCCCACGGGTGGTGCCGCTGGCCACGATCACTGGTGGTTTTGCGCGATTTCGCCGAGGTCTCGGGCTGGCACGCTTCTCGCTGTGGGTCTGCTACCATGCAGACTACGGGCGTGATGGGCGACGACGGCTCCGATACGATTCGCCAGACCAATATCATCAGCGTGCCGCCCTATGCGCGTGACGCCAACACCGAGCAGCGCCAGGGGACGCTGACGGTTCTGGTGGGGGTCAATGTGGGTCAGGTGCATACGCTTGGCGACATCCCCCTCGTGATCGGACGGGACGCGGAAGCCGATCTGCGCATCGAGGATACGGGCGCCTCGCGCCGGCATGCGCGCATCTTGCCCTGCGGCGATCACTTCGAGATCGAGGATATGGCGAGTACCAACGGTACCTACCTGGAGGCGTCGCGGCTGGTCGGTTCGGCGCGTTTGCTCGAAGGTGCGCGGATCCTGATCGGTTCGACGGTGTTGCGCTTCGCGATGCAGGATGCGGTCGAGCAGCGGGCCTCGCGCCAGATGTATGAACTGAGTGTGCGCGATGGGCTCACAGGGCTCTACAACCGACGCCACTTCGATGAACGGTTGCGCGGCGAGCTGGCGTTTGCGAAGCGGCATCGGGCGCCCCTGAGCGTGCTGCTGCTGGACGTGGACCACTTCAAGCAGGTCAACGATGTCTTCGGCCATCCGGTGGGCGACGTGGTGCTGCAGAAGGTGGGCCAAGCCCTGCGCCTACAGCTGCGCATCGAGGATCTGATCGCGCGCTATGGCGGCGAGGAATTTGCGGTGGTGGCGCGGGCCATCGAGGTCTCGGGTGCGCACGCCCTGGCCGAGCGCTTGCGCACTGCGGTCGAGAACCTCGACTTGGGGCGGGGTGACGTGCCGCATCGGGTGACGATCAGCATTGGCGTGGCCAGTCAGGCCGCCGACGGCATCACCGACGATCCCGAAGCGCTGCTGATAGCCGCTGATGCAGCCCTGTACGCGGCCAAGCATGCGGGGCGAAACTGCGTGCGCGTCGCGGGCGAAGTGCCCGAGGTTGCGAGGGATGGAACGACGGCGGCTTTGGGGACCGGGCGTCGGGGGCGATCCCGGGCTCCGACGGCCACGACACAGCTGGCTGCGATCACGGGTCTAAAGACTGGGGGCTCTGGGGACGATTAGCACTGTTGCGGGCCGTGATGCTCGCCGCCGGGAGCTGGCCTGGCTTTTCCCTCAGCTTCCGTCGTGGTGCCCCGCTGGTGCCCGCGGATACGTCCGCGGTGCGCGAACAGGGGCAAGAGGCCGCGTACGCGCGCTTTGTCCAGGAGCTGATCGACCATGTTGAACACGCACAGCGCTCCCAGTCCGGGGCCCCGATCCGGGACAGGCCTTGCCGGGCAGCGCGTGTTGATCGCCGATGACGAGGTCGAGCTACAGTCGGCCTTCTGCCGCATGCTCGAGCACGAGTCGTTCCAGACCGAGCGCGCAACCTCGGGAGAAGAGGCCCTGGCCCGGCTCGAGGAGGGCGGTATCGATCTGGCGCTGCTCGATGTGTGCATGCCGGGTATGAGCGGCATCGACGTGCTATCGGCCATGCGCGAGCGGGGCATCGACGTGCCTTCGATCGTGATCTCCGGCGCCGGCAGCATCGATCAGGCGGTGCAGGCTACGCGGCTTGGGGCTTTCGATTTCGTTCAGAAGCCGATCCGGCGCGAGCGCCTGGTGGTCACCATTCGCAATGCCCTGAAGTATTCCTCGCTGCAGGAGGCCAACGAGCAGCTGCGGGCCGATCTTACGGCGCATACGCAGCTGGTGGGCGATGGACCGGCCATGACGCGCCTCAAGAAGTTGGTGGCCAAGGTGGCGCCGTCGGATGGGCGTGTGTTGATCTGTGGCGAAAACGGTACCGGCAAGGAGTTGGTGGCGGCGGCCCTGCATGCCGGCTCCGCGCGCAGTGAACGCCCCTTCGTCAAGCTCAACTGTGGGGCAGTTCCCAAGGACCTGGTGGAGAGCGAACTCTTCGGACACGAGAAGGGCGCATTCACGGGGGCTCTGTCGGCCCGCAAGGGGCGCTTCGAGCTGGCCGATGGCGGCACCCTGATGCTGGACGAGATCGGCGACATGCCGATGCCGATGCAGGTCAAGCTGCTTCGGGTGCTGCAGGAAGGCGTCTTCGAGCGGGTCGGTGGAAGTCGTACTTTAGATGTCGATGTGCGCGTTATCGCCGCGACCAATCGCGATCTGGAGGCGATGGTCGCCGAGGGTAGCTTCCGCGAGGATCTCTACTACCGGCTCAACGTGCTGACGCTGCGGGTGCCGCCCCTGCGCGAGCGCAAGGAGGACATTCCAGCGCTGGTGCAGCACTTCACACGACCCGGCACCAAGGCAGCAGGCCTGGACCTCGACGCTTCGGCCATCGCGGCGCTGCAGCGCCATGACTATCCGGGCAATGTGCGCGAGCTACAGAACCTGATCGAGAGGCTGGCGATTCTGCACCGCGGCGAGACGGTGAGTGGCGAACAGATGGAGGAGCTGCCGGGTCGAGCCCGGGGGCGACGTGAGGGACGTCGGGGCGGGCTGTATGAGCCCGGGCGCTCCTTGCGCGACCTTCTGCGCGACTACGAGCGTCAGATCCTGGTCGAGGCGATCGCGGCCCACGGCAACAGCAAGAGCGCAGCGGCCGAGGCGCTCGGCACCGAACGGTCGCACTTCTACAAGAAGTGTCGGCAGTATCAGATCGAGTGATGGGACGGGACACCCGAAGGAGACAGTGGCGATGACGGCATACGTTCTTGGACAACTCGAGGGGATCGACCGTGAGGACTGGGTCAAGGCAGCGGCTCGAGCCGACACCAAGCTGGTTTTTTTGCCGTCTGCGGCCCATCTTGCAAACCGTCTGAGTAGCTCGCGTGACCTGACCTCGGCGCTCTTTGTGACCGAGCGTGAGGAGCTGCGCAGGAGCGTGGACCTGGTGCGCGACGATCCGAATCATTTTGCGACCCCGATTCTTTCGGTTGCAGATAGGCCCAACGTGGGCGACCAGCGAGCGGCATATGCCGAGGGCGCCGATGACGTCGTGATCGCGGGCGACGCCGGTGGCGTGATGCGACGGCTTGCCAATATCGCGCTTCACTGTGCTGCGCGCAGGCCCGAGGCGACCATGGGCTTGGCGATCGTGATCTCGTCTGACCCCGGGCGCCGCACGCGCATGGGGAGACCGTTGCGTCTGGCGGGCTTCGAGCTGGCCTATGGCGCGTCGTTGTCGGAGGTGGAGGCGCTGTTGCCCGACTCGGACTTGACGCACTTTGTCGTGGCCTCGGCGGATGCGGCGGCTGAACTTCCGGCAGTCGACGGCGGCCGCCGCCTGGTGACGTCAAAGGGAGAAGTTGCGGTGCTGGCGTTCGACGAACCAGACCAGGCGGCGGAATTCGGTTCCCGGGTGGCTGATGCCACGGCACGCCTGCTGTTTTTCGCAGACGAGCAGCGAACGGCTGCGTTTCAGGATCGCCGTAGCTCCCGTCGCAAGCTATGGGCCGAACTGTGCGCCTTTCGCGAGGCCGGATCGCTGCAGCCGGTCTTCGGGGTGAGCCACAACGTCAGCCGCGAGGGCATCTACGTGCGCACCCTCGATCCGCCGCGCGAGGGATCGCGGCTGTGGATCGAGATGCAGGTGCCCGTTCTTCAGGCTCCGGTGCATCTGCGGGCCGAGACCATGTGGCGGCGCTTGCCCGGGGAGCGCAAGGGCATCTTGCCGCCTGGCTTTGGCCTGCGCATCGATCCCGCGGACTGCCCCAGGGGCGATCTCGAGACCTTTCTGCAGGGCTACGAGTTGCTCGGCGCCAGCGCGGAGTGCTGAGCGACCCGCGCGGCGGCCCTCGACTCAGGCCTTGATCACGCGATTGCGGCCGCTGCGCTTTGCTTCGTAGAGGGCGGCGTCGGCGCGGGCGAAAAGTTCGGCTGGTGTCATTTCGGGAGTCAACTGACAGACACCCGACGAGATGGTGATGGTGGGAAGTTCCGGGGTGTCGGCGGGCCAGCCCTCGGCGCTTGCGATCGACGCGCGCACGCGCTCGATGGCGCGCAGGCCGCCTTGGATATCGGCCTCGGGCAACAGCACGGCAAACTCTTCACCGCCGTAGCGGGCCACGTAGTCCGTCGGGCGCAGGATTGCGCGCAGCCGCGCACCGAGCAGCGACAGGACGGCGTCGCCAGCGGCGTGCCCGTGGGTGTCGTTGAGGCGCTTGAAGTGATCGACGTCGACCATGGCCACGGTCAGCGGGCGGCCGATGCGTCGGTGGTGTTCGATCAGGCGGGCAAGGTTTTCGTCGAGCCAGCGGCGGCTGCGGGTGCCGGTCAGCGAATCGACGAAAGCGGCGTGCTCGAAGTGCTCGCGCAGCTCGATGTGGGTCTGCATGGCGCTGTTGTTGTCGCGCAGGCGATCGGCAAGGCGCATCAACAGGCTCACGGCGAAGGCATGGCTTTGGTTGATGAGTTCCCAGAACGCGCGCTCGTCGACCGCCAGCACGCGGGCCTGGCCCTTGGCCACGACGGTGGCGCAGGCGGCGCTGCCGTCGAGCAGGGAAAGTTCGCCCACGGTGTCGCCGGGGCCCACGCAGGCGATGGCTTCACTCTCTGCTTTGTCGTCGAGGTGAACCGCCAACTCGCCTTGCCAGACCACGTACATGGTGCGGTTGACCTCGCCATTGCGGATCAGCACCGCGCCGTCTTCAAGCGTGGCGAGCTGGCCATCGCGCTGCAGCGACACCAATACGTCGCGCTCGAGATGGCCGCTGGGGGGAAGGCTGAGCGGAGGCGAGGGCTGGGTCGTCATGTGCTCGGGTTGCGGTCCGGCGGCGCGCACCCAGGGTTATTGTAGGCCCGAGCGGCGGCTTCGCGCGAGTCGTTCGTAGGCCGCTGCGAAACGTCGTAGGTCGTTGGACGGTCCGGTCTTGCGATCGAGCTCGAGGCCGAAACCCTTCGGCAGTGCGCCGCGGGGGTGAGACTGCGCACTACGTGTCACCTTGCCACGCAGATGTAGGGGCGTGCCCTCATGGGTACGGGTTTCCAACCAAATGGTCGTGCCTGCGGGTGGGGCGTCGAGGGTCTGGATGTAGATGCCTTCGCGGCTGATGTCGTGGCTGCAGGCGTAGTTGGGCTCGTACATGCCCGGACGCCGAAAGCTGCAGATCACCCGGTGCAAAACGCGCTCGGAGCGGCGGCCGGGGCCACCCGGGCCGCTGGCGCGCAGCAGTTGCTCGGCCAGGAAGGCCAGGGAGCGGTGGTGGCCGGGGGCGGTGGCTGCCGCCAACGCCGGCGTCGAACCGTCCAGGGATAGGATGAGCCCTGGAAGATCGGGGCGCCTGGTCGCCTCACGTACCGTCTGCAGCGCCGCCTGGCCCCCACGAGGGGGGAAGCTGGGGGTGCTGACGAAGAGGGCCGGTGGCAGCGACCTGGAGACTTCGCTGAGGTCGTCGGGCGTGGCGGCGAAGGTCACGTCAAAGCCGGCCTGACGCAGCGTCAGGCCCATGCCACGTCGCTGCAGCCCGTCGCGGGCGGCCACCAGGGCGCGGCGTGCCATCGGCTGGGGGCTGTGGCGGCGGTCGCCCTGTTCGAAGCTGCCCAGCCGCCGCAGCCGCCGCTCCAGGCCGGACCCGTCGTGGCGCAACACGGCGTCGTCGGCGCCGGCATCGAAGGCCGCCAGAAAGGCGCTGTCGGTGGGCCGTTCCACGAAGGCGATCAGCGCGGTGCCTCTGAGTTCGGGGTTCGTGCGGATCATGGAGGCGGCGAGCAGGACATTGGCGTGACGCTGGGCGACGAGGGCGCAGGGGGCGTGGCTGCGATCGGCCACCAGGCGCATGGCACGGGAGCCTTGCTCCAAAGTTAGCTCGAGGGCGGTCGCCGCGGTTGCGTCGTACAGGCGTCGCTGACAGGTCTCGTCGAGTGGACCAAAGCCGATTACGTACACGGGGCAAGGCCGTCTGAGGTGGGGACTGGGGAGGGCAGCATCACGTCGTCTCGGAACTGCACGGCTCGTGCCAACGGGGGGAGTTCCGAGCAGAGGTCGAAGCTGGCCACTTCCCGGGCGGCTGCAGTGGGCTGCCGGCCAGGTTTTCGGCGCCGACGGAGGTCGACGGTCGCTTCTCTGGCAGTGGTGCATTCCACCAACCAGGAGGTCAACGGCGCCACATGGGTCGAGCGCTGGACGTGTGGTGAAGCTGAAGGTGCCGGGTTTTGGGTTCGAAAGTGTTCGGGGCGGCGTCGGCACGGTCCCTGCAAATCGACCGAGTCGAGATGCCTACTTGCAGCCGGATCCACGTCGCCCCCGGGCTATTGATGACGCTCGGTTTACTCGCGTTTGGCAGCGCCGACGCCCATGCCTACACGGTCAAGCAGAGTTCCCACGGACACTCGGTGCACTGGCGGGAGGGCACCATTCGGTTTCGGATGGACCCGCTGATCGCAGCGGTCCACGGTCGAGCCAAGGCGCAGGCAGCGGTGCGCATTGCCGCCGACGCCTGGCGTGGTTTCGGCACCGCTCCCGACATCGAACTGGCTCCGGGGGCGCCGCCGCCCTACGACCCCGAGCGGCGCGGCAATGGCATCCACCTGGTCGACCCCTGGCCCCATGAGGCCGACAAGTTGGCGCTCACGGTGACCACCTACGGAAGCGATGGGCGCATCATCGGGGCCGACATTCTCATCAACGGCGAGCGCAGTTTCGCCGTACTCGAGGAATCGCCCGAGGCAGCTGCGCTGCCGGTGCACGACCTGGCGGCGGTGCTCGCCCACGAGTTCGGTCATGTGCTGGGGCTCGGGGAGAGCGAGGACGACCCGGAGGCGACCATGTGGCCCACCATCGGCACCGGCGAGTGGCACCAGCGCACCCTGTCGGAGGACGACGAGGCCGGGGTGATGGCGATCTACGGAGGCACGGAACTCAGCGCCGGAACTGCAGCGGTGCCAAATGCTGGCGGTTGTGCAGTGGGCGCGGCCCGGGGCGGAAAAGGGAAGGGGACGGCCATCGGTGCGCTGCTGCTCGGTCTCGGCGTCGCCCGTCGACCGCGGACGCGACTGCTGTCACGGCGTTGAGAGCCGCGAATAGGCCTTCTTCCTGGCGGCCTTCTTCTTGGCGGCCTTCTTTTTGGTGGCCTTCTTTTTTGTGGCCTTCTTTTTTGTGGCCTTCTTCTTGGTGGCCTTCTTCTTGGTGGCCTTCTTCTTGGTGGCCTTCTTCTTGGTGACCTTCTTCTCGGCGACCTTCTTCTTGGCGGCCTTCTTCTTGGTGACCTTCTTCTTGGTGACCTTCTTCTTGGTGACCTTCTTCTTGGTGACCTTCTTCTTGGTGACCTTCTTCTTGGTGACCTTCTTCTTGGCGCTGCGTCGCACGGCTGCCTCTGGGGGTGAGGCGGCGTTTTTTTGGTCGCTGGGCGTGATGTCCACGCCGAAGATCGAGGAGAGGTGATCGTTGTCGAGCAGTCGGCCCTTGCGTTGGCTGCGTGGGCTGGCCGGCTGTTGTACGGCGGTTTCGACCAGCTCCGAGGCGTCCACGCCTCGCAGGGCGAACAGCAGCTCCGGCTGCTCATCGAGCCGCGCGCCGACCCCGTAGAGCGTGGCGGCCACGTGCTTGCACATGATGGCCCAGTCGGGACAGGAGCACGTGAAGTGGATCTCGTCGGGCGCCGGGAACAGGCCCTCGTGGCCATTGGATACGATGTCCATGACGGATTGGGAGATTTTGCCCGCGAGCAGTTCCACCAGGGAGCCGATGTGGCCGGCGCACTGCTGTTTGAGCTTCGTCCAGCGCCCCTTTGGCAAGGTTTCGATGTTGACGGACACCTTGTAGAGTTCGGTTCCGTTGACCAGGGCGTGCACGCCTCCCTTCTCGATTTGTAGGTCGACCACGCTACCGTGGCGCAGGTAGCTGCGACCGCGGGGCAAGCGGCTTGCGTAGTCCCCGTAGGACTCGAGGTTGTCGCACCAGGCGCGCCCCCAGACGCTCTTGGCGATCCTGTTGCCTGCGACGGTGACCGGCGAGAGCGTCTTTCCGGCCTTGCGCAAGCGCTCTGCCTGGCGTTGGGCGTCGCGCCGTCGCTGGGCCACTGGCACGTAGGGCGGGTAGAAATCGTAGCTGCTGAATCGGCTCATGCTGAGGTTATCCTTCAATGGCTCGCTTCAAATCGAGGCTGACGAAATCGAGTAGATCCTCGTCGCTCATCTCGGTGACGGCGGTCTCTGCTCCGGCGCCGAGGACGTCGGAGGAAAGCTGGCGTTTGGCGGCGATCATCCCGTCGATGCGCTCCTCGACCGTGCCGCGGCATACGAACTTGTGCACCAGAACGTTGTTTTTCTGGCCGATGCGAAAGGCGCGATCGGTGGCCTGATCTTCGACCGCGGGATTCCACCAGCGGTCAAAATGGACCACGTGCGATGCTGCCGTCAGATTCAGCCCGGTGCCGCCGGCCTTCAGGGACAGCACCATGAAGGGGATCTCGGGATCGGCCTGAAAGCGCTCGACCATCAACTGACGCTTTTTGACCGGGGTGGCTCCGTGGAGCACCAGGCCGGAGCCGCCGAAGATATCGCTCAAGTGGCTCGCAAGCGGGGCGGTCATCTCGCGGAATTGGGTAAAGAGCAGCAGCTTTTGTTGGCGTGCGGCGATGGGCTCGCAGATCTCGCGCAGCCGCTGCATCTTACCGCTGTCGGCGGCCTCGTATTCGCCGTCGCCCAGCCACTGGGAAGGGTGGTTGCAGATCTGTTTGAAGCGCATCAGAAACGACAGCACGTTGGCCCGGCGCTTGATGCCGTCGAGCTTGCGCAAGGAGTGCTCGAGTTCGTCGACGCTGCGTTGGTAGAGGGCGGCCTGGCGCTTGCTCATCAGGCAGTGGGCGGTGACCTCGGTCTTGTCGGGCAGGTCATCGATGACGCGCTTGTCGGTTTTGAGGCGGCGTAGGATGTAGGGCTGCACCAGCCGGCGCAGGGGCGCGTAGCCATGGCCGGCGGAGGCCATGGACTTGCACAGGTCGCCGAAGTCCTTGGCCGAGCCCAAGAGGCCCGGGTTGAGAAAGTCGAACAGGGACCAGAGGTCGCCGAGGCGGTTTTCGATCGGGGTGCCGGTCAGGGCCAGTCGCCACTGGGAATGAAGGGCCTTGACGGCGCGGGTCTGGCCGGCGGCGGGGTTCTTGATGGCCTGGGCTTCGTCGAGCACCACGTTGCGCCAGGCGAAGTTCTTGAGCCAGGGCACGCGCGAGACGCTGCCGTAGGTCGTGATGACCGCGTGGTGGGCGGCCACTCGCTGCTTGGACAGCGCCTTGAGTTCGGCTGCCGGGAGCCGAGAGGTGTGGGCGACCAGCAGCTTCAGCTCGGGGGCGAAGCGCTCGGCTTCGCGGCACCAGTTGTCGATCAGCGAGGCGGGGACCACCAGCAGATCGGTACCCTGGGTGCCGTCGCGCCGGTTGGCGGCGAACAGGGCGAGCACCTGGATCGTCTTGCCCAGCCCCATGTCGTCGGCCAGGCAGCCGCCGAGCTGAAGCTGCTGCAGTGTTCGCAGCCAGTGGACGCCGTTTTGCTGGTAGGGGCGGAGCTCGGCGCGCAGACCGCTGTCGGGGGCATCCTGGGGCGCGGCGTCGGTCGAGCGCAGGGCCTCGAGCTTGCTGGCCAGCCACTTGCCGGCCACCACCTCGGACCACTGGGGGCGCGCGGCCGACAGCGCATCGTCCTGGGGCGCGAGGCTGGCGCCGGCCAGCGTACGCATGGCCTCTGCGAAGCTGATGCCGTGTTCCCGGGCCCTTTGCTGGGCCGTTTGCCAGTGGGTGAGCACGCCGGCCAGCTGCTCGGCATCGACCTCGACCCAGCGGCCCTTGATCAGCACCAGGCCCTCGCTGGCACCCAGCAGCGCATCGATTTCGCGCTTGCCGAGCTTCTTGCCATCGAGGCTCAGCTGCACATCGAAACTCAGCAGCGCCTCCATGCCCAGTGACGACGGGGCCTTGGTTCCCACCGACACCGTGACCTGCGGGCGTGGTGGATTCTTCGCGCTCCACCAGTCGGGCAGGCGAACCACCAGCCCGGCCTGCTCCAAGAGGGCCACCTCGCGCAAAAAGCGGTGGGCCTCGGCCGGCGTCCAGGAAAGGGGGTGATAGATGTCGCCGGACGCCACCAGCTCGGCGACCAGCTCGCTGTGCTCGGCGGCGCGCGACAGGGGCGACAGCAGCGCGAGCAACTTCTGGCGATTGCGGGCGCCGGCGTACTGCTGCAGGGCCTGGCCCAGGGGCAAGTGCTGGGGGCGAGCCTGGCGCGAAACCTTGTGCACGTAGGTGGCGAGGAAGGCGAAGGGCAACTCCGGGTCGCGCTTGTTCTCCGCCAGATGCAGACACACCCGGCCGACCACGTTCCAGACCGAATCGTGGGCGCGCAGATAGCCCTGGACGCCGTCCTTGTGGACGCGTGCCGCGTCGGTCAGGGCCGTGGCGAGGTCGCCCCAGAGTGCCGCGAGGCGCGCCGGGTTCAGCAGCTCGCCGCCCTGCATGGGAGGGGCGCTGTCGGCCAGGGCGGAAAGCTCTTCGGGGTCGGGCCCTGGAATGGCGAGCGATCCGGGGTCGGTCGGATCCAGCGCCCCGCAGACGCGGGCGACGAAGCCCTTACCCACCTCGCGCAGAAAGGCCAGCGACGGAGGCAACTCAGCTGACAGGTTCGCGGCCCCCAGATGCAGCACCCCGCGGCCCTGGCCCTGGGCAAAGGCCTCCAGGATTGACGCGGTCAGCCGAGCCGGCAGCAGCGGAGCGGGGCCCGCCTCCACCGTGCGCACCTCGAAGCAGCCGGCCGGAGTCAAGCGAGCGACCAGGCAGCGGTCGTCCCCCGCGCTTTCGAGAGAGAGTTGCTCCATGGTCCTGTGCCGATCGCCGGCAACCGGTACCGCGGCGACCCTCCACCGACAAGGCGTGCGCGCCTCCAAGCGCTGCCCGCCAGGCTGCCAGGACGTTTTTTCTTGCGAAATCCGGGGGGAAACTGGGGCCAGAAAAGCTGCCAGGACGTTTTTTGGCGATCCGGTCAGGGGGGGCGAGGGTGCGGCGGGTCCTCGCAGGGAGGCCAGCAAAGCGGGGTCAGAAAAGCTGCCAGGACGTTTTCCCGGGACGTTTTCCCGGTGGTCCGAGGTGCCACGGGCCGCCGCTCGGTCGGCTCGCTCAGACCGGGCGCAGGCGGCCGGTGGAAACCGCGGTGCGGGCGGCTTCGGCGCGGGTGAGGCGGGTCTCGACGGCGTCGGCGATCAGCTGCAGGAGGATGTCGGCCTCGGGGCTGACGTCGCCCCGGGTGCTGTGCCAGGCGAAGGTGAGGCGCGCGCTGTCCGCCAGGGTGGGCAGCGGGAAGCTCGCCGAGACTTCGTCCCGCTCCGCTTCGGGCGGCGCATCGGGGGAGACCCAGGCGAAGTTGCTGGCAGGGGGCGTGGAAGTGGACTCATGCTCGGCGACATCCGCCTCCAACCCGCTCAGCTCGAGCGCGGTCAGTTCCGCGGCCTCCGCCAGGTCCGTGAGCAGCTTGGCGATATGAGCGGCCTCGCGCGCGCTGACGATGCGATGGGCAAAAATCGGCACGGCCTTGCGCAGGCGCTCCACGGTGGGACTGCGCAGCCGTTCCTTGCGCTGCCAGCGCCTGAGGGCGGCTTGCAGGTTACCGAGACCGCGCACCAGGCCGATGGCCGCCATGCTCAGCAGCAGCAGGGCGCCCCCGACCTCCCAGTTGCGACCCATGGCGATCAGGATTGCGCTGGTGGTCAGCAGGATCGAAAGCCCGTAGAGGATCAGCACGGCGCGGCGGTGGGTCAGGCCCATGGCCAACAGCCGGTGGTGGATGTGCCCCTTGTCGGGGGCAAAGATGGGGCGCCGCTCGAGAAAGCGCCGGCCCATGGCGAAGAGCGTGTCCATGATGGGCACGCCCAGGGCGATCAGCGGCACCAGGATCGCCACCGCCGTGGAACTCTTCACCGACGCGCCCAGGATGGATGTGGTCGCCAGCACGAAGCCAAGAAAGAGGCTCCCGGTGTCGCCCATGAAGATGCTGGCGGGGTTGAAGTTGTAGAGCAGAAAGCCCAGCAGCGCGCCGCCGAGGCTGGCCGACAGCAACATCACCAGCACATCGCCGTGCAGGGCCCCGACGGCGAAGTTGGTGATGCAGGCGAAGAAGGCCACGCCGCCGGCCAGGCCATCGAGGCCGTCGATCAAGTTCAGGGCATTGACGATGGCGACGACCCACAGGATCGTCACCGGCAGCGCGAAGATTCCCATGTCCAGGTTGCCGACGAAGGGCAGGGCGACCCCCTGGATGCGAAAGCCGCAGGCGAAGGCGATGCCGGCGGCCGCAAGCTGCACCCAGAGTTTGTGCCAGGCGCGTACACCTCGGATGTCGTCAAAGACTCCCAAGCTTCCCATCAACAGGCCGCCGGAGACCAAGCCGACTGTTAGCTGAGGGCTCGAGAAGAAATGTTGGGCAACCTGGGTCTCCAGTCCGAAGAGCAGCAACAGCGGCATGAAGAAGCCGACGATGATCGCCAGCCCCCCGAGCCGCGGGATCGACCCGGCGTGGGCTCGGCGCTCGCCCGGATGGTCCATGGCGCCCATGGAAACCGCCAACCGCCGCACCATCGGCGTGGTCGTGATAACCACGATCAATGCGATGGCGAAGGCGACGGAGGAGCTGACCATGTGGAAATTCCCGGCCGGGCGAACGGCAAGCAACTCCACCCCTCAGACATCGGGGGTGGTGATTCATGGCTTTGGCGGAAAGCGGGCCTGTCCATGATAGGCTGGCGACAACCAGCCGCAAGTCATTGACAGACGATGTTGATGGCCCGTGCGTTCGCGGGCGCACCCACTGCGCGGTGTCAGCGCTTGTCGCGCAGGTAGCGTTCCTGCTCGGCCAGCTCCAGGTCCGCCTCCACCATCATCTCGACCAGCCCCTCGAAGCTTACCCGCGGCTCCCAGCCCAGCTTCGCACGCGCGCGCGAGGCGTCACCGAGCAGCAAATCGACCTCGGTGGGACGCTGATAGCGGGGATCGATCTCGACACGCCCGTCCAGATCCACGCCGGCCTTGACCGCGGCCAGCTCCAGGAACTCGCGCACGCTATGGGTCTCGCCCGTCGCCACCACGTAGTCGTCGGGTTCGTCGACCTGCAGCATCATCCACATCGCCTCGACGTAGTCGCCGGCGAAGCCCCAGTCGCGCTTGGCGTCGAGATTGCCCAGGTGAATCTTCTCCTGCAGCCCGTGTTTGATGCGCCCCAGGGCGCGCGTGATCTTGCGCGTCACGAAGGTCTCGCCGCGCCGCGGGCTCTCGTGGTTGAAGAGGATGCCGTTGACCGCGAACAGCCCATAGGCTTCCCGGTAGTTGCGCGTGATGTGAAACGCGTAGGCCTTGGCCGCCGCGTAGGGGCTGCGCGGATAGAAGGGCGTGTCCTCGTTCTGCGGTGCTGGTCCGACACCGCCGTAGAGTTCCGACGACGACGCCTGGTAGAAGCGCGGGCGCAGCTCGGCGTCGCGAATCGCTTCCAGCAGCCGGATCGACCCGAGCCCACTGACATCGCCGGTGTACTCGGGCAGGTCGAAGCTGACGCGCACATGGCTCTGGGCGCCCAGATTGTAGATTTCACTGGGACGCAACTCGCGCAGCAAACGCCCCAGGGCCGATCCATCACCCAGGTCTCCATGGTGCAAAAACAGCCGCACGCCCGGGCTGTGCGGATCGCGGTAGAGATGATCGATGCGCTGGGTGTTGAACGACGAGGAGCGCCGCACCAGGCCGTGCACCTCGTAGCCCTTGGCGAGCAGGAACTCCGCCAGGTAGCTGCCATCCTGGCCCGTAATGCCCGTGATCAGGGCGATTTTGGGTTTGCTTTGGGTCAACGTCTTGGGCTCGCTTTCAGGCGATCTCGTCGCGGTGCTGTCGGTACCAGTCGATGGTGCGCGCCACACCATCCTCGAACGCCACCTGGGTTTCGAAGCCCAGCAGTTCCCGCGCCCGGCTCACATCGAGGCAGCGCCGGGGCTGTCCGTTGGGGCGCGTCGTATCCCAGCGCAGGGCGCCCTCAAAGCCCGTCTTGTCGGCGATGAGCGCGGCCAGGTCGCCCATGGAAATCTCGAAGCCGGCGCCGAGATTGATGGGCTCGGGCCCGTCGTAGCGCTCGGCGCCCGCCAAAAGCCCGCGCGCGCAGTCCTCCACGTAGAGAAACTCCCGCGTGGGTGAGCCATCGCCCCACAGCACGATCTCATCATCGCCGCGCTCCTGAGCATCGACGCACTTGCGGATCATGGCCGGGATCACATGGCTGCTCTCCAGGTCGAAGTTGTCGCGCGGACCGTAGAGATTGACCGGCAGCAGCACCACGGTGTTGAGGCCGTACTGCTCGCGGTAGGCCTGGGCCATCACCAGCAGCGCCTTCTTGGCCACACCGTAGGGCGCGTTGGTCTCCTCGGGGTAGCCATTCCACAGCTCTTGCTCGCGGAAGGGCACCGGCGTGTGCTTCGGATAGGAGCAAATCGTGCCGGCGATCACGATTTTGCCGACGCCGAACTTCCGGCCCTCCTCGATCACGTGCACGCCCATCTGCAGGTTGTCGTGGAAGTACCTGCCCGGATTCTTCTGGTTGGCGCCGATGCCGCCGACGCGCGCGGCCAGGTGGATCACCAGGTCCGGACGCTGCTCGGCGTAGAGCTGGGCCACCGCCTCCCGCTCGACCAGGTCGCAGTCGGCGCTGCGGGGCACGATGATCTCCGCGCACCCCTTCTGCTGCAGCGCCTCGACCACATGGGAACCCAAAAAGCCGGCTCCCCCGGTTACGATGATGCGTTTTCCCGCCAATTCCATGAACTTGGGGCGGGACTATAGCCAAGCTCCCGGCATTCGCCCAGCGCGGCGAGTCGGGCTATCGTGGCCGGGTGGCGCGCGGCCCCGAGACGACGACTCGCCCCATTGGGCTACGACAGTATGCCCGCGACTACCTCTTCGTGCTCGGTCCGCGGGCGCGGCGGCTGCCGGCCATCCTGGCGCTGATGCTGCTGCAGTCGGGCCTCGACCTGGTCGGGGTCGGGCTGGTGGCACCGATCGTGGCTGCGCTGATGGGGGGCGAGCTGGCCCGACAGCTCCCTGGCGGCCTGGCGCCGAGCTTCGGCGCGCTTGGCGCGGCGCTGGTTGTGGTCTTCGCGCTCGAGGCGGTGGTCGCCTACCGGTTGACGCTGCGTGTCGCGCGCTTTGGCGAGCACCAGCGCGCCGAACTCATGGGGCGCCTGCTCGAGGCCTATCAGGCCCAGGGCTGGGAGTTTCACCTACAGCAGCGCAGCTCCGAGCTGGTCAACCGCGTGCTCTCGTACACGCAGCTCTACGGCTCCGGTACGCTGGTCGCCTCGCTGCGCCTGGGCACCGAGGCGATGGTCTGCGGGGCGCTCGTGCTCTTGCTGGCGTGGACAGACGTGCGCTCACTGTTGCTGCTCGGCGCGCTCTTCGGTGGCACCTTCGCGATCCTGCACCACGTAATCCGGCGGCCGCTCGAGGGAGCGGCGCGAGAGTCGGTGGCGGCCCACGGCCGCATCCTGGCCGGGCTAAGGCGCGGGCTCGGCGCCTATCGCGAAGCGCACGTGCTCGGGACCACGGCCCATTTCCGCGGAGCCGTCGGCGCCGACGCCCGGCTGCTGGCCGAAGCATCGGCGCGACGCCAGGCCCTGGGGACGCTGCCGCGCCACGTGCTGCAAGTGGTGCTGGTGGCCGCCATGGTGCTGGTCGCGGCCGTCGCGGGGGGCGCCGGGCCCGGCGACGCGGCGCCCGGCATCGCCATTCCGACCCTCGGCACCTTCGCGGTGGCAGCGCTGCGCATGCTGCCGGCGGCCAACGGCGTGCTCGGGAGCGTCAACTCCATGCGCACCACGCGCTTCGCGCTCGAGCTACTGGCTTGCGACCTGCGGCAGCTCGGCTCGCGGCTGTCGCCCGCCGAGCCCGAGCCGAAGGCGCCGTCACCACCGGAGCGCTTTTCGCGGCTGCGCCTGGCCGGCGTGACCTACGCCTACCCGGACGCCCCCCGTCCGGCCCTGCGCGAACTCGACCTCACCCTCGAGGCGGGGGAGTCGGTGGGCCTCGATGGGGCATCGGGCGCGGGCAAGAGCACCCTGGCGGACGTGCTGCTCGGCTTTCTCGAGCCCCAGCAAGGCCGGGTCGAGCTCGACGGCCAGCCCATCGTCGACGACCTCCCGGGCTACTGGTCGCGCGTGGCCTATATCCCCCAGGACGCCCTACTGCTCGACGACAGCATCGCCAGGAACGTCGCCTTCGGCTTGCCCGAGAGCGAACTCGACCCCGAGCGCCTGAGGTGGGCGCTGTGCGCCGCGCAGCTCGGCGAGGTGATCGACGCCTTGCCGGCCGGCGTGGAGACCTTGCTCGGCGAGGCGGGCGTCGGCCTGTCGGGCGGCCAGCGCCAGCGCGTCGCCCTGGCCCGTGCGCTCTATCATGACCGTCAGTTGATCGTGCTGGACGAGGCCACCTCGGCCCTGGACGACGACACCGAGCGCGCCATCGTGGACGCCATCCTGGCCCTGCCACCGAGCACCACGCTGCTGCTGATCGCGCACCGAGAGAGCACGCTCTCGGCCTGCGGGCGACGGCTGCGCATGGAGGCGGGGAAGGTCGAGGAGGTGCCGGTGTTGGGATTCGCGCGCCGCGCGGTGTGAACGCCGGCTGGTTTCGCGCGCCGCCGTTGCCAGCTGTTTGCGAGGCTGTATTATATAACTGATACAGTCTCAGGCGTGGTGGCTACGCCTCTTCGGGTCCTCAGCGACCGCCAGGAGCTCCCCGATGGCGAGGTACGCCTGCTCGGCGCCTGCGCAGCGGCGGATGCGCGCGGCCCTCGAGGGCGGTGCGCAGGGCCGAGGAGTGCTCCGTGTCGAGCGCGCATTACTCCGCAGCCGGTGCGCTCGACTGCTCGTCGGACTCTTCGGCGGCGTAATAACCGCCCTTGCCGTAGTAGTAATAGCCGCCGTAGCCGTACTTGCGCGAGGCCAGGTCCACGTCGTTCATCACGGCGCCGGTGATGTTGGCGCCCACGTCGCGCAGCATTCGCAGGGCCGACTGCGCGGCGTCGCGGGTCGTGCGCTGGCTGTGGATCACCAGGATGGCCCCGTCGATCTGCGGGGCGACCACGGCCGCGTCGGTGACCACGGTCAGCGGCGGGCTGTCGAAGATCACCTGGTCGTAGCGTTCGCGCAGGGTCGCCACCAGGCGCTCGAAGGCGTGGGTGTGCAGCAGCTCCGAGGGATTGGGCGGGATCGGGCCCGCCGCGAGCATGGAGAGCCCCGGCACGTCGGTCTCCTGTACCGCGGTACTCAACTCCTGGTCACCCACCAGCAGGTTGGTCACACCCACCTGGCCGTTGCGTTCCAGGGCGCGGTGCACGCGGGGCTTGCGCAGATCGGTGTCGACGATCAGCACGCGCTTGCCGCTCTGGGCCATGGAGATGGCCAGGCTTGTGGCCACCGTGGTCTTGCCTTCGCGCGGGCTGGGGCTGGTGACGAGCACCACCTTTTGACGCGTCTCGGCCGACATGAACGCCAGGTTCGTGCGGATCGTGCGGCAGCACTCGGCGACCGAAGACTGGGGGTGAGTGTGCACAACCATATCGCGGTTGGCGACCGCGGGCTCGGGCTTGTTGCGCTTGCCGCGCCGGTAGCCCGGGCCGCGGCCGGTGGAGCTTTCCTCGATGGATGGCAGCACGCCCAGGACCGTAATGCCCAGGGCCTCGGCGGCCTCGACGGTGCGGATCACGCGGTCGAGGCGACCGAGCAGCAGCGCCAGTCCCACGCCCAGCAGCAGCCCCAGCACGCCGCCCACCGCCAGGTTGATCGACATGCGCGGCGAGATGGGCGCGCCGGGCGCGGTCGCCTTGTCGACCACGCGCACGTAGGCCACTTCCAGGGCACGCGTGAGGTCGGTCTCGGCGGTGCGCTGCAGGATCGTGCCGTAGAGCTTGGCCGTGTTGTCGCGCTCGCGCTCCAGCCGCCGGTAGGCGATCTCGCGCAGGTTGAGGTGCAGGCCCGCCTCGTTGGCTTCGTCGAGCGCGCCGCGGATCCGCTCTTCCACGTCGCGGGCGGCCTCGAGGTCGGACTCGGCCGCGTCGATCAGGCCGTCGACTTCGGCGCGGATCTGCTCGTGCAGCTTGGCCATGCGCGCCGTCACCGCGGTCATCTTCGGGTGCTCGGCGCCGTACTGGGTGCTCAGCTCGCTGCGCAGGGCCTCGGCCTCGATGTAGGCGCTGCGCAGCTTGGAGATGGTCTCGTTCTGGGAAAGCGCCGTGGCGTGCACCTCGAGCGGGTTTTCGCGGTTGGCGGTCTGCAGAGCGTCGAGTTTGGCCTCCAGCTCGATGCGGCGGGTGCGGGCGTCTGCCAGGGTGCCGCTGAAGCGGTGGATGTCGGCGGCGACGATCTTCTTCTGCTCGTCGATGGGGACGTTGAGCTCCTCGTGCTCCTCGGTGAACTCGTGGAGCTGGAGCTCGGAGCGCTCGAGCTGGTTCTTCAGGGAGTCGAGCTGCTCGGCCAGCCACTCGAGGGCCGTGGTGGTCGAGCCCAGCCGGTCCTCCATGGTCTTGTCGATGTAGACGCTGGTGATGGCGTTGGCGACCAGGGCTGCGCGCTCCGGGTCCTGATCCTTGACCATCACGTGCACGATGCGCGTGTCCTTGTCGCGCCGCACCGTCAGCAGCCCCTGGACGCGCGCCGCCGCCGCGACCACCTCGGCGCCCTTCCAGCCCTGGCGCTCGTCTTCGGGCACGCCCATGAAGTCGGGGTTTTGGTGCAGGGCGAGCTTGCGGGCCACGCGCTCGGCGATCACGCGGCTGGCGATGATCTTGCTCTGGGTCTCGTAGTACTCGTGGTTGGCCCAGAAGTAGAAGGGCTGCGAGGAAACGTCCTCGATGTCACGACCGAGCGGGCGCGCCGGGTTGGGGTCGTGTTCCAGGGTGCTGTCGGCTTCGTAGATCCTGGGCCGCTGCAGGGTCCAGAAGTAGGTCAGGGCCAGCGCCGCGAAAGCCACCGAGACGATCAGCCACTTGTATTTGAAGAGGGGATCGATGAGCTGCCGCAGATCGAAATCACTCGAGCCGGAACTCGGGGGCTGCGGCGTGGGCTGAACCAGGGTGGGCATGGCAGGATTGGAAATCGCGCGGGCCGGGACCAGGGAGGCGCCTGAAGCTTACCCCGAGAGCGCGTTTGCTCCCATCCTCGGGTGGGGGAAGGTCGCACCGGAAGCGCCGCCCAGGCGCCGGCGAAACTTTACCGAAGCGTAGGACGCCCCCTGGCCTGCTGCCACTTCGTGCAAGCCGCGGCCCGCGGGGCCAGCTCGCACAGGCGGCGGTAGGCCCGCGCCGCCCGCCTCGAGTCGCCCAGGGCTTCCGCCAGGGCCGCGACGGAACTCAGTGTGCCCGCATCCTCCTTGATACGGTTCGCTTCCTCGAAGGCGTGCAGGGCGCGTCCGGTATTGCCCTGGGTCTGCTCGAGGCGGCCCCAGAAGGCGAAGGCCCGCGCCAACGCCGTGGCGTCCCCCGCGGCCATGCCCCGCAAACGCTCCGCGCTGCGTCGCATGCCCTCGGCGTCGCCCAGCTGGGCGTGGGCGCGGGCCTGCAGCTCGACCAAGCGCTGCGGCTGCGCGACGCGTTCGATGGCGCGCTCGCATGTCACGAGTGCCTCCCGGGCTGCCCGATTGCTCAGCAGGTGCTCGGCCAATGCGATCTGGGCGCCGAGGTCCCCCGGATGTTCGGTGGCGACCCGTTCGAAGAGGTCGCGTGCTGCCCGGGCCTGCCCGTCGTGCTCGAGGCGTTTGGCCTGGCGCAGGCGAGGAGCGACCAGGTCGGGTAGCTCCTGCAACAGACGGCGGTCGGCCGCGGCCAGGGCGTCGGCATCGGTTGCGCCATGCAGACAGGGGGCGACGGCGCGTAGCAGCGCCTGCCGTGGTTCCCGCTGGCGCGGCGCCACCCGAAAGACTACGCCGGGGTCGGCGCGGGCCAGACGGCAGACATGGGCCCGGGCGCTGGCGGTCGAAAGCCTGGCCGCCTCGCGCAGCTCCAACAGGGCCTGGTCGCGCCGCCCCAGTTGCCACAGCCACTCGGCCGCCTGCAGGTGCGGGCTGGGCCAGGAAGGCGCTACGGCCATGGCCCGGTTGATCCAACGACCGGCCCCCCGATCGCGGCGCTTCAGGGCCTCGGCGGCGGCCAGCATCGGTAGCTCAGGGTCTGCCGGGTGCAGTTCGAGGGCGGCGCCCAGCTGGTCCCGAAAGGCCGCCCGGTTGCCCGCTTCGAGGCTCGATCGCAGCGCCCGCGCCTGGTCACGCGCGGAGCTGTCGAGCCTGCCGGGGCCGAGCAGTAGACCGAGCACGGCAGACACCGGTAGCAATACCAGGGCGGCGCGGCGCGTCGAGGGTGGGCGCCGCTGGTCTGCCCGACGTCTTCGGCTGGCGCCGGGCGTGGTGGTGACCGCGCCCAGCAGCGCCGCGGCCACGACCGCCACGCCCAACAGTTCCAGACCCAGATCCAGCAGGTTCTGGGCACCCAGGGCCAGCAGGGCGACGGTCGCGCCTACGGTGGCCTCGGAGCCCCGCGCGCGCAGGGCCAGCCATAGCGCCCGTGCCAGCGCGGCGGTCAGGGCCAGTGCCATCGGCCAGCCCCACTCGGTCGCCCACTGGGCCACGAAGTTCTCGGGGTGAACGAAGCGCGCCGGGCCCTCGAAGTGGCCGCTGAAGCTGGCGCCGAAGGCGCCGCGACCGACGCCGAGCAACGGGCTGTCGAGGGAGCGCCGCAGGATCTCGGCCACCAGCTCCAGCTTGCCCAGGTCGGTCGAGCCCAGCTCCCGGAAGACCACCGCCGAGGCGGCGTAGGTGCCCAGGCCCACGCCCGCCGCCACGCTGGCCGCGCCGATCAGGGCGCCGGTGGGTGGGCCGCCTTCCCTCGATGCCTCGCCATCGGGCGTGTCGCGCTGGCTTTTTCGGCGCAACCACAGGGCGCCACCGAATAGCAGCACGCCGGCCATCAGCGCGCCGGCGGCGCCGCGCGATAGGCTCAGCAGCGAGGTCGCCGCCAGCACGGCGGTGGCGATGAGCAGGGGCGGGCGGCGCTTGCGGTGCTCGCCGTGCAGGCTCAGGGCGAGCCCCAGCAACAGCGGCACGCCCATGGCGAGAAAGCCGCCCAGGGCGTTCATGTTCATGATCGGCGCCAGCAGAACCCGGCGCTTGGCGAAGATCGGGCGGTAGAGGCCGAAAACGCGGTCGAGGCCGGTGGCGGCGTGGGCCAGGGCGACCAGGGCCATCAGCAGCACGGAGATGCCCACCAGCCACAGCAGCGGCCGGCGCAGGCGCAGGGAGCTCAGCAGCGAAGCGCTCAGAAATGCGGCCATCAGGGCCGCGCCCTTGAGCACCTCGAGGCGGGTGGCGCCGGGATCGTTGGACAGCGTGCACAGCCCTGGAGCCCCCGCTCCGAGCAGCGAAAGCGAGCGCTCCAGGTGCTCGACGGCGCCGGGCGAAAGCAGTCGCGCCAGCGCGCAGGGCAGGGGCACGGCCTGCAGCATCGTCAGGCCCAGCGCCGCCAGCATCACCACCGCCAGCGCCGAAAGCGGGCGCCCTGCCCGCTCCCAGCTCGCCCATAGCGCGGTGCCGAGGGAGGCGAGGGCCAGTGCCAGGATCGCGAGCACGGTGCCGGGGCGCACGCCGCCGAGTAGCTGTGGGGCGCCGATGACCAGCAGTCCGAAGGCAGCGAGCGCGAGCCGCTGGCGGGCCTCTTCACCCGGCGCCGCACGGCTCGCAAGTCGCCGTGCGTGAGCCCGGATGTGCCGGCCTTCGAGGGGGCGCGCGCTGGAACCGTTGCCGATCATCCGTTGGGGCTGCGGCGTTCCCGTTCGGAGGGCGCGCCGGCACCTGGCCCATGCAGTATACCGGTGGCGGCTGGGGCCTCCAGTCGGGCGATTCACCACACCTCCGCTCTCGGCATCGGGGACTTGCTGCAGAAGTGGCAAATCACGCTATGGTCGCGCCGCCGCGACCGGCAGCGGGCGTGGAAGCCACATGAAGCAGATCATCCAATCCTATCGTTCCGGCGAGCTGTGGCTGGCCGAGGTGCCGGCGCCCGCACTTGCGGCCGGCGGCGTCGTGGTGCAGACGGCGGCCAGCCTGGTGTCGGCGGGCACCGAGCGCATGGTTGTGGAGCTGGCGAAGAAGTCGCTGCTGGGCAAGGCGCGGGCGCGCCCAGACCTGGTCAAGCAGGTGCTCGGCAAGCTCAAGACCGAGGGCGTGGCCTCGACGCTGGCCAAGGTCAAGAGCAAGCTGGATACGCCGATCTCCCTGGGCTACTCGTCGGCGGGCACGGTGGTCGAGGTGGGGCAGGGCGTGACCGACTTACGCGTGGGTCAACGGGTGGCCTGCGCGGGCGCCGGCTACGCCACCCACGCCGAGTACAACTTCGTGCCGCGAAACCTGTGCGTGCCCTTGCCCGACGCGGTCAGCTTCGAGGACGGCTGCTTCACCACCCTGGGCGCTATCGCCCTGCAGGGCGTGCGCCAGGCGGACGTGCGCATCGGTGAGCGGGTGGTCGTGATCGGCCTGGGCTTGCTCGGGCTACTGACTGTGCAGCTGCTGCGCGCCTGTGGCTGTGAGGTGCTGGGCAGCGATCTCGACCCCGAGCGCTGTCGCCAGGCGCGCCAGCTCGGGGCGCAGGCGGTGGTTCCAGGGGAGCTGCTGTCGGCGGCCGAGGCGTTTACCGCGGTCGCCGGTGGTCAGGGCGCCGACGCGGTCGTGATCACCGCCGCCACGCCTTCCAACCAGCCCATCGAGACCGCCGCCGAAGTGGCGCGCGTGCGCGGTCGCGTGGTCGTGGTGGGTCTGGTCGGCATGGAGCTGCCGCGCGACCCCTTCTACAAGAAGGAACTCGATCTGCGCCTGAGCATGTCCTACGGGCCGGGCCGCTACGACCCCAGTTACGAAGAGGGCGGGCACGACTATCCCTTCGGCCACGTGCGCTGGACCGAGGGGCGCAACATGCAGGCCTTCGTCGAGCTGCTGGGCGACGGGCGCGTCACGCCGGCGGCCTTCGTCAGCCACCGCTTCACCATCGACCGCGCCCTCGAGGCCTACGAACTCTTCGAGCGCGGGGCTTCCGACGGCCGCAGCTACCTGGGCATCGTGCTGCAGTACCCGGGCGCCGCCGAAGACGCGGTCCAAAGCGCGCCGCCCAAGCGCCGGGTCGAACTCGGTGCCGCGCGGGCGGGCAGCGACCTGGGGCTGGGCCTGATCGGCGCCGGCAACTTCGCGCGCTCGGTGATCGTGCCGACCCTGGAGAAGCTCGGGCGCTGCCAATTTCGCGGTGTCTGCACGGCCACCGGCATGAGCGCCAGCCACGTGGCCACAAACCACGGCTTTGGCTACGCCACCACCGACCCGGCCGAGATTTTTGGTGACGTCAACGTCGATGCGGTCTTCGTGGCCACGCGCCACGACAGCCACGGACCGCTGGCGCTGGCGGCGCTTGCGGCCGGCAAACACGTCTTCGTCGAAAAGCCGCTGTGCATCGACCCGGAGCAGCTCGCCGAGATCGAGGCGGCGCTATCGGACGTGTCGGACGCCGGGCCGAAAGGCTGCCTGATGGTGGGCTTCAACCGACGGTTTTCTCCCCACGTGCGGGCCATGGTCGAGGCCTTCAAGGGGCGCACCACGCCCCTGGCCATCACCTATCGCATCAACGCCGGCGTGATCGAAGCGAGCCACTGGATCCAGGATCCGGCGGTGGGCGGCGGCCGCATCGTGGGTGAGGTCTGCCACTTCGTCGACACCTGCGAGGCGCTTACGGGCTCGGCCGTGGTGCGGGTCTTTGCGGCCAGCGTCCACAGCGCGAGCACGCGCGTGACGGCGGCCGACTCGGTGGTCATCACCCTCAGTCATGCCGACGGATCGCTGTCGAGCATCCAATACCTGGCCCACGGAGCCCGCGACGTGGCCAAGGAGCGCATCGAAGCCCACGCGGATGGCATTACGGCGATCTGCGACGACTTCCGGCGCACCAGCTTTCACGGAAGCTCGCAGGCCGAGGTCAAGGGCAGCCAGGACAAGGGCTTTGGCGCGGAGCTTCAGGCCTTCCTCGACACCGTGCGCTACGGCGGCGCCTGGCCCATCGCAGCCGAGAGCCTGCTGCGCACCACGCGCGCGACCTTCGCGATCGGCCAGTCGCTGCGCACGGGGCTTCTGGTGGACCTGGGCTGACGTGCCGGGCGTCTCCGAGACCCTGCGGCTTTTGCGCACTGTGCGGCATTTGCGGCCGCAGCAAATCGCAGGTCAACTGCGCGTACGCGCGTTTGCGGCGCTGGGGCCCGCGCGCGCGGCGGCGCTGGGCCGTCGCAGGGTGCCGCCCTGGCCGGGCCTGCGCCGTGGCCTGCCCGAGGTGCAGACCTGGCTGGCTCCCGGGGGCGGGCACAACAGCCGCGAGCGTATCCTCGGCGGTGAACTCTGCTTCTTGAACCAAGCCCGGCAGGTGGGCTTTCCGCCGCGCTTCGAGCAGCCCCAGGCCTCGCGTCTGTGGCAGTACAACCTGCACTACCTGGAATACCTCTGGCCGCTCGACTTCGAGCAGGCGCGGGAGCTCGCGCTGGCGTGGATCGAGCAGCACCCGGCGTCGGCGGCGGGTGCTGGCTGGGAGCCCTATCCAACCTCCCTGCGCATCGGCAACCTGTGCGCCGTCTTCTTCCGGCGCTTCGCGAGCGAGACCCTGGCCGACCCGGAGCTGCGCGATCGCCTGTGGCGCAGCCTGTGGCAGCAGGGCAGCTGGCTGAGCGCCCACCTCGAGACCCACATCGCCGGCAATCACCTGCTGGAAAACGCCATCGCGCTTGCGCTCCTCGGCGCGTGCTTCGACGGGCCCGACGCCGCGGCCTTTCGCGGGCGCGGAGGGCGCCTTTTGCGCGCCCAGCTCGAGCAGCAGGTGCTCGCCGACGGCGGTCACTTCGAGCGCTCGCCCATGTACCACCTGCGCCTGGTCTACGCCCTTGCGCTGCTGTGCCACTGCGCCGATGCGGAACTGCGCGAGCTGGTCGCCCCGGCCCTCGAGCGCGCGTGCGCGGCCCTGCGCTGCCTTTTGCATCCCGACGGCCAAATCGCCCTGCTCAACGACAGCGCCTTTGGCATCTACGGCGACCCGACGGCGGTGCTGGAGTTCGCGGCGGCCGCCGTGCCCGCCTGTCGCGAGCAGAGCCGGCCCTGCAGCTGCTTTGCGTTGGCGGACACGGGCTACTACGGCGCCCGCAACGCGGCACCCGGGGGGCAGGACGAGGGGCAGGACGGCGGGCAGGGCGGCGCCCACTACATCCTCTGCGACGCCGCTCCCATCGCCGCCGACCACCAGCCGGGCCACGCCCACGCCGACCTCTTCGGCTTCGAACTCTCGCTGCACGGCCGGCGCCTGATCGTCGACAGCGGCGTCTTCGACTACGAAGACTCCGCCGAGCGGCGCCATTGCCGCTCCACCGCCGCGCACAACACCGTCGTCGTCGACGGCCGCGACCAGTGCGAGCTGTGGGGGGTGTTTCGCGTGGGCCGGCGGGGCCGCCCGCGCGAGGTGGACTTTCGCTGTGCGGTCGGCGGCTTCCGGCTCGAGGCCTGGCACGACGGCTACACCTGGCTGGACGCCAAAGCGCGACACCGCCGCCGCTTCGCCTGGCACCCCGAGGGCGTGCTGCTGGTGCGCGACGCGGTGGAGGCGAAAGGCGAGCTGCACTGCGAGAGCTTCCTGCACCTGCACCCCGAGGTGGAGCTGCTGGAGCTACGGGCCGACCGGGCGAGCCTGGGCCTGGGTGAGCATCGCGTGCAGATCCTCTTCGCCGGCGGCGGCCGCCTGCGCGCCACCGACCGCGAGTACTTCCCCGAATTCGGCAAGCGCATGGCGGCCCGTGCACTGGTCTACGAGTGGAGCTCGAGCACGGCAGCGACGGGCTTCTGCATCGGCCGCGACATCGAGGCCTTCGACGTCTACGGGGGCGCGCGCGTAGGCGGGCGGCTCTTGGACTTCGCCTGAGGCCGGGCTCAGAACAGCGTGTAGATGAAGGGCGCGGCGGCCGAGCCACCCAGGATCACCAGCAGGCCCAGCAGCAGCACACAGACGATGATCGGGGCGAGCCACCACTTCTTGTTCTCGCTCAAGAAATCCACGAATTCCCGAGCCAGTCCCGTGCGCTCGCCCTGGGCTGCTGCTTCGAAATCGTCGTGCTTTTCCTGTGACATGGTGGCTGCTTTAAAACTGCCGAAAGTAGCTTTTGCGGTCCCGTGCGGGGCGTGCGGCGGACCAATAGCTCGCGGCTCCGGTGCCCAATCGCCGCTGCATTGGATCATGACCCAGCAAACGAAGCAACAGCCCGATCGGCGCGATGACCACGAAGAACAGCAGTGCCATGATGACGTAGGACAGCACCAGCCCAAAGGGAAAGGCCAGCAGCGCCGTACCCACGTAGATCAGGCGATTGCCCTTCGGATAGGCCAGACTCAGCATCAGCGACAGCAGCGAAAGGCCCGCGAAGACCATGGCGATGGCGCTGCGGGCGCCGCCCAGCCCGAAGGCGAAGATCCAGGCCTCGTACCAGGCGAACGCGGCGAGCATTCCGAAGCCGAACAGGGCGATGAAACCGAAGCGGCGCAGCGTGCCTTCGTCGGGGTGCAGGTCGAGGGTGACGAGTGAAGCCATGGCTTGCTCCGGGAATCAATCCAGCGCGAACTCGGCCAGGTAGGCGTCGCGATCGATGACCTGGGCGCCGGGCTGATCTTCCTTGCGCAGCACGAAGCCCTCGAGCACCAGGGCGTCCATATTGGTCGCCATGAAGCAGCGGTAGGCGTCCTGCGGACTGTTGACGATCGGCTCGCCGCGCACATTGAAGCTGGTGTTGATCACCACCGGCGAACCGGTCAGCTCGAAGAACTTGCGAACGATGCCGTGAAAGCGAGGGTGGCGCTCGGGGTCGATGGTCTGCACGCGCGCCGAGTTATCCACGTGGGTAATCGCCGGCACCTGCGAGCGCGTCTGCTTGAGCTTGTCGAGCCCGCGGCGACCGTCCTGGTCGACGGGCAAGAGCTTGTCCTTTTGCACCGGCGCTACCAGCAGCATGTAGGGGCTCTCCTGGCCCGGCTTCATCTCGAAGTACTCGTGCACGTGCTCGGCCAGGATCGCGGGCGCGAAGGGGCGAAACGACTCGCGGAACTTGATCTTCAGGTTCATCACCGACTGCATCTCGCGCGAGCGGGCATCGCCCAGGATCGAGCGATTGCCCAGGGCGCGGGGGCCGAACTCGGCGCGTCCGGCGAAATGCCCGACCACCTTCTGGTCGGCGATCAGCTGGGCGACCGCGTCGCAGATCGCCGGCTCCGTCGTGTGGTGCGTGTACTTGGCGCCCACCGAATCCAGGAACGCGCGGATCGCGTCGTCGCCATGGCGCGGGCCCAGCATCGAACCGCGCTGGCTGTCCTTGCCGTCCGTGTTGCGCGGCTTGTCCAGCAGCTGATGCCAGACGAAGGCCGCGCTCCCCAGGGCCCCGCCCGCATCGCCGGCGGCGGGTTGAATCCAGAGATCCTCGAACGGCCCCTCGCGTAGCAGCTTGCCATTGGCCACGCAGTTCAGCGCCACGCCGCCCGCCAGGGTCAGATTCTTGCAGCCCGTGAGCGCGTGGGCATGGCGGGCGATGCGCATCACGATCTCCTCGGTCACGGCTTGAATCGAAGCCGCCAGATCCATCTCCCGCTGCGTGATCTCGGACTCGGCCTTGCGCGGCGGACCGCCGAAGAGCGAGTCCATCTTCGCCGAGGTCATCACATCATCGTGACAATAGGCGAAGTACTCCATGTTCAGGCGAAACGACCCATCCTCCTTCAGCTCCAGCAGGTTATCCAGAATCTGCTGGCGATAGATTGGCTCGCCATAGGGGGCCAGGCCCATCAACTTGTACTCGCCGCTATTGACCTTGAAGCCCGTGAAATACGTGAACGCCGAATAGAGCAGGCCCAGCGAGTGTGGAAAGCGCAGCTCCTCGAGCATCTCGATGCGATTGCCGCGCCCCACGGCCAGACTGCCGGTGGCCCACTCACCGACGCCGTCCAGCGTCAGGATCGCCGCCTCCTCGAAGGGCGACGGGAAAAACGCGCTGGCGGCGTGGGACTCATGGTGCTCGGTGAACACATAGCGACCGCGGTAGGCGCCATCGAGGCCAGCATCCAGCTCGCGCGGCACATGCAGCTTCTGCTTCAGCCAAAGCGGCAGCCCCATCAGGAAGAGCCTGAAGCCCGCGGGCGAGTACGAAACGTAAGTCTCCAGCAGGCGATCGAACTTCAGCAGCGGCTTGTCATAGAACGCCACCAGGTCGAGCTGGGAAAAATCGATGCCCGCCTCGCGCACACAGAACTCCGCGGCCAGGCGCGGAAAATCGTGATCGTGCTTCTTGCGGGTGAAACGCTCTTCCTGGGCCGCCGCCACGATCTCGCCATCGCGGATCAGGCAGGCCGCACTGTCGTGGTAAAACGCCGAAATCCCTAGGATATTCATGGGCTTCCAGGAGGATGCTTGGTGTCGCCGGGACTTTAGCCGCTCCGGATCGCGGGCGCCAGAACTGCGGCGCCTGCGCGGCGGGTAGGGCGGCCCGCGGCGGGCTTGCAGCTGCCTCGACCCGCCCGATGGGGCATCATCGCCCGCGCCCGCCGTCACGGCCGCCAGCACGCAATGCGCATCCTGTACCTCAGCCACTACTTTCCGCCGGAGGGCAACGCCCCGGCCTCGCGCGTCCATGAACTCTGCAAGCGCTGGGTGCGCCTGGGCCACCAGGTCAGCGTCATCACCTGCGCGCCCAACGTCCCCGACGGCAAGGTCTACCAGGGCTACCACAACCGGCTCAGCCAGCGCGAGTGGGTCGACGGCATCGAAGTCATCCGCGTCTGGACCTACATCGCCGCCAACCAGGGCACCGTCCGCCGCATCGCCAACTACCTCTCCTACGCCGTGACGGCCACCCTGCGCGCGCAGCTACTGCCGCGGCCTGACATCATCGTCGCCACCAGCCCCCAATTCTTTTGCGGCTGGGCCGGCGTCTTGAGCAAATGGCTCAGTGGCCGCCCGCTGATGCTCGAAATCCGCGACCTCTGGCCCGAATCGATCGTCGCCGTGGGCGCCATGCGCCAGCCCCAGCTCCTGGCGCTGCTCGAGGCGCTCGAGCTGCGCATGTACGGCGCGGCCGACCACATCACCACCGTGGGGGAGGGCTATCGGGCGCGGTTGCTGGAAAAGGGCGTGCCCGAAGCCAAGCTCACCGTCATCACAAACGGCGTAGATCGCGAGCTCTACGCATCGCGACCACCCGACCGCGCATTGGCGGCCCGGCTCGGCGTCGAGGATCGCTTCGTCTGCTGCTACGCCGGCACCATCGGCATGGCCAGCGGCCTCGACATCGTCTTGCGGGCCGCCCGGGAGCTGCGGGCACGGGGCGATACGAGCGTGTGCTTCCTACTCGTGGGCGAGGGGGCAGTGCGCGCCGAGCTACAGGCCCAGGCCGAGCGTGAAGGCCTCGACAACGTCATCTTTACGGGCAGGCTGCCCAAGGCCGACATGCCTGCGGTGCTGTCGGTAGCCGACTGCTGCCTGGTGCACCTCAAGAAGACCGAGCTTTTTGAAACCGTCCTGCCCTCCAAGCTCTTCGAAGCCCTGGCCATGCGCCGCCCGGTGATCCTGGGCGTGCGCGGGGATGCGGCGAGGGTGCTCGAGGAATCGGGCGGTGGGCTGTGCATCGAGCCGGAGGATGACGGGGCGCTGCTCGAGGCCATCGAGCGGCTGCGTGGGGAGCCGGGGTTGGCGCAGCGCTTTGGCGAGCGGGGGGAGGCGCATGTGGTGGGGCGGTATGATCGCGACCGGTTGGCCGGAGAGTATCTGGGCGTGCTCGACGACGTTGCACGGGGTTGAAGTCCGAGGTGGTCGAGCCGCGTGACGTGGGGCGGATAAATTTATTCTGGCTGATCCGCGAATATTATGAATCACCATTCTTTAAAGGAAAGGGTCTGCACATCCCACCGCTCGAGGATCCTGCACCGGCAGTTCATCTCGACTAACAGCTAACCAGTGCCGCATGGAGCGTGGATCAAAGAAATCGTGCGAACTGGCCGGCCATCCCGCCGAGGGCTTACGCCTTTGGTGGCGCGGCTCGACTGGCCTCAAGCTGCTACGCCGGGCCTTCGGCCGGCCGCGCCGCCGGCCGGCTTGGGCTAGCCGCGAGCTGCCACGCTCGACTTCCGCCCGTGTACAGGCTGGTTACGTTGAGTCGGCAGGTGTAGCAAAGCCGCTCCAACGCGCCTTCACTTGAGGTTGTAGCGTTTCGGATCTAGGCCGCGTTTCTTGTAATACTCGAGCAACTCGCTGCGCAGAACTGCGGCTTGTGCGGCATCCTCTGCCGCGCGATCTGTCTGTTCACCCGGATCAGCCGCAAGGTCATAGAACTCCGCCATGCCTGTCCACCCGTGGACGATCCACTTGTGGTTATCAAGGATCAGCGCCACGTTGAAATCACCCGCCGAGGCGTCCGGGTACTGCTCAACATAAACAGGCGCAGCCTGTCGCACCTTGCTGTCCGTGGCCAACCCGCGGCCACACAGGTGGGGTGGCACGATCAGACCTGCCAGTTCCAACAACGTGGGTGTGACCTCGACCAGCGACACCGGATGCGGAATGCGTTCAGCCGTCGCAGATGGCGACCAATAGAGTAGCGGCACGCGGATCTCTTCCTCGTACACGGTCTTGCCGTGGAAGTGGTTACCGTGTTCGCCAAACGCTTCACCATGATCGGAGGTGATCAGGACAACCGTCCGATGCTTGCGGTCCGGTCCCAGCGCGAAGTCCAGCAATCGGTCCAGTTGCAGGTCAACCCAACCCAGCGCGCGTTCATAACGCTCTTGCGGTTGAACGTTGTGTTCCCACTGGCCCGGACCGGCCGCATACGGCACGTGCAGATCCATGATGTGCGCCCACAGGAACAGCGGTGGTCGCGCGCCAGGAGGCTCACTCGCGTTGGCGATGATGCGGTTGACGGTATAGGCGGTGGAGTACTTGTTGACGCGGCGAAAGTCCGATGGGGACAAGTCCACATCCTGAAAACCGACAAGCGCGCCATGATCGGGATGAAACGCATTCTTCTCCGAAACAACAGCAATCGTTCGATAGCCAGCTGCCTCAAAGTAACGGGCTACCGTCACTTGATTCCTCGAGAACGAAAGGCCCCACTTTTTGCCGGGCGGTGCTTCAATCTTGGGAGGGATTAATCCCGTCAAGATCGATCGCATGCTGTGCCGCGTCGAGGTGGCGGGTGCATAGGCACGATCAAACACCACGGCGCGGTTGGCGTGGTCGTTCAGACGCGGGGTACGATCGCTGGACGGGTCGCCCAGGCTGCTCATGTCCCAGCGCAGGCCATCCACCGTGATCAGAAATACGTCGGGAGCTGTTTCGTCCGCTTTTCCCACCGACGTCGGCACGGCCGGCGCGACGTCGGGCCAACACGAACCACTGCCAGCCGCCACAGTTGCCGCCAGCTGCGGTGCGGGCGTCGTCTTCTGCAAGACCACGCCGGCCAATACGGTTTGATTCCATGCCGCCTGCTTGACCGAAACCGGCATCGCGCTCGAAAGGTGCCATCCCGACATCGCTACCGGCGGCACCATGGCGAACGCAGCCGCTAGCCGCCACTTTCCCTGGATGCGGTGGGCAACGGTGGCACCCAGAAATGCGGCAACGGACAGGAACACAACCGGCCATGCCCAGGCCAGGTTGACGAACGTCAGCAAGTCGATCGCCAGCCAGTACAGGATTGCCAACCAAGCCAGGGTAAGCCCTACAGCCAGTCGGAGCCCGGTCGCCGTTCGAATGCGACCCGAGTTCAAGCGGTTCAGCGCCGCCTTGATCAATTGCTGCGTCGTCGCGCCAGCCAACAGGACAGCCGACATCAACAACGCAAATCCAAGCGCGCGCGTGACCACCGCTGCAAAATAGCGATTCATCACGTGCACACCCTCAAAGGTTGCGAGACTAAACAGGATCAGCGTCAACGTCGTCGCAATCAAGGCATTGGCATCTGCAAGCCGCGTGCGCACCGCCGTCCAGACGCGATTGCCTGGCCCAGTATCGAGTGCAAGCCAAGCCGTCAGGCCGGAGATAGCCGAGGCCACCATGGCGGCAGCAAACGCGATGCTCACCGTGGCGGCGACGAGTCGGCCGCGCCACAACTCGCCGCCTCCTTTTGGCAGAAAGGCTTCGACCCCGCCCCACACCAATGCTGCAAGGCCAGAGATGCCACCAGCAACCAACAGGCGCACCAGCAGCGCCCGCGCCACGCCAGGTGGTTGCGCGGCGGTGGTGCGCCCATGCTTGCCGCTGCTCGAGGAGGACATGACAGGATTGGGGTCTTGTTCGGACGGCCCTCGTGTTGCGTCGCAACGTTTTGTCGTCAGCGAGGCTGAATGGTAGTCTTGCCGGCCCTCCGGCTCAAACGAATCGTTCGGGTGTGGATCCCAGCAGATCTTCCCCTGGGAGGGGCAGCGGCCTACGCTTACGGGGAATGGATTGCGTCGAGCCCGAGGATCGTGCGCCGGAAGAGATTGTCGGCCAGCCGCTGCTCGGTGTCGGGCTGCTGTCGGGTCTGCTTCCAATTGCAGGGAGCGAGTTCCAGGACTCGACTCTTGGGCCACGCGGGCTGTTCGACATTCACCAGCCGTGGTCTTCGTCCGCTACAACATCCGCATCCTTCGCCGGCGGCGGCGGTGCCGCGGCTGAAGCCATCGTGTTCGCGTCCTGCAAGCTGCCCAAGTCGACCTCGCCCTCGAAGCGAGGCCGCCGTGCCGGGATCCGTCGACAGGCAGCACTTGCTGATCCCCCGCGCGTACCTCCGAAGCCCACGGATCACAGCTTCAAGCCCTTCAAGCGTGGCACAAGACCGTCATTCGCCGAGGGCTTACGGAGCATGTGCATTTTGCCCATTCGACTAAGCACTTGGATCCCCAATAAGTGACCTCGATAACGCGACGAAATTGGTCGTCCTGAACTGCTCCAACTCTTCCCGGTACTGGTCGATTGGTACAAGGGTAGATCCCGGTGTGATTCGGTAGAGCCGCATGTCGGTCCGGCTAAAAAAGCTGTAGAAGTCCTGGAAGAATGTTCGAGTTGAGATGTTGCAGCCTCCGAACTCAAAGCTGACCATCGCGATCTTGCCTCCGAGAATCAGTTCCTCGGCTCCTGCAAGAACGTCCAACTCATGTCCCTCAACGTCGATTTTGAGCAGATCAACCGATGGAATCTTCAATCGATTGCAATAGCTGCCGAGACTTTCTGTTCTGACTTGCTCTGAGCCGCTAAATTCGATGCCGAGAAAGTCGAGGTTGCGTTTTGTCAGCGACGCAAGCGTCGAGCCAGGTCGGTCGTAGAAGAGTGTTCGGGAGGCATTTTCTCGTCCTAGTGCGAGTTGACTCGCGAGGACGCCGTCGTGGGTGCCCAGCTTCTCTTGAAGGACCGAATACGCACTTTGCGACGGCTCAAAGCAATGGATCGTGGAACTCCCCTCTCCTAGGAAGCGGAGGGCCAGACTGGCGAACTGGCCGATGTTCGCGCCTGCATCAATAATGCAGTAGGGTGGTGAGCGTCGTGAGAGCAGTAAGTCGAAAAGAATGCCCTCTCCGCTAGCATCTGGTGTTCCTCCGGATCCTATGCCCATATAGAATTGCAAGTTGTTAGCCAGTCGCCCCATCAGGGCTTGGGCCATCGGATTGGCCGAGACCCGTGCAATGGACAGACGGACTGTTCCTTTTAGGCTTTCGATGCGTTTTTTCATGCTTTTGGTGCTACGGAGTTTCAAGCGACGGCTGATCCAGCCCCGTTAGGCTGGGCGAATTCACGGCGCGGCCAGTGCATCGATCGGCGCCGATGTTTCAGACGTACGACTGAAGCGTGGTGTTCGGAGCATTTGGATCCGGATCGTATAGGAACCTACGGCGCATCATGGGCTTTGGCATGTACTGCGTCCTATCATACTCGCATCTAGGCGCTTGACTACGGATGCGAGTAGTGGAATCCGTCAAAGACGCCGCTAACCATCGAATCAGATCATCTTCTTGGTGGCGGAGAGGGCCATGTTACTTTTCTTCACGTGACTCCGCTGATCAGAGAGGCAAGGTGACAGTTGACTTAGTGCAGCGCCGCCCGGTTAGGCCACGAGGGGCCGTTTGGCCCCGCGGGGTCTGACCGAGATTCTCAACTTTGTGTGGACGACGACCTGCATCCGTAAGAGAAGTCGGGAATCTGCTCCAATACAGAGCATGTGATACTAGAGAAACGTAGAGGCTAGCCGGGTGTTCGTGTTGGGCAGCCTGTGTGTTCAAACGAAAGGCGCCCGTCCGAGTTCAAGCTGCTGTCCCTTGTGTGTGGGCTTTCGGTGATGAGACGAACCTCCAGGTCGTAGGCCTCGGTGAAAAAAAGCACATGAGTGATGCAACCGCGAGTGTCATAATACCTGTGTACAACGACGTCGTCCCGTTGCGCCGGGCGCTGGAGAGCGTTCTTGCACAAAGCTGGGAAGCGCATGAGATCATCGTGGTGGATGACGGATCTACTGCCGATGTTCGCGCAGCACTCGAGGGGATCCGGGGGCCGATTCGCGTAATCCGGCAGCGAAACATGGGGGTGAGTGTTGCCCGGAATGTCGGGATTCAAAATAGCTCCGGGAAGTACGTTGCCTTTCTTGATGCCGACGATACATGGCGTTGTGACAAACTCGAAGCCCAGTTGCGAGTCATGGAGGCTCAAGAGGACTTGGGCTTAACGGGCTGCGCAGCGGAGTACGTAGCCCCCTCAGGGATGGTTGCCCAGCGGGGGAAGCTTCGGTTCGAGGGTGACGCATTCAAGCGATTGCTGCTCTACGGAAATTTTGTTGTCACGAGCTCCGCCGTTGTCCGGCGTGCGTACTTGGACGCGGTAGCTAGTCCATGGTTTCCGCCTGGTATTCCATTCGCAGAAGACTGGGCACTCTGGCTCCGGCTTGCCGCAAGGTTTAGGTTCTTCATCAGCAACGAGCCTATGGTTCGGTTTGCGCTTCCGGATGGTCCAAAGCGGAGTCTGGACTTCATGAAGCAGTTCGAACTAGCGGTGCTTCGGTTCGCGTTAACAGATCCCGCGGTGTCGGATCGTGTATATGGCTTGGAGACGAAACTTTCTCGATTCGTCTTGCTGCGACACGCGAGGCGCCTGGCAACTGAGCGAGGTTGGCGCGCCGCGCCCGACGTGCTTCGTGCCGCAATGTCCGTGGCGGCAGTGGACCCAAAAGTGTCAGCCCTTGCCTTAATTGATGCTATCCGTAGTGCGACGCTCTTGAGTCTGAAGGCTCGAAATGAGTGATTCGATCTCGCTCGGCAGACGTCAATTGAGTTGCGGATCATGGAGCGTACAGAGGCATCGGCTAAGGCGTGTATACTCTAACTTCTATGCCGGGAGCACATTGGGCGATCGAATCGCCTCGGTGCTCAGACTCGACAGCAGGTCTCACGAAGGTGGAGACGTCCTGTCCTTGACGGAACTTGTCGAAAACGGCCATTATCGTGTGATTGTTCGGGTCACCGAACCATGATGAGTTCGTGGTGCGGGCACTCGGACCGTCACCGATGGTAGTTTTTCGCGCGACAGAGGCCCGTTCTCCGGGGCGATCCTTGGAGAGTGGGAACGCACCAACCACGACGACTATGCGACGAACCAATGGGAATGCGGTGCCAACTCGAGTAGCCCCGACACCGCGTAAGTGGAGAATTCCGTGGCCAGGCGCACACTGGACGCCGCGCTACGTGGTCGACCGCCTAAGAGTCGGGCTGTACGAGAAATTCAACCCGTCAGCTCCCTGGTTAACGAAGTCCGCTGTTGAGTTTCTTGATGAGTGGATCTCGCGGAACGACACGGTTGTCGAATTCGGCTCTGGGCGTTCGACATTGTGGTTTGCGGAGCGCGCGCGTCGAGTGATTAGTACCGAACATGATGCTGAATGGTACTCTCATGTCAGCGATCGGCTTGAGGTGATGCGGCTGGGCAATGTGGAATATTTCCTAGCTCATGTGGAGCCCACCAGCTATTTGTCGCACGCCAGTGAGGCGCTAAGTGGGTTCGCCGATCTGATTCTTGTCGACGGGCAAGCACGAGAACACTGCGCGACTTGGGCGATCGGTCGCATCCGCCCCGGTGGACTCATCGTCGTGGACAACTCCAATTGGTTTCTCCCAAGGGCTACAAGGTCTCCAGCCTCTGTGGGAGCTTGTGCTGATCCGCTCAACGGCGTCTGGGGGGATTTCCATGATCAAACCCGCGACTGGCGCTGCTATTGGACCAGTAATGGCGTGTCGGATACCGCTATCTATTTTGCGCCAGGCTTGTCGAGCGAGTAGCTACGCCTGCCACGCCTTGAAATTCTCGTTCCTCTGGCAGATCTGAGGCCAGGACTTCGCCGGTTCCAGAAGAGCTAGCTGCAACTCGCCTCCAGCGCGAAGGCAGAGTTGAGTCGGTCCTCTACCTCGACGTCAGCGAACCTGGGGTCGGACCAATTCCCGTAGCTCTTCTGCTGCACAAGTGGGAAACCGGCGTGCTTTAGCTCAACGGTTAGGGACTCTGCATCCCACATCCAGAGGTGTGGTACATTTCCGAGCAGGTCCCGAAGCTTCCCGTAGAGACTCCTGGGGCGGGACTCTCGGCCCATGCCGGTGGCTCGCACGAACTCGATTGCGGCCTCGGGAGCCGCGGAAGCGAGGTATTCGGAGGCCATGTGCCGGAGATCCGGTACGACCAAGCGAAAGGTTCCTCCCGGGCGCAGCATGAAGCGAGTATGTTGAAGGGCGATCCGTAGATCGCTTAGGGATAGGTGCTCTAGGACATGTGACGCGTAGATGGCACGGGCGCTCCCTTCGGGTACGAGCGGCGCGTGAAGGATATTGCCGAAGCGCACGTTGTCGGGAAACCGATGCTCGTTGCGCTTGTACAGTCGACCGAGAACTGGGACACGCTCGAAACGAAGGGTCGGGGAGGCATCAAAATTTAGCCAAGATGTGGGTGCAACAAGTCCGCAGCCGTATTGCACAAGCAGTTCTGGCCCCGTGGGGGGGTAACGATTGCTTCCGTGATTCATGAGGCTTCGCGTACGAGACTATTTACTACCGTAGTCGCCCTTGCCGGCCAAGTGTGAGTGGTGCTGGGTGAGGATGTCGCGGAACCGTGAAGGCTGAACTCGGTGGCGTGCGACGCGAAGGATTTGGAGCATGGTGCTTCGCGATTGTTGAACAGGACGCTGCAGTCCGTAGGCCCGGCTGCTGTCGATGGATTGGGCCGAGCAGGCGACCGTCGACACTACTACTTCTAGGTGCGCCGCCATCGAGAGGGTATTGGTGTGAACGGAGCGAGGCTTGGATCTTGAAACCACAATCGGGGAGCGCATGTACGGGCGTCATCGTGCGGTGCTAGCCATGCCGCCCACCAGGAAAACGAACTGTTGGAGATTACATGATGGTTGCAGCGGCTAAGTAACCAGAGTTCTTCAAAATCTCGGCTGGGTTCGTGGCTGCTGACGATGGTTGTCCGATGGCCGAAATTCAAGGTTCTCGCCCAGGTGGGATCGTCCGAAAATACGAATAGGTGAGGCTCGGTCGTAGTACCCAGGACGAGTTCAAGGGCTCGATGGTAGTAGTCAGCTCCGCATACTCCATGAAAATCTTGAGTCTTTTGGCTGGAGACATAGTCGCCGCGCCGAATGTGGATGCCGATTGAAGAGGAATTCGCAATCTCTTCTGCGAATCGGAGGCTACGTTCGGAGAGGGGGATGTTGAGTTCGAAATCCTTGCGTACTTGGAGTGCTTGGTCTTCGAAGTAGCGTTCATTTTGCCAGTATCCGTCGAGGTAGGAGCTGCTCGGCAAATTGAGTACGGACGGGTCGAAGTCGTAGTTTACTTCGGAGTAGTGCGATGGGGGGCGCTGTCGAGGACGGCCCAGCACTCGACGAAGAAATCGCACGGCACGGGCGTCCTCGGAGCCTGCGAGACGTTCAATTTCACTTGGGGAGGCCACATCGGCCTGGATCTGGAAGGCAGTCAAGCCGTAGCTTCGGAGTCGCTGCTTCGGGAACCATGAAAGATCCAATTTTAGGCGTACGTCGTGGTGCAGAGCGAGCCGCCTGCCTGCAGCGTACTGGAACATTTGGTTGCCCAGGCCGCCGTATACTTTCACAATGATCACGGGCGCGATTCCCCCAAAGATCTGAGGCATTGACAGTTGAGATGTCGGCTGGATGTTGGTGAATTGTCAAGGGCTGCACTTGGCGCAGCCTGCGTTGCATATAGACGAGCGTGCGGAATTTGCTTTAGCATCTGCATGGACGGCGATGCGTGGGCTAGCCTGGCGCATGATAGCTCTTCCATGCGGTCGAGGTTGGATTCGTTGAGCGCCCTGGTAGGAGCTTGACGCTGTCTCTGTGAAGCTCATGTTCAACTCAAGACCAAGGGAGGATACGGCCACGCCCTCTCGCCCAGTGGTTTGGCTCGCGGTGGATCCTGCTCCATACAATTGGGAGTTCTACAAGGGCTTGCGCCAGCATTTCGGGTCCTCATTCAGTCTTTACTTCGATGCTACGGAGAGAGGGCTTGTTCCTTGGCTTGCTCGCATCGATGAGTACGAGTGGGTTCGCAGGTTGACGCCTTCCACGGCATGTCGTCTGGTCGCCAATCTGCGACGTAGTCCAGATGTCTTTGTGATTAGCTGCGGATGGAGCGGGCCAATTCGTAAGTGCATTCTTTTGATCCTCTCGCTGGAGCGAAGGGAGTTCGCCATTTGGACGGACACGCCTGCCAACGGTTCGAGCACTCGGCATCGAGTGAGAAACGTCGCCCTAAGGCCGATTCTTGGTGCGGCGCGAGCGATACTGGGGACCGGCAATTTGGCGCTTCGGGTGCTTCAGGAAATGGGGGTCGATGAGGCGAAGCTCGTCAATCTGCCTTACCCAGTCGTATTGCCCAAGTCTTCGTCGCTTCGTTCGGACAAGGGTGAAGCCTGTCGTTTTCTCTGCGCGGGTCGGCTCGTGTCCTATAAGGGGTTTGACCGGGCGATTCGAGCACTGGCGTTGCTTCCAGAAGATGTGGGACTCGATGTGATTGGGACTGGCCCCGAACGGCGAAGCCTGGAAGAACTTGCTTCAGGACTTCGATTGAAAGATCGCGTCAACTTTATGGGTGCAGTGGCCAATGAGGTTTTGCTCGAACATTTGACTACAAGAATCGGGTGCCTAGTACATCCAGCGAGGAGCCTCGAGCCCTATGGTGTAGTTGTCGTTGAGGCCATGGCACGGGGGGTCCCCGTGATTGGTACGGAGGCGTGCGGGGCGATCGTGGATCGCGTGGTTCACGGCGTAAATGGCGAAATTCTGCCGACTCTGTGCTCTACCGAGCAGCTTGCGACCGCGATGGGGCGGCTCGCGAAGGACGTGGGGTACCGTGAAGAACTTGGTCGGTGTGCTCGAGCTACCGCCGAGGAGTGGCCTGTCGAGAGATATATCAAGGTGGTCGAAGACGTAGTGGTTGGGTGAGGTGTTCCCTATATAGGTTGGTGAAGGCAGCCCTTTCAAGGTGGCAACATGTTGAATTCATTGTAGAAAAGTTGTCGTCTCGGATCCGCCTCTCGTAGCCAGAGGGTATGTTGATGGCCGAGATCTTCGATCGATTCGTGGAGAAGACACCGGTTGGCGTGATGACGCGGGCATTGCT
>JAOUOP010000038.1 GCA_029880325.1 Myxococcales bacterium | reverse complement strand
CGTCGCCTCGAGCTGTCCGGGGCTGGTCCTGAGTTCCGTTGTGACGCCGTGGAGGCGTGTGACCAGGTCCACGAGCACGTAGGTGATGCTCACGCGCGCTTCCTGGTTGCGCAGCTCGCGATAGCCGGCGTGGTCGGCCGGGAGTCTTTCGGGATCGGTGTGACGCCCGCGTTCGCTTTGCAAGAGCGCCCGCGCGGTCCACGTCAGCAGCTCCGATGCCGGGACCGCATGGCGCAGCCCCGCGCCCTTGAGCTGCGCCAACAGCCCCTCGACCTCGCGGGTCACCTGCATTCGATCGCTGGCGTCGAAGCGCTCGAAGCTCGCCTGGACGAGCGGGGCGATGCGCGGTCCGGCGATGCGCGCCTTGAGTGCCGTGGGATCGTCCTCGCGTTCGCCGCGCAGCTCGAGCAGGAGCGCGCTGCAGTCGTCGATTTCTTTCAGGGTCGGCTCGAGGTCTTCCAGCAAGCTCGACAGGTCGTGGCTCTTTCGCCCCCCAAGGGCCTTTTGCACCGAGAGCCGCAGGGCGTCGTCCCACAGTGGCACCATCTCGCGCTCGATGTTCTCGAGGCCCTTGGACCACAGCTGGGCCGAGTGCTCGGCATCGCCCACCTCCGCGCCCAGGCTCAGCAGATGATCGCGCAGCTGCAGCAGTTGCCGCACGCGTTGCAGGAGCTGCATGGAAGATGCGATCGCGTGGGGAACCGACACCTCCGACGCCAGGTGCTTTGCGAGGGCATCGCCCAGGCGGGAAGGGCTATTGCCCATGGTGTGGTCGATCAGCGCCACGGCCTGGCCCCGCAGCCAGCGGGCGATGGGCCGTTGACCGCGGGTTTGGGCCTCGATGCGGTCGGCGATGTCGGAGAGTTCCGCGACGCGCACTTGGATGTCCGGCTCCGGACCGATGCCGGCGGTCAGCCCGGCCACGCTGGCCCGCTGCGCCACCTCGTCGAGCACCTCGCGCAGCAGCTGGGCGAGACCCTCGCTGTCCTCGGCGCCGTGCTCGATGGCCAGCGACAGCTCGCCGGCGAGTTCGGTGAGCGCGCTTTGCTCACCGCGAAGCTCGCTCTGCGCACGTTCGACGAGGGCTTTCGCATCGATGGTTTCGGGCTCTTCGGCTTCGCCGGCATCGGGCAGGCGCGAAAGACAGGCGTCGAAGATCTCGCGCTCGCGTCGCACCAACTCCAGCTGCCGGCGTTCGGTCGGGTCGGTCTCGCTCTCGATCAAGGGCTGCAGCTGCTCGCGCGTGGGGCCGGTGAGCAACAGCGAGGTGCGCAATAACTCGAAGTCATCGAACTGCACCCGCAGCGCCCGCCCGGGGCGGTGGAAAATGCGGTCGTAGACTGTGGCTGCCCGCAGCACGCGACCGAGCCGGACGGCGGTGCGCGCCGAGAGATAGCGGGTGGGGGTGAAGCGCAGATCGGCCCTTCGGGTTGCGGCCACCTCGGCGTCGAAGATGCGCATGAGAACCGCCAGACGGTCGGTCATGGCCGCCGGCACGTGAACGCGGTCGACCGCCGCCTGCAGGGCGTCCAGATCCTGCACCGTGAGTAGGGCGCGCAGCTTGCCGAGGCCGGCGCCACCCACCATGCCGTGCAGCAGCCGGGGCATGCTCTCGGGGTCGGCGAAGCCACGGGGCACGAAGCTGACGAAAGCGATGCGGTCGATGAAGGCCAGCAGCGTCTCGTGCGAATGTTCGAGCACGTCGGCGATGTAGCGATTGGTGGTCATCAGGGCGGTCTCGATCTCGCCGTGCGTGACCTTGTGGCCGTGCTTGAGTTCGCGCTCTTCGAGCAGGTTCAAGGTGGAGCGCAGCAGCATGTCGCGACCGTCGAGCACCTCGTCCAGGAAGGCGTGCACGGCGCCGAGCATGCCCTCGTCGGTGAAGTGCTCGGTGCGGCCGCTGGCCATCAGCGTTTTGAAGTCGATGGGCCCCACCAGGTCGGTGTTGACGGTGCTCTCGGTCACCTGCCGGGAAAAGACGCTGGGGGCGCCGGTGCGCTCGTCGGGAATGCGACCGATTACGGCCGAAGCCAGCGCGCTCTTGGCGGTGCCGGGCGGGCCGGTCATCAGCACGTGCTCGCGACAGAGCAGGGCGAGCGCGATTTGCTGGATCACGTCCTGCCGTTCGATGAAGACCGAGTCGAGTTCCTCGAAAAACGCGCGAAAACGCGCCTCGGCGGTGACCAGCCGCTCAGCTTCCAGGTGCCACATGGGGCCAGCCTACACCTGAATGCGGGCCTTTGGGCGACCAAGGGCTGGCGAAAGAATGACTTCCCCCCTTCGGCACGCGCCGGCGGGCACGCTGGCGTCGCGCATCCTCGAAGAATTCCTCGATGTACCCCTGGTACGACTGCGGATTCTTCTCCGGGCGCCGCTGCCATCGCACTCCGCCGTCACCCACCAAATGGATGACTTCCTGCTGCGCGGGCCCTAACCAGGTGGAGGTCAGCGCCACTCGAGTGGTCGAAAATGGACCAGACGGTGAAAGTCGGGGGCGGCTCCCGGGACGGGATGGGCTGCCAGGTGGCGCCGGGCCTTTCCCAGGCCGTGCATGGCGTAGGCGTTGGCCGAGATGATGGGTTCCGGAAGAAGTGCGCGCGCGATGCGTGCGCTGCCGTGGAAGCTGCCGCCTTCAATGTGGGCCCGGTAGTCGAGTTCTAGCGTGGCGTCGCACAGCTGGCGCGGGCCTTCGAGCTGCAAGGCCAGGTAGTGTCCGTGGGGGCCCAGCTCGATTTCGGTGTAGCGTTCGCGTTCGCCGAGCAGGAAGAGTTCGACCACCTCGTAGTCCCAGAGGCGGTCGAGGTGGCCGGGGGCGGCGTCGGGTGGCGGGTCGCCGTGGTAGGGAGCTTTGACATCGATGTGCAGCGTCAGCGGGTCGAGCGTTAGCTCGAAATGCACGTGCTCGGAGGTGGCCGCGGCGACGCCACACCAGTCACCAGTGACCCTCAAGCTCGCCCGCTGCTTGCGCGCCGCCATCGCAGCCATTGAAGCACAGATGCGCGATGGCGGACACGGAAGCCTGCGCTTCAGAGCAATGACAGGGTCTGCTCGAAGAGCGTCAGCAACTCCTGGCGGTCGGGATCGCTGCCGGCCTGGGTCTCGAAGATGGGCTTGGCCGAGTCGAGCAAGGCCAGGTCGGCGAAGGGGCTGTCCTTGAGCACCTCGGCGAAGGCGGCGATGGCCAGCGCCCACTGGAAGTCCCCGTCGAGATCGGTGTGGCTCGCGGCGAGGTCGGTGATGGCGAGGCTCTGGGAGGTCTCCAGGGCCGGCGCGTCGATCGCGTCATCCACGCTCCGGTAGCGCACCTTGACCAACACCAGGTCGGCCGCGTCGATCTCGGGGGTCAGGGCGGCATCGGTGGCATCGAGTGCCCCCGACGCAGCCGCCGGGGCGCCCTCGGGCATCGGAATCGATTGGCCCTCGAGCACCAGCTCGTAGAGCGCGGTGACGCGATGTCCGGCGCCGACTTCGCCGGCGTCGACGCTGTCGTCGCGGAAGGCGGTATCTGCGATGGCGCGGTTTTCGTAGCCCAGAAGCCGATATGCGATCACCGCCGCCGGATTGAACTCCACCTGGATCTTCATGTCGCGGGCGACGTGCACCAGGGTGGCGAGCATGTCGCTCTCGGCGTAGCGACGGGCGTGGGTCTCGCTGGTGATCACGCTGTAGATGCCGTTGCCGGCGTTGCTGACCTTTTCCATCATCGAGTCGTTGAGGTTGCCGAGGCCGAAACCGAGGGCGGTGAGCGTGATGCCGCTGTCGCGCTTTTCCTCGATCAGCGCTACCAGCTCGGCGTCGCTGCTCGGGCCCACATTGAAGTCGCCGTCGGTGCAGAGCACCACATGGTTGATGCCGCCTTCGATGAATGCATCGCTTGCCTGGGCGTAGGCCAGGTCGATGCCGGCGGCTCCGGCCGTGCTGCCGCCGGCGGCGAAGTTGTCGATCGTGGCTTCGATGGTCGCGCGCATGGACACGGGAGTCGGAGCCAGGGCGACGCCGGTCGAACCGGCATAGGTGACGATGGAGACCGTGTCGTCGGCATCGAGCACGTCGAGGCTGCTGGTCAGCAGGGTCTTGACCAGGGGTAGCTTGTCGGCGCTCTGCATGCTGCCGGAGGTGTCGATCAGGAAGACCAGGTTGGTGGGCTTTTTCTCGAAGGGCGGAGGCTTTACCGCCTGGATGCCCACCCGCAGTACGGCCGTGGGACGGTCGAAGATGCTGGGCGCCGCTGCCAGTGTGATCGCGAAAGGATGCTCGTCGCTTTCGCTCGGCGCGGGGTAGTCGTAGTTGAAGTAGTTGACGTACTCCTCGAGCCGCACCGAGTCGGGGACGGGAAGAAAGCCGTTGCTGATGTCGCGGCGGAAGATATCGTAGCTGGCGGTGTCTACGTCGGCCGCGAAGGTCGAGAAGGCGTCGCTCTCGGTGAGCACGAAGGGGTTGGTGCCAACCGCGTCGTAGCGTTCTGTGCTGTTGTCGGGCGAGGGCTCGAAGGCTGCTGCGCGGCTGGCGCTGCCTGAGCCTGCCGTTCCCGAGCTTGCGTCTGCAGCGTAGTAGGATTCGCCTGTGGCAGCTATCGCAGTTTGCGGCGCCGCTGCGTTCGAGGTCGTCGAACTCGAGTTCAATGTGGGGCCGGACGGCGTAGGCGCCGCCCCGTCGTCGTTCCCGCTCCCATCGCCCGAGTCGGTGTCGCCGCAGCCTGCGACCGCTACCGCGCAGAGCGCCATGGCGATACCCCATCCCATCGTTCGTCTTTTCATCTCAAACCTCCCTGGCAGTCCATGTCCATCAAGTACGCGGGGTCTGGCATCGCAAGCAGCGTGCCAGGCGCCTCCCGGGAGGATTCTTGCGGGTTTGTCGATTCAACTACCGGTCGAGCGTGCCGCGGTTGTGCCAAGCTGTGCCAGGGCGCGACCTCCGAGCTCGCCTGCCGTGGCCCAGTGGCTCACAGGCGGCCTACCACCCACAGATGGCGGTCGCTCGGCTGTTCCACCCGTAACTGTGCGAGCCCGGCGGCTTTAAGCTGTGCCTCGACTTCCGTGGGCGTGAAGGCCGCGTGCAGCGAGGCCTCGAAGTCGCGCCGCAGGATGGGCGCTTCGTCGGCCGCGTAGGTGTGAACCAGGGCGCGGGCGGCTTCGGCACTGTCGGGGCGTCGCAGGTCCATGACCAGGACGGCGGCGTCCGGTCGTCCCAGGCGTTTGAGTTCTTGCCACAGAAGCTCCGGGCGCTCCAGGTGGTGCAAGAGGCTGTTGCTGAGGACGGCGTGGAAGCTGGCGTCGGGTAGGGAGCGGGCTGGCAATCGCTCGCACCACAGCCGCAGCTGGGCCCCGGCAGAGGCCGCTGCAAGCTCGGTGCGGGCACGGGCGATCATGGCTTCGGAACCGTCGACGGCGTCGATGGTCAAGTCTGGGCGCGCCTGTGAAAGGCGCAGCGCGATGTCCGCGGGACCGCAGCCCAGATCGACCACGCGGGCGGCTTGCGGCAGATCAAAGCGCGTCAGCAGGGTGTCGCAGAAGCGGCTGTTGGGTTCTGAGAAGTCGGCGCGGGCGTAGGCGTCGACCTGCTCCTGGTCGAGCATCAGCTCAGGCTCCAGTGTGCGCTCCATGGCGGCTCTCGCGTGGTTCGCTACTGGATCAACGCCAGGTTACGGCCATCGAGGTGGGCGCGGGTGACGCGCATGGCGTGGTCCACCCCGATGATTTCGCCGGGGCGCAGTTCGTTCCAGACGTTTTCGCCCTGCAGGGGTTCGCTGGAGACGATGCAGTGGTTGACGCGGCCGCTTTGACTTGGAGCCTCACACTCGGGCGAGAGGCTGCCGCAAGCGTCGCGATCGCTGCAGCGGGTCTTGTAGGTGGAGAGAAAGAGTTCCTTGCCGCCGTGTACGCTGACCATGACGTCGCCATCGGTAACCATGGCGGTCAGCAGACAGCCCCGTGAGTCGTCGCTTCCGGTGCTGGACGGGTCGTCGCAAATGTCGCGGATCAACCCGATGGTGTCGCGCATGGCATCGATAACCTCGTCGGTGCGATGGCGCTCGTTCAAGGGGTAACGCTCCGCAATCTTGCCGAGTAGCAGATGGAAAAAGACCTCACTGTCGGTGTCGCCGAGAATGAAGCGCTTGAGGCTCGGCTCGACCTGCTCCAGCAGGCGCGGCTTCCGCTCGGCGAAGTTCGGAATGTCGCCGTTGTGTGCGAAAACCCACCTGCCGTGCTGGAAGGGGTGGCAGTTGAGCACGCCCAGGTCGCCCTGGGTGGCCTTGCGCACGTGGGCCAGCACGGTTTCGCTGGAGACCACGCCGCTGAGGCGATGGAAGAGGTGGTCGCCCAGGGCCGTCTGGGGGCTGCGCGTCACGTGGGGCGCACCCTGCAGGTAGAAGGCGACGCCCCAGCCGTCCGGATGGGCGTTGCTCTGGGTGCCGAGGGCGTTTTCCGCGGCCAGCAGTGAACTGTGGACCTGGCTCGCGATGATGCTGCGAAAACCGAAGAGGCGGCACATGGGGCGATTCTCGCATGTCGGCCGCCATTGTGCCGCTGGAAAGTTGGGACACCGGGTGGCCGGTGGGCACGGCGGGCGTACGTCGTCCGGGTCGAGCCGGAAGCGTTGCGGAGGTAGCATGGATTTCCTGAAAAATTACTCGATTCAGTACTGGCTCGAGTCCTGTCCCCAGGGGTACCTGGAAGACACGGAGTACGGGCACCCGGCCGGTGAGAGCGAACCGGAGGCCCTGCTGGAAGACCCGGTGCTGCGGCAGCAGGCCATCGACACCACGGTGCAGCTGGTGGTGGGCGAGCGGGCGGCGTTGGCGGCTTCCTCGGGTCTGATCAACGCTGCGCCGGATGCTGCCAGCAAGTGCTTTTTGGCCACGCAGACCCTGGACGAGGCGCGGCACGTGGAGATCTTCACGCGTCGGCTCTTCGACCTGGGAGTCAAGCGCGACGAGCTGGAGAGCGTGCTCGCCGACCGCGCCAACAAAAATCTGGTGAAGTTCGCCGAGCTGCTGCTGGAGAAAGTCGACAAAAAAGATTTCGTGGCGGCCGTCGTGGGCCAGAACATCATCCTGGAGGGGCTGGCGTTTGGCGTTTTCGAGATGATTCAGGCTGCCAACGAGACATTTAACCCGAAGTTCGCCCACACCCTGTCGGGCACCATCGCCGACGAGCGTCGCCACGTGGGCTTCGGTGAAAATCGCATCGGAGCCTTGATCCGGGAGCAACCGGAAAAGCGCCCCGAAGTGGAGCAGCTGCAGAAGGAAATGTCCTATTACATGCTGGCGACCTTCGCCGACCGCTTCCGCAGTCGCGAGACCTCCTATGAAGTCGACCGCATGAAGGAGCAGGAGGCGGCTCCGGCGGCGTCGGCCGCAACGCCCGAAGACACGGCGGGCACCTGGCAGGGCGTCAAGATCCGGAATCTCGAGCCGCGCGAGATGGAGCAGCTGCTGGCAGACACCATCCTCAAGGACTTCAAAGAGCGCCTGGCGCGCGTGGGCGTGGAATACCAGACGCCGAATCGGCCTTGAGGCGTGGGCATGGAAGATCCCGACAACAGGGACGTGCGGGAGGACCTACACGCGTTGCGCCCGGACGCGTTTTACTCGCGGGTACATTCATTTCAGCACTGGTTCGATTCGGTGCAGGGCTACCTCGACGAACTCGAGCAGGGGCATCGGGCAGACATCGTGCCCGAAGAGCTGCCGGAGAACCGTCGTGAACGCCTGATCACCGTTCTGTGCAACTACAGCGTGGGCGAGACGGCGGCTCTGGAGGCCTCGAGTGGGCTGGTCCGAATCGCGCCCAATCGCCCGGTGAAAATCTTCCTGGCGACCCAGGTGGTCGACGAGGCGCGGCACACCGAGGTTTTCATTCAGCGCTTGCAAGAGCTGGGTGTCGCCGACCCGGAGGCAGCCATCGAAGCCCGGGCCAGCGCGGCGGTACGCGAGTTCAAGCGGCGACTGCTCGAGCTGGTCGACGGGGCCGACTGGGACGCGGCGATATTGGCCCAGAACGTGATCCTCGAAGCCATGGAGCTCAGCGTCTTCGAGGCTCATGCGGCGGTGGCCGACCCCGTCACGGTCGACGTCTTGTCGCGCGTGCTCAAGGACGAGCGGCGCCACATCGGCTTTGGTGAGAACGAACTGGGGCGCCGCCTGAAGCGTGATGCGGTTCTGCGGCAGCGGCTGTCGCGCCTCAAGCGCGAACTCGACCATCTGGTGCTGCAGACGGTGCAGGATACGTTGGAGGCGCTGGGGCTTTCGCGCGACGAGCGGCCGGACATCGGCAGAAACTATCTGGCTGCGGTCGAGCGGCTCGGATTGCAGGCATGAACGACCCGCTCGAGGAGAGACAGCGCGAGATGGGCTCGCGGCGTCGCTACGACCTGAGCGACGATACGGGCTTCAACGAGGTGCCGCGGCGCTACCGCAAGTTCTATCGCGTCTGGCGCGGAACCGGCGACTGCCTTGCTCCCAATGAGGCGCTGTGTCCTGTCTGCAAGGTCGTCATCCGCTCCAAGCACGAACTCAGGCCCGGCGATCGCATCTACTGCATGGCCTGCATGACGCGCCTGGAAGTGCAGCGAGGGGAGGGCGGGCTGCTGGTGGCGAATCCGATTTATTGAATGCTGAAGGTCTGCGAACGGCGATGGCCGTTCACGAATCGCGTCTTGTGGGCTAGCGTGCGGCCATGCGCCGGACCCACTACGTCGCACTCGCACTGTTGTTGCCAGCTCTGCTGTACTTCTTCAGCTGGCCGGTGCCGGTGGAACCTGTTGCCTGGCAGCCACCAGCGAATCCGGGCTACAGCGGGCCCCATGCGCGCAACAGCCGCCTCGGACCGCTGGAAGAGCTTTCCATCGGCGATGCCCACGGGCCCGAGGACCTCGCCATCGACGGCCAGGGGCGCATCTACGCGGCCACCCATGACGGCCGTATCGTGCGGCTTGGTGCTGGCGGCGAGGGCATCGAGACGGTGGCGGACACCGGTGGTCGGCCATTGGGCATCGAGATCGACCGCCATGGCAACGTCATCGTGGCCGACGCATTGCGCGGATTGCTATCGGTCGCGGTGGACGGCTCGGTGAGCGTATTGGCCGACGAGGCGGAGGGGGTTCCGATTCGCTATGCCGACGATCTGGACATCGGTCCTGATGGCCGCATTTATCTTTCTGATGCGTCTACTAAATTTGGTGCGGCTGCCTTTGGTGGCACCTACGAAGCGAGCCTGCTGGACATCAACGAGCACGGGGGGCATGGGCGCTTGATCGAATACGACCCTGCGACCCGGCGCACGCGCGTACTGCTCGATGGTTTGAACTTTGCCAATGGCGTTGCCGTGAGCCACAGCGGTGGGGCGGTATTGGTCTGCGAGACCGGCAACTACCGGGTATTGCGCTACTGGCTCAAGGGGCGGCGGGCCGGGCAGCACGAGGTCTTCATCGACGAGCTACCGGGCTTCCCTGACAACATCAGTCGCGGCCTCGATGCGCGCTACTGGTTGGCCCTGGTCTCGCCGCGCAACGCCATGCTCGACGCGCTTTCGGGAAGCCCCTTCGCGCGCAAAGTTATCCAGCGCCTACCCGCCTTCGTGCGTCCCGAGGCCCAGGCATATGGACACGTGCTGGGGCTCGATGGGGCGGGCGCGGTGCTCTACGACCTGCAGCGCCCCGACGCCAACGACCTCTACACCAGCGTCAGTGAAACCGGCGCCCACCTGTACCTCGGAAGCCTGACATCAAAGGTCTTGCGCCGACTGTCCAAGGCCGCTGCCAAGCTGCCGGTCGCGGCACTGCGCACGGGCTTCTCCCTGCGCAGCGAGCCAGCGGCGGGGCTTGTGGTGGATGGTGAGCTGCGCGGTATCACGCCGATCACGGTCGACGACCTCGAGCCGGGCCAGCACGAACTCTCCCTCCAGGCTGCCGGCTACCAGCCCTGGCGCACACAGCTGCACGTGGCCCCTGGGGAGTTCAAGGCGCTACCCGCGGTGCACCTTGACCTCGCTGCCGACGCTGCGGCCCCCTTCGACGCTGGCGGCCCGGCGGCTCCCGAATAGCCGCCAGCGAATCGGCCGGTCGCCGACCATGCCGCCCCCGATCATGCCGCCCCGATCATGCCATGCCGCCCCGATCATGCCAGGGACGTTTGCTGGGGACGTTTGCTGCCGCCCCCGATCATGCCCGCCCCGATCATGCCAGGGACGTTTGCTGCCGCCCCCGATCATGCCAGGGACGTTTGCGGTTGGCCCGGCGGCGCCCGAATAGCCGCCAGCGAATCGGCCGGTCGCCGACCATGCCGCCCCCGATCATGCCAGGGACGTCTGCAGGGGACGTTTGCAGTTGCTGACGGTGCCAGGCGCGTCTGCGGCGCGTCGGCGGCGGTTGTGCCTGCGCCGATCGTGCCGCCGATCGTGCCAGGGACGTCTGCGGGGACGTCTGCGGCCGGGAACTCCGAGCGACCAGTCCCCCGGTCGCCCGAATGCGTCAGGGATGAACGGTCCGGGAATGAACCGTGCCAGGGATGTTCTATGACACGGCCCCCCGAATGCCAAAGCTGGGTCGTGCTGAGTGCCAAGAGGCGCAGAGTTTGGTTCGGCTCGGCCGGGCCGCCGCGCAGGTGGGTGGCGGGAGGCAGCATGCGGCCGTGACTCTGCGGGGCGGACTGTCCTGCGGTCAGGCGTTGGCTGCACCGCTCGTCGGCATCAGCGTCGGCGACGCCGCGGCTTGCACAATCGGTGGCGGGTAGGTGCCCTCGGGGAACTGTACGGTCCAATCGCCGGCGCGAAAACGCTCGGAGCGGCCGTCGTAGACGCCGTACAGGTTGTTCATGTCTTCGAAGTGCTTCTTTCGGTTTTCGCGGCTCCCGAAGCAGTAGGGCCGTTGCCTGAATGCGGGATCCTTCGGCCGATGCTCGAAGGTGGCGTTGAGTACAGCATCGACGCCCGCGAACCCGCCATGGCTGGACGACGGTCGCGGCGCGCCCTTGGGCATCTTGCCGCTGGCCGGGCCTTCTTCGCGTACGACGGCGTCGATCCATGCGCGTACGTCGCGCGCGTAGTCTTCCGGAGCCATGCCTTCGCAGGCGGGCAGCGGTGACAGCACCAGTGTGGCGCTGGTGAAAAAGTCGTCGATGCGGTCCTTGGGGGCGCCGTCTTCGCGCCAGGCTTCGTAGTCCAAGTATTCGAACTCGAGTTCGTGGCTCTCCTGCAAGCCGAAGCAGAGGTTGAGCCCTGGCCATTCTTCGGGATCCTGCAGCAGCTTGGCCTTCTTGGGGTTGCCCGCGGTGTAGCCCACGCGACCCGCGGCGGCGGCGTCGTCGAGGATGGGTTCGGCGTCGTAGCGCCGGCCCCACAAGGGGCCTCGACGGCCGGTGATGGCATTGATGACCCGGGCGGTCACGGACTTGAAGTCGCGCATGAAGAACGCGAGGTTCTTGCCAGGGGTCGAAACGACCATGTGGATGTGGTTGCTCATGCAGATGAAGGCGTAGATCTTGACGCCGTGTTCGTGCTGGGCGCGGGCCAGCGCCGAACCGACCAGTCCTTTGGCGATGCGTTGCAGCTGGGCGCCGGTGAACTTGGGGGAGTTCGGTCCGGAGCGCGCGTTGGCGCGTTCGGCCAAGCGGTTGAAGCGCTTGAGGTTCTGTCGGTCCAGGGCCTTGAGCACGCGGCGGGCCTTGCCGTTGACGGGCTGGGCGGCGCAGGAAAGCAGCGGGTGGAGCCAAAAGCGCTCCTCGACAGTGCGATTGGTAACGAAGATCGGGACGTCGTCACGCTCGACGCGCAGCGGGCGTGAGCGGCGCTTGGGCTTGAGGCTCGGGGAGGTGTCGGCGGGGGGCTGGTTCGTGGCGCTCATGTCCCTGTCATCGGTCAGCGCCGGCGCCGGTTTCGGAAAATCGTCACCGCACCCCCAAAAAAATGTCCCTGGCACGCTGGGGCGGCACGGTAGGCACGCCGAGGGCGGGGTGCGGGGGGCCGCGCCGCGAGAAAATGTCCCTGGCACGCTGGGGCGCGCCGAGGGCGGGGTGCGGGGGGCCGCGCCGCGAGAAAATGTCCCTGGCACGCTGGGGCGGGCACGCTGGGGCGGGCGGCGCGCTGGGGCGGCGCGCTGGGGCGGTGGTTTGCGCCGCCGCAAGCCCGCGCGTACCTAACGGCCATGGAGTCTCCCGCCCAAGCCCTCTTCCTGCTGCCGAGGCAGTTTTGGGGGCGGTTGGGGCGCCAGGTGCTCGATGCGCTCGGCGCGTGTGGTCGGCGCGCGCTGTTCCTGCGCGATGCGTGCGTGGCCCTGACGCGTCCCCCGCTGCGCCTGCGGCTGATGGTCGAGCAACTCTACCAGATCGGTAATCGCTCCCTGTGGTTGATGGCCCTGACTTCGGTCTTCACCGGTATGGTCCTGACGCTGCAGGGCTACGATGTGTTGGTGCGCTTCGGCAGTGAGGAGTTGGTGGGCTCGCTGGTGGCCCTGAGCTTGATTCGCGAACTCGGTCCGGTGCTCGCCGCCCTGATGCTGACGGCGCGAGCCGGCTCCGCCATGGCCGCCACCCTGGGCAATATGCGCATGAGTGAGCAGATCGATGCCATGCGCGCCATGGCCGTCGATCCGATGCAGTACCTGGTGGCTCCGCGCCTCGTGGCGGCGCTGGTCGCCGGGCCCCTGCTGACCACGGCTTTCATCCTGGCCGGTATCGCCGCCGGCTATGTTTTCGGTGTTGGGGTTCTGGGGCTGGAGGGCAGTACTTTCATCGCCAATGTGCGCAGCTCGGTGGACTTTTCCGATGTTCAGTCGGGCATGATCAAGGCCCTGGTCTTCGCGACGATCATGGCCTGGATCGCGACGTTCCGCGGCTTTCACGCCCGCGGCGGCGCCGAGGGGGTGGGGTTGGCGACGATGGCCGCCGTGGTCGAGGTGGCCGTCTTGATCCTGGTCGGCGATTACATCATGACGGCTTTGATGTTCTGAGAACGCATGATGGAGAGCTATTCGCGAACAGAGGTGGCAGTAGGCTTTTTTGTGATGCTGGGAGTCTTGGCTCTTGGTTATCTCTCGGTTTCCATCGGTGGCGCTACCCTTTGGCCTACCAACCGTTACCGCATCAGCGCCCGTTTCGCTTCCGTGGGTGATTTGTCGGCGGGCGCGGTGGTGAAGCTGGCCGGGGTGGCCGTGGGCGATGTGGAGTCGATCGCCATCGATCGCTACGCGGCGAAGGTTTCGATGCGCATCGATCGCAGTCTTTTGCTTCCCGCCGACACCATCGCGTCGGTGAAGACCGAAGGCTTGTTGGGCGAGGCCTATGTCTCGCTCTCACCGGGAGCCGCTGATGCCAATCTGAAGGAAGGTGACCGCATCTCCCAGACCGAGCCACCGCTGGATCTTTTCGAGCTTGTGGAGAAGTACGCCTTCGAGCGCGAGGAGCCGAGTCCGAGCACGGTCGGCGCAACGGCGCCCGCAGGACGGAGCGATGCCGGCGCGCCCAGTCCCTTTCCCGATCTGCTGGAGTAGATCATGACATCCACACCCCGCATCGCGACCTTGCTGATCCCGCTGCTGTGGACTTTTGCCTCTCCCAGCCACGCCGAACCCCTGGGGCGGAAGCAAGTCCTCGAGCGCGCCATGCGCGACAATCCCAAGGTGGCCGCCGCCCGCGCGCGCGAAGCCGGCGCCCAGGCCCGCGCACGTCAGGTCGATGCCGCCCGCTATCCCGAGTTGTCGCTGAGCCTGGGCGCGGGTCCTGGTCTCAAGGCGAGTCTGGTGGACGGCACCGCCGCGCGCTCCCAGGAGAGCGCCTATCGCGTGGCCCTGGACGACATCTCGGTGGTGGTGGGCAGCCAGCTGGAGGTGGTGCAGCCGCTCTACACTTTCGGCAAGCTCGATCGCCGCGACCGGGCCACGACCCACGACCTGCGCGCGCGCCAGGCCCAGACGCGTATGGCGCGGGTCGAGGTGGCACTCGAGGCCGCGCGCATGTACGAGGGGTTGCTGTTCGCCCGCGACGCGGCGCTCTTCTTCGAGGATATGGAGCGCCAGCTCGACGAGACCATCGTCGCCACCCAGGAGCGCCTCGCGCGCGGCGAGCCGGATTCGAGCGAGGCGGAGCTTCTGCAGCTGCAGAGCGCCAAGAGCGCAGCGCGCCTGGGTCTGAGCCAGAGTCGTGCGGCCCGCGAAAGCGCGAGCGCCGGCCTGCGCGCCTTTCTGGGGCTGGCCGACAACGACGCGGCCCTGGAGCTGGCCGACGAGGAACTGGCACCCGTCGGCGGTGCTCCCGGCGATCTGGCCGAGCACTTGCGCCAGGCCGCCGTTCATCGTCCCGAGCTGCGCGCGCTGTCGGAGGCCGCCAGCGCCCTCGACGCCCTGGCCCAGGCCCATCAGGCCGACGGCTTGCCCGATCTTTTCGCACTCGGCTTCGTGTCGGCTGCCTACACGCCGGGGCGCGACCTGGTGCGCAGCCGCTACATCGTCGATCCCCAGCAGCACTTTGTCCCCGGCGTGCTCGTGGGCCTGCGCTGGCGCTGGCAGGCGGGCCGGGCCGAGGCACGTGCTTCGGAGCGCCGCGCCGAGGCCAGCGAACTGGCGCGCACCCACGACTGGGCCCTGGCCGGCATTCCGGCCGAGGTGCAACGCGCCTATCAGCAGGCCGCCCGCGCCCGCGATGACATCGCCGAGGCCGCCAAAGCGGTGGAGGTGGCCAAGCGCTGGGTGGTGATGGTGCTGGCGGACTACACCATGGGCCTGGCCCACTCGGCCGCCCTGGTCGATGCCCTTGAAGCCTACGCCGGCATGCGCGTCTCACATTTGGATGCCCAGTACCGCTACAACATCGCGATGGCGGAACTCGCCGCCGCCACCGGCACGCTCGACGCGGGCGCCGGTGGGCTTTACCCCGGCCCCGCATCCTCCCCGGCCCCCGACTCCGAAGGAAGCCAAGATGTCACCACGGCGCCATAGACCATTGCACAGGGGCGGTGCCTTGCTCATCGCGGTCGCGCTCCTGCTCGTACCCGCCACCCTCGCCGCCCAGGCCAAGCAGCCGCGCACGCTGGTTGAGGAGGCCGTCGACCGGGCGCTGACGGTACTGCGCGATCCGTCACTTCAGGCTCCCGACAAGCGCCACGAGCGCTTCGAGCGCGTGCGCGCGGCCGTTGCGTCGCTCTTCGACTGGCGCGAGATGGCCCGGCGCAGCCTCGGCGTCCACTGGCGCAGCATCGACGACGCCCAGCGCGCGCGCTTCGTCGAACTCTTCGAGCAATTGTTAGCGGACCGCTACATGGAAGAACTCAATCGCTTTCGCGGCAATGAGCGCGTGCTGGTCCACGACGCCCACCAGGAGGGCGAGGTCTACCGCGTCGAGACCACGGTGGTCACCCACAGCCGCGAGCGCGTGCCGATCCACTACTTCCTGCACAAAAGCGGCGACAGCTACCGCATCCACGACTTCAGCATCGAGGGCGTGAGCCTGGTCAACCACTACCGCAAGTCGTTCAGCCGTTTCCTGGTCAACCGCAGCTTCGACGAGCTGCTGCGCAAGCTCGAGAGCAAGGCCGGCAAGGGCAGGTAGCCGTAGGCCTGCGCGGTCACTGCGGCACGAAGAGGCAACAGCCGAGCTGGCAGTAGAACTCGCTGCCGCAGGGTTGACTCTCGGAGCAGGTCGGCTGGCCTTCGTCGCAGCGGTTTTGGGGCTCGGGGTCGCTGGGTTTGCCGCGGCAGATCGCCGGCAGGTCCTTGCGCTTGCGACCCGGGCATAGCTCGCAGGTGCCGCAGTCGTTGCGGCAGGTCGGATGCTGCACGCAGGGCGGGCACAGTTCGGGGTTGCGCAGGTCCTTGACCGAACACTGCTCGGTGAGCCGCACCTGTACCTGGGCGCCATCGCCGGTGGTGACGGCGCAGCAGCCGAAGCAGTCGCAGCCGTTGGGCGTGCGCGACAGGCATAGGTTGATGCAGTCCTGGCTGACGCCGCAGCCTCCGCAGTCGCCCACGCTGCCCTCCGCGGGGTTATTGCCCGAGAGGCAGTCGAGGTGCACCTGGCAGCCGTCGTCGTCGCTCTGGTTGTTGCCGTCCCAGAAACAGTCCTGGCAGGCTGCCGTGTCGCTCGAGAGCTGCCCGGTGGCGAAGCTGGCTTCGTCGTCGTCGTAGGGGCCGGTGCACTCGCTGTCGAAGCCGTCGATGAGGCCGTCGTCGTCGTTGTCGACGCCGTCGTCGCAGGCGCAGGGGCGATCGCCGCAGAGCACCGGTGGCCGCGGTGTGATGGGGGCGCTGGCGGTGGCGTCGGTCGCAGCGTCGAGCCGCGCGATCGGCGGCAGCAGATCGGTGGTCACTTCACCGCAGCCGCCAACGGGCACCACGATTGCCCAGGCGAGCAGCGTCGGGAGCAGGCGAGCGGGCACGCCCCTCAGTGTGGCACGCTCCACCCGCGATCACGAGGCAGCGCGCCCGGGCCCGTCACGGTGCAGCGGGGCCGGTCCCGAGCCGCGCGTGGGCCTCGCGTACGAAGCGGCCATCGGGGTAGCGCTTCAAGTAGCGCCGCAAGAGCCCTTCACCGGTTGCGGTGTGGCCCCGGTCGAGTTCCAAGCGAGCTGCCGCGAAGAGCGCGTTTTCGCCCGCCGGCAGGCGCGCGAAACGTCGCGCCACCCGCAGGTAGTCCCGGATGGCGCGCCCGCTCGCGCCCTCGAGCAATGCCGCTTCGGCGCGCAGCGAGAGGGCTTCGGCCTGCAGGCCGCTGCTGGGTCGCGCGGCGAGGACGCGATCGATGCCGCGCCGGGCCTGGGCGACGCGCCCTGCGGCCAGGTGCTCGCGGGCGCGCTGCAACTCGACGCGGGCATCGAGACGCCCGTGGGCGGTCTGTGCGCTTTCATCGGTCGGCTCGGCCTCCACGCTGTAGCGGTGTCCCGCGCGCAGGGCGGCAGCCAGCACTTCGCCGTCGAGGGCCTCGACCCGCACCGTGCCTTCGTAGACCTCGACCGAGTCCGGCGTGACCCGGAAGCGCGTGCCCATGACGACCACCCGGAAGTGCCGCGTTTGGACGCGCAGGGCCGGCGACGGGCCCGGGCTGACATCGGCCACGATGGCGCCGGCCGCAAGCTCCAGCACGCGCTCGGCGGCGTCGATGCGCAAGACGCTCCGGGCGCTGGCTTCCACGCGCGAGTCGGACAGGGCCAGGGTGCCGTCGTCCAGGGCGGTCAGGACGCTGTTGTCGGGAAAATGTGCGCCGGCCCCGAGCGGACGCCCTTCGTGTTCGAAGCGTCCGGTCACGATGCGCAGCTGTAGCGCTTCGACGGTGGCGAGCTGCGGTGCCTGCGTTGGAGCTGCGGGCGAGACGGCGGCGGTGGCTTTGGGCACCTGCGCCATCTGGGCCGGCGCTTTTCCTTGCTCGCCAGTCCGACCCAGGGAGATCAGCAGGGCAGCCGCAGCGGCCACGATGGCGCCGGCCACCGCCAGCTGTGGCACTTTCAGCCGCCGCAGTGCCGGTGGCAGGCTGGAGTGCTGCCAGCGCGCTGTGCGCAGGGCGCCGTCGATGGCGCGCTGGCGGGCGCCGGCTTCGAGTTCGGTCTCGAGCTCCCGCTCCACCAGGGCGCGCATGCCGCCGAGTAGCCGCGCCTGCTGGGTGCAGCGGCTGCATTCGGAGAGGTGCTCCTCCAGCTCCACCCGCTCGGGCAGGTCCAGGCCGGCTGTGCGCTGGGCGATCAGCTGTTGGGCCCGCAGGCAGCGCAGGCCGCTCATGGCTCGGCTCCCGCGCTTTCGGTGATCAACGCCTTCAGTCCCGGATCGCGGGCAGCGCGCTTGAGCAGCTCGCGACGGGCCCAGAAGACGCGGGACTTGGTGGCCGAGCGGCTGGCACCCATCAGGGCGGCGACCTCTTCGAGCGAGTGGCCCTCGAAGACGTGCAGCACGAAGGCCACGCGTTTTTTTGAGCCGATCTTATCGAGGTGGTCGTAAACGCGCGCGAGCTGGTTGCGCGCATCGAGGGCGTCTTCGCGCTCGATGGCCTGGCGCCCGTCGTCACCCACCGCTTCCAGTTCCGGTAGCGATCCGCGCAGTCGGTGTTCGGCGCGCCGGCGCGGTTCGTAGGCGCAGCGGATGGCGATGCGCGAGAGCCAGGTCCTCACCGCCGCCTCGCCGCGAAAACGCGGAAACGCGTGGATCGCGGCGATGAAGGTATTTTGGAGCGCATCTTCCACATCGGCACCAGGGCCACAGACCCGGATCAGCAGGCGCTCGAGGTAGGGCGCATGGGCGGCGAACACGGTACGCAGCGCGTCCGTGTCGCCTTGCCGGCAACCCTCCACCAAGTCCGCATCGTCCGGGTGGGTTGACGGTCGCAGGTTGACGACCTTGCCCGTCACACTTGCAATTGTGACTCTCGCCCATGCCCAGGTTGAAAAAAAAGCGCCCCTGTGCCCGCAGTGCCGTCGAATTGCTCGCCTGGTGCGGGCTTTTGCTGACGACTCCGGTGGCGGCCCAGGCGCCGGACTCTGGGGTGGTGCTGTGGCAGTCGCCCGAACAGCCGCGGCCGGGACTGGTTCACGCCCTGCGCATTCAGCTGGCCGGAGCCGCTGAGCTTTCGGTGCGGCAGGCGCCGGAGGGCCTGGGGCTGAGCGCGCGGGTGCAGGCGGCCGGGGCGCTGGCCGAACGCGAGCAGGTGCTGCTCGTGGTCTGGGTGGAGGCGCCCGCACCCGCACCGGCGGTCGCCCCGGAGGCGGGGGGCGAAAGTGCCGAGGCGGCTCCGGAGGACAGCGTCGATGCGGCGCAGGACGCGGAGGCCGACTCCGAGGCGGTGCTCTACATGGTGGGCCGCAAGCAGGGCAGGGCCATGCTCGAGGTGGTGCGCGTGCCCGGCGGCGGCGGCCCCGCCCTGGAGCGCAGCCTGGCCCTGAAGGTGCGCGAGGGCTACGACGCGGTGCTGCGCGCCGCCGAGGCCGCGCCGGACGCGGGGCTGCTGCTGCAACCCCCGCCGCCGCCAGCGGAGGCCGAGGCTCCAGCGCCCACGGCCGGCGGTTTTGGCGCCCTGTGGCGCGTGGGCGCCGAGTGGGCCACGCTGCCCTCGCGCGGCGCGGGCCAATTCGCCATCGCGCTCGGTGCGGGGCCGACGCTCGCCATCAGTCCCGCGCTGCGCCTGTCCGTCGAGCTAGGTATCGCCTACGCACCATCAATCATTTTTGATACCTCAGGCCGTCAGCTCGAATTTTCGGAACTCTCACCCTCACTGACGCTGCTGCTGGCCGGCCGCAGGGGTCCCTGGGCGTTCGGCGGCGGTATGGTGGTCGCCCCCAGCCTGGCGCTGGCCGAGGGGCGCTTGCGGACTGCGGCTGGGGCGGTGGAAGCGCGCGCCCAGGCCACCGAGGCGGTGCCGTCGATTGCGGCGCTCGGGGCGCTGGAACGCAAGCTCGACGGCGGCCTGTGGTTGCGCTTGTCGCTGGGGCCCGAGCTGCGGCTGCGGCGCCAGCACTTTGCCGTCCGTGGTGACCAGCTCGCGGACCTGGGGCGTCTGCGCCTGCGCGCAGGCCTGGCCCTGCTGCTGCGCACCGATTGAGCGCGTGAAGACCTGCACATCGGGCACTCGGCGACCGCGGCCTTCGGTTACCCTTTTGCCCCATGGTCGCCCGAGTCGATATCGCCGTTCGTTCGCTCCGTCCGCCCCGGTTTCGGCCCCCGGGGAAGCTTCCCGCCGCCTGCTGCGCGGCGCTGCTTGTTGCGTCGCTTTCAGCCGGCACCGCTCGCGCCGACCAGGCGCTGCATCTGTCGCCGGTGGGCAAGGGCCAGATCCGTGTCGATGGTGCCATCGGCGAGTGGGGCGGCGCCCCCTTCGTACGTCTGGGCGACTCCTCCGACGGCAGCCTGCGCTTCGCCCTCGGTTTCGACACCGAGGCGCTCTACTTCGGCGCCAGCGTGCGCGACGACAGCTTCATTCGCGGCGCCCGCCCCAGCAAGCGCGAGGACGCGGTGGTGATCGCGCTGGAGATGCCGCGCGCCAAGGGCAAGCCGCTCAGGACCGAGGTGTGGCTCTTTGCGGGCAGCATCGGCAAGTCGCGCGCGGTGGCCGCGGTGGCTTCCGGCGGCGGGAAACCCAAGCCCGCGCGCAGCATCGAGATCGTCGAGGGGCCGCTCGAAAAGGGCGAGGGTTACGTGCTCGAGGCCCGCATTCCGTGGAAGGCGGTGGCCGGCGGTCGCGAGTTCCTGATCGGGCGTGGGGCGGTGCGGCTGCATGACGTGGACGGGCGCGCCGGCGCCTCGCCTCGGGTGTCGGCCAGCGCGTCGGGCACCCGCCTGCCGCCGCTGGAAGTGGACGGTGGCCCCAACTGGGTGCTGGCGGAGTTTTTGCGCAGCAAGGGGTTGGGCGCGCCCAACGTGCGCTCCGATCTGGTTGCCGATGTCACCGGCGACAAACGCCTCGAGCGCGTCGTGCTCGCCGGCAGCTTCGCGGTGGTGGTCGGCCCGGACATCCAGGGCGGCGGTGGCTACCACTACATGGACTTGCCGGTGGCTGCCGCCGCCGACGTGCGCGAGGCTTCGCTGCGCGACCTGACGGGCGACGGCAAGGCCGAGCTGCTCTTGCGCATGCGCCAGCAGAACGAACTCGGGCGCCGTGAAATTTTCACTGTTAGTGATGTGGGCTCGCCCCAGGCCAAGCGCCTCTTCGGTGTCGAGCTGCGCAAGGAGGTCAAGGGCGGTCACGTGGAGGCCAAGCTCTCGCTGTCCGCGGGCCGCAGGGCCAAGGGCGGGGCGCGCATCGAGGTGCGCGCCGGCAGCAGCAGCGGCCTCGAGCCCGGGGCCCTCAACGAGCGGCCGGCCCAGGGGCTCGAGCCCATGATCTTGCCCTGGGGCAAGGTCATGGGGCGCGTCTACCGCTGGGATGGCACCCGCTTCGCGCTCGAAAAGGAAGAGGAAAACCCCGACTACAAGCCGCCGACTCACGCCACGGCTTCGACTTCCAGCGGCAGCCGCGAGTCGTCGGTGCTTCGCACCGCGAGCCACGCCAAGCCGGTGGGCGTCGACGACCTGGTCGCCGCCTTCCGCAAGGCCCGCGGCATCCCCAAAGGGCTCGAGCCCCGCTTCGTGCGCCACGTGAATCTGGCCGAGGACCGCCGCCTGGAGTCGCTGATGCTCTTCGGCGACCACCTGCTGGTGGTGGGCAAGGGCTACCGCGGGGGCAGTGGCTACTTCTACTACCAGTTGCCCGTGGCCGCGGCGGACCACATCCAACGCGTCTTCACCGGTGACGTGACCGGCGACGGTCGGCGCGAGATCTTCGTTCGCTACAAGCAGCTCATCGACGACGTGCAGCGCGAGATCCTGCTCGTCTACACGATGGGCAAAGACGCGGCGGACGGCGGTGTGCAGGAGCTTTTGCGCGTGGAGGTGCGGCGCGCCCGCGGTGGCGACAGCATCGGCAACGTGGTGGCGCTGGTACCCGACGGGCGCCACTGGGCCCTGCGCATCAAGCCTGGCCGCGCCGAGGGCTGGAGCCAGGGGAGCTATCCCTTCGTGGCCGAGTCCCTCGACGGCGTGCAGCCGCTGCTCTTGCCCTGGCAGCATCGCGCCACCCGCTACGCCTATCGGGGCGGACGGCTGTCAGTGCGTCATTGACCGACCGGCGCTTTTGCGGCTCCCTTCCAGCGCCATGCAAGACCACGAGCCATCCGAGCGGGCGCCCCTGGCCAGCGACGCGGCGACCGCGGACCTGCTCCAGCGCTTCGGCTTCGACCGCGCGCGCTTCGAGCGGCTGCGGGCGCGGATGGGCGCGGGCGAGATGAGCGCCGAGGCCAACCGCGTGCGCGGCGAGCTGTCACTGCCGGGGCCCGGCGACATCGAAAAGCTGCCCGCCCTGGGCAGCGCCGAGCGGCAGCGCCTGGAGCAGCGCGGCCTGGAGGCCATCACCGCGGGTGAAGTGGGCGCCGTGGTGCTCGCCGGTGGCATGGCCACGCGCTTCGGCGGCGTGGTCAAAGCGGGCGTCGAGGCGCTGCCCGGTCAGAGCTTCCTCGCGCTCAAGCTCGCCCAGCTGCGGGCGCTGGCCGAGGGCAGCGGCCGAGTCTTGCCGGTCTACCTGATGAGCAGCTTCGCCACCGACGCGGCGCTGCGCCAGCGGGTTGCGGACTTGGAGGACCGCGGCGCCATCGAGGGGCTCTCGGTGGAGGTGTTCGCCCAGTTCATCTCGCTGCGGCTCACCCCCGAGGGAGAACTCTTCATCGACCCCGACAGCGGCGCGCCTTCGCCCTACGCGCCCGGCCACGGCGACCTGGGCTACGCGCTGCAGAGGAGCGGTGCGCTGACTCGCTTTCGCGAGGCCGGGGGAAGGCTGCTGTGCATGTCGAACGTGGACAACCTGGCCGCCACCCTGGATCCGGCCCTGGTCGGCGCCCACCTGGACAAGGCCGAAGCCCATGGTCGCGAGCTGACGGTGGAAGTCGTCGCGCGGCGCCCGGGCGAACCCGGCGGGGCCCCAGCGCGCATCGATGGCGTGCTGCAGATCGTGGAAGACTTTCGCTTTCCCGAGGGCTTCGACCTGGACTCGATCCCCTACTTCAACACCAACAGCTTCGTGATCGACGCGGCGGCCCTCGAGCGCGAGCGCGAGCTGACCTGGTTTCTGGTGCGCAAGCAGGTGGCAGGGCGTGCGGCGATCCAGTTCGAGCACCTGGTGGGCGAGCTGTCGGCGAGCATGGGCTGTGGCTGCATCGAGGTGGAGCGCGACGGTGGGGACGGGCGTTTCCAGCCCGCCAAGGATCCGGACGAGCTCGCCCTGCGACGAGCCCAGATCGAGAGCATCCTGCGCTCGCGGGGCGTACTCCCATCGCCTCGATGATGGTTTGCGCCCGCGCCCTGCTTTTTTGGCTGCTGACGGGTCTCGGACTCGCCGGGGCGTGCACGCCGGCGGCGCGCGTCGAGCGTTTTTGCGAGCTGGGCACCGAAAGGCCGGTGGCCGAGAGTCCGGAAGGCTTCGACGACCTGGCCGTGGTGGCGCTCTCCGAAGGGGCGCTCTCGGTGTGGTCCGAGCCCCGGGGCCTCTACGCGCGTCGCCTGGGCGCCGACGGCAAACCGCAGGCGGCGGCGCGTCGGCTTGGGCCGCGCTGCCGCGGCGGTGTGGCCACCGCCATCGCCGCCGACGGGCCGGTGGTGGTCTGCCTTTCGCCGCGACCGGGACCGAATGCCGTGCCCAAGCACGACGACGCGGGAGTGGTGGTGGTGCGCACGCTGGCCCGGGACCTGCGCCCGGCGCGCCAGTGGCTGCTTTCGCCCGCTGGCGACCTGAGCTTCGGCGTGGATGCGGTGGTCGTCGACGGGGGGCTCGAAATCAGCTGGCAGGACGCTTCACCGGCGGGCCATCGCGTGTGGTGGGCCCGGCTGGGAGAGGGGCCGGCCCAGGCCGTGTCGACGCCGGGCCGCATGGCGACCGAGCCGTCCATCACCGTGCACGCGGGCCGTAGCCTGCTGACCTGGGTCGAGCATTGGGTGCAGGGCGAGGGGCTCGAAAACCGCGTGCAGATCGCCCGCCCCGGCGCCGAGCCGCGCACGCTGCTGCAGGTCGACCACGTGGCGGCCATGCCCCAGCTCTTCTCCCTCGGCGGGCGGCTGTGGTCGGCCGTGCGCGACCGGCGGCGGGCCGGGCGCAAGGCCGGGCTCTACGTGGCGCCCATCGCCGAGGGCAGCGGGAGCATCGCCGATAAACCGGGCGAGGCCGTGCGCATCGGACGCGCCGACGGCAAGCAGCGCCCCTCGTTGTGCCCCTGCATGGGCGGGCTGGTGGCCGCCACGCCGCGCTCCTACGGCCGCGACTACTTCGTCGGCATCAACTGGTACGACCAGGCGCTGCGGCCCGGCCGCGGCGAGCAGCAATTTTACGAAGACGCCCACGCCTTCACCGGCGCCGACGTCGCCTGCGTGGGTGACCATGCCCTGATCCTGATCGCCGAGCGCGCCCAGCAGGGCGGCGCGCCGACCCTGCTCAGCGCCGTGCCCTACCGCTGCCGCGCCGGTCGTGACGGGCGCTGACAAGGGCGTCGAGTCCGCACACGAATTTCAATCGCGGATGCGGCTGTTGAGCTCGAAGCCGGTCACCGTCTCGCGCTCGCCGCTCTCCCAGTCGATGAAGGTGATGCGGCCGTCGCCGTGCTCCTGGCCCACGAAGACGCGCTTGCGGGCCGGCACCGAGCCGACCGACACCGGCGGGCTGCCCAGGGCGATGTTTTCGACCAGGAAACTCCTGGTTTCGACCATGTGCACCGAACGCAGGGCGGTGAGGTCGTCGCGTAGCAGCACGAAGAGGTGGGAGCCGTCCGGAACCAGCGCAAAGGCGCCGGGGCGCACGGGTGTAACTTGAAGTTTGACGTCGCCACCCAGCAGATGCAGCACGCTGTAGCCGTGGGAGCGATCGATCTGGGCGTCGGGATCGATGCCGGGCTCCTTGGGATCGCCGTCGGCCTTGGTATGAAGGATCAGGGCGGTCTCGCCGTCGGGGGCGATGGCCACGGCCTCCACGGCCTTGCGAATGGCCACCGTCTGGGGCTCGGCGTCGCCGGTCAGTGGCAAAATGGTCACCTTTTCCAGTGGCACGGCCGTGGTGTAGAGCAGGGCGCGGTCGCCATTGGGCGCGATGGTGGCCGAGCCCACCAGTTCACCGGCGATCACGTGGGCGCTGATGGAGGAGGCGTCCTCGAAGGCGCCGGGCACGGGAATGCGCAGCACGGTGGAGAAGTCCCGCAGCACGGCGAGGGCGAAATCGCCCGAGGGGGCCAGGTCCAGATCGGTGACGGCCACGGTGGGCAAGGCCACGCCGGCGTCGGCATCAGTGTCGACGTCGATGCCCAGCGCCTCGAAGGCCGCCGCCGGGATGTGCTCCCCGAGGTCCAGGTTCTGGATCTCGCCGTTTTCCAGGTCGACCAGGCGGATCACGCCGGCGCCCGGCTCGCGCGTGAGGGCGAAGCGGCCATCGAGCGTGACCGAGACATCGAGCGACTGCTGGTCCACGTCTTCGCCCAGGGAGACCAGCTTCGCGATGCCGGTGCCCGAGGCCTCCACGGTTTCGAAGTTCAGCACCGAGACGCCGTCCTCGGTGACCACGTAGGCGGTGGAGGAGTCGGCCGCGAAGAAGACACCGCGGGGCCTGAAACCCACGGTCATGTCGACGGCGGTGTCGGCGCCCTTTTCCAGGCGGATGACGGTCACGTCCTGGAAGCTGCCCGAGCGGTGGGCGGCGCTGCTTCGCTCCGAGTCGAAATAGGCCACCGCGTGTTTGCCGTCGGGCGCCACGGCGATGGAGTTGGCGCCGTCGACCACCGGCACCGTGGCCGTCGACAGGGCGCCGCCCGGATCGCGCATGATGGTGGCGTCGTCGGAGCCCAGGTTCAGCACGATGGCGTCGTCGGAGCCGGCCAGGGTCTGCAGGTAGGTGGGCTCCTCGCCGGTCTCGAGCGTCTGGATGGCCAGGGTCTCGGCGTCGATGATCGAGACGGTGCCGCCGGCGGGGTTTACGGCGTAAACGAAGCGCTCGGAGGCCTGCGGGCGCTCGAAGTCGAGGGCGACCTCTCGTTCGGCCGGCAGCGGGGCGTCGGTGGCGGTCGCGCCGCCAGATCCGAAGTTGCCGTTTTGGCCGAACTCGGGCGCATCGCTGCCGTCGAAGTTCCCTGCATTGGGGGCTGGCAACATGGGCAGCCCGTCGCGTTCACCGCCGTGTTCGCCACTGCTGCAACCGCCGGTGCCGAGCAGGGCGAGGACCATCAAATACAGCGCAAGCGATTGCCGTGAGCTTCCCATGCTCCCCGACCATGCAGGAATCGTACCGCGAATTCGCCCGTGATTTTGGGATGCTTCCGGTGGTGAGCGGCACAATCTGGCACAACTGGGGCATTTCGCTCCGGTGCTGGCGCAGCCTGGGCCGCCTTTGCCTGTGGTAGATCCCGCCCAGGCCGCCCGCCCGGCCGCAAGCATGAGTCAGTCCTTCGCCAGCCAGGTCGCCCGTTCGTTGCTCTACTCGGGGCTCGGCAACGCCCTCAGTCGGGTCATCTTCCTGGTGGGGCTCACCTGGACTCTGAAGCTGGTCACGCCCGCCGACTTCGGCCTGGCCAGCGTGAGCCTGGCGCTGATCGGTGTCCTGACGGGCGTGGCGGACCTGGGGCTGTCGCGGGCGCTGGTGCAGGCCAAGGACCCGAGCCGCGGACAGATCGACAGTCTGATGTGGCTCGGTACCGCAGTGGCCACTGCGACCTTTTTGGTGCTCTGCCTCGGGGCGCCCCTGATCGCAGACTTCTACGGCCAGCCCGAACTAACGCCCATCCTGCGCGTGCACTCGGCGGTGCTGATGGCCTCGGGCATCGAGCTGGTGCCGCGGGCGCAGCTGACGCGCGAGCTCTCCTTTGGGCGCCTTGTGCTGATCGATAACCTCTCGTTGACGCTGTCGGCGGCCCTGATGGTGTACTTCGCCCAGCGCGGGCTCGGGCCCTGGGCCATCGTGGCGGCCGATGTGGCCAACCGCGGCGGTCGCGCGCTCCTGTGCCAGCTCCTGCGTCCGCATCTGCCGCGGCTCAGCGGGCTCGGCGGCGTGGGTGAGCTGGTGAATTTTGGTGCCTACACCACCGGCTCGCGCCTGCTTTACAACCTCTATGTGAACGCCGACTACCTGATCGTGGGCAAGGTCTTCGGGCCCGAGGTGATGGGCATCTATGCCGCGGCCTACCGCATTGTTTTTGACCCCCTGCGGGCGGTGACCGGCGCCATCAACCAGGTGGTCTTTCCGGCCCTTGCGCGGCTGCGCGAGGAGCTGCCGCGGCTGCGGCGCTACTACTTCACCATGGCGCGTACCAGCCTGCTGTTGGTGGGCACGCTGCTGCTGACGGTCGCGGTTTTCGTCGACTGGGGGCTGCGACTTGGGGGCTACGAGCAGTGGCTGCCGGCGGTGCCCTTCGTGCACGCCTTTGCGATCATCGGCGTGGTGCGCTGCGTCTCGCCGCTGGTGCCGCAGCTGCTCAACGCCAACGGTCAGGCCCGGGATAACTTCTTCTACTCCACCGCCACGGCGGCGGTGATGCCCCTGCTCTTCCTGGTGGGCTCCCAGTTCGGCATCGAGGGGGTGGTCGGCGCCTGGATCGTGGGCTATCCGTTCCTGGCGTCGCTGCTCTTTTTCTTCGGCGCCCGCGCGTTGCAGCTGTCCTGGTATCGCATCGTCGCCGGTTCCTATGCTGGCATGTGGTTGCTGTTGCCGGCGACGGTGGTGGCCCTGGGGCTGCGCGCCTTGGCGGGCGCCGAGCCGAGCGTCGGGATGTCGCTGCTGGCCGTGGTGGTCACATTGCTCACGTCGTTGTCCACGGTCTTCTTTGCCGAGCGCGAGGCCGTGCAGCTCCTGCTCAAGCGCAGGGCGACGACGTGAACTAGATGTGCTCAGGACTCCCGCCGAGCACATCTAGGGCGCTGCTTTACCGGTTGGTGCGGCGCGGCGTTCCACCACCGCTCGGCGCAGGCGCTTGATGACGCGGCGGGACCATTTTTCGTTTTCGGCGTTGACCAGCGAGTCGGGCACGACCTTCAGGTCCGGGTCCATGATCATCTTGAAGCCGACCAGGGTGCGTCCGGCGTCGAGCTTCTTGAGGTGGAAGCGGGCGTGCATCACAGCGAGGTTGCCCTTCATCAGCTTCGCTTCGACCACGCGCGTGCCATCGGCCTGATCCATGCCGCGCACCTTGACCTGAGCCCACACCTTCACCATGCCCTTGGCGATGGTCGCCTCGATATAGACCAGGGCGGCCGAGCCGCGGCGGGAGAGCACCTTGGACTTGTCGAAGTGGGGCATGAAGCGGTCGGCGTAGCGGCCGTAGTCCTCGACCACCTTCAGGACCTCTTCGTAGGGCGCCTCCACGATGCCCACCGACGAGCCGGCCAGTAGCTCCGTGCCCGGGTGGGGGGTGGTGCGCGTCTCGATATTGCCGTCGTTCAGACGCTCGACGGGAACGCCCAGCTCACCGGCCTGGGCCGAAACCGTGCCCAGGACCAGGCTGGATAAAAAGGAAAATCCCCACAATAGCGTTTGCAGTCGAGCCTTCATGCCTTGCCCCAAGTCGTTGCAACTGCTCTGACGCCTGCAAGCTTAACCGATTCACGCCAAACTGGCCCGCGGACTTCTTCACGGGCGATATGCAAGGGGGTTGGAGGCGCCGGGGCGGAGGGCGCTAAGGATGACGCTTTGCTCGCGTTCGAGAACGCGCTGGGCCCCATGGAGCCAGGCGGTCACGGCGGGCGCAAACTCGGGGTCGAACGCCAGCCGTGGGCGGGGAGCGAGAATACGCAGTAGCCGCGAGGTGACGAATGCGGGGTCGCTGTAGGCCTCGGGAATCGGCGCAGTGGCAAGCCGCGAGAGTAGGGCGCCCAGGTCTCCGTCGCCTTCGGATTGGGGGGCACCCGGGCGCGCCCTGGCGGCCGCTTTGGTGACCACGTGGGCATCGAGGCGCTCGTCCAGGGCGGCTCGCAGGGCGCGGCGATAGGTCGAAACCGCGCCCGACTGCGCTGCCAGCAGACCGTCGAGCAGCAACTCGCTGCCGATGTGGCCGACGGCACGGGCGGCGCCGCGGCCCAGGCCCTGGCGCGGCAGTTCGTCCAGGGCCGCAGAGCACAGGGCCGTGAACGCGGGCAGGGCGTGAAAGCGTCGGTCCAGGTCGTGGTGGTGATCGACACCGCGGGCGATCAGGGGGTCGTCGATCGCGGACAGGCGCCGGTTGGCCATGGTCATCAGGTCGGGCAGGGTGGCGCCGAGGATGAAGCGCGGGTCCTTCAGCTCCAGGCTGGCGAGGTGGGCGTGTCCGAAGAAGTTCACGGTGGTCCGGGGCGGGGTGGGCACTCTACACCGCGTCGCGGAATTCCGCTGCGGGTGTTGCGGCGCCCGCGAGGTGGGTGGCGGCGGGCCGTGTACGAGGTTGCAGGTTCTTGGTGACTGAAACCATGAGCAGGCTTCGGAGGCACAGTGCCTTGGGCTAGAACCGAAGTAGAATCAGTAACTTGCGATCGAAACGGGGCTTTGGCAGACTATTTCAGTCAGAGGGGAACCCCGAGATTGATGCTGCAAAAAGGACGCGCCTGGAAGTTTTCGTTTTACGGTGTCATTGTAATTTGTGTGGCGCTGATGGCGCCGCCCAGCGGCCGCGCGGAGGGCACGGCCGGCCTGCGCAGCCATAGCCACAACGTCGAAAAGCTCCTGCGCGAACTCTGGGGTGACGACCGGTTGGTCGACCCGGTCTCCCAGCAGGGTCAGCAGGCGCGGGGGCTGTACTTCAACGGCCCCATGCAGCGGCGGATGGGCGCCCGGGGCATCATTCGGGCGGTCAAGGGGGCCAACCTCGACGCCGTCGTCCTGGATCTGAAAGACGGCCAGGGGCGGGTGATGTGGGACTCGAAGATCGACGTCCTGCAGCCGCAAAAGCGCTCCTTCGTCAAGGACCTGCCGGGCCTGATCGCAAAGCTCAAGGCCGCTGGCATCTACACCATCGGACGCATCGTCTGCTTCACCGATCCCAAACTGCCACGTAACCACCCCGATCGCGCGGTCCTCGACAACCACCCCAAGCGCAAGGGGCAGGTCTGGGCAACCACGGGGCATCGTAACCCATGGTTGGATCCCTACAACCGGAAGAACCACGACCTGATCGTCGAGATGGCGCGTGAGGCGCAGGCTGTGGGGCTCGACGAAGTCCAGCTCGATTACATTCGCTTTCCGGTCGACGAGGCCACCCGCTTCGCGGTTTTCCCCGCCCAGGTCGAAACCCCGCGTCGCGAAGTGCTGCTGGGGCTGCTCAAGCGCATCGACGAGGCCATAACTATCCCACTGGGAGTTGATGTGTTCGGGCTCACAGCCTTTCGCACCGGCGATCCGGCGGGGTTGGGGCAGTCTCTGGAGGACTGGGCGCGCCACATCGAGGTCTTCACGCCCATGCTCTACATCAACGGCATGACCCACTGGGTGCGCGATACCGGACAGGGAAGGGCGATGCGCCTGATCAACGCGGCGGTCAAGAACCTGCGCCGTCGTCTCGGTCACGGTCCCGTGATCCGCCCCTTCATCCAGGCCTTCCCCCAAGGCGCCGACTACTACACCGGCGAGTTCATCGCCGAACAAGTCCGCGGCGCCCGCTACGGCGGTGCCGATGGCTTCCTCTTCTGGCACCCGGCCTCCAACTACAGCACCGTGCGCGTCGGCATGAACGGCCCCGGGCGCGGCCTCGCTCCCTTCCCGCTCGAAGAGCGCTACTGGTGGCGCCGCCAGGCCTGGGGCGACCGCATGTCCTCCCCGCGTCGCGCCGCCTACTGGTCCAACACCAAACCCGACCAGTACACGCAGTAGCCCTTCATTCCGCCTTGTCGTGTTGGCGCGCCTCGACCTGCAGCAGCAGCGCCACCCCCGCGTCGCCCTGATCGTCGGCGGGCGTCTCGAACCAGGCCTGCAGAATCTCGTCGGCCACATCGTTGGCGAGCGTGCGATTGCTCAGGCACAGCACATTGGCATGATTCCACACCCGCGCCGCCCGTGCGGCTCCGGGGTCGGCGCAGAGCGCGGCTCGGATCCCGCGCACCTTGTTGGCGGCGATGCTGATGCCCGTCCCGGACCAACAGAAAAAGATGCCCTCGTCGCATGTGCCCCGGGCCACCAGCTCCGCCGCCGCCTCGGCCACCGTGGCCCACGGCTGTTCCGCCCCATCGCGCAGGGCCCCTACCGCGATCACCTCATGCCCCCGCGCCTGCACCCGAGCGCGCACGTGCTCGACGACCGGGTAGGGTTCGTCACTGGCAATCGCGATCCGCACCCGGCCAACGATACCACCACCTGGGTCTGGAAGTCCTTCGCTGCAACCGATCGACTTCCAGTGCTGGGCCCCGGTGCCTGCAACGGTGCGCGAGCGTCGGTGTGCACCCGGGACAACGCGTCGCGGGCTGGCCATGCTACCGCAGGGTTCAAGCGCCGTGCCCACGTTCGGGCGCAGCAATTTCGGGCTATTGCGCTACGCATGGGGGCGGCCGCCACCTTGCGCTCCGGCACCCGTGCTACGGCCGCGCGCTCGCCGCCTCAGCGCGCCACGCAGCGCCCGTCCGCGCAGCTGGGCGCCGCTGCCGGACAATCGTTGTCGCCCAAACAGGCCACGCAGCGCCCATCGCCGTCGCAACGCGCGAGATCCGGGTTGGGGCACTCGCGGTCCTCGCGGCATTCCCGGCAGCGCCCGTCCACACCGCATACCGGTTCGTCCTCGTTGAAATTGCAATCAAGCGACTCGCCGCACTCGACGCAGCGTCCGCTGACGACCTGGCAGATGCGTCGGTCGCCGCCGCAGTCTCCATCGTCGCGACAGGCCTCACGGCACTCGTCGCCCTGGCAGATTTCATCTGGCGCGCAGTGCGAATCGACCAGGCACTGCCGGCAGCGGCCGTCCCGCAAGTCGCAGGCCGGTCGCGCCGCGCTGCAGTCGCGGTCGCCCGCGCACTCGCTGCACTGGGAACGCTCCAGGTCGCAGACGGGTCGGTCGCCGCCGCAGTCGGCGCTGTCGACGCAGCCGATGCAGCGCCCGCTGGATGCTTCGCAGATCGGTTCGTTGTTGTCGCAGTCGCCGCTGCTGCTGCACTGCGCCTCGCACTTGAAGTCCCGCGGGTAGCACGCCTGGCCCGTGCGGCAATCTGTGTTGCTACCGCACTCCTCGCAGCGACCCTGCACGCAGATCGGTCGGTTGCCGTCGCAGTCGGTGTCGCGCGCACACTGTAGGCAGCCGTAACCGGGGCTGCACCCAAAGGGGCATTGCTCGCGGAAGCGGCCGCAGCTTTGCCCGCTGCCGACACCATCGCTGCTTGAACAGCCAGGAGCACCGATTAGGGATCCAAGCAGTCCGCACAGCACCAGATACTTCGACGGAACGTTGCTCATGACTCGACCTCCAACAGACGCCTGCGATAGGGCGCGCTGCCAATTCTAGACGATCGCCGCAAGCGATGCGTTCAAACCGTGGTCCGGGTGCTGCATCCCGAATTTTTCCGGGGGCCATGCTCCCCAAACTCCCCCAACAAGCTGGGAAGCGCTCAGGCAGCGTTCAGGGGGCGTCGCCGTGGCTCTGCCACACGCGTCACGGTGACCACCAACGCGATTGTTTGCAGCGAAGCGGCGGTCCAAAAGAGCGGCGGGTAGCCGACGCTCGCTGCCAGCACCCCTCCGAGCAAGGGTGCGACGACCGACACCGCCTGCTCCGCGCTCTGCGCCATGGCGATGCGCATGGGCACGTCCTCGCGTTTGCCGAACTCGAGCACCAAATTCGTGCACGCCAGCATGAAGCCGCCGAGCCCCGTGCCAAGCCCCACGAATGCCACCACGGTGCCTTCGAAACTCGGACTGAAGAGGATCACGAGCGTGGCCCCGATCCACGCCACGAGCGACATCGCCAGCACATTGCGGAAGCCCTGGCGGTCGGCGATCAGGCCCCACAGCAGGTTGCTACCGGTCTGCGAAATCAAAAACGCCCCCGTCAACCAACCCAGACGCGAGCCATCTACGCCCCCCTCGGCACTGGCATACAAGACGTAATAGGGCATGGCCATGCGCCCGCTGGCGCCGAGCGCCCGCGCCAGCATGTAGGCCCGGAAGTCTCCGTCGCTGGAAAGCAGCGCCGGCAGCTCCCGCAGCCGTGCCCCGAGGCCCGATTGGCGTTTGACCGTCGGTGACTCGGGCTCCCGCATCAGCAGCAGCGACAACAGTCCACTGGCGGTCAAGATGAACGACACCAGGAAGACGCTCGCATAACCGTTGCCGAAGACCTCCTTGTCCACCAGCACGCCGCCGATGACTCCCACCACCGCCGCCGTCAGTCCCGCCAGCGAGTTGCGCAGACCCACGAGCGATCCACGCCGTTCCACCGGGATCACCTTCGACACCAGCACCGAGAAGGTCACGCTCTGCATGCCCGTGAAGAAGCCGAAGAGCCCCAGCAGCGCACACACGGCGATCATGTTGGCCTCGGCGCCGAGGAAGAATCCACACAGGGAAAGCCCCAGCACCTGCAGCCGCATGCCGGCGCCGGTGGCGAAGACCATGGGCATCACGCGGCGACGATGCTCGATCAGCGTCGCCCCCAGAATCGGCGTCAGGAACATACCCAGCGCCTGACACGACCGGGCCAATCCCACCAGCGACGTCGAGCCCGAAAGGAAGAAGACGTAGGCCGGCAGAAACGTGGGCGCCTGGATGATCCGAAAGCCGGTCTGCCCCAGCAGCCCATGCATCACGTGCACGGCAAAATTGCGCCGTAGGTTGGTCTCGACCTCGGACTGGAAGCGGGTTTCCGCCTGCGCCTGCGCCAAGGACTCGGCCGAAGCCTCGCCGTCGTCGTTGCCGTCGCCGCCAGCCCCAGCGGCCGCCTCGTCACCCCGCGCCATCACGGTTCGCACCCCGACCCGCGTTGCTCCCGAAAGGCCCGGCGGCTACAACCGGGCCGCATCGGCGCAGGCGACGCGACCGCCGCGTACCTCGAATGCACTTTCACTCCCTCGACTACCTGACCTTCCTGGTCCTTGCGCTCTCGCTCTACTGGCTGCTCGCCGCCCATGGCCTGCTGCGGCTGGCTTTCGTCTTCGCCGCCTCCTGCGCCTTTTACATGGCGTGGAACCCCACTTACATCGCGCTGATCCTGACCTCCACCGTGCTGGACTACACGGTCGGCCTTCGAATCGCCGCCGCTGCAGAGAAAGACGAGCAACGCGCCAAACGCGCCTGGCTCCTCTTGAGTCTGCTGGGCAACCTGGGGCTCCTAGGCGTCTTCAAGTACTACAATTTTTTTGCCGACGCCACAGCCCAAACCCTGGCCCTCGTCGGCATCGAGGTCGCTCCGGCCCGCCTCGATGTGCTGCTGCCGGTGGGCATCTCATTCTATACCTTTCAAACTTTAAGTTACACCATCGACATCTACCGGGGCCGCCTCGCGCCCACGCGCAGCTTCCTGCGCTTCGCCTGCTTCGTGACCTTCTTCCCGCAGCTTGTGGCCGGTCCCATCGTGCGCGCCTCGGAGCTATTGCCCCAGCTCGAGCAGCGTCCGCGCCTGCAGGCCGGCACCGTCTCCTCGGCCCTCTTCCTGATCGCCGTCGGCATGATCAAAAAGGTCGCCTTCGCCGACTACCTGGCCGTCAACCTCAACGACCGCGTCTTCGACGACCCCTCGGCCTTCACCGGCGCCGAGGTGATGCTGGCCCTATACGGCTACACCATGCAGATCTACTGCGACTTCTCCGGCTACACCGACGTGGCCCGGGGCTCGGCCATGCTCTTCGGTCTGCAGCTGCCGGAGAACTTCGACCGCCCCTACCAGGCCACGAGTCCGGCCGAGTTCTGGCGCCGCTGGCACATGACGCTGTCGACCTGGCTGCGCGACTACCTCTACTTCCCCCTGGGTGGCTCACGGGCGGCCCCCTTGCGCGCCTACATGAACCTCGGCCTGACCATGTTCCTGATCGGCCTGTGGCACGGCGCCGACTGGACCTTCGTGATCTACGGGCTGCTCCAGGCCTGCGCCATGCTGGTGCACCGCTACGCCTACCGCCGCGCGGGGCGTAGCGCCGACCAGGCCGACCCCCTGTGGCTGCACGCCCTCAAGATCGCCGGCACGCTGCACTTCGCCGTGCTCTCGCGGGTCTTCTTCCGCGGCAGCTCGGTCGACAACGCCCTGGAGGTCAGCGCCCAGCTGCTGCAGGGGGGCGTTTCCATCGGTCACGTGCCCGGTCAGGTGCTGGCCGTGCTCGCCGTGGGTTACCTGGCCCACTACACCCCCCGCCACTGGTTTGAAGAAATCCGCCGCCGCTTCGTCGCACTACCGGCCCCTGCCCAGGGCGCCTGCCTGGCGGTGGTGGGCGCGTGCCTGATGCTGGTGGTATCGCAGGATGTTGTACCCTACATCTACTTCCAGTTCTGACGCCCGCCGCCCATGATCGCGCGCCCCCCAACACCGCCCAGGACGCCCGCGTGAAGTCCGCCACCGCCGAGTTCAGCGCCCAAGACACAAGCCAGGCCCACGCGGGCGAGCTGCGACATCTGGCGTGGGTCGTCGGCTCCATGGCCGCGATCTTCCTGCTCAGCTACGCGCTGCCCTTCCTGACCCGCTTCCGTCCCCTGTTGGCCGACGAGGGGCTGCCCATTGTGCGCATGTTCAAGGGCAGCCAAGAGAGCGAGCTGCCCGGCTTCGCCGAGGCCGGCCTGATTACGCGCGCCGGTGTCAGTGAGCAGCAGCTGGCCAAGACCCTGGGCGCCCACGTGGCCAGTAATCTCGGCGAGGCCCGGGACACCCCGCCCCAAGACGCCCGAGATGTCCGAGGCGCTGCCGGCCAGGGCCCCGATGCCACGGGCCCCAGCTCCGGCCCCGCCCTGCGCATCGCCCCGGAGGAGTACGCCGACATCCCGCGAAGCATCGAGTTTGCCCAGAACCTGCGCCCGTTCTTCACCGCCCTCGAGCGCAGCGCCATGGACAAGCCCGGCGCCATCACGCGCATCGCCCACTACGGCGACTCGGCCGTCGCCGCCGACGCCATCGCTTCCACCGCGCGCCGCCGCTTCCAGAAGCGCTTCGGCGACGCCGGCCACGGCTTCATCCTGATCTCCCGCGGCAACATGCACTACGCCCACAAGGACGTCCTGCACCGCACCAGCAAGGGCTGGTCGGCCGAGTCCGCCGTGCAGAAGAGCATCGGCGAGGCCTGGTACGGCTACGGCGGCGTCCAGCTGCGCGGCCGCGCCGGCGAGAGTGCCCTCATCGGCACCGTCAAGGAGGGGCCCATCGGAACCCGCGTCTCGCGCTTCGAGCTCTTCTATCAGCGCCACAAGCGCGGCGGGCACCTGCAGGTGAAGATCGACGGCGAGGCGCGCGAGCCCATCGACACGCGCGCCGACACGCGCGAGGACGCCTTCGAGCGCTACGACCTGCCCGACGGGCCCCACACCCTGTCGCTGCGTGCCGTGGGCGGCGGTGAGAGTCGGCTCTATGGCGTGGTGCTGGAGCGCGACGAACCGGGCGTGGTCTACGATTCGCTGGGCCTGGTCGGCGGCCGTGCCCAACGCCTGCTCAATCTCAAGGCGGCGCACATCAAGCGCCAAATCGCCCACCGCGATCCCGACCTGCTGGTGCTCGGCTTTGGCGGCAACGAGTCGGCCAACTCCTGGCTCAACATGGAGCGCTACGAGCAAGAGCTGGTGCAGGTCGTCAAGCACATGCGCGCCGGCAAGCCCAAGATGGCCTGCCTGCTGTTTGCGCCGCTCGATCAGGGCGAACACGACAAGCGCGGTAAGGTCGTGACGGTGGAGACGTTACCGCAGATCGTCGAGGTCCAGCGTCGCGTCGCCAAGCGCCTGGGCTGCGCCTTCTTCGATACCTTCACGGCCATGGGAGGGGAGGGTTCCATGGCCCGCTGGCGCAAGAGCCGGCCACGCCTGGCCACCAGTGACCTGCGCCACGCCACCCCCGAGGGCTACGAGGTCATCGGTAATCTCTATTACAAGGCCATGCTCGAGGCCTTCGCCACCCATCTCAAGTCACGCTGACCGCCAGGGCGTCCAGGCGGCAGTGCGCGCCCCACACCTCATCAAGGCCGGGCCACGGTCTCCGCTGGCGCCTCGCCGTCGCCATCATAACCCGCCATCAGGGCGCCGTAGAGCACCTCGCCCAGCCGTTCATAACCGCGGCGTGTAAAGTGCACGTGGTCGGGGGCGCCCAGCGGGGGCTTGGCGGCGATCCAGCGCAGCATCGACATCTCGCCACCCATGAACTCCACCAAATCGAAGAAGCCGCACCCCATCTCGGTGGCGAGCTTGCGCTGGCTCTCCACCAGCTGCCCGGTGCGCGGGCGCCGCTCCACGCTGCCGTCATCGCCGCGCACGGGCCGATCCGACGGTCCGACCAGCAGGCACGAAGCCTCGGGCACCACCTCCCCGATGCGCTGTAGCACGCTGCGCAGGCGCGCTTCGTAGCGCTCGATGGGCACATCGTCGTCGCCCGACTCGTTGGTGCCGTAGGCCAGCACCACCAGGTCCGGGCGCCGCCGCGCCAACTGCTCCCGGTAGACCGCGTCGTCCCAGTGCAGGTGGTAGCGGGCGCGCGAGCCGGGGATGCCCAAGGTATCGAGGATCACCCCCGGGCGCTTGCGCTCGATGGCCACGCCGTAGACGCGCACCGGCCCATTGCCGTGGGTTCTCAACTCAAAGCTATGGTGCCCCTCGGCCACCTCGAACTCCACGTAGGCCGGTCGCATCTCGTCGGCCTTGGTGCGCAGGTTCTTCTCGCGCTTTCCGTCGATGAAGACGCTGAAGGTACCGCCCTCGGGCTGCATCATATAATAGAGTTCGAAGTGGCTGGCGGTGCCCTCGAGCCCGCCGCTGGCGCGCGTCGAGATGAGACCGCGCGCGTACTTGTCGGCGGCCGCGTCCAGGGCCACGCCGGCGAGCCCGTAGCGATCGTCCTTGGGCGCGCGCGCCCGCACCCGCGCGCCCTCGAAGAAGCGGCTGCGCTCGATCTTGATGCCCCCATGCCGGTACCAGCGCCAGGGCTTGGCCGGTAGCACGAAGCCCGGCCCAGCCTCGCCGAAGCGCGCCTGCAGCCGCTGCCTGAGTAGCCCCGTGAACATGTCGCTGGCCACGTGCGAGGCGCCATAAAATGCGATGCGTGCCTGGCCCTCGCCGCGCTCGGCGCGTCCCAGTGCGGCGTGAAAGCCCGAAAGCGCCCCGCCGCGGGCATCCTCGATGGGGACGGCGCCGCCCAGGGGCTTTCCCTCACCCGGCCCATCCCCAGCGCTCGGTTCCTCATCCGCGGGCGCATCGCCTGCCGCCTCGGGGGCGGGAGGCGCTTCGTGGTCGCGGCTCACCGGTCCCGGCCGCGCGCGCGCGATCGGCTCGCGCAGGGCCACGGCCGTCGCTTCGGCGTGTTGGCTGCGGGCCACGTCACCGCTGCAGGCGGGAAAGGCCCAGCTCAGCGTCGAGAGCAGGGCCGCGGGCAGCGTCCAGGCGCAGGGAGCGCGCATCGCTTGAATGTGGCAACCGGGGCCTCTGCACGCAAATTTCGCACCCCGGTCGCCCGCCATGCGCTTCGCGTTTCGCTACTCTGCCCCTCGATGCGCCTGCTCTACATCGACATCGACACCCTGCGCGCCGACCACCTCGGCTGCTACGGCTACCACCGCGACAGCAGCCCCAACATCGACCGCATCGCCGCCCAGGGCGTGCGCTTCGACGCCTGCTACGCCTCCGACGTACCCTGCCTGCCCAGCCGCACCGCCTTTTTCTGCGGCCGCTTCGGCACCCGCACCGGCGTCGTCGGCCACGGTGGCAGCGCCGCAGACCCCATCATCGACGGCCCCACGCGCGGCTTCTTCTCGTCCTTCGGCAAGACCAGCTTCCCGGCCCTTTTGCGCAAGCTGGGGCTGCGCACGGCTACGGTCAGCTCCTTTGCCGAGCGCCACAGCGCCTACCACTACCTGGCCGGCTTCCAGGACGCGACCACCGTGGGCAAGCGCGGCCTGGAAAACGCCGACGAGGTCTACGAGCTGGCCGCCGAGTGGCTGGAGCGGCGCGGCCGCGAGCCCGACTGGTTCTTGCACGTGCACCTGTGGGATCCGCACACCCCCTACCGCGCTCCCGCAGCCTTCGGTGATCCCTTCGCCGCCGCTCCGCTGCCGGCCTGGCTCGACGAGCGCGTGCGCGCCGGCCACGCCCGGGGCGGCGGCCCCCATTCGGCGCTCGAGGCGGTGGGCTTCTCCGACGCCTACCCCTGGGGCGACTACCCACGCCAGCCCCGTGCCATCGACAGCATGGCCCAGGTGCGGCGCATGTTCGACGGCTACGACGCCGGCGTGCGCTATGCCGACCACTACGTTGGCCGCCTGCTCGAGCTGCTCGAAACGCTCGGCGTGGCCGACGAGACCGCCATCCTGGTAAGCGCCGACCACGGCGAAAACCTGGGCGAACTCAACATCTACTGTGACCACCACACGGCCGACGAGCCCACCGCGCGCCTGCCGGCCATCCTGCGCTGGCCGGGCCTGCCGTCCCGCGTCGACCGCGGCCTGCACTACCAGATCGACCTGGCGGCCACCCTGCTCGAGCTGCTCGGCGGAAAGCCCGCCGACAACTGGGACGGTCGCAGCTTCGCCCCGGCCCTGCGCGAGGGGCGTGACGACGGCCGCCCGGCCCTGGTGATCACCCAGGGAGCCTGGACCTGCCAGCGCAGTGTGCGCTGGGGGCAGCTCCTCTACCTGCACACGCTGCACGACGGCTACCACGACTTCCCCGAGGACATGCTCTTCGACCTCGGCACAGACCCCCACCAGCAGCACGACCTGGCCGCCGCACAGCCGGCGCGCGTCGCCGAAGCCCGCGGCCTGCTCCAGCGCTGGCACGACGAGGTCATGGCCCACACCCCCGGTGGCCACGACCCGCTGCAGACCGTGCTGGCCGAGGGCGGCCCCTCCCACGTTCGCGGCCAGCTTCCGGCCTACCTCGAGCGCCTGCGCGCCACCGGCCGCGCGGCCTTCGCCGAGCGCTTGATCGCCCGCCATGGCTACGAAAAATAGGCAATTGAGGCCAAACGCCAGCCAAATCACGACCCCGGCGCCCGCGCCCTTGCCGCGTCCCAGGCGGGGGCTATGCTGCCTCTACCTACGCGGCTGTAAGTGAAAAAACAGCAGCGCCGCCCGCCCCGACAGGAAGACCCCGATGGCAGTGAAACCCATGCCCGCAGGCGTCGAAGTCAAAATGCGCCGCATGCGCTTCGAGCTCGATGACAGCGTCCCCGTCCACTGGTTCAGGGGCAATGCGTTTCTGACCCACTTCTTCAACGCCATGAGCTCGGTCTTCCCCGAGGGCGAGAAGTTCTTCATCGACTCGGTGCGCCACTTCGAGCCTCGCATCGACGATCCCCTCCTACGCGACCAGATCCGTGAATTTTCGCGCCAAGAGGGCCACCACACCTACCAGCACCGGCTGCTCAACGACCTGGTCGAGCGCCAGGGCTTCCCCATGAAGAGCTACGACCAGGCCCTTGCCGGCGTTTTCAACTGGATACGGGCCAACTACTCGCCCCTGCAGCAGCTGGCCTTCACCGCCGCCATCGAGCACTTCACGGCCATGCTCGGCGACCAGCTGCTGCGCCATCCGGAGCTGCTCGAGGGGGCCGACCCCCGGGTGGCACCGCTGTGGAGCTGGCATGCGGTCGAGGAGACCGAGCACAAGGCGGTCGCCTTCGACGTCTACCAGCGCATGGGCGGCGACTACCGCACCCGCGCCGGGCTCTTGGCCAAGCTCACCGTGCCCTTCCTGTCGATCCTGCACCGCATCCAGGCCGACCTGCTCGGCCGCGATCCCAGCCCGCGCAGTCGCTTCGACAGCGCCATCGGCCTCAACTACCTCTGGGGCCGGCCCGGTTTTCTGCGCCGGCTGCTGCCGGACTATCTGCGCTACTACCGCCCCAGCTTCCACCCCTGGCAGATCGACAACTCGGCCCTGATCGAGCGTTGGAAGGCCGACAACCGCCACTATGTTCAGGGGGGCGCGGGCGCCGTGCCGGTCTCCGGTTTCGCGGCGGCTTGATGGGGGGGTCGTCCCCGATTCCCGCTACCACAGCTTTGGGGCGTCGATTTTGGCCGGCCTGGTCCGCCCCCCTGTGATAGACAGAGAGACAGAATCCCGCTAAGTTCGCGGGTGTACGGAAGTTTCACTTGGATTCAAGTGCACATCGACCGGGCCGCATGGGTCCGCTTGGTAGTGCACATGTGGTGCCGGCTGTGTGGGCCGGGAGGTGCTGGATGCGTGGGTTGAGCTGGTTGGGAGTCGTGGCGTTGGCCGCGGCCATGGTCGCGGGTTGTTCCGCCGATAACAGTGGTACCGATGGTAGCCGTGGCAACCTCACAAACGGCGGTGGCTTCGGCAACGCGACTGACGGCACCTCGAGCGATGGCACCGACCCGGCGGCTGGTGGTTTCGGCAATTCCGGTGGCAACACGGCGGGAGGCGATACCGGCACGACGCCGGTGTTCACGCAGCCGCCGGTGACGGTGGAGGCGTCGTTCATCTGGATCGCGAATTCGGCCCAGGGAACCGTCTCCAAACTCGACACGCGCACCATGACCGAGCTGGGGCGTTATCTCACGAGCCCCAACGGCACCGGCCTGCCATCGCGCACCTCGGTTTCCGACTCGGGCGACGTGGCGGTCGCCAACCGCGGCAACGCGACCGCCCAGATGCCGAACCCCCCGGACGGTGGCGGAGTGACCAAGATCTACGCCGACGTCGCCAACTGCGAGGACAAGAACGGCAACGGCACCATCGAGACCTCGACCGGAGCCGGCGATGTTCTGCCCTGGGGCCAGGAAGAGTGCGTGGCCTGGTACACGCCGATCAACCACTTCAGCAACCGCCCCGTGCAGTGGGCCCCGGCGCCGGCTCCCGACGCCCCGGCCGACGTTTGGACCGCCGGCGCCACCACCTGCGACTTCGGCGGCTGCAGCTTTGACGCCTTCCGCCTCGACGGCGTCACCGGCGCTATCAAGGACACGGTGTCGATTGCGGGGCTGACCGGCGTGGACATGATCACAGCTGGCGGCATCGATCCCACCATGCTCGGCCCGGCGGGTCTGCTCATCGGCCTGCTGCCGCCATCGACCCTGATCCTCAACTACGGCCCCTACGGCGGCGTCGCCGACGCCGGCGGCAACTTCTGGATCTTCAACTCCAACACCACCCACCTGATCCGCATCGACGCCGTCACGCTGCAGTGGCGCAGCTGGACGACGCCCATGGGCAACGGCTACGGCATCACCATCGACTCCCAGGGTCGCATCTTCGTGTGCGGCACGCTGGGCGTCTCTCGCTTCGATCCGCCCACGGAGAGCTGGTACAGCACCTGGGAGGCCGGCGCGACCGTCGACCTCGGCTACAACGGCTGCATGACCGACGGCATGGGCACGCTCTGGGTCGGCGGTGGTTCCGACCAGGGCCAGATCGGCCTCTTCGGCATCAGCACCGAGAGCCTGCAGCTGGTCGATCAGGTCAACACCGACGACCAGGGCAACCAGATGCGCGTCAAGGGCGTCAGCATCGACATCGACGGCAACGTCTGGGGCGTGAGTTCACCGGGCGCCGACATGAGCGGTCCTGGCAATCTGGCCTGGCGCTTCAACCCGCTCACGCGCGAGGTGGCCTCCTACGACGGCCTCGAGGGCGCCTACTCCTACTCGGACATGACTGGCTTTGGTCTGCAGCAGGCGGGCTTCAAGGAGCCGCCTCCGCTCGAGTAAGGCTCAGGGCTCCAGCAGGTCCGACAGCGCGCGGATGATGCGGTCGGGCTTGCTGGCCGCCGGTGGTCCGTCGCCGGCGTGATCGACCCACACGGCGGTGATGCCCAGGGCCTGGGCGCCGGCGATGTCGGCGACGAGATTGTCGCCCACCATCCAGGCATCCTCGGGCTTGCAGCGCATCTGTGACAGCGCCTCGGCAAAGATACTCGCGTGGGGCTTGCCGACGCCCCACTCACCCTCGATCAGCACGGCCTCGAAGTGGCGCTCGAGATCGTAGCGCTTGAGCTTGCGGCGCTGCAGCCGGGGGTGACCGTTGGTGATCAGGCCCAGGCGGGTGCCACGCCCCTGCAGGGCCGTGAGCGCCTCGATGGCGCCTTCAAAGGGGGCCACGGCGTCTTCTTTGTTGTCGGTGAAGTCGTCGGCCACGCGATGGGCCAGCGACCGGTCCTCCAGGCCCAGTGCGGTAAACGCCAGCTCGGCCACCTCGCGGCGGGCCTGGCGCAGGGCCAGGCGACGTTCGGAAGCGCGCTTGGCGTCGGCCCAGTAGGGCCCCGACACCGCATCCACCGCCTGTGTGAGACGCTCGGGACTTGGCAGGCCTGGCCGGTGGTGGGTTGCAAACGCTTGCAGCCAGAAGTTTGGGCGACCCACCGTGAAATGCACGATGGTGTCGTCCAGATCGAGCAGCACGACGGGCGGCAGGGCGGTGGCGCGGAGCATCGGGGCCTCACTCCTCGGCGAGCGCGACGAAGCGCTCCAGGTCGGCCTCGATCAGATCGATGCTCTGATTCCAGAACTCCGGCTCTTGCAGGTCGACGCCCAGCACCGAAGCGGCCACCTCCTCGGCGCTGCCGCTGCCGGTCTTGCGCAGCAGCTCCTGGTAGATCGGAAAAAAGCCGGCCCCTTCGCGGCGTGCGCGGGCGAAGATGCCGAGGCTGAAGAGATAACCAAAAGTGTAGGGGAAGTTATAGAAGCTCAGCGACGTGATATAGAAGTGCAGCTTCGAGGCCCAGAACATCGGATCGAGCCCCTCGGGGTCGAGGGCATCGCCGTAATTCTTGCGCTGGGCCTCGAGTACCAGCGTCTGCAGCTCATCCACCGTCAGCTCGCCGGCAGCCCTGCGTTCGTAGAGCGCGTGCTCGAAATCGAAGCGCATGGGGATATTGCAGAGAAAGGTCGCGGCGGCGGCAAGGCGCTGGTCGAGGATGGCGCGCCGGCCGTTTGCATCCAGCCCCGGCGCCGCCAGAGCCGCCTCGGTCACCACCTGCTCGGCGAAGGTCGAAGCGGTCTCGGCCAGCGTCATCGGATAGCGGCGCTGCCAGGGGCGCATGTCGTCCATCACGCGGCCATGGAAGGCGTGGCCGAGCTCGTGGGCCAGGGTCGACAGATCGCCCTCGGCGCCATTGAAGGTCATGAAAATGCGCGACTGCCCCAGCAGCGGCGCGCTGGCGCAAAAGCCGCCCGGACGCTTGGAGGCGCGCGGCTGATGGTCGATCCAACGCTCTGTGAAAGCACTCTCGGAAAGGGCGCCCAACTCGGGATGAAAGTCACCGAAAGCGCGCGACACGCGCTCGCGGGCCTGACCCCAGTCGATGCGCGCTCCCTGGGTGCCCGGCAGCGGTGCGCTCACATCATAGAACGCCAGCCGCTCGAGCCCGAGCAACTCCGCCTTGCGCCGCAGATAGCGACGGGCCAACTCCTGGCGGCTACGCACCACATCGAGCAGCGTCTCCAGGGTGCGGCGTTCGATACAGGCATCGAAGAGCGCGGGATCGAGAAAGTGCACCACCCCGCGGCGCGGATACAGGCTCAGGCGCGTACCGCTGATGGCATTGAGACAAGCGGCCACGGTATCGGCCGCGCCGCGCCAGGCCCCATTGCTACCCTCGAACGCCGCCTCTCGCACCGCCCGATCGGGATCCTCCATCAGCGTGCGGGCCATGGACACCGGCACCCGCCGCGGCGGCTGGCCGGCCACGTTCAGCTCGAACTCCAAAACCCCCGACAGCTGCCCATAGAGCCGGCCCCAGGCATTGATCCCATCGACCGCCAGCTCCGCGGCCAAATCCTCCAACGCCTGCTCCATACTGAAGCCCGCCCGCGTGCGAGCGCGTTCCAGAAAATACCGCACATCGCGCAGCTCGGGGGCATTCGCCAGCGCTTTGAACTCGGCCTCGGAGGCCCGGGCCAGCGCCTGCTGCACCGTCACACTCATCTTCTGCAGCAGCGACAGCGGCTTGCCCATGGCGGCAGTCTCGCGCGCCACCGCCGAGTCGCTGGAATCGGCCGCACGCCGGCAGCTCAAGTACGTCTGCAAATGCCCGGCGCGTTGCCCCAGGGCTTCCAGCGCCAGCAGAGCCTGCGTCCAGTCCTCGAGACTCGCAGCCGTCAAAGCCGGCAAAGCCCGCAATCGCTCCAAAAGCTCGGCAAGCTCCCGCCGAAGCCCATCTCGAAAGCCCAAAAACTCCCCGCTCTCCACGCCCGGAAAAAAGGCCTCCATATCCCAATCGGGCTGTGCGCCATCCATCTAGTCACCTGTGTCGGAAGTTCTGGGTCAAACTCGGCGAGGCGAATCGCCGAAGCACATATAGAGTATATTCGAGGAGATATGTCGCCCGAAGGGCGGTCGACGCGGCGAGGGCCGTCGAGTTCTGCCCAGAACTACCGACACAGGTGACTCTGCGTTCTTGGGGGTGAACGCCTCGGAATGCAAGGGTGATTGCCCAGAGCGGCGACCGGTTTGAAATCGCCGCAAATTCGCGAGGGAGAGCGGGTGCAGCGTGCCGTTACGGTGCCGAAGTCGTAGCCGAGCTACTTCGAGGCGCCGTTGCGGTGCGCTGGGCCCGCTAAACCGCGGCCGTCGGGAACGGTCGGGATGCCGGCATCGGTTTTTTGCGTGTCGTCTTTCGGTATGCAGGCAAGCAGCGCGATGCAGATGAGCATTGTCACCGCACCAATGGTATTGGGGTCGTGCCGGCTTCCTTGGTGGGGCATGGCCTAGGAACCGTCGGGCTTAGCCGGCGCTTAGGCTGCAGATGTCTCCACCACCATCGGGCTCGCAGGCGTGGCCGACTTTGCAGTCATCATCACTGCTGCAGCGGGTCGTGCAGCGGAAGCCTTCGCCATAGGGGACGCACTTGGAGTCTTCGATGTCTGGATGTCCGCAGTCGGTGTCCTCCGGGGTTCCGGACTGCGCGCAGTCCTGGTTGCTGAAGTCAGCGAGGCCCGGGCAGGTGGTTAGAGCGAGATCGCAAAAATCTACGCCGGTTCCATCAATGCTTTTGCGGCCGGTGCGAGGCTGGACATAGGGGCGCCCCTGGGTTTCGCAATCGCCGGGAGCGCCTCCGAGTCCACTGCCCTCCTGCCACAAGCAAAACCACCCCACCTCGACCTCCCCGCGCAGCTGCTGCACGCAGAGCATTCCCGGTTCGCACTGGGCGTCCGAGACGCAGGGCTGGCACAGCCCGGCGCTTGCCTGGGTTGCGGTGGTCGAGCAGGTGTTGTTCAGGCTCTCGCAGACGAGGATGGCATCGGTGCCGTCTTGCTTGCCGCAAGCGTCGTAGTCATCGCCGTCGCACTGCACACACGTGCCGGCAGAGCAGACGTTTTTGCCCTCGATGTGGGCGCAGTCGGCGTCGCTCAGGCAGGGGGCGCAGGAGTGCAGGGAACTGCAGCGCGAGGCTTCGGCGCTGTTGCAGAGGCTGTTGTCGCGGCATTCGTAGCAAAGGTAGCCGATGCACACTTCCGGCGCGCAATGCTGGTCCTCGAGGCATTCGCCGCAGCTTCCTTCCGGGGTGCAGTGGGGGCGCTCGGCGGTCTTGCAGGCGCTGCAGTCGATGGCGCCGTCACCTGCATCGCCCGCGTCGCCTGCGTCCCCCGCATCGTTCGCGACCGATGCCTCGGGCTGAGCGTCGACGATCGTTTGGGTGTCGCCCGCCGCATCGGGATCGACCGCGCGCGCGTCCGATGGGTCGGGGCTCGCCGCGTCGACGTCGGCGGGCCTGGTGTCCGGCGCGGCGTGGGTGCCGGTCGTGACCGCTGCTGCGGCATCGGCATCGTCAACGCCAGCGTTGGGCACGCAGGCCAGCAGGGCGAGGCTGATGAGCAGCTGCGGTGCGCCAGTCGCGAGTTGGTAGTGTTTGTGGCTGTGGAATGGCATTGCATCAGCCGGGCTGCGGTTGTTGCTTTCGCTACTCGATCTGCAGGTCGCAAGCGGGGGGTTCGCTCGTGGTGTCACAGTTGTGCCCGCTTCGACAGTCATCATCACTGCTGCAGCGGGTCGTGCAGCGGTAGGTGGTCGGACTCGATTCGATGCACTTTGCGTCCTCGACATCTGGGTGCCCGCACAGTCCATCGTTGGGCAGGTTGTCGGACTTGCAATCCTTGCTGCTGAAGTCGACGAGCCCAGGGCAGGTCGTGACACGAAGTTCGCAAACTGTGGCACTCGTCCCATCAATGCTCTGCGAGTCTAGAGCACGCTTGATGTAAGGGCGTCCCGTGGCGAAGCAGTCATCAGGAGCGCCTCCGAGTCCACTGCCCTCCTGCCACAAGCAAAACCACCCCACCTCGACGTCCCCGCGCAGCTGCTGCACGCAGAGCATTCCCGGTTCGCACTGGGCGTCCGAGACGCAGGGCTGGCACAGCCCGGCGCTTGCCTGGGTTGCGGTGGTCGAGCAGGTGTTGTTCAGGCTCTCGCAGACGAGGATGGCATCGGTGCCGTCTTGCTTGCCGCAAGCGTCGTAGTCATCGCCGTCGCACTGCACACACGTGCCGGCAGAGCAGACGTTTTTGCCCTCGATGTGGGCGCAGTCGGCGTCGCTCAGGCAGGGGGCGCAGGAGTGCAGGGAACTGCAGCGCGAGGCTTCGGCGCTGTTGCAGAGGCTGTTGTCGCGGCATTCGTAGCAAAGGTAGCCGATGCACACTTCCGGCGCGCAATGCTGGTCCTCGAGGCATTCGCCGCAGCTTCCTTCCGGGGTGCAGTGGGGGCGCTCGGCGGTCTTGCAGGCGCTGCAGTCGATGGCGCCGTCACCTGCATCGCCCGCGTCGCCTGCGTCCCCGGCATCCCCCGCATCGTTCGCTACCGATGCCTCGGGCTGAGCGTCGACGATCGCTTGGGTGTCGCGTGCCGCATCGGGATCGACCGCGCGCGCGTCCGAGCCGTCCAAGCTTGATCCGTCCATCCCAGTGCCCGAGTCGTCGCGGATGTTGACGCCGTCCGCGTCGCGGGTGGTTGGGCAGTCGTCGGTACACTGGGTCGTGTTTCGGTCCGTGACGCCGCAGGCGGCGGCGCCGAATGTCGGCAATGCCAGGAGTGCGATGGTGAGGTGCGTTGGTTGGTGCCTGAGGAGCATGGAACCGCCCTTTTAGAAGCTTGAGTTAAAGTTGAGCTGGAACTCTTCGTCGCTGACTCGGACTCGAAATGGTGACCAGAGCACGAGTGCAATGCCGGTCGCCGCTAGGAGGGTCGCACCGCTGAGCTGTATGGCCTGTCCAAGGTCGAAGTCGACGACGTGCGTGCAACGTTCGTCTTTGATGCGCCCGCACTCACCGTCGTCGATAAGTGTTCGCACCGGTCCGATTGCCAGAAATGCACCGGCCGAAACCCCCACGGCGGCCAGTGTGTAATTTAGCGCCGAGGGACGCGTCAGGGGGGCGTCTGGGGTGTCGAGATCGCTTGTGAGCAGGCCCTTGCGCTCTACGTTCTCGATCCGCGGGTCGAGTACTACTTCCAAGTGATGGAGTGCATCGGCGTTGCGCGGCATGGTGACGGTGGTTTCGTGGGGCTCGTAGCCTTCCTTATCTATCACCAGGTGATGGAGGCCACTGGGCACCTTGAGTAGCTGGGGTAGCTTGCCGACGACCTGTCCGTCGATCGCGACGGTGGCGCCTGGTGGTTCGCCACTGACTTCGAGCCACGGCCCCGGGCCCCGCCGCAAGCGAGCGTAGGCCCCTCGAGTGGTGTGGGTCACGGCGTCAAGCAGGGAAAGCTTGGCGCTGAGCTGAACTCCTTCCACGTATCGCTGTGACGACCTGTCGATGAGGCTAACGCTGACGCCACTTGCCTCCCCGTGCGGACCTTTCCAGACGGTCAGCCGCAGCGCATGGTCTGCGTTCGATCGCTGCAGCTCAGCAAACGCGCAGGAGTCGCTCTCGCAACCAGGCTCGTCGGGAATGACGACCTCGGCGCCTTCGGCGGCGACGGCCGCTTGTAGGGAATATTCGAGTGACGCACGCTCTTCGTTTCCTAGTTTGGGCTCAACCTGCGGATTCAGCACGAGCGTCTGCTCGGCCAGCGCAAGGCTGGCAGGTATAAAGAGAGCCAGAGCAAGCAGCACAGGCTTCATGGTAACCCGATGACGTTGGCCGGCGTGGTGTGGCTCGCTGCGAATGCTGGGTTGGTTCCGCACTGCCCGGCGCTGTTGGTGCCCCAGCACACAACCTGGCCGTTGCTGCGCAGCGCGCATGTGTGCTGATAGCCCGCGCCCAAATCGATGGCGTCGTCTATGCCGGCGACGGTGCTGTATCCGGGTTGCGCGGTGTTTTCGCTGCTTCCGCTGCCGAGAAGGGACGCTTTGCCCCAGCACACGATTGTTCCGTTCTGCCGGCGGGCGCAGGCGTGTTCGTGGCCTACGGCAACCTGGACCGCATCACTCAAGGCGTTGTCCGATCCGTCCATCACAACTACCGCCTTGTTGGAGCTGGTGGTGCCTACGTTTCTGTTGCCCAGTTGACCGTAGCTGTTGCTGCCCCAGCACATGATTCGTCCGCTGCTCAAGAGCGCGCAGTAGGTTGAGTAGAGGGTGTCGACTGCGATTGCGTTTGAGACTGTAATGTCCGAACCATCCGTGACCTTGCGTACGACTGGGTCGAAGCCGGTATCGCTGCCCCAGCAGTGGACTTCGCCCGCTTTTGTGGTGGCGCAGGCAATGCGGTACCCGGTCGTTACACTTGTGACTGGCGGTAATACAACCGTTGCGCGCAAGTCGAATGCTCGTGTCGCCGTCGGCTCGCTCAGAGCGAGGGTGCCGCTGGCATTGTTGCCCCAGCAGCGAACCGCGTCCCCTTCTAGGACGCAAGTGCTTTGATCGCCCGGTGCAATCACGTCGAGAGTCGTGATGTTGGTTCCGAGCTCGAAAACGCCGGAGCCGGATCCCGAAGGGCTAACGCGGCCGTGGGAATTGTTGCCCCAGCACGTGAAGGCGTTGTTGTTGCGCACTGCGCAGCTCATGGCTAGGCCCGCGGAGAAGAGCTTGGGCGTCGGGTACGCGATAAGCCCGGGAATGTAGCCGGCGAGGTTCTCGTCTGCACGCCCTAGCTCCATGCTGCTGTTAGAGCCCCAGCAAACGACCTCACCATCGGGTCGATATGCGCAGCTGTGGTGGGCTCCAACAAAGAGTTTGGTTATGGGTAGTTCACAGCTTGATCCGTCACAGCCCAGGTCTCCAGCGCAAGCGAGTCCGCAAGAGCCACAGTGGTCGGCGTCATTGCTGAGGTTCGTGCTGCAGCTGTAGGGGGCAGCGTCGCAGCGGCCTCGCCCCGGCAGGCAGTCGCAGACTGCCGTGCCGCTATCGTTGCGGCAGGTGGTTGTCGCTGCATCGCATGGGTTGGCACGGGGCTCGCAAGGATTTGCGTTGCAGCTCTTTCCGTCGCCCTCATAGCCCACGTCGCAGCTACAGGTGAAGCCGCCGTCGGTGTTTTCGCAGCTGGCATCGTCATGGCAGTCGTGGCTGCTGCCGCTGCATTCGTCGATGTCTTCACAGCTCTGGCCGTCTCCATCGTAGCCAGCGTCGCAGATGCAAATCGCGCCGCCGTCGACTACCTCGCAGCTGCCGTGGTCGCCGCAGGAAAGGGCCGCGCAGGGATCGACGTTGTCCCGCCCTGCGTCCTGTGGTGCAGCAACGGCCGCATCGGCTTGCTCGGCCGGTGCTGCCTCTTTTTGCTCGTAGCCAGCGTCTTCGTCGCGCTCGTCGGGCACTGGAATACGGCTTGTGTCTCGAGCCTCCATGCCGTCATTCGGCTCCGACTTGCTGGCATCTTCGGCACGCCTTCCGGCATCGACGTTCGCTACGGCCGAGTCCCGCCTCTCCTGGCAAATCCCATCCACCTCTTCACTCCCCGCCGGACACGGGCTGTCGGTGCAGGCGGCCGCCATGGCCAGCAGCGATGCCAGTGCCAGGCTCGGGCCGATGGGCCAGGTCGTCGTTCGGTATGCTCGCGTGTTCATAAACTCGATCCCCATGTCACGTTGAAGCCATCCGGGGAGGCCCCGATGGCGATGTGCTGGCTGTCGTCTCCCGACAGGCCGCGCAGTCCGTAGATGATCGGCAGCGCCAACAGCGGCACCCCCGTGCTGATGATCAGGGCGCCCAGCCGCGTGGTGGTGACCTTGTCGTCGCAGCGTCCCAGGGCGTCGAAGTTGCTACAGTCTGCGCCCTGTACCAATAACGCCGTGCCCACGCCCGCGGCGGCCAGGCCGCTAGCGCCGACTACGATGCTCCAGGTCGGAATCGCGCTGCCCGGCTCTGCCGAGGGCAGCAGGAAGGGTAAACTCACGGTCATTATCAGCGTGCCGCCACCGGCGACCGCCAGCGGGACGAGCTCAAAGCTCTCAATGCGGGCCATGCGGCGCTGGGCTTCGGAGGCGTCGCTGAGCTCGCGCACCTTGCGGTAGTCGTCCTCCAGGCTGAGTAGACGGCCGTAGAGGGCCCAGCCCGCCAGGTGGCCGGCCAGGCCGATGCCGCCGGCGGTCCAGGCCAGGGCGTCGCCGTGGTCGCTCTGCCCGCTGTCGCCGTCCCACAGGAGCTGCGAGGCCGATGCCGCGTCGTCCGGGTCCGCCGCGCCCGGCCCACTGTCGGCCTCTACCGCCGCCCGCGCCACCACAACCGGCTCGAGCTGGGCCAGCTCCCGCGGCTCGGTGCCCGTACCATCGAGCGAGCGGCCTTCGCGCAGGGCAAAGATCACCGCCCGCGCATGCGGGACCTGGCCTTTTTCGTCGACCTGCAAGAGCCCCTGGGCTTTGACTTCGCCGGTGCGCGTCTCCAAGGCCCAGGCGCGCACCCAGCCGGGCCCGCCGTCGTCGGGGGCCAGCAAGAGCACGTGGCTGGTGCCGAGGATGCGGCCGATCTGGCTGGCGTGGCCCAGGGCCAGCTCCCGGCGCGCCCGGGTGAGGCCGTAGCGCAGGGAGACGCCGTCGCTGGAGCGCACCGCGGCGTCGAAGCGGCTGTCGACGTGGACGGCGATGTGGCTTTGGCCGACGGCGACGCGGTGGACGCGGGCGAACTCACCCGGGATGCACTCCACTTGAATTCGATAGTCGCCGTGGCTGAGTTGGGGCAGGTCCAGCGGGGTCTTGCCGAGTTTGCGGCCCTGGACGAAGACCGGGCAGCCGGTGGGGTCGGAGGTGATGCGCAGGGAACCGGGCTTCTGCATTTCCAGGGCGGCGCCGGCGGCGGCGTATTCGCCGATGACGTGCGGCGGGTGCATGTCGGCCGAGGGCTCCAGGTCGGGCACCAGGCGGCGGCATTCGAGGGCCTGGGCCCGGGCGCGATCGGGTTCGTCGTTTTCCAACAGGCCCCGCACCGAGAACATGCAGGCGTCCAGTAGCTGGCGCGCAGCCTGGGTCTCGCGGTTGAGGGATTCGAGGGCGCCCTCGGCGTGCTCCATCAGGCGCTCGACGTCCTGGCTGGCGCGGCTGACCAGGCCCGAGGCGGTGTGGTAGAGGGCTTTTTGGGCGTGGTCGGCGATGGCGTCGAGGTCGGAGTGGGTGGCCGCGACCGGCTGCGAGGAGCCGCGGGATTCGAAGCGTTCGCGGGCGCGCGCCGGGGGCATGGCGTCGGTGCCGCTGCCCAGGGCTTCGTGGACGGCGTCGCGGGCCCGGGCGGCCGAGAGCTGGGCGCCTTCGCCGTCGCCGATCACGGCCGGTACGACGCTCCACATTTCGGCACGGGCCACCCGCGCAGGCAGCAACAGGCTGCCGAGCAGGAGGAGCGGGGCGGCGGATGCGGCCACCCACCGCGGTAGGTCATGGCGAGCTTCGAGCGTCACGTGGGCTGTTATCGGCCGCAGCCCCCCGCCGGTTTCGGCAAATCGAAAAAAAAATCGATTTACCGGGAGCTCGCGTCCCTTGGTGGTGGTCTTAACACAGCCGTTGAGCGAAAGGTAGGTGGCTGTGGGTGTTTTGTGGCGTCGGGCGGCGCCGGGCGGGCTGCGGCTCTCGAAGCGATTGGGGAGTGGCCACTAAATTGTTGATTTGACTGGCAAAACCTCGGGTATGGCCGGTGCGTCTGGAGCGTGAAACCGGAGCCCGCCGCCCGCTGCCCGGCGACCTGAGCGAGGCTCCGCACTTCTGGCGGAGCCCCGCCCGGTGCGTACCTGAACGTTGCGCGGCCACGCCACCGCTTGCCGGCTTTCTTTGTCCCCAGCGCCTTCTTGATATGCTCCAGCTCTCTTTACCGGCGCCTCCCGGGTGCCACGCAAATCCGCCCGGGGGCGGGAATAGTTTCGGTACGGTGCCGTCCAAGGAGCACGACCATGACCGCGATTGCCCATCATTGTTCCAACCGTACACTGCGTTCGGCGTTGCTCTTCAGCTTCGCGCTGGCCGTGCCCGCGGCCGCCGCGGCCGAGGACAAGGGCGATGGCAAGCAGGTCTTCCAGGATCAGAAGTGCACCAAGTGCCACTCGGCGCCCGGGGTGAAGGGGGGCAAGAAGGATCTGGCCGGGGTGGGCAAGCGTCACGATGGTGCTTGGATCGAGGGCTATCTGCAGAAGAAGAAGGAGCTCGACGGCAAGAAGCACAAGAAGAAGTTCGGTGGCAGCGACGCGGAGCTGAAGGCCGTGGCCGCCTGGTTGGCTTCTCTCAAGTAGCTCTTGTCGCCTGGGCGCTGCTCGCGGGGCCCGGCTGCGCGCCCGCTGAATCATCGGCCGAGACCGCGCAGGGGCGTGGCGCGTTGCGCTCGCACTCGCAGGTGGTCGACGCCGGCGCCCCCCGGATGCGCCACCGGCGCCGCAAGCCGCCGCCGCATCGCTTCATCAGCCCCGATGCCGGCCTGCCCCAGAGCGCCGAGTTTCCCTGCAGCGATTGCCACGATCCCGAAGAGGAGCTGAATCTCGAGCCCCGGCGCCTGGAGGATGCCCACGAGACGCTCGCGCTGGGCCATGGTGCCGGTGGCCTGTGGTGTCTCGACTGCCATGACGCCCGCCAGCGCGACCGCTTCGCGGGCGGCCGCGGTGAGAGTATCGATGGGACCGAGCCGGAGCGGCTGTGCGGGCGCTGTCATATGGATGTGGCGCGCGATGCGGCCTTCGGGGTGCATGGCAAGCGTCTGGGCAGTTACCGCGGGGAGGGGCGCTTGCTCAGCTGTCTGGCCTGCCATCGCGCCCATGCTCCGGGGCTGATGGGGCGCAGGCCGGCGGCGCCGCCACGACCGCGGGCGGACCTGCCAGCGCCGATCATGTTGCAGCGCGCACTATCCCACGGCGCCGGCCATCGCCGCGCGCAGGAGCGCAAACCATGAGCGACAGGAACGCCGATGGGCCGCGCCATTCGCGCCGCGATCTGCTGAAGGTGCTGGGGGCGGGGGCCGTGGCCGGCGCCGGTGGCGTTGCGCTGAGCGCGGCCAAGGCCCTGGGAGAGGCGGCCGAAGCCAGCGATAGCCCCGGCTTTTGGTCGCTCTTTCGAGAGCACTACCGCGAGATGAGTCGCGCCGAGGTCAGTGCCATGGTGGCGCGCCTTGAGCGCAAGTACGGTCGGCAATACGGCGGCGAGGTGACGGTCGAGACCACGCCGGCCCCCGAGGGGGTGGTCTTTGGTTATGCGCTCAGCCTCGATCGCTGCCGCGGCTATCGCGACTGTGTGCACGCCTGCGCGCGCGAGAACAACCTGGGGCGCGATCCGGAGATCCAGTATATCCGCGTGCTCGAGATCGAGGGCAACGAAGTCAAGCTGAGCGCCGGCGTCAGCGATTACGACCCCGAGCAGGTGCCCCAGCCCGGCAAGCGCTATCTGCCGGTGCAGTGTTTTCAATGCGACGATCCGCCCTGCGTACAGGCCTGTCCCGTGGACGCCACCTGGATGGAGCCCGACGGCATCGTGGTCATCGATTACGACCACTGCATCGGCTGCCGCTATTGCATGACCGCCTGCCCCTACTGGGCCCGGCGCTTCAACTGGAAGTCGCCGTCGGTGCCGGCCGAGGAACTCAACCGTCAGACCCACTACCTGGGCAATCGGCCGCGTCCCCGGGGGGTGGTCGAAAAGTGCAGTTTCTGCATTCAACGCACGCGCAAGGGCGAGCTGCCGGCCTGTCAGCAGGCCTGCCCCACGGGTGCGCGAGTTTTCGGCAATCTGCTCGATCCGGACAGTCCGATTCGCTACGTGCTCGAAAACAAGACGGTCTTCCGGCTCAAGGAGGAGCTCGGGACCGAACCCAAATTTTGGTATTTCGCGGGCTGAGCCATGGGTGAGTTTTTTCGATTCTGCGTCGCCTGCCTGCGTGAGATGAAGCGCGGTGGGCCCGTCTACTGGGCGGGGTTGGCGCTGCTCGGCGCCGGTGTCGTCGCGGGCTTCTTCGCCTATCTGGAGCAACTGCGCGAGGGGCTGATCGTGACGGGGATGTGCGATCACGTGGCCTGGGGCGCCTACATCGCCAACTTCACGTTCCTGGTCGGCGTCGCGGCGGCCGCGGTGATGGTGATCATTCCGGTCTATGTCTTCCACCACGACCCCAGCAAGCGCATCGTGCTGGTGGCGGAGGTGCTGGCGGTGGCGGCCTGCTTTGCGGCGCTGCTCTTCGTGATCGTGGATCTGGGGCGCCCCGATCGCATGCTGTTGATGCTGCCGCTTCTGGGCAGCTTGAACTTTCCGGGTTCGCTCCTGGCCTGGGATGTGATCGTCGTGCCGGGCTATGCCGCGATTAATTTGGCTATCCCTGGCTACGTACTCTATCGCGAATACCGGCAGCGCGAGGCGGCGCCGCGGGTGATAGGGCCCGCCATCGGGCTGGCGATTCTGTGGGCCATCGCGCTGCACGTGGTCACGGCTTTTCTCTTCGTGGCCGATGTGGCGCGGCCCTTCTGGCACAGTGCGCTCCTGGCGCCGCGCTTTTTGGCGTCGGCGTTCGCGTCGGGTCCGGCGCTGCTGTTGGGCATTTTGCACCTGGTCGACCACCGCACCAGCCTTTCGCTGGCGCCCGAGGTGCGCACGCTGCTCACGCGCATCGTGACCGCCGCGTTGCAGGTGAATCTGATCATGCTGGGGGCGGAGGTCTTCACCGAACTCTACCGGCCCACCCATCACTCGCTTTCGGCCCGCTATCTCTTCCTGGGGCTCGGCGAAGCGCGCGCGCTCGTGCCCTGGTTCTACACGGCGCTTTCGCTGGAGCTTTTGGCGGTGGCGGTGCTGATGTTGCCGCCCCTGGCTCGTCGCACGGGGCCGCTGCTCGTGGCCTGCGGCATGACCGTGATCGGGGTGTGGATCGAAAAGGGCATGGGGTTGGTGATCCCCGGTTTCATCCCGAGCCCCCTGGGCGAGATCGTGGAATATGTGCCCAAGCCGGTCGAGGTGGTGCTCAGCCTCGGTATCTGGTGTGCCGGTGGCCTGCTCTTCATGCTGCTGCTCAAGCCGGTGGTCGCCGTGAAGAGCGGTGCGCTGCGGCAGGCGCAGTGAGCCGGCGTCGGCTTGACAGGGCGGCCTTGCGCGTGTGCCATGGAATGTGCAGTCGCCCGGGCGGACTCGCTCCGGCGGCGGAATCGGAGTTCCAGATGCCCGCCCAAATTGGTTTTCCTTCGCTTGTGGCCTTCGCGCTCGTGATCAGTGGCTGCCTCAATACCAGCGGCGGCGGGGAGGGCGGTCCCTCGGCGACGTCCGGACCCTCGGCGTCGGGTTCGAGCGGCCCGTCGCCTGCGTCGACCGGGGCCAGTTTGGGGGTGGGTTCCGTGTCGTCGGGGGCCGGCACCGGCGGTTCCGCCGGTACCGGCGGTTCCTTCTGCCGCGACTTTGTCTCGACCCTGAGCGGCTGCGGTCTGATCACCGAAGGTACCTTTCCCTGCGAGGAGCCCGTCAACGAGCGCGAGCGATGCGAGGCCAGCTGTGCCTCTTCGGCTCCGTGCGGAGACCTGGAGTTTCTGCTTTGCACCCAGACCTTCGAGCCGCTTCCACCGGCGTTGCTCGATCTTCAGGTCATCGACTGCCTGGCCGCCTGTGAGGGCGAAGACTTCGTCTGTGGCGACGGCTCCACGATTCTCGCGGGCTGGCGCTGCGACGGTGTTCCCGACTGCGACGATCTCAGCGACGAGCTGGACTGCGGCGAGGAGGGGTTTGCCTGCGCTTCCGGTGAGCAGGTTCCGCTCAGCTGGCAGTGCGACGGTGAACTGGACTGCGAGGACGGCTCCGATGAGATCGGCTGTCCAGAGCTGACCCGCTACGTATGTTCCGATGGTGTGGAGATCCCGGCCAACTGGCAGTGCGACGGCGAGTCTGATTGCGCTGACGCAGGCGACGAGAACGGCTGTGCTGAGCCCCTATGCCCCGGCCTATAGCATCTGGTCCTGGCGGTGGTAAAAAAGGGCCATGACCGAGAAGCTCGAGCTGAACCTGCTCTCCAGCGAGATGCGCGAAAATCCCTATCCGACCTACGCCCGGCTGCGCACCGAGGCGCCGGTCTTTCGCCATCCGATGGGCTTTGTGGCGGTGAGCCGGCACCAGGACGTGCAATTCGTCTTGCGTAGCCCCGAGCTTTTCTCGTCGGAGGCCATGGGTGGGGCGGCACCGCGCAGCGACCGCCAGGGCAATCCGATTCCCGGCGCCGGCTCGCTGATCTCCCAGGACCCGCCGGTTCATACCGAGCAGCGGCGCATCATCAGCCGCGGTTTCACGCCGCGTATGGTGGCGCGGCTCGAGCCCAGCATTCAGCGCTTGACCGACGAGTTGGTAGCGGCCATCGAGGCCAAGCTCGAAGCCAAGGCCGAGTTCGATTTGATCGCCGACCTGGCGGTGCCCCTGCCGGTGACGGTGATCGCGGAGCTGCTGGGGCTCGATCCGTCGCGGCGCCATGACTTCAAGCGCTGGGCCGATACCATGGTGATCGGCTCGACCGGCGGTGGCTTCCGGCGCAGCGATCAGGATCGCCAAAACATCGTGGAGTTTCGCGACCATATCCTCGAGCAGATCGAGGCGCGTCGAAAGGCGCCCGGCGAGGATCTGATCAGCTTGCTCATCCACGCCGAAGAAGAAGACGGCATCCTGAGCGCCGACCAGGTCTTCGCCTTCGCCACGCTGCTGCTCATCGCTGGCGCAGAGACCACCACGAACCTGATCGGCAATGCTGTGCTGGCCGCCGAGGCCCACCCCGAGGCGCTGGCGGCCGTGCGCGAGCAGCCCGAGCGCATCCGCGACTTCGTCGAGGAGACCCTGCGCTACGACCCGCCGGTGCAGCTGGTCAACCGCATGGCCAAGCAAGATGTGGAGCTGCACGGCGAGACCATCACCAAGGGCTCTTTCGTGATGGCCATGCTGGGCGCGGCCAATCGCGATCCCGAGCGCTTCGCCGAGCCCGATCGCTTCGACATGGAGCGCGACAGCAGCGCGCACTTGGCCTTCGGTTTCGGTAACCACTACTGCCTGGGCGCCTCGCTGGCGCGGTTGGAGGCGATCACTGCGCTGACTGCGGTTTTCACACGCTTGCCGGCGTTTGCCGTCGACCACGGACGCCTCGAACGCCAGCCGTCGTTTTTGGTGCGCGGCCCGCGTACGCTGCCTGCGCGCTTTTGCTGAGCTACTTGGGCGTCGTGCCGGCCGCCACCGGTGGCATTTTGCCGCTTTGCAGACGCAGCATGTAGTCGTCGAGCAGCGTCTTGACCTTGGGCGCGAGGAGCACCAGGCCGGTGATGTTCGGTAGCGCCATGCCCAGGATCATCAGGTCGGAGAACGTCAGTACGTTACCGAGCTGCAGGATCGGGCCCATCATGGTGCAGAACAAAAACAGCACCTTGTAAACCAGGGAGCTGTTGGCTCCGAAAAGGGTCGTCCAGCAGCGCTCGCCGTAGTAGCTCCACGAGATCATGGTGGAGAAGGCGAAGAAGAAGACGGCCACAGCCAGCAGGTTCGGAAACCAGGGAATCACCGATGCGAACGCCGCGGCGGTCATCGCCGCGCCGTCGGCGTGGCCGCCCGCGTAGGCGCCGGTGACCACCACGACCAGCCCCGTCATGGTGCAGACGACGATGGTGTCGATGAAGGGCTCGAGCAGGGCCACGATGCCCTCGCGCACCGGTTCGTCGGTGGCCGCGGCCGAGTGGGCGATGGAGGCCGAGCCGATGCCGGCCTCGTTGGAGAAGGCGGCGCGCTTGAAGCCGGTGACGAGCACGCCGAGCAGGCCGCCGAATTGGGCTTCGGGATTGAAGGCCTGGCCGACGATGGTGCCCAGGGCCTCGGGCACGCGCGCGGCGTTGACCACGAGAATGAAGAGGCCGGCCAGCACGTAGATGCCGCACATCAACGGTACGATGTAGCCGGCGACGCTGCCGATGCGTTTGATGCCGCCGATGATGACCAGACCGACCAGCACCGCCATGGCCAGGCCATAGAGCCAGCCCAGGGACTTGAGCGCGGGCACGGCGTTGCTCACCAGGGCGAAGCTTTGGTTGCTCTGGAACATGTTGCCGCCGCCAAAGCTGCCGCCAACGCAGAGCAGGGCGAATACGAATGCCAGAAAGCGCCCGAATCTGGCCATGCCGAGTTCGGCCAGGCCCGCCGAGAGGTAGCGCATGGGGCCGCCCGAGACGTGGCCGTCCGTGTCGACGACGCGGTAGACCTGACCCAGGGTGCACTCGGTGAACTTCGAGCTCATGCCGAGAAAGCCGGCGACGACCATCCAGAAGACGGCACCGGGGCCGCCGGTGGCCACGGCGATGGCCACGCCCGCGATGTTGCCGAGCCCGACCGTGGCCGATAGCGCCGAGGCCAGGGCCTGGAAGTGGCTGACCTCGCCGGGGTCATCGGGGTGATCGTAGCGACCGCGGGTGACGTCGATGGCGTGGCGAAAGCCGCGCAGGTTGATGAACTGCATGCGCAGGGTGAAGAAGATGGCTCCCAGCACCAGCCAGGCGACGATGATGGGGAGCTGGGCGTCGGTTTCGCTGCCGTTGTCCCAGAACATGATGTCCCAGAAGAGCCAGCCGGCGATCGGGTCGACCACGTAGGCGCCGAAGGCGGCGTCGATCGACGCCTGCAGGCCGGTGGGAGCCGCTGGCGCTTCGGGCTTTTCGGCCGGCGCTACGGACGGAGCTGCTGCTTCGGCGCCTGCGGCGTCCTGGGCGGCGACTGTCCCGGCGCCGATGCTGGAGGTTGCCAACACCAGCGCCGCGAGCGCTGCGAGCGGGGCCTTCGTAGGTAGCATCGGGGCGGAGGATACCCCAAGCGCGGAGCTTCGGACTCCCATTGATAGCTTGCGAGCGGCGCATTTGCGGGTCCAGGGCGGTCTGCTACCCTGCGCCGCCATGCCTGAGCATAAGAGGCCCTCGCTCACTCCACCTGTGCGTGGGGCCGAGCCCGAGAGTTACGCCCACGATGCGCTGACCGCGCCCATCGTGCAGACGGCAACCTATACCTTTCGCGATACCGCCGCGCTGGTCGCCTACATGGAAGGGCGCGAGGAGCGCGAGGAGTACGGGCGCTACGGCAATCCGACGGTGCGCCTGCTCGAGGATCGCGTGGCGATGCTCGAGGGCGCCGAGGATGCGGTGGCGTTTAGCAGCGGCATGGCCGCGGTCACCAGCGCGATCCTGGCGCTGACCAAGGCCGGCGATCATGTGGTGCTCTTCTCCGATTGTTATCGGCGCACGCGCCAGTTCGTCACCACCTTTCTCGGGCGTTTCGGTGTGGAGCACACGTTGGTGCCGCCGGCCGATGTGGCGGCGCTGGAGGCGGCGCTCAGGCCCGAGACCAAGCTGGTGGTCAGCGAGGCGCCGACCAATCCCTATTTGACGGTGGTGGATTTGCCCGCCGTCAGCGCCCTGTGTCGGCCGCGCCGCATTCGCACGCTGATCGACGCCACTTTCGCCACGCCCATCAACCTCAACCCGGTCGACCACGGCATCGATCTGATCCTCCACAGCGCCACCAAGTACCTCAGCGGCCACAACGACGTGCTGGCCGGCGTGATCGCGGGCAAGGCGGGGCTGGTGTCGCTGATCCGCGATGTGCGCCACATGATGGGCGCCGTCTGCGATCCCCATGCGGCGTTCCTGGTGTTGCGGGGCATCAAGACCCTGGCGTTGCGCGTGGCCCAGCACAATATCTCGGCCACGGCGATCGCCGAGGCCCTGGAGGGCCACCCGCGCATTCGACGCGTCTGGTATCCGTCGCTGGCGTCGCACCCCTCCCATACGGTCGCCACGCGCTTGATGCGCGGCTTCGGTGGCGTTGTCACCTTCGAACTCGACGGCGACATGGCGGCGACCTCGGCGTTCGTCGACAGGCTGCGCATCCCACGCATCGCCCCCAGCCTGGGCGGAGTGGAGAGCCTGGTGGAGCAGCCGGCGCTGATGAGCTACTTCGAGCTGACCACCGAGGCGCGCGAGGCCGTGGGCATCAAGGACAGCCTGGTGCGTTACGCGGTGGGCATCGAGGAGCCCGACGAGTTGATCGCGGACTTGATGCAGGCGCTCGGCGCGGTGAGCTGAGGGTAGGGGCTCTCGGGAAGAGGGGCTCGGGAAGAACGTCAACGGCCGCCCGGGTGAGGGGCGGCCGTCGGTCACATCGAGAGGTGTGAGTTACTGCGCAGCAGGTGCCTGGTTGTCCTGGCGCGGGCGCTCCATCTCCAGGAGCATTTGGCGCGCCTCTTCGACCTTGGCGTCGCGGGCGGCGAGCAACAGGCCGCGCAGGTTCATGGAGGCGAGCGTGTTGGCCATCAGACGACGGCGCTCGGGGTTTTGGCCGTTGAGCTCCTTGAAGAAGATGTCGCGGATCTCGCGATCGGCCATGCCTCCCGGGCCACCCCAACCGGAGCGCAGGCGCGTGGTCAGGTGCTGCCAGGCGTAGCTGTAGGTGACGTCGCCCTTGCCCTCCTTGAGGATCTCGGCCACGCGCAGGCGGCGGAAGATCTGACCGGACTCGAACATGGGCTTGGTGATCAGGTTGAAGTTGTCGTCTTCGTTGCTGGTCACCATCATGCGCAGGATTTCGGAGGCGTCGCGGTCGCTGGGCAGCACCTCGACGAGCTTGCGCGCGCCTTCTTCGCTGCCGCCCAGCGCGATCGCCACCGCCGCGAAGCGACGGGTCTGTGGGTTGTCGAGCAGCGCGACCAACTTTGCGTCGTTGGCCGGGTTTGCAGCGTAGCCGATGGCCAGGGCCGCGGCGTTCTTGATCGGGGTCGGCGTCTCACCCTCGAGCAGCGGGAGAAGCTGGGTGGAGAGCTCGGCGTTGGGGCGCTTCCACAGGGCCTGGGCGTAGTTGACGCGGATGCGCTCCTCCAAGTTGGCGTCGAGCACCTTGGCCGCGATCATCTTCAGCACTTCGTCGTCGGCGATTTGGCCGAGCGTGGCGCCGGCGGCGGCGGCGAGGCGGAAGTCATCCTCGGGATCTTCCATGATGAGGGCGATCTCTTTGACCGCCTTGGGGTCGGGGCGACCGAAGTAGGACAGGCCCTGCAGCGATTCGTAGCGATTGCGGTAGGCCATCTCGCTGGGCACGCTCGGGCGCGAGAAGTCGATGTCCTTGTACTTGCTGCGCGGAAGCAGACCGACGAGGGTGCCGTAGGCCTTCTCGCAGGGCAGCTGACCGATGGCCTTGGTGGCGGCACCGATGTCGTCGCCTTCGATTTCCTTGACCAGATTGGGGCAGGCCTGCTCGGCGCCGGTGGTGCCCAGGGCGCGCATGATGGCGGCCTTGCGGTAGGGGAACTCGTCGAAGAGGGCGAGCAGGGCGGGGGCGGCCTCGGGGTTGGCCAGGCGGCGCAGGGCGTCGACGGCGTCGTTGGCCACGTCGTCATCCTCGCTCTTGGCCATCTCGATCAGGGCGGGCACGGCGCGCGAGTCGCCGAGATCGGCCAGGCCCATGACGGCCTCTTCCTTGGTGTCGGCGTCCTGGTCGTTCACCAGACCCGCCAGGGCGTCGGCGGAGCGCGGGTCGTAGGTCTTGCGCAAGAGGCGAACCAGGTCGCGCTTGCCGGCGGCGTCCTTGGCGGTGCCCAGCAGCGTCGCCAGCTGCGGCGCCGCGGTGGACTTGGCCAGCGCGTCGATGACGCTCTGGCGCATTTCCGGACGCTTCTGCATCAGGTCGAAGAGCGGGCCACCGGCGGCCGGATCGCCGGCGCGACCGAGACCGGCCACCGCGGCGCGCACGACTTCGCCGTCCTCGTCGTCGCGGCCGATCATGCGTACCAAGGGCGGCACGACCTGGGGCGATGCGGCTTCCGACAGCGCCATGGCCACCAGCGCGCGGACCGGCTTCTTGTCGTGGCCGGTCAGCTCGGGCGAGCTGAGCTTGGCGATGCCGATGGCTTCGGTGAGGATCTTGGGGTCGAAGCCCGGCTGGTTCTGAAGCAAACCGCCGGTGAAGAGCTCGAGGATGGCGTCGGTGGCCTGCTGCTCCTTGAGCACGGCCAGCGCCCAGACCACCTGGGGGCGATCCTTGGCGTCGGTATCGGGCAGCACCTGCAGCAGCTTGGGCTTGGCGCTGTCGGCGGCGGGCGAACCCACGTTGGCCAGGGCCAACGCAGCGGCGCGGCGCACGATGCCCGGCTTGTCGAGGGCCTTGATGAACTGCGGGACCGACTGCTGATCCTTGAAGTGCGAGAGGTTGCGAATCGCGCGCACCTGAACGTCGTCGTATTCGCTCTTGTCGACCTCGGCGCGCAATGCCGCGAGCATTGCCTCGCCTTCGAGTTCGCCGGCGGCCAGTACGCCGTCCATGCGCGACTCGTAGGCCGCTGAACTCTGCATGTAGAAATAGACCATGGCTGCGGCACCGGCGACCATCAGGAACGTGATGATCTTGCCGCTGGTGCTCGAGCGCTGACCGATCTTCTTGATCGCTTGCTCGTCGCTCATGCCAGCGGCGAGGTCGCCAATGTCATCTGGATAGGCCGAGGCGATGAGCGACGGACTCGGTTCGAAAATGGGTATCGACGTGAAATCTTCGCCCTTGGGCATCGGGGTCCTCCAGAAAACGGGTGCGCCGACGATACCCAAGGAACGGGTGCGGCGGCAACGCACAACTGCGCAAAGGTGTGCAATTTTTGTGCGGTACTGTCCGGTTTTTCCGCCGAGTTCAGGGCGGCGCGAACAGGGCGGGCAGTTCGATGGCGAAGACGCGCAGGGCGTTGCGATAGTAGAGCTTTTCGAGCACCGGTCGCGGCAGCCCGATGCCGTCGACGGTCCAGCGGCCCTGGATCGGGGTCGGATGGGCCATGCCGCGGGCGCGGGTCTCGAAGTAGCGGAAGTGGCTGGCGAAGAAGGCCGGTGCCTGGGCGCGGGTATCGGGGTGCTCACCGCTTGAGCCCAGGGTGAGCCCGAAGCGGCCGATGCCCATGTCGCTGCCAAACAGGATGCGGTCCTGGTGCCGGACGAAAAAGCGGTGCATGCGCTCGGCGCTGTGGCGTCCAAATTCGGGGATACGGGCGGCGGTGTCGATGAAGTAGTTGGGGTAGCGCTCGAGCATGCGACCGACGCGAGCGGGGTCTTCGGCGGCGTTGCCGAAGTGGGCGCCGACGAAGGTGGTGGCCGGGTGGCGCGCGACCCTTCGCTCGTGTTGCTCGAGCAGCTGCTGCCAGCTGGGCCAGGGGCGGCCGTGGGGGCCCAGGCCGTGGAAGCTCCAGCCGGGGTGGGCGCGCAGTTCGTCGAAGCGCTCGTTGTCGGGGGTGGCGGGCTCGAAGAAGGCCCTGGGGTCGCCGCTGTGGAGCAGCACCGGCAGGCCCAGGGCGCCGGCGGCCTCGAAGAGGGGGTCGAGCCGCGGGTCGTCGACGGCCACCAGCTCGCCGCCCGCGTCGACCAGGCCCAGCCCCAGGTACTTCGAGATTTTCAGTCCCCGGGCGCCGCCGAGCTTGCACTGCTGCAGGGCCTGCTCGGCGTAGCTCGCCCCGGCCTCGCCCAGCAGCGGTGCGAGCCTGAGGTTGCACAGGGGCAGCAGCCGGCCTCCGCTTTGGGCGGCCACCTGGGCGCTGTGGTCGAGCCCGGGGCCGGGGCTGCCGCCGGATGCGTTGAGACCTCCTATGATTCCAGATTCTTGAAGGATTTTGATGGTATCGGCAGCAAATCCAGGGCTTACATGAAGGTGAACGTCGAACTTCGGCAGCGCTGGCAGTGGCGCGTCAGGGGCCCTGGCCTGTGGCTGATGGGCCGGGGCGGTCGCGCGTCCAGCCGGGGTGGCCGTGCCGTCGTCGCCGCTGCCGCAGCCCTGCAGGACGAGGCCGAGCAGCAGCCCGCGTACCGCGGTCGGCAGCGCGCGCTGGCGCCTGCCTCCGGCCCGCTTGGAACTGCCGGCGAATGCCCCTATGATTGCGCAACTACGCGGAATCCTTACCAACGAGGGCAATGAGGCCGATGCGAAGCGCAACCAGAGGGGTGTCATGACCAAGTCGGAGCTGATCGAGGCGGTTGCCGAGCGAAGCAACATCACAAAGAGCCGCGCCGAGTTGGTTGTCAACTGCGTATTCGACGCCATGACGTCGGCCCTGGAGCGCGGGGATGGCATCGAGATCCGCGGCTACGGATCGTTTACGGTACGCCACTACCAGGCCTATGACGGGCGCAATCCGCGCACGGGCAAGGCGGTATCGGTTCCGGAGAAACGCTTGCCCTTCTTCAAGGTGGGCAAGGAACTCAAGGCCCTGGTCAACGACGAGGAGCCTCCCGCAGCGAGCGGGGAGTAGGGCGGGCAGCTGCGCGAACCATCAGACCCGGGCGTGCGCCACGATCGCCGCCGGGAGCGCCGAGGACCCGCCGCCGTCGGCTTTGATGGCGGCTAGCAGCTCCTCGGCGGGGGTGATACCGCGCTCCAGCCGCCGCTCGAGGGGGGCCAGGTGGATGCTTTCGTCGCGGCCGGCCGCGTTGCGATGCCCGAGCCGCTCGAGGCCCCCGCGCGCGATGTCGACCATCTGCTCGGCCCACCATAGAAGGGGGTGTTCCAGGAGCCGGGCCTGCAGTGCCCGCCGCGCGATCTCGGGGCGGCTCTGTTCCACGGTGGTGGCGTCGAGGTCGCGGATGAGCGACTCGGCCTGGGCGAGCGCCGTGGGGTCGTAGAGCAGGCCCTTCCACAGGGCCGGCACGGCGCACACCAGATCGCTCGGCTGGGCGTCGGCGCCGCGCACTTCGAGGGTCTTTTTGAGCCGGGCCTCGGGAAAAAGACTGTTCAGGTGGGTCTCCCAGTCCTCGAAGGTGGCGCGCGCGCCGGAAGCGCCGTCGCGCAGGAAGCTGCGGAAGCTCTGCCCCGTGTTTTCGATGATCCGGGCGCCGCGCTTGACCAGGAACATCGGCACGTCGAGGGCCCACTCCACGTAGCTCCGCAGGGACTGATCCTTTTGCCAGGCAAAGGGCAGGATGCCACTGCGGTCGACATCCATCTGCAGCCACACGGCGGCGCGCTCGCTGAGGTATTGGCCCACGCGCCCCTCGTAGAGGGGACTGTTGGCGAAGGCCGCGGTCGCCACCGGCTGCAGGGCCAGGGCCACACGCAGCTTGCGCATGGCCTCGTCCTCGCTCTCGTAGTCCAGGTTGGCCTGCACTGTGCAAGTGCGCCGCATCATGTCGGCCGAGCGCGGGCCGCGGGTGGGCATGTAGCGCTCCATGATGCCGTAGCGAAGCTTGGGGACGCGCGGCAGGTCGGCGTCGCGGGCGAAGGGATGGAAGCCCAGGCTCAGCCAGACCACGCCCAGCGGCTCCGACACCCGGCGCAGCTCCTCGAGGTGGGCGGAGAACTCGGCGCAGGCCTCATGCACGGTGGCGAAGGGTGAGCCCGACAGTTCGAGCTGGCCGGCGGGCTCGAGCGTGACCGAGGTGGCCTCGCGCTTGAGGGAGATCAGCGCGCCGGCGTCGTATTCGCGGTATTCGGACCAGCCGTGGTCGGCCACCAACGCCGCCAGCACCGCCAGCACGCTGCGTGGGCCCTCGTAGGGCAGCGGCTCGAGCGAGTCGGATAGCAGCCCGAATTTCTCGGCTTCGGTGCCGACCCGGAACTGCGCACGTGGCGTGATGGCGGCCCGAAAGGGGCTGAGCAAGTCCTCGAGATCGCCGATGGGGTCGCTGCTGTGGTCGTGTTGGTCCAAGGTGGGGTCCCGATCGTTGGGGCGCCGCCGGGCGGCTCGGGGCTCTGTGCATCGGCAGATAGTCTCGACGCCGGGCGCTGGCAAGCGGCGCGGCGGCGCGAGCCATCGGGCATGGGGCGGTGGCGGCCGGCTACCGTTACAGGGCGCAAGTGTCCACGCGTTGACATGGTGATCCCGTCGTGGCTATAGTGCCGGGCCATCGACCAAGGCCTAAGTGCCTGTTTCGACAGTGAATTTTGGAAATCGCCGGCGGCCCGCTCCAGAACGCAGACCGCTCGACGGGAGGTTCGACATGGGAAGGCTCGCGCTACCTCGACTCGCCGCCGCGCTGTTGTTTGCGCTCAGCATGCCGCTTTGGGCCTGCCACGCGGATCTGAACGACCCCAAGGGCCAGGCGGAGGAACTCTCCGATCCGGTCCGCCGAGAGCATGCGGTGGGACGCTTGCACTCGATCTTCGGAGCGCGCCTGGCGGAGGCCAAGGGCGATCGCAACGACGCGAAGATCAAGGAGTTCAACGACGTCGCCCACGACAACATGACCAAGGTCTACATCGAGCATCCGGAGGATGCCCAGAACGGCCTGCGCATCCTTCAGCTGATGGCCGAGATGCGAGATGAGCGCACGCTGCCGGCATTGCTCAAGGCCCTGGAGTGGCAGGCCGAGGTCACCGAGGACCACGCGGTCATGGCCGCGCGCACGCTGACCGAGATCCCGGTCGCCGACGACAAGAAGGGTGAAATCGTCAAAAAGATCTGCGACGCGCTCAAGCGGGTCGACGGGGCGCGCGGCGTCGACAACCGCATGCGCAAGTCGTTTATCGAGGTGCTCGGCAAGCTCGGCGACAAGCGCGCCACCGAGACGCTGGTGGAGATCGCCCTGAACCAGAGCGAGTCCCAGAACTTCCTCTTCAACAAGCTCGCGGCCCAGCAGCTGGCGAAGATCCAGGACCCGGCCGCGGTCGAGCCGATGGTCAAGGCCCTGTACATGTTCGACCTGCAGATGCCTGCGATGCGCATGATGGAGGACGCCGAGTCGGTGCTGGTGTCGGTCGGCAAGCCCGCGCTCGAGCCGCTGATGAAGGCCGCCCGCGGTGAGAACAAAGAGGTCAACAAGCTCGTGGAGCTGTCGATCGAGTCCTTCCGCCGCAAGGACCAGGACCTGGCCAACTCCATGAACAAGGATGCCCTGGTCGCCCGTGAGGCGGTGCTCACCCTGGGGCGCCTGGGCTTTCGCGAGAGCCTCGAACTGCTGATGGAGGAGGCCAGGAACGAGCATCCCGACCGGCGCGCGACCGCTGCTTTGGCCATGACCAGCATCAACCGCACGCCCGAGGACACCGCCAAGGTCGTGGAGGTGATGAAGGAGGTCTACGAGAAGTCGGACAAGCAGGCCCGTCCGCAGCTGCTGGTCGCCTTCCGCCACCTCTACAGCGACGACGTGATGGAGTTCCTGCATGAGGTGGCCAAGACCACCGAGACCGAGCTGCCGCCGGTGCAGATGTACGGCTTCGTCAGCTACGCGCTGCTCGCCGACAAGGCCGAGTCCAAGAACCTACCGCCCATCCTCGAAAAGGAAGAGCTGATCAAGCCGCAGATCAAGGACTACGAGGTGGTGATCAAGGTCGCCGAGGAGTGCGACCGCAACGTCAAGTGCTGGGTTGGAAAGCTCAAGGACAAGGACAAGATCATTCTGCGCAAGGCCTCGAGCATGCTGGCCCGCATCGGTGGCGGCGAGTCGGACGCGGCGATCAAGGGGCTGTTGGAGCTGCTCGAGCACGGCGACCTCGAGGTGCGCAACGAGGCGCTGAGTGCCATCGACCATCTGGCGGTCAAGGGCAGCAAGGACGCCGTCGCGAAGATCGACGAGCTGCAGGCCAAGGAAGAGGGCCGCTCGATCTGGACGAATTTCTCGCGCGAGGCGCTTCCGACCCGCTCGCGCTTGGTGACCCGCACGGGCGGCTGAGCCCTCCAGCCCCGGGGGCACCGGGGCCGGCAATCGCCCGGCGAAGATGACGCTGGGCGCGGCTGCGGCTAACATAGGATGTGATGGGACGCCTCCTTCGAGAGGGCTCCGCCGTGGTTTTGGTACTCGGTGCGCTGGGCATCCTCGGGCTGGCCATTGGACAGCTGCGGGACAAGGACCACTTGGGCGCCATCATCCTGGTGTTGACCGGGCTGTCGATGATGGGGGCGGGGGCCGATTTACTGCGGCTTTCGGTGGGGGAGTGAGCGGCGTGGGCCTACCACATGCAGTTGGCTGGCAGGCCGCCGCGGCACTCGCGCTGGCGGCCTGTGGCGGCGGGCCCCTGTTGCCCGAGGGGGCCTCGGAGCAGCGGTGGGAGGTTTCGAAGAAGGCGGAGGTGGTGAGCACGGTGGATGGCCATCCCGTCACCGACGACGAACTGCGGGGCCTGGTGCGGGCGGCGACGCTATCTCCTGCCGAGGCCCTGTCGCGGCTGCAGGCCGAGCGCGCGCTGATGCTGGAAGCCTCTCGGCGTGGCTATGCCGGGCGGGCGGAGGTGACGCTGGCGACCGAGCAGGCAGCCATCCACGCCCTGTTGGACGAGGAAGCGGCCGCCGTCCAGGTGAGCGATGAGGAACTGGCCGAAGCGTACGACAGGCAGCGCAATCGCTTCGTGATACCGGAGCGGCGTCGGGCGGTTCACGTGCTGGCGAAGCTGCCGGCCGATGCGGACGAAGGGGCGCGGTCGGCGGCGCGTGCCTTCATCGAGCAGCGCCTCGAGGAGCTGCGTCAGGCCGACGACCCCGTAGCCTACGTCACCGGAACACAGAGGACGAAGACCGCCCACTTCGAAGTGCTCGGCGAGGCCCTGCCGATGGCCGCCAAGGGCAGTGGCGCCTTCGTCAAGCCTTTCATGGAAGCGCTCTTCGAATCGGAACAAGTAGGCGTGGTGCCGCGCCCGGTGGAGACGAGTTTCGGCATTCACGGGATCGGCGTGGTCGAGATCGTGGCGGCCGTCGATGAGCCGCTTTCCAAGGTGGCCGGGACGCTGCGCCAGGAGTTGTTGCTGAAGAAGCGCGAAGAACGCATCGAGGCCCTGATCGCGGAACTCACGCGCACTCATGGGGTGGAGGTCGCAGCGGGGGCAAGGGAAGCGCTCGGAGAGCTCGAGCTCCGATGAGCGCCCACGACGAAGCCGACCGAGAGGAGCTTGACTCGTCGTTTACCCCGATCCTGCGCCGCGTACGCCGGGAAGAACCGGCGGTCCTGGCGGTGGCATTTGTCGACCTCGAGGGGGAGTGCGTGGACTACGCCTCGGCGCTCGATCCCTTCGAGGCCAAGGTGGCCGGCGCCCACGTGCATGTCGTCATGGCGGAGTTCGTGGCGCGCCAGCAGAAGTTGGGATTGCGGACGCCTTTTTTTCTGCGCATCCGCGCCAGCGAACGCCTGTTGTGGGCCCATCGCATTGCCGACGAATATCTGCTGGTGGTGCTGGCCGCTCCCGAGGTCAACGAGGAACGTCTCGATCGGCTGATCGCCGAGACGAGTGTGGCCCTGCGCAGGGAGGCCGGGCTGCCGCCTCCCAGCTGGGAGCCTTCTGGCACGCTGAAGGTCATCGTTCGCGAGGCGGTCGGCTGGGATTACGCTCCGGTGGCCTTCGAGGATGGCGACCGCACCGTCACCGTTTCCGCCGTGCTAGGACGCTGGATCGAGCCCGGCGGCATCGAAGGGGACGAGCTGGTCTGCTTTCGCGTCTGCGTCGAAGACGGCCACGAGCTGACACTGGTGCACGACCCGGGGCGGGACGGTTGGCTGATCCGGCCTTGAGTTGGGTGCGGGGCGACGTGGGGCAGCCACTGGATTGACTGGCCGAGCTACCAGCAGGCGTTGGTCGCGCCTAGATGTGCTCGGCGGGAGTGCTGAGCCGATGATCGGGGTCGATACGATGCCAGATGCAAGGACGGCCTCCGCCGGAATACTCCGTGTATTTCAAGGGGGCCGGACGCCGCAGCTGGCGCCGTAGCGGTCCCGAGAGCGGATCATGACTCCCGCCGAGCACATCTAGGAAGTTTTGGACCCCGTTTTGCAGTTCGCCCGGGGGAGTCGAATAGCCGCTCGCCCGGGGTAGTGCCGATTTTTGCGCCCCGCAGCGGCCGCGGCTCAGCGGGAGTGCAGCAGCTGTTCGACCTGGATGCGCCTGCGTTCGATTTCGCGCCGCAGTCGCTGCCTGGTTTCGGGGTCGGTGCTCTGCCCGAGGGCGTCGCGCAGCTCGCCGATTTCGCGCTGTAGCTCGACTTCGCGGGGCACGAAGCCGGCGTTGCCGAGCAGGTGGTAGGCGACGCGCATGTCTTCCGGCGCCCGGAAGTAGGCCTCGTGGTCGAGCGGCTTGCCCCGGTTTTTGAGATTGTCGAACTCGCCCCGGGCCCGGGCTTGCTGGATCTGCTGCTCGACTGATTTCAAGGTCATGGTACCTCCCCGTTGCGCCGTCCGCGGGTGGCCAAGGGCTGACGGCGACGCATTCGAAAGCTAGGTCCGTTGCGGAGAATCGGCCAGCCCGCGACCGTGGCATCGGGAAAAACATGAATCAATCCGATGGTTTGCACGATCGCTGCACGAAATCGTGAATGATCGGTGCCGTTTCGATAGAATTTTGGGGACGATGCGCTCGTGCCCCAGCTGCCAGCGGGAGTACCCCGACGCCGTTTTCTTCTGCGGCGAGGACGGCACGATCACGGTTCAGGTCCAGACGCCTGAGGATTTCGATCCCCGGCTCGGCAAGCGACTCGGGGGCTACATCGTGGTCGCACGTGTGGCGGACGGGGCCATGGGGCGGGTCTACGAGGGGCGCCATCCCGAGACGCGCGCCCGGGTGGCGATCAAGGTGCTGCACCGGGAGGTGCTGCAGGACGCGGTGGCGGTCGAGCGCTTCAAACGGGAGTTCGAAACCTCGACCGAGATGCGGCATCCCCATGTGGTGCATGTGCTGGAGTTCGGCGACACCGACGATGGCTCGTACTTCATGACCATGGAGTATCTGGTCGGCGAGGAGCTGGGGCGGGCGTTGACCGGCGGACAGGCGCTGCCCGTCGCCCGTGCGCTGCGGGCGCTAGCCCAGGTGGCCCTCGGCTTGCGCTATGCGCACTCCTTCGGCTTCATCCATCGCGACCTGAAGCCGGACAATATCTTTCTGTGCGACTCGGAGGCCGGCGACGATGTGCGCATTCTCGACTTCGGATCGGTGAAGCTGCAGATGGACCTGGGGCAGAAGTTGACCGCCATCGGCACGACCATCGGCTCGCCCTTCTACATGTCGCCCGAACAGGCCATGGGCAAGGCCGACGTGGACCAGCGCACCGATGTCTTCGCGCTCGGCGCTATCGTCTACGAGGCGCTGACCGGCTGCATCGCATTCGATGCGCCGTCGTTGGCCAAGATTCTGATGCGGATCATGAACGAGACTCCCATACCTCCCACGCAGATCGATTCGGCGCTTCCTGCCGGAATCGATTCGGTGGTTTTGCGCGCACTGGCCAAGGAAAAGGAAGAACGCTTCGCGGCGCCGGTCGAGCTGATCGACGCGCTTTTTGCGGCCTTCGGGCTGGATGCTGGTTGCGAGGCCTGGGCGTCGCGTGACCAAAAGGAGCTGCAGACGGCACTGGAGGCGGCCACGCCGCCCGCCGCGCTGCCGGCGTCGGTGGCCGCGCCCGCCAGCGAGGGGCGTCCGCGGCGCGACGAAGACAATACCGAGCGCGTTCGCCATCAGGGGCGTGGCGGGGGAGGGGGCAACTCGCTGTCGGTGCCGCGCTCGGAGCTGTCGCGGCGGCTGCCGATGTTGCTGGGCTCGGCGGTCGCGATCGTGGTGTTGGGCTCGGCGCTGGCGATGCTTTTGCGCTGAGGTGGCCCTTGGTGACCCTTGGTGGCCCTTGGTGGCCCGTCTCGCGGTGCTGGGCTGTCGTCCCCGCTCAGCCCAGGCGCGCCCTGAAGCTCTCGGTATCGAACCGGTAGATGCTCTGCCGTACGGTGTCGACGTAGCCGAGGCGCCGGTTGATGGCGACCATGGCGGCGTTGGTGTCGGCGTTGTTGGTGGTGACGCGCCTGGCGCCCGGACACAGCTCGGCGAGTCTGCGCAGCAGTGATGCCTTCAGCCAGCGGGCCCGACCGCGGCCGCGGTAGTCGGGGTGAACGCCGGTGAGATCCTGGCGCACCAGGTCGGGCGCTCTCGGGTCGTGCATGATGTCGCCCAGGGCGCTGAGCGTTCCGTCCGCTTCGCGCACGACAAGCGTGATCAACTTCCAGCCTAGCGAACTGACGATGGCTTCCTTGCTGCGGCGGTATTGCAGGTCGATCGGGGTGCGCGGTGTGCCCGGAGGTTGTGGCACGTCGGCGCTGACGGCAGACCACAGTCGGACGAAGTTGTCGGCCTCGGCCTCGGGCAGTTCCCCGATGACTTCGATCGATGCGCCCTGGGCCCGTGCCTCGCCTTCGCTGATCCAGCGGTCGACGAGCGCCCAGTCCAGCGCCTCCAGCTCGAGCACGCGCTGGGTGAGTTCCTGCTGCAGTTCGCCGCCCGCTTGCTCGCAGAGGGCGCGTCCTGCGTCGCTGTCGGTGCCCACGTCCAGGCGATCGCAGCTGCGCGATAGCGCGGCGTCGAAGACCTGGCGCAGCAGGGCGGTCGCGGCGCCCTTGCGGCGGTGGTCGGCCGCCACGTAGATTGCGAAGCTGCCCTGGGTGCGCGCTTTGGGATCGCGAAAGTATAGGTCCGCCTTGCCGATGATGGAGTCGCCTTCGCGCGCGAGCCAGTAGAGCTGCTCGCCGGCGCGTAGCGCACGGTTGTGTTGGCCGCGGTAGGCCTCGAGCGTGGCTGGTACCGTTCCGCGTTCGGCGTGGGCCGCGCTGTGCAGCGCGTGGCAGGCGGACCAGTCGGCGTCGCTGAGCACCTGCGGGTTCATGGGCGCGATGAACACGAGTCCATTACAGCACGAGCCCGAGTCCCGGGCTACGCGCGAACATCGATGGTGACCCCGGGGCATGACCGAGTTTCGAGCTGCCTCGCCGCGCTCAATCCGACGGGAGCTGCCGTTCCAGGTATTGGAGCGGTAGTGCGGTCGTTTCCACCACGCGCCGCATGACGAAGCTCGAGTGCACGCCCGAAACGCCTTCGATGCGGGTGATTTTTTCGAGCAGGAAGGCCTGGTAGTCGTCCATGGTCGGCACCAGGATCTCGAGCAGGTAGTCGGACTGCTGGCCTGTGATCAGGTAACAGGTTCGCACCTCGGGGTACTGTTTCACGGTGGCTTCGAAGCGCTCGAAGCGCTCGGGCGTGTGCCGGTCCATGGAGATTTGGACCAGCGCCATCAGCGAAAGTCCGAGCTTCTTGGGGTCGAGCAGGGCGACTCGACGCAGGATGATGCCCGCCGCTTCCAGGGCCTTGACCCGCCTGAGGCATGGCGAGGGGGATAGGCCCACGCGCGCGGCCAGCTCCTGGTTGGTGAGGCTCGCGTCTTGCTGCAAGGCGGCAAGGAGCTTGTGGTCCAGGGCGTCGAGCGGATGCAGCGCTGGCTGGGACATGGATAAAAATTGCTCGAATTTTTGATTTTGAGCAATTTATTTTTGAATTCACTCCCGGGTTTCCCGTTGTTCGCAAGCATATTGCGCGCGAGCTTGGCTATCTTCCGGCTCCCCATGACTTACGACCATCGTAAATACAGCCCGTTTCCTCGCGTGCACCGGCCCCAGCGTCGCTGGCCCGACCGCGTGATCGAGCGTGCCCCGGCCTTCTGCGCCGTCGACCTGCGCGACGGAAATCAGGCGCTGGTCAAACCCATGACCGTCGAGCAGAAGACGCGGTTGTTTCTGCTGCTGTGCGACCTCGGGCTCAAGCAGATCGAGGTCGGCTTTCCGGCGGCGTCGCAACCGGACTTCGACTTCGTGCGCGTGCTGATCGAGGACGGGCTCGTGCCCCAGGACGTGACCATCCAGGTGCTCACGCAGGCGCGGCCCGAGCTGATCGCGACGAGTTTCGAGTCGCTGCGGGGTGCCAGGCGCGCGATCATGCACCTCTACAATTCGACCTCCACGGTGCAGCGGGAGCGCGTCTTCGAGCTCGATCGCGATGGCGTCAAGCGCATTGCTGTCGACGGCGCGCGCTCGGTGATGGAGCACGCGGCCCAGGCGCCCGAGACCGACTGGACCTTCCAGTATTCGCCCGAGAGCTTTACCGGCACCGAACTGGATTACGCGGTCGAGGTCTGCAATGCGGTCCTCGATGTGTGGCGGCCCGACATGGGGCAGAAGGTGGTCATCAACCTGCCGGCGACGGTCGAGATGAGCACGCCCAACGTGTACGCCGACATGATCGAACATATGTGCGATCACCTGGACCATCGCGACGCGATCAGCGTCAGCTTGCACACCCACAACGACCGCGGTTGTGGCGTGGCGGCTGCCGAACTCGGGGTACTCGCGGGGGCCGACCGCATCGAGGGCACGCTGCTCGGCAACGGCGAGCGCACGGGCAATATGTGCCTGGTCACGATGGCGATGAACCTCTACTCCCAGGGCATCGACCCCGAGCTCGACCTGTCGGACATGCGACGCATCATCGAGACGGTCGAGTACTGCACCGAGATCAAGACCCATCCGCGCCACGCCTATGCCGGCGAGCTCGTGTACACGGCATTCAGCGGAAGTCACCAGGACGCCATCCGCAAGTCCCTGGCCAAGCAGCGCGAAGCGGAACGCCAGTACTTCGAGGCCGCCCGTGAGCAGGGAGGGGCGGCGACCGGTCCGGGGCCAGGCAGGCCGCCGTGGCAGGTGGCCTACCTGCCGATCGATCCGGGCGATCTCGGGCGCCACTATCAGGAGGTCGTGCGTATCAACAGCCAGTCAGGTAAGGGCGGGGTGTTGCATGTGCTCGAACGCGATTTTGGCATCACCTTGCCCCGTTGGCTGCAGATCGCGTTCTCGCGCGTGGTGCAAGAGCACGCGGAACTGACTGGGGGTGAGATTCGAGCGGGCGCGGTACGGCGCCTCTTCGACGACGCCTACGTGACGGCGCCCGAGGGCCACCTGTTGGGCGACTACACGCTGCGACGCGCGCAGCAGCAGGTCGGTATCGAGTTGTCCCTCGACGGTGTCAGCCGCGCGGGCAAGGGGCAGGGTGCGGTCGAAGCGCTCTGTGACGCCCTGCGCCGCGGCGGCGGGCCGCTCGGCGTGGTCGAGGCCTTCGACGAGTACGCCCTCGGCGGCGGTACGGGCGCGACCGCCATGGCTTGCGTGCAGGTGCGCGCGGAAGCCTGCAGCGCCATCGGTGTGGCGTTCGCCGAGGACGCCACGCGCGCGGCGCTGCAGGCGGTGCTCACGGCGCTCGGTCGCTTGGCTGCGCAGGATGCCGTCGGGCTCGACGCCGCGCAGTAATACCGTGGTCGCGGAAGGGGGGGCGCGCGGCCATGACCTACTCACCGGCGGGGCATGCGGCGGTGCGTCCCGGTGTGGCGGCGGTACTGGCCAAGATAGTGTAGAAGGGCGCCGTGACGCACATCGACGATGACCTTCCGCCCCATTCGGTCAGGCGTACGCTGGAGAGCCTGGGACTGCAGGGACCGGCCCATCCCCCGCGTATTGTCGTTCTGTACGGCTCCCTCAGGGAGATCAGCTACAGTCGTAAGCTCGCGCTGGAGTGCGAGCGCGTGCTTGCGGCCTTCGGGGCCGAAGTACAAGTCTTCCACCCCCATGGGCTACCGGTCTTCGACCGCAGCGCGGTCGATCATCCTAAGGTCCAGGCGCTGCGTGCGGCCAGCCTTTGGTCGGAGGGGCAGGTGTGGATCTCGCCCGAGCAGCACGGGGGCATGACTGCGGCCTTCAAGAATCAGATCGATTGGATTCCGCTCTCTGACGGTGCCGTGCGTCCTTCCCAGGGCCGCACCCTGGCGGTGATGGAGGTTTCCGGTGGTTCGCAGTCGTTCAATGCTGTCAATCAGCTGCGGTTGCTCGGGCGCTGGATGCGCATGTTCACGATTCCCAATCAGAGTTCGGTCGCCAAGGCCTGGCAGGAATTCGACGACGACGGGCGCATGCGCCCCTCCGATTACCGTGACAGGGTCGTCGACGTGCTTGAAGAACTCTTCCGCTTCACGCTGCTGTTGCGCGGCCGAAGCGATGTGCTGACCACCCGCTACAGCGAGCAGAAGCAACTGCGCGAGCAGGGCGCCTTGAAGAAGGGGGAGGGCGTCGCTTCGGCGGCCGACTGACGCACCTGCCGTGGGTGCCGATTCGGGCGCTCACATCAGCTGTGCAGGGCGCAAAAAAAAAGAGCCCCGCCCGAACCGCCACATACTGGCGCAGCCCGGACGGGGCATTCATCCGCTCGCACTAGCGATCGGGGCGATGGACGGCCCGTAGCGCGTTGATGATGGTCTTGCCTCCGCCCTTGCGGTCGATGATGCGCACATCCAGCTGGCCGTCGGAGACGGGGACGAAGAAGGTGTGGTCATCTGCGGTCAGCGTTCCCGCTTCGTAGACGATGTCGTGGGCGGGCAGCATGAGCTGGTCCTCCACGATGATGTCGACGAGGCGGTCGCCCACGCCGGTGTTCTTCTTCAGCTCCGCGAAGCGAAGATCGATTTGGTAGATGCCGTCTGGCACATTGTCGAAGCGGTAGGCATAGGCGTCCTGGCGCAGGCTTTGGTAGAGGGGATCGTCATCCGTTCCGCCGATCTCGGCCTTCGCGTCCGAAAGCGCCTTGCCTTCCAGATAGCCCCAGCTGCCGCTCTGGTGGGCTTGATCGGAACTCCAGAGTTCGCCCTGCACGTCCAGGTAGTCCGGACCGCCGGCGTTGACGCTCTGGTAGTACCCGGAGACCACGAGGCTGACCGGTATCCGAAGGAACTTCGAACGCGGTGCGTTCGTGCGCATCAGGAGCGCGCCGAGGTAGACGCCCGCTTCGAGGCCCGTGGTGTCTACCGTGACCGCGATCTCCTGGTCGGCGCCGGGCGCCAGCGAGCCGAAAGTGGGCTCCACCGTCATCCAGGGCACATCGCTGATGACCGGTACGCCCGACTCGATGAGATAGGCGTTGTTTGGCCATTGTGAGATAGTCCAGAGGTTACCGTCTCCGTCCATCGACAGACCTCCACCGTTGTAGCCCGGGTTGGGGTGGGCGATGGTGGCCAGGACGGTGCAGTCTTCGGTCAACTCGTAGATGGTGTCGGTGGGGCTGTTGGTGGCGACCCACAGCACGCCAGCGGACTCGTTCCAAGCCAGGCCGGAGATGTCGCCGTCGGCGGGATTGCACTGGTCGATGACCGCGCCCGCATCCGGATAAGACAGGCCCTTGACGTGATAGATGGTGCCGTCATACCAGCCGCCCACGTAGAAGGAGTCGTCGGCCTCGCGGTAGGCCAGGCCGAAGTGACCCTCGGCAGTCCAGGGGAAGGAGCCCGAGATGGACGCCTCCACATTGCCCGTCTCGGGAT
>JAOUOP010000037.1 GCA_029880325.1 Myxococcales bacterium | reverse complement strand
GCCAGGTTCAGACCCGGCCATTCTTCGGGCGTGCTCACCAGGTTGGCCTTGCAGGGATTGTCGACGTTGTAGGCCATGCGTTCGGCCACCGAGGGGTCGTCGGTGATGGGCACCGCGTCGTAGCGGCGGGCCCACAGCGGTCCGCGCTTGCCGGTGAGCAGGTTCAGGTTTTCGGTGATGCGGGCCTTGAAGTAACCCATGAAGGCCGCGAGGTTTTTCTTGGTGGTCTGCACGATCAGGTGCAGGTGGTTGCTCATCACGACCAGGGCGTAGACCTTGACCTCGCAGTGCTTCTGGGCCCGGGCCAGGGCGCTGCCGATAAGACCGCGGGCCATGCGCCGGGCGTCTTCGAGGGTGAGCTTGGGTTGGTTCGGGCCGCTCTGGGCATTGGCGCGCTCGACCCGCTTGCCGAGGCGCTTGTCCAGGTGGCGCATCATGGCCTTGGCGGCGCGGCGGGCCTTGTGGTTGGGGGGCTCGATGGCGCTGGTGAGGATGGGGTGCAGCCAGAAGCGCCCCTCGATGATGCGGCAGGTGACAAACCACAAATGAGCGTTGGACTCCCTGCGCAGGGGCCGTGCGCGCTTGGGGGGCTTGGTCGCGGCGTTCATGCAGGATGTATCGGCCAGTGGCCCCCGCCGGTTGCGTCGAACGGCGAGAAAAAACGTCCTGGCAGCTTTTTGGGGGCGAAGGCGCAGAAAAAACGTCCTGGCAGCTTTGGGCGGCAGCTTTGGGCGGCTTCGGGCGGGGTGCTCGGTGGCGCGGGTGTGGGCGATTGCGCTGGGGGCTTTGGCGTGCTAACTCCCGCGCCGACCTCGGGGCTGTAGCTCAGCTGGGAGAGCGCGTCGTTCGCAATGACGAGGTCAGGGGTTCGATCCCCCTCAGCTCCACTAGTCCGGCACCGGTGCCCGCCACGGCGGGTCCGGCCGGCCCGCGCTGGATCGATCGCCGGCTTTGACCGAAGATGGGGGCGACCGGCGGCGTTGCAGGCCGCTGGCGCTGATGCGGTCAGTCCGCCATGCGCTATCGCTTCGATGACTTCGAACTCGATGACCGACGCTTCCGCCTGACCCGCGGTGGCCGCGCGCTGCGTATCGAACCCAAGGTTTTCGATGTGCTGCGCTATTTGCTGGCCCATCCAGACCGGGTGGTGACGCGCGATGAGTTGCTCGATGAGGTCTGGGGCGGCGATGCGGTGACGCCCGCGGTGGTGGCCACGGCTATCGCCAGCGCCCGCCGCGTGCTGGGCCAACGCCGCGGCGGCTTCGAGCCGATCCGTACGGTGCACGGCCGCGGCTATCAGTTGGATGTGCCTGTGCACGCGCTCGAAGGCAGCGAGCCCCCTTCCAGCTTTTCCACAGCCCCGATCCCGAGCAGCGATACCCCTCCCCCACGCTCCAGCGAGAGCGGTAGCTTTCCGCCGGTCCGCGCCTACGGCGGTAGCGCCACCGACAGTGGCGGCTTCCTGCCGGTGGCCACCCCGGTCACTCGACCCGCCGCCGATCCGCTGGCCGACGCCGCCGGCGATACACCCCCGGGCCCGCTGGTCGGCCGCGATGCCCACATGCAACGCCTGCAGGTGGCCTTGCACGAGCTGCGCCGCGGCCGCGGTCGGCTGATTCTGCTGGTGGGCGAGGCCGGCAGCGGCAAGACGCGCCTGGCACGCGAGCTGGCCCACGAGGCCCTGCGCAGCGGCACTCCGGTTCTAATCGGCCGCTGCAGCCCCATCGACAGCCGCCCGCTGTCGCCCTGGGTGCCGGTGGTGCGCGCGGCCCTGGGCGAGCTCAGTCGCGCCCAGGCCCAACGCCAGCTGGGCTCCACGCGCTCGCTGCTGGGTCCCCTGCTGCCCGAGCTCGGCACGCGCGTGGGCGAGGCCTCCGAGGGCAGCGGCTGGCTGCCCCACCAGGACGATCCCGTGTTGCAGCCCGGCCCCATGGCCCTGGCCGGCGAACTGCTACACGATGGTTTGCTACGCATTCTCAGCGACGCAGCCCGACGCGCCCCCCGCCTGCTGATCCTCGAGGATCTGCACTGGGCCGACGGCGCGACCCTGCGCGTGCTGAATCTGTTGTCGCGCCGCAGCGAGCAAACCCCAATCCTGGTGCTGGCCACCTCCCGCTTCCTGGCCCTGCCGGAGCAACGCGACAACACCCAGACCCGCGGCACCCTGCCCGACGTCCAGGATCACGAGGTGCTTTCCCTGGGCCCGCTCAGTGACGCGGCGGTCGGTAGCTATTTCGACACCGTGCTGCCCGAGGGCCACCCCGGAGATCGCGAGCGCTTGCAACGCCAATGCCGCGGCCAGCCCCTGCTGATGCAGGCGGCGACCCGACAGCTGGCCGCCCAGCCCGGCAGCGAGCTGCCCGATCACGCCCAGGGCCTGGCCCGACAGCTGCTGGCCCGCCTCGATCCCGATTCGCGCCGCATCGCGCTGACCGCCAGCGTCCTGGGCCCCTCCATGCGCCTGCGCACGCTGGAGCGGTTCGCCCGTGATACCACCAGCGGCATTTCGTTACTCGCCCGCCACGGCCTGCGCGGCGGCCTCGACCGGCGGGTGCCACAGCTGGTGGCCGAACAGGCCGGCGCCCTCAGCATAAGTCTCGAGACCGACGCCATGGCCCCCCTGCTTCGCCTGGACGCTGACGGTCAGTGCCGCTTCACCCACGCGCTGTGGTGGGAGACCCTCTACGACGAGCTGGAAGCTTCAGAGCGCGCCCGCCTGCACCTACGGGCCGCCGAGGCCCTGCTCGACGAGCGCCGCGAGGGCGTGGAGGTCGATGCTGCCACCCTGGCCCATCACCTGGAGCGCGCGCCCTCCCGCGACGTGCTCGAGCGCGTCATCGAGTGGCGCCGGCGCGCCGCCAACGAGGCGCTGGCGGTCTTCGACGGCCGCGTGGCCGCCCGCCACCTGGAGCGCGCCCAGGCCTTGCGCGGTCCAGAGCTGCACACCCCCGAGGACGCCGAGCTGGCCCTGGCCAGCGCCCAGGCCCATCTCCTGAGCCGCGATCGCAGCAGCGGCCAGCTGCCCCGCAGCGCACGCACAGCCGCCGACAACGACCTGCGCCGCGTGGCCCAATACGCCCAGCGCCGCGGCGACGCCGAGCTGCTGGCCCGGGCCGCCATCGGGCTTTCCCCCGCCGCCGGCCTGGCCTGGCTGCTCGATCCGGTCGCCGCCCGCGCCGAGATCCGCCCCCAGCCCGTGGACCCCGCCCAGCGCGCCCAGCTCGAAGAAGCCGCGCGGCGCCTGGGCCCGGAGCAGACGTCGCTGCAGGCCCTGGTGCGCGTGCACCTGGCCCCGCTCGTCAAGGCCGATGAAGCCCGCACGCTGTTTCAACAGGCCCGCGATCTGCTGCGCGGCAGCTTCGAAGTGGCCACCCGCTTCGAAGCCCTGACCCGCGCCCTGGGCGACGCTGGCCTGCGCGACGCGCCCGCGGAGCGGCTGAGCCTGGCCGACGAGCTGATCGACGGCGCCGAGCGCTTCGGTCACCCCTACCGCGCCTTCCAGGGCCGGGTCGAGCGCCACGACGCGCTGCTGCGCCTGGGTCGGCTGCCGCAGGCCGAGGCCGAGCTCGAACGCCTCGAACGCTTGTCGCTCAACCTCTTGCATCCCGCCTGCGGCCTGCTGGTGCGAGCCCTGCGCATCAGCCATGCCCTGGCACGCGGACGCCACGCTGCGGTGGCCGACGACAACACCGAGGTCTTCGTGGAAGGCCAGCGCGTGGGTCTGGCGGCCCCGGGACTGCGGCCGGCCAGCGCACTCTTTTTGCTGCTGCTCGATCGCGGCGGGCTGGGCATGCTGGAGCAGAGTCAGGACTCCTACCCGCGGGAGCCGGTCGACGGCGATCGCATCATCGGTCTGCACATGGCGCTTTCGCGGGTGCTGCGCAAACAACCCGAGGCCGCACGCCAAATCCTGCTGCGTTTCGACTTGGACGAGCTGGCCTACATGCGCGGCGAGCAGCGACTGCTGGTCTGGGCCCTGCTCGGTTGGATCGGCGCGGGCCTTTGCGACCGCGCCCTGTGCGAGACCGCCCACGAGATTCTCAGCCCCTTCGCCACCCGCAACGTGGTCTCTTCCCTGGGCTTTTCCTACGGCCCGGTGGCTTTCTATCTGGGACTGACCGCCGCCGCCTGCGAGCGCGACGAAGGGGCCCTCGATACGCTCGAGCAGGCCAGCGAGCTGTGCCAGCAGTGGGGCATGCCGACATGGTTGGCCCGCAGTGAATTCGAGATCTTCCAGGTGGCGGCGCGTCAAGGTCGGACGACGCGCGCGAACGAAGCGCTCATACGCGCCCAAACGCTGGCCCGTGAGCACGAGCTGCAGCCCCTGTGGGGGCTGTGCCGTCAGGTGGGTGTAGCGCCCACAGGTGGCTGAAAGCTTTAGAAAATCCTCAGCACGCGCTCAAGACTCGGTGCGCGGCAGCGTGTACGACATTCGCACATCTCACGATCGTGCCGAAGTCAGGCCATCGTGGGGGCCGCCGTCTGCAGCGAGATCGAATGCTGTACCGCACTTTGGATCACCTCGAACCATCCTGGCCTCTCGCGGGGTCGCAGCCTGTGCAGAGGAACTTCCCACCTTTCCGCAATCCACCCAGGACGGGGTATCCGAAGTTTCTGGAGAGGTCTCCGGTGATCGATCTGCCGACGGCGGCCCCCTCGGTCGCCTGACGAGCGCGGAGGGGCCAGCCGAGGGGCGCCGCTGGCCCGCTCCCCTCCTCCATCGCACGCACTCGAATCCCGAGTTGATTGGGGATCGACCGCGATCTGTCTTTCGGTTATGCGTGCCCGCGGGTCGCTGACCGATCACGCAGCCCAGCGGTGTCGATCGCGACTCACCGAAGCCGACCATGTGCCCGCATGTGCTGCCTACACGCAGTAGGCCTACCCATGCGCACTGCGGCGACGTGGGAAGCGAACGATCGCTCGAAGAAATCTGCTTGACGTCGCCCGCTTTTCGATGCCGCTCGCTGCCGCCGGTCACGCGGATCGGTTAGTGTCTAGGAGGGAGAACTTGGGATGGTGCCGGTGAAAAGTGTGGGTTTTGTTCTTTGCGTGATCGCGCTGGCGTGCCTCGGAGGCTGCGGTGGTGGCGATACCTCGCCCAATAGCGGCCGCGGCAGCAGTGACAAGAGCAGCGGCGGTGGCGCCAGCAGCGGCGGTGGTGGTGATACCGGTGGCAGCGGCGGCGCCAGCAGCAGCGATGGCTTTGGCAATACAAATGCCATGGCCCAGGACTTGGCGCCGATCAGCGGCGACGGCGGCAGTGCACTCGGCGACGGCGGTCTGCCGCCCGATCAGGAGGGCAACTGCGGCGGTGTCGAAGTCACGCCGGACATCAAGATGGAGAAGGTCCCGGGCAACCTGCTGATCATCTTCGACAAGTCCGGCTCCATGGACCGCGACTGGAACGGCCTCGGAGAGAAGTGGACGCTCGCCAGCAACGCCCTGGTCGCGGGGCTGACGCCATTGGCAGCCGACGTCACCGCCGGCGCCATCTTCTACCCCCAGACCAGTAGCTGTGATGTCGCAACAATCGACAGCGGACTGCAGATCGACTTCATGCCCGGTATGGACTTCGTCAACGCCTGGAACGCGTTCATGATGAGCAACAACCCCAATGGCAGCACGCCCCTCGGGACAGCCACGGCCGTGGCCGATCAAGCCCTGGTCGCCAGACTGCCCAACCTCGTCGGCATCACCAATGTGGTGCTGCTCACCGATGGCGAACCCAACTGCAGCACCAATGAGAGCCAGGTGCAGACCATCGTCGCCAACTGGCTGACCATGGGCGTGCAGACCCACGTGGTCGGCCTGCCCGGCTCCAACGGCGCCGCCGCCACTCTCGACGCCATCGCTGCGGCCGGTGGCACCGGTACCCATATCACCCCCGAAGACCCCACGGTGCTCGAAGCCAAGCTCGCCCAGATCGTCAGCGAGAGTGTGAGCACCAACTTCGACAGCTGCTCCATCGGCATCGACAACGCGCCGCCCAACCTGGACGACGTCAACCTGGTGGTGATCCAGGCGGGCCAGAAAAAGCAGGTGCCGCGCGACCTGGGCGCCAGCGGCGGCTGGACGATCCGTCCCGACGGCTCCGAAATCATTTTGCAGGGCGTCTTCTGCGACAAGGCCAAGGAAGGCGAGTACGACCAGATCAGCGTGGTCTTCGGCTGCGTCGAGCTGCCGCCGCTGCCGCCCCCGCCGCCGCCGGAATGAGCGACCGGCCGGGCGCCCGAATCAGGGCCCGGGCCGGCGTCCCGGTGAGCGCGCGCGCGATCGTCAGGACCGGGCCTTTGGGTACTTGCTCCCGGCCGGAAGATCGCTAGGCTGCGCGCCCATGGTCACTCGCCACGTCAACTTCAACGCCGGTCCCTCGACCCTCCCGCTGCCCGTTCTCGAGCGCGCCCAGCGCGAATTCCTCGACTACGAGGGTTCGGGCATGTCCATCATCGAGCACAGCCATCGCGGCGCGGTCTACGAGGCGGTGCACAACGACGCCATCGAGCGCCTGACCCGCGTCTTGCAGATCCCCGACACCCATCAGGTGCTCTTCATGCACGGCGGGGCCAGCACGCAATTTGCGCTCATCCCCATGAACCTGCGCAATGACGCGGGCTCGGGCGACTACATCGTCACCGGCACCTGGGGCCAGAAGGCCCTGGGCGAGGCGAAAATCGTGGCGACGCCGCACGTGGCCTGGGACCAGTCGGTCGAGGGGCGCTACGAGCGGCTGCCCAAGCAGGACGAGCTGAACCTGCGCCCCGATGCGCCCTATGTGCACCTGACCAGCAACAACACCATCATGGGCACCCAATTCTTCGAGCTCCCCGACACGGGCGCGGTGCCGCTGGTCGTCGACATGTCGAGCGACATCCTGTGGCGCCCCATCGACGTCAGCCGCTTCGCCATGATCTACGCTGGCGCCCAGAAGAACATGGGTCCCAGCGGTGTGACCGTGCTGATCATGCGCAAGGATCTGATCGAGGGCGCGCGCAAGGACATCCCCAAGATCTTCCGCTACGGCGAGGTGGCCAAGGCCAACAGCCTGCAAAACACCATCGCCACCTTCCCGGTCTACATGGTGCGCAACGTGCTCGCGTGGATCGAGGAGCAGGGCGGCCTGCCGGCCATGGAGCGCCACAACCGCGCCAAGGGCGAGGCCATCTACGGCGCCATCGACGGCAGCGACGGCTTCTACCGCTGCCCGGTGGCCACAGAAGACCGCTCGGTGATGAACGTGGTCTTCCGGCTGCCGAGCGAGGCGCTGGACAAGAAGTTCGTGGCCGAGGCCACCGCCGCGGGCCTGGTCGGGCTCAAGGGTCACCGCCAGGTGGGCGGCATCCGGGCGTCGATCTACAACGCCATGCCGCTGGACGGCGTCGAGCGGCTGGTGGACTTCATGCACCGCTTCGCGCAGGCGAACTGAGGCGCCGTCACAGGGCGCAGCACCAGAGCATACCCAGCACCGCCGGACAGAAGATGTCACAGGCGCCACAGTGCAGCACCGGCCGCTCGGTTGAGGAGTCCGGGCATGGCCCCCACGAGCAAATCGAGTTTGTGTCCACGCACTGACCGCCGCAGCAGCTGAGCCCGCCGCAAGCGCTGTCATCGACGCAGACGCACTCGCCGTTGCTGCAGCCGAAGCCGCTCGCGCAGCTGTTGTCGCAGCTGCCGCAGCTGGCCGCGTCGCTCAGTGACGACTCGCAGCCGTCGTCGGGATCGGCGTTGCAGTCGTCGAAGCCCCCGTCGCAGCCGGTGATCACGCAGCTGCCGCTGCTGCAGTCGCCGCCGCCGCGCTCGGGCGCACAGGGCACGTCGCAACCGCCGCAATCGCTGAGCGTGTTGATGGCGCGTTCGCAGCCGTCGTCGGGGTCGCCGTTGCAGTCGGCATAGCCGGTCTCGCACACCAGCTCGCCGCAGCCGCCGTCGGCGCAGCTGGCCGAGGCCACATGGGGCAAGAGGCTGCAGTCGTTGCCGCAGCGGCCGCAGTTGAGGGTCGCCGCCAGCGAGGCTTCACAGCCGCTGGGCGCCTTGCCGTCGCAGTCGCCGTAACCGGCCTGGCATACGATCTGGCATTGCATGGCCTCGCAGCCGCCGCTGAGCACGTTGCTCAAGGCCATGCAGTCGGTGTCGCAGTCGCCGCAGCTGCCCGGCAGCGAGAGGTCGGTCTCGCAGCCGGTGGCCAGTTCGCCGTCACAGTCGGCGCGGCCGACGTCGCAGGTGACCAACTCACAGCTGCCGCTGTCGCAGCTCTCCTCGGCGAAGGGGACGGAACAGCCCTCGACGCAACTGCCGCAGGCGTCGAGGCTGTGGATATTCTGCTCGCAGCCGTTGCTCACCACGCCGTCGCAGTCGGCGAAGCCCACGTCGCAGCCGCCGAGTTCGCAGCGGCCCGCGCTGCAAGCGGCGCTGGCGTTGTCGTAGGGCCCGCAGCTGACGTCGCAGGAGCCGCAGCCGGCGACGGAATCGAGGGCGGTCTCGCAGCCGTCGCCCGGCTCTCCATTGCAGTCGGCGCTGCCGGCGGGGCACATCACCGAGGCACAACGTCCACCGCTGCAGTAGGGCGTGCCGCCACCGCAGGCGTTGCCGCAGTCGCCGCAGTTTTCGGGGTCGTCGGCCAGCGATGCGCAGCTCGCGCCTCCGCAACGGTCGAAGCCGGGCTCACAGGCCACAAACTCACAGCTGCCTGCGTTGCAGGCGGCGATGGCGTTTTCGATGCTGCAGCCGGCGTTGCAGGCGCCGCAGTGGGTGAGCGTGTCGAGCCGCGTCTCGCAACCGTTTTGGGGCTTGCCGTCGCAATCGGCGTAGCCCTCCTTGCAGCCGTTTTCCGGCGCCCCTTCCTCGCAGCCCGATGCGCCCGCTGGGCAGCTGTGATCGACCATGCAAGTCGGTGCGGCGCTGACATCGCAGCGCAAGACCAGGGCCTGGGGTAGCTCGCAGCGCTGACCACAGCCACCGCAGTGCTCGGCGCTGTCGAAACTCACCTCACAGCCATCTTTGGCCAAGCCGTTGCAGTCGTGACTCGAGTCGCTGCAGCTCTCGATCAAGCACTGGCCGCTGTCGCAGTTGCCGACCGCGGCCGGCGGCGCGCAGGGACTGTCGCAGCCGCCGCAGTGCGCGACGTCGCTCAGCAGTTGTTCGCAGCCGGCTTCGGCGGGGTCGCAGTCGCCGTAGCCCTCCTTGCAACGCCCGACGCCACAGCTGCCGCCGATGCAGCCGGGGAAGCCATTGGCCACCCCACCGCAGCTCACTTCGCAGTCGCCGCAGTGGTTGAGCGAGTCGAGCGGGGTCTCGCAGCCGTTGGCGCTACTGCCGTCGCAGTCGCCATAGCCGTCGTCGCAGCGGTCGAGCTCGCAGGCCCCCTGGGTGCAGCGGGCGCGGGCGTGGTCCAGCTCGCAGCGCGCGCCGCACAGGCCGCAATGCTCGGTGCTCTCGAGCGAGGCCTCGCAGCCGTTTTCGGGATCGCCGTCGCAATCGACGAACTCGCCCTCGCACTCCACCAGCAGGCACTGGCCCTCGACGCAGACGGTAAAGGCATTGGGCCTGGTGCAAGTGCCGAACTCCTCGCCGTCGGCGCACCCACCGCTGCCATCGCCACCGCTGCCCGCCTCGGACCGCTGGCCCGAGTCGCCCGCGCCGCCTCCCTGGGCCATGGCGTCGATCGCCGACGTGCCCAGCATCGAACCGTCAGGCGTGTCGGTGGCCGCCGATCCCGAGCCGCCGCTGATCGGATCGCTGCCGTCGTCTGGGTTTTTGAGCAGCTCGTCGTTCGGGGAACGGCAGCCGAGGGGCGCAACGGCGACGAGCCCGGCCCAGGCAGCCAGCACGAAGGCCAATCCCGTCGCACGCAGCCGCATAGAAACCTTCACAGTGACACGCTAACCCTCACCTCAAGCTATCACCCGCACCGGCGCACCGCCAGCGGCACGCTCGCCGGCCCACTGACGCAGCCACTGGCGGTCGCGAGATCAGCGACGCCGCATCCGACGCCGGCCAGCCAGCATCGGACGCGGCCTACGCGACCGGCGTGGCCGCGCGCCATCGCGGCGCGCGCTGGGCGCCAGCGCGTTGTGGCCACACTCGGAGAGATCGAGCACCTGGGTGCAGAACAGACCCACGCAGTCCTCGCCGCTGGACTCGGCGACGATGGTGTTGATCTGCTGCACGTACTCCAACTGCAGGTCGCGAATGCGCTGCAGGTCCTCGCGCGCCACCGTGAAAAGCGAGTAGCCGAAGAGGCCTGGGCCGCCCAGCTGCAGCCGCTCGAGCGCGACGCCGGCCCAGTGGGCCTTGAGGCGGCGGGCACGCACCGGGTCTGCGCCAGTGTCCACATCGCCCATGCGCGCGGCCTGGTAGCGTTCGCCACGCTGCTCGATCTGCCCCGAGTGCTGCAAGGCCGAAAGCGTCTCGTCCAGCACCTGCCCGGAGATACCCAGCCGCTCCATCAGCCAGCTTTCGGTGGCGCCGCCGCCAGCGGCGACTTCGGGTAGCTCGAGGGCCCGCAGCACGGCATGGGACCAGGGGATCTCGTAGGCCACCGCCCGCGCCCGCTCCAGCTGCGACCACTTCGACGCCAGGCTCGGCAAGGTCGCCGGGTCGACCAGGCCGGCGATGAAGTCGGGCAGGCGCCCGCTGCTGACTTCGATCAACTCGAAGAACTCGTCGAGCCGGGGCTGGCCCTGGCCACCGAGCCAGCGCGCCACGGAAAAGCGGTTTTTGTTCAGGCGGCGAGCCAGCTCGTTGACCGGTACCTTGCCCCGCAGGTCGTTGAGAAAGGCCGCCACCTGCCGCTCGCGGCAGCCCGCGTCTGCCAGCCAGCCCGGCGCGCGACCGTAGAAGTGCTCGAAACAGCCGTTGACGTCGAGCCTGAGCGTGCTGCAAAGGTCGAGGAAGCGCGGGGCGGTGGGCAACGCGTGGCCTGACTCCCAGCGCTGGGCCACGTTGCTACGGTAGCCCAGGAATTTGCTGAACGCAGTCTGGGAGCGGCGCCCGCGTAGGGCCCGCAGCAACTCGATGGCCAGGGTCGTATGGGCTGCTTCGGAACCGGCGACCATGGCCCATATTACCACAATCGGCGCATGATTCGCACTTCGAGGTGCTGATCAGCAGTCGAAATGTGCGGACCATGTGGTTGCCTTCCAGGCGGGAGCGCCTTACACCGTCTCTATGGGGCTAATTGGTCGGACCCTGCGAGTGTGCACCCTGAGCCTGATGGCTCTGGGATGTGACGGCGGGAATGCGGGCCAATCGAGTGGGACAGACCCGCGTGGATCGCCTCCCTGGGTAGGCGGCGCGACCAAGGATTTCTCCGGCTCGTGCGCTCCCTGCGAAGACGCGCAGGTCGAGGAGATCGCAAATACGGACGCCAGCGCGCTGGGCTTTTCGCCGGCCGAGGTCATCGCCTATGTCGAGGGTGACTACCGCGCGAACGTGCGATGGCACGACACCTGCGCGCCCGACCCTTGCCGGCAACCCCAGGAGGGTTGTTCGCGCGAGCCGAACCCGTTGACCGGAAGTCACACCGAGCTGACGTTCGCGGTGCGACACGACAGCACTCGACCCACGCGACTGCGCAGCTGTCCCGGACGCGAGGCGGGAAAGACGTGCCAAGACAAAATTCAGCTGATTCCGCTGACCATCGAGCTGTCCACGAGCGTCGGGGCCCTACGGCTTCAGAGCAGCCAGGATTTGTTCGTCGAAGTCGGCGCAAGGCTGACCCTCGGCGAAAATGTGAAACCGGAAAACGTCAGCGGCGACTTGCTCGGTCAGCTCGGTGAGGTCGATTGGGTGCGCTGGATGCTTTGGTTTGATGAGTACGGCGCCGGAGCCGACGTGAGCGTGGTCGGCCCCAAGGCCGGAGATCCCGAACGGACGGCCGAGCTCGTCAATCTCCTGGTCGAAACGGGAAATCCCAACGACGCCGGCTGCGACGTCGGTTTCCCGCTCTCCCATGAAGCGCCAGCGCCCTGAGAATGGTGTTTCGTTTCGCGTTTCGAGCGCGGCACCGAGAAAACGTAGTGCGCGACCACCGATGCATGAACCGCTCACCGATGTGCAGATCAGTGACCGCTACGTAACCCCCCTCTGTTGATGGCCTCTCTCGACCCCCTTAAGCTTGATAGTGCAGAGGATAACGTAAGAGCAAGCTTGTTCACTCTCTGTTAGGTGTTCCGCATGCACCTGTTTGAACGCAAGCGTTCAGCTTTAGCTTAGCGAGCAAACGTCGAATCGATCGCGCAGACACGCTCGCCGACCGTAGTTTTCGGTCGGCGGCGGGCGTCGCGATCCACGAGAGAGGACAACCTGTAGTGAAGTACCCAATCCGATCGAAGTACATGAGACCAAAATCCATCGCAGCCGCCTGCGGCATGCTGGGCATCACCGCGCTGATCACAGCGCACACCTATCCGACCAATCAGTGCAACAGCTCCGACCCCTGCGAGCCGGACAACAACAACCACTACTGGTGCGACGCCAGCAGCATGGGTTCGAACAACTACGGCGTCGCGATGGCGAGCTTCGAGAGCTACCTCGACAACGTAGACCAAACCGAAATCCGATACCGCGAGGATCCGGTCTGCGACAGCCTGACCGATGTCTGGGCCTACCACACCTACGACCTCTCGTATTTGGGCGACGTGCGAGGTCTCTATCAGTGTTGGAATATCAAGGCCGCAGGTAGCGGCTACGAGTGCGAATCCTCGCTGGTCAAACTCGACGATACCTGGTTCAACTCCAACTACAGCACGACGACCGCCAGGCGGCGCGCCATGCAGTCGACCTGGTGTCACGAGATCGGCCACTCACTGGGCCTCGACCACTGGTCGGGCAGCAGCGCCCAGTGCATGCGCAGCGACGCGACCGTGAGCATGCTCGACGACTCCAGCTCCTGGTACCGCGAGTACGGGAGTCACGACTGGAACCATATCGAAGTCAACCTGGACAACGTGCTGTAGGAGGGGCGAGCCATGAAGCAAGACACGTTTTTCGTTCGCGTTCTCCCGTTGCTCCTGGCCAGCTCGCTCTGGGCGTGTGCCGGAGAGCAGGCCGTATCCGAGGGCGAAATTTCCGCGGCGCCACCACCACGGGCTCCCGGTCGTACCTTCGAAATGCCCAGCGACCTCTACGGTCATTTGCGTATGACGCAATTTAGCTATGATGACGTACTGGCGACCCCCGAGGCCATGCTGGAGCGCTCTTCGGCGGTGGTCGCCGGCACCATGGTCGCGTTGGAAGACGGCCGCAAGCAGGGCTTCCCCGACGATCCCCGGCCCATGAGCACCGTCGTGGTGCATTTCGACGTCGACACGGTGATCAAGGGCGAAGCCGGCGACCGCGTCTACTTCGAGTACTTCCGGGCGCCCTTCAGCACCCTCGAGACGCTGCGCGAGATGATGCCCAATGACCGCATGGTGCTTTTTCTGACCCACGCGATCGAGCAGCCGGGCGCCTGGCGTGACCAGGGCAAGGGTCTTCCCGAGGGCGCACCGCTGATGGCCCTGATCCGTCCGATGGGCATGGTGATCGAGGAGCCCATCGGCGTCATCCACCCACTGGTCCAGGAAGACGAATGGGTGCTCGGCGACCAACCGAGCCTGGAGGCTGCCATCGGCACCCTACAGAGCCTGCAAACGGTCGCCGCGCCCTAGGGCCAGGGAACGGCGGCCACGAAACGACGGGTTCGTCCCCCCCCCCTACACACATGGCGAACCCAGAAGGACACATACGATGCTCAGCAACACCCACCACACCCCCAGACGAAGATACCTCGAGGCCAGTCCCCAAGAGGGCGGCGACGGCGCGCTGGTCGTTCGGACAGGCACCCTTCCCGGTGCCCGGCTGGAGATCAAGGCACCCGAGCTCGTGATTCGCCAGGACGTGGGGCCGGGTTTGCTGGGGGTCGTACCGGTGGGTTGGCGGCGCGTGGGTGTGCTCTATGGCGATGCCAACATGCACCGCTTCTTCGTGATCGCGCCCTCCAACGCGGGAACCTCCATCGCCTCGGGCGAGTTCTACGTCGATGGGCGCTACCGCATCGTCGAAGCCGTAAGCGACTCCCAGCTGGCCTGCGAAGCCTTCGAGGCCTTCGAACCTGGCTGAGAGTCGTGCTGCGGTGGCGCGCAATCGGAACCCGAGCAGTTCCGGTTGCGCGCCGGGGGGATCCTCGGGGGATGAAGGATGGTGCGCCACGGGCGGCGCTCTGCGTCAGCGCGTGTCATGGGCTCGAAGTGGCGACGCGGGGGGCGCCGGCGGCCAACATGCGGCGGAGCGTGGTCGTGACGATGCTGCCAGGGGCCTGGCGCTCGAAGTAGTCGACGTCGGAGACCAGGATCAGCTTGCCGCGGGCGCGCGAGAGGCTGACATTGATCAGGTTGGGGGCAGCCGAGCCCGCGCGCCTGCCGCTCAGGAGCACGCCCGGTGGCAGCGGTACGGTGTCGACGGTATCGAAGATGACCAGATCCCGTTCATGACCCTGGAAGCGATGCACCGTGGAGCACTCGATGCCGTGCTTGGCGGCGGCGCGATCGAGACGGCTCAGACGGGCGCGGATTTCGCGGGCCTGGTCGGCGTAGGGCGTGATCACGGCAACCGAAGCGACGCCGGCGGCGCTGGCTGTCGTTGAGCGCGGCGTGGTCGAGCACGAGCGGGCGGGGGTCGTGGCGGGGGTCGCCGCGTCCGAAAAGCGTCAACGCCTGCTGCACCGGGTGGCGGTCTGGCGAAAGGCTGAGCAGGGCAGCTTCCAGCTTTTCGTAGAGGAACCAGGGATAGACCACCAGCGTGGCGGTGCTGCCCAGCTCCAGCGGACGGCTGGCGCGCACGGTCACCGAAGCGCTGGCGAGGGCCTCAACGGTCACCAACACCTCACGCCCCCCACTGCGCAGACTGCACTCGGTACCCACCATCAGCTTGTCGCTCGCCACCGGCAACGCGAAGCGAAAGCGGGCGCCGGCGTCATCGACCTCGAGCAGCTCACCCTCGCCGAGCGGCACCTCGAAAGGCCCCAAACGCCGACGCATCGCCTCCATCTCGCCGCGAATTCCGCGAGCGAACGCAGACACAAAACGCCCGAGCAACTCCGCCGCCACCGCCATCAACCCCAAGCTCCCCCATCCCCCCTGCAACCACAAGCTTCCTGGACAGGTCCTCCCGCAGTCGTCGCGGGAGCCTTCGAAGCTCGGAAGCAACCCGACCCGACCGTTTCAGGGATCGTAGGGCGGGATGTCGTCGAAACTAGCGACAACCTGATCGATGAGACCGAAGTTCTGGGCCTCCTGGGGACTGAACCAGGAATCGCGCTCGATGGCGGCGGCGATGGTGTCCCGATCCTTGCCGGTGGTCTCCGAATAGAGGTCGATGATGCGGTCGCGGGTCTTGAGGATCTCGCGGGCCTGGATCTCCAGATCGGTGGCCTGACCGTGGATCGCCCCCTGGATCGCCGGTTGGTGAATCAAGATGCGGCAATTGGGCGTAGCGAAACGCCGGCCCCGGGGTGCGCACTGGCCCAGGATCGACCCCATCGAAGCGGCCAAGCCTGTCAGCAGCGTCGAGATCGGAGAGCGGATCATGCGCGTCTGGTCCCAGACCGCGAAGCCCGCATCGACCGAACCGCCCGGGGAGTTGATCACCAGCAGAATCGGCTTGCCAGGATCCTTGAGCTCCAAATACCAGAGCTTGCGGATGGCCGCCGTGGCCGAGGCGTGATTGACATCTTCCGAGAAGAAGATGCGTCGGTTGTCGAGGAGAGTGCGCTCGATTTCGTCGTCGAGCCGACCTGGGCTGGATGTCTGATTCATCGGATTCGCTGCGCAGCCTAGCCCGCATCGGGAGACAGCGCCAGAAACCACAACGACGACCCCACCCGGACCCCCCGACCCGCCGGAAGCTGCCCGGCAGAGGCCAGAAAAGCCGGCCAGAAAAGCTGCCAGCACGTTTTCCCCACCCCTCCCCCGGCTGCCGTACGCCCTCACCCGCCAAAGCTTTTCCGGCGGGCCGGAAAAGCTGCCAGCACGTTTTCGGGGGCGCTTTTCGGCCCTCTGCGCTGGCTGGCGGCCCCTCAGTCCCCGCGCGGTTCGGCCAGCGCCGTCTGCACGCTGCGCACCAACTCTTCTTCCGAGTAGGGCTTGGGCAAGAGCGCGACGCTGCGCTTGGAGGTGCCGCGGCGGGCCACTTCGTCGGCGGCGTGGCCGCTGGTGTAGAGAACGCGCAGGTCTGGATCGCGTGCCGCGAGTTTAACAGCCAGTTCAGGGCCGCTGGCATCTGGAAGCACCACATCGGCCAGCAACAGATCCACCGCTTGAGTATCGGCGATGCGCTCGGCCTCGGCGGCGGTGGCGGCCTCCAGCACGGTGTAGCCGCGAGCGCCGAGCATCTCGGAGGCCAGCCTGCGCAGGGGGTCGGAGTCCTCCACCAGCAATACGGTCTCGGAGCCACCGGCGACCGGCACCGCCCCCGGGCTATCGGACTTCAGCGGGGCGTCCAGGCGCGGCCAACTGAGCGTGAAGGTGCTGCCGATGCCGGGGCTGGATTCGACCTGGATGCGGCCGCCGCTGCGCTGCACGATGCCGTAAACCACCGCCAACCCCAGGCCGGAGCCTTCGTTCTTGGTGGTGAAGAAGGGCTCGAAGATGCGGTGCTGCTGCTCTTCGCTGAGGCCGACGCCACTGTCGCGCACACAAAGCACGACGCGCTGGGGGGCGTCGGACAACGTGTCCAACAGGACCTCGATGTGCAGCCGTCCGCCGCGCGGCATGGCGTCGCGCGCATTGACCACCAGGTTCATCAGCGTCTGATCCAGCTCGCCGCGCCCGACCCCCACCGACAGCGGACCGTCGGCGAGCACGACATTGAGGCGGATGTCCTCGGGCAGGACGCGCGCGATCATCGGCTGCAGCTCGCGCACCACGCGCGGCACGTCGGCCGAGGCTTCGCGCGTGGCTTCGGTGCGCGCAAAGGCCAGCAGGCGCTGGGTGAGCTCGGAGCCCTTGCGGGTCGAGTCGAGGATCATCGACACCCACTGCACATAGCGGCTGTCGCCCTTGAGCGAGGCTTCCAGCCGTTCGGCGCATAGCAGCGTGACGCCCAGGAGGTTATTGAAGTCGTGGGCAACCCCGGCGGCCAGGCGACCGACGGCTTCGAGCTTCTGGGCGCGGCGCAATTCCTGCTCCAGACGGATCTGGGAGCTGACGTCGCGCGAGATGGACTCGGTCGCCACCAGCTGCCCGTTGGCATCCAGCTCGGGCACCAGGCGCTGCTCGATCCAGATCGTGTGGCCGTCGCGGTGGGTCCAGCGCAGGGTGATGGGCTCGGAGAGCGACTCGGGCGGGCCCTGCATCAGCCGCTGATAACGCACGCGGTCTTCCGGATGTAGCAGCTGCATGTGCAACTCGGGGTCTTCATGGAAGGCAGCGACGGGATAGCCGGTGATGCGTTCGACCGCGGGGCTGATGTACTCGAGCTGGGGTCGGGGTTTGAGCCGGTGGCGGGCGATGATGTCGTGGGCGCGGCTGGCCAAGAGCTGCAGCCTGCGCTCGCTCGTCTGCAATGCGGCCTCGCGACGCTTCTGATCGGTCAAATCGCTGATGGTGACGACGATGGCGCCGATGGCCGGATCCTGGAGGCGGCTTGTGCCGATGGCTTCCACGTCGAGGGGCGCGCCGGACTTGTGCTGCAGCCGCAGGTTGTAGAGACGGCTTGTGCCGGGCGAGGCGATGACCTCGGCGATCATGGCCGCCACCCGCTCCACCTCTTCAGGCACCACGAAGCGCAGGCCGATTTCGCCCACAACTTCGCGCGGCGTGTAGCCCATGACGCGCACCATGGAGGGGCTGGCGTAGATGATGCGCGCTTCAGCGTCGAGCAGGATGAGCAGGTCGCGACCGTGCTCGATCAGCGCGCGCAACTGACGCACCTCACGGCGCAGGGACTCCAATTCCGCCCCCTCGCCTTCGACAACCAAATCGCTTTCGCTCGCCGCCCGAGCCGTCATCGGGACAAAGGATAGCGCGCCGAGGCGTGGGCCGCCCTCCTTGAGTGATCCCCAAAAAATACGGGATGGGACTCTTTGCCGCGAGAAATGCGTTCGGGACTTGTGATCTGATTTACGCTGGCCTACTGTTGCTAACGCATCGTCGCTGAAGGTTGCTGGTGGCAGCTGCCGGAGGTCTTCGATGCGGGTCTTTTGGGGACGCGTTACGTGGTGCGAATCGGGCACTGAGTGGCCGTCAGCGAGTGTGAAATCCTGAACCCGCAGTCGCGGGTCGTCGCCTGAAGTCCGGGCAAGAAGGGTTTCCCTGCATTCGCGGCGCTGCACAGGGTCCGTGAGCTGAGCCAGATAGGAGTGTCTCCATGAGTGGTGTTGCCAAACCCGGCGTGAGCGCCATGAGCGCTTATGTGCCCCCCTTTCGAGTCCGGCTTCAGGACTGGTGTGACTGGACCGGCAATTCCTGGGACAAGATCCAGGTGGTCGTCGGCCGTAGCTTCCGTGTGCCCGGGCGCCACGAGAACGTCTACACCATGGCCGCCAACGCCGTTTTACGGCTGATCGAGCAAAACGACATCGACCCCCAGCGTGTCGGCTTCCTCGGTCTGGGCACCGAATCGAGCACGGACAACGCCGCTGGCGCCGTGATCGTGCGCGGCATGGTGGACCGCGCCCTCGACGCCCTGGGCAAGCCCCGGCTTTCGCGCAACTGCGAGGTGCCCGAGTTCAAACACGCCTGCCTGGGCGGCATCTATGCTCTCAAGGCGGCCACCCGCTACGTCAGCTGCGACGCCGGCGATCGCGTGGGCATCGTGGTCTGCGCCGACGTGGCCGAGTACGAGCGCGGCAGCACTGGCGAGCAGACCCAGGGCGCCGGTGCGGTGGCCATGCTGGTCACCTCCGAGGCCGAACTCTTCGAGGTCGACCTGGCCCACTCGGGCAGCGCTTCGGACTACCGCGGCCCCGACTTCCGCAAGCCCTTCGCCCGCCACTTCCACGAAGCCTATGCGCCCGAGACCCAGCGCATGAGCGACTTCCCGGTCTTCAGCGGCAAGTACTCGACCTATTCGTATCTGGACGAGACCGTGATGGCGGTGGAGGAGATGCTGCGCCGGCTCAATGTCTCGGCCGGCCAGTACTACCACAGCGTTCACAGCCTATTTTTCCACCGGCCCTACGAGATGATGCCGGTGCAGGCCATGAGCTTTCTCTACGTGCGCGGCATGGCCCGCGGCGACCACTACCAAAAGCAGCTACATGAGCTGTGCGAGGCCGCCGGCGTCAGCGTCGAGACGCTGGTCGAGGAGTCGCTGTCGAACCCCGATCTCTTCGCCAGCGTCAGCGAGCAGGGCGCGGCCGTGACCGACCCCTACAAGGCCACCAGCGCCGTGGCTTCGGTGCTGCGCAAGAAGCCCGAGTTCCGGGACTTGCTGGGCCAGAAGATGAGCATGGGCGCGGCCACCGTGCGCGATCTGGGAAACCTCTACTCGGCGGCTTTGCCGGTGTGGATCGCCGCCGGCTTCGAGCAGGCCGCCGAGCAGGAGCTCGACATCATGGCGCGGCCGATGGTGGCGGTGGGCTACGGCAGCGGCGACGCGGCCGAGGCGATTCCGATCACGCCCGTGCCCGGCTGGCACAGGGCCGCTTCGCGCATCGCGCTCAAGCAAGCCCTGGCCAACCCCGTGGACTTGACGCGCGCGCAATACGAAGCGCTGCACGACGGCCACGAGGTCAAGGGCCTGGAGTACGCTCCGCGCGCCGAGTTCGTGATCACCCACGTGGGCCAGAGCTACGAGCCCGCGTTCCAGGACCTGGGCGTCGAGTACTACAAGTACGTCGGCTGAGCAGGTCGGCCAAGAGCCTCGCGAAAGCCCGGCTGCGATTCGGCAGTGCCGAGACGCAGTCGGGTTTTCCAATTTAACACGAACGTGTCGGGGTCGCGGTGGACGATCGCGCCGGACAGGGGATTTGTAGGTTTTGGCGGGCGTCTCGAAAGGGACCCTAAAGTGTTAAATCCCGAACGCCACCTGGCCCACGATGCCGTAAACCTCGCGGTCGAAGTCGAGCGGGGCCTCGAGCTTGAGGGCGGCGCTCTCGGCCAGGTCGTAGCGCAGGCCCAAACGCAGCTCCACCAGTTGCTCGGGCAGGTCCGGACCCATCGCCGAATCCGGATCGGCGGGTTCGGGCTTGCCGTTGTTGTAGAAGATGTCGTTGCGATCGCGATCGAGAAGTTCAACTCTTAGATAAGGCGTGAAGTCACCGGCGCTGTAGCCGATCTGCACGAAGCCGCCGACCAGGGCGGCGTCGGCGCCGGCGCCGGTCTCGACGTGGTAGAGGTAAAAAAGCTCGGCCTGGATGTCGACAGGGCGTTTGATGTAGGCCAGGTGGAAGGCGGCGATCCACTCGTCGATGGAGCGGAAGATCAGCGGCTCGCCGTCGGGACCGCGCAGGCCCGCCGGGATGCGGTCGAAGTAGCCGGAGAAGCCGGCCTCGAGGCCTTCGACCATGCCCGGCAAGAGCGACAGCTGCAGGCCCAGGGCGGGCCAGTCGTTCAAATCCTGGCTCGAGAGCAGCTCGCCGATGCGGCGGCCACGGCCATTGCCGACCGAGAGCGTGTAGTGCAACTCGGTCTCGCCATCGATGGCCAGGTCGCCCAGGGCTTGCACGCCGGTCTGGTGGGTGGGCACGTAGCCAGGGCGCGGCTCGTGTACCAGCCTGCCGTCGGGACGCTCGTAGGCCGGGCCGACCTCGTCCTCGAAGGCCACGATGCGCGGACGCGCGGTGGCCAGCTGGCGTACCAGCGCGTGGTCGTGGACGCGCATGTAGCGCCCGATGCTGAGCTGGTCGCGGCCGGCGCGCAGCGACAGCTGGGGCGCAAGCTCCCACTCCAGGTAGAGCCGCTCGATGTCGACCTCGGCGCTGTCCAGGGCGGGCTTGACCGCGAGCACGGTCTCGGAGACGGCGCGCACCTCGGGCGACAGTTCGCCGGTCACCAGCAGCTCGACCTCGCCCAGACGAAAGCCCGGTTTGCTGCGCGCGTCGTCGTCGTAGCGGTAGCCGACATCGGAGAAGACGCGCAGGTCGATGGTGGGTCGATGGGCGGCGTCCTGACTGTGCACGCCGCTGCCGGTGAGCTCGGGGGCGAGCTCGGCGTCGGAGATCGGGGCGGGGGCAGGGGCGGCCGCGGGCAGGGGCGTCGGAGCCGGGGGCGGCGCGAAGTTGGCTTCGATCGGCTCCTCGACAGCAGGCGTGTCGGTGTCGATGGCTTCGGAGGCCTCGACCGTTGGCGCCTCGGCGGTTTCGACGGCTTCGGCTTCCCTAGGCGCCGGCTCAGCGGGCTCGGGAGCTGTGGTTGGCTCTTGTGCCAGGGCTGTCGCGCTGCCGGCGACGCACCACAATGCCAGGATCGTTCGGATTGGCGACGCGCCCATGCTTCCCTCTCAGTCCTTGGTCAGTTGTCCGTAAAGCCCGGGGCGGCGATCGCGGTGCAGCCCCATGAAGTGTCGCTCGCGCGCCCAGCGTTCCAGGTCGAGTTCGACCAGGGCCACGCCCTGCTGCTCGCGGTCGAGTTCGGCCATCACCTCGCCGTAGCCGTCGCAGACGAAGCTCGTGCCGTAGAAACGCTGACCCTGTTCGTCGCCGACGCGATTGCTGGCAGCCACAGGCAGCGTGTTGGCCACGGCATGGCCCTGCATCACGCGGCGCCAGGGGCCGGCGGTGTCGAGTTCGGGACGGCCCGGCTCGCTGCCGATGGCGCTGGGATAGAGCAGGACCTCGGCGCCCATCAGGCTCAGGGCCCGCGCCTGCTCGGGAAACCACTGGTCCCAACAAATGCCGACGCCGATGCGTCCGTGGGCGCAGTCGATGACGCAGAAGCCACTGTCGCCCGGGTCGAAGTAGTCGCGCTCTTCGTAGCCCTCGCCGCTGGGGATGTGGCTTTTGCGGTAGTGGCCCAGGGTCTGGCCCTCGGGGCCGAAGACGATCAGGCTGTTGTAGCGGTGCTCGCCTTCGGCTTCGTAGTAGCTCACCGGCAGGATCAGGCCGTGGGTGCGAGCCAATAGCGCCATGGCCTGCACCTCGGGGCAGCGTTCGGGCTCACGGGCCCGGGCGCGCAGCTCCGCGGCGGCGGCCGGGTCGTCCTTGGCGCTCAGGGCCGGGAAGTAACGATGGGCGAACAGCTCGGGCAATAGGGCCAGCTGGGCGCCGGCTGCGGCGGCTTCGGCGACGAGCGCGCCGGCGTGGCCGATGTTTTCGTTTGCGTCTTGTCCCATGGCCATCTGGATCACGGCCACGCGCAGGATACGGCTCATGCTGTGCGCTCCTCCAAGGCGGGCAGCTCGTGGGTGATGCAGTGCAGGCCGCCGCCGCCCTCGAGCAGGCTCGCAGCTTCGCACAGCACGGCCTGGCGCCCCGGGAACGCTTCAGCGATGGCCTGGCGCGCCGCTTCGTCCTGGTCGCGGCCAAAAGCGGGCACCACCACCGTGCGGTTGCCCAGGTAGAAGTTGAGATAACTGGCAGCCATGATCTCGCCATCGACGCCGAGGACCGCACCCGGCGAGGGCACCGGCAGCAGTTCAAGGGCGCGGCCGCGGGCGTCGCGGGCCTGGGTCAGGGCGTCTTCGATCGCCAGGAGGGCCTCGCGATTGGGATCATCTTCGGAGCTGGGTCGCATGTGCAAGACCGCGCCCGGGGCGGCGAAGCGGGCCACGTTGTCCACGTGGCCGTCGGTGTGGTCGTTTTTCAGGCCCCCGGGCAGCCAGATCACGCGCTCGATGCCGAGGGCTTCGGACAGAAGCCCGTCGTAGCGCGCGCGGTCCCAGCCCGGGTTGCGGTTGATGTTGAGCAGGCAGCTGTCGGTGGTCAGGCAGCTGCCCTCGCCGTCGAAGTCGACGGCGCCGCCTTCGAGCACGGCCGGCTGGCGCTCGGTGGGCAAGTTCAGGTGCGCTGCCAGCGCCGCGCCGAGCTCGGCGTCGTGGGGGTAGAGGTATTTGTCGCCCCAGCCGTTCCAGTCGAAGCACAGGGCCGCCAGCCCATCGCCGCGGCGCACGAAGAAGGGCGCGGTGTCGCGCAACCAGATGTCGCCGTAGGCCATTGACACGTAGTCAATGCGCCCGTCCTCGATGCCGATGGCGGCGCGGGCCTCGGTTTGGGCTTCGGGGCCGTGGCATAACAACAGCAGCCTCTCGGAGCCCTCAGCGGCGACCACGGCACGGGCGAAGGCGGCGAATTGCCGCTTGGCGGCCTGCAGCTGCGCGCCCCAGGCGTAGTCGTGGAAGGGCCAGGCGCTGATGCAGGCGGCGTGGACGTGCCATTCGGGAAGCGGGCCGTCTACCACGGCAGAACCGCCTCGGCGCCGTGGGCTTCGACCAGCGCCGCCACATGCGAAAGGGCACGCTGGCGCCGCACCTCGAGGCCTTCGAGCATGGCCTGGTCGAGCAGCGGGCCGTTGGGGTCGCGCCGGATGCGTTTTTCGAAGGCCTGCATGTCGAGGGCCTTGAGCGCTTCGACGGTGGACTTGCGGAAGCGCTGGCAGAGTGCGAGGCGGCGCTCCATCATCGAACGCACGGCCGGGCCGGGCGAGAAGCCGGCGGCGTTGTCGAAGAAGATCAGCGGGCCGCCGCGGCCGTAGGTGCGCACGTTGCCGTTGTTACCGCCCCAGCGGTCGACGTTGACCGTGAGGTAATCCAGTAGCAGCATGTCGCTCAGGTCCGCCGGCAGCGCGGGATCGGTCGGCTCGGGTACTTTGTTGTAGTGGCGCCCGGCCGACTGGCCGCGCTCGAGCCTCTCACTCCGCATGCGGTGGGCAGCGCCGAAGGAGGCCGAGCGCTGCAGGGGCGAGATCTCCCAGCGCTCGAAGGGTTTGACTCGCAGCCAATTCTCGAAGCCCGGTGGCGTCTTGGCCCGCCCCAGGGGTTCGGCCAGCCAGTGGGTGAACACGCCGCGCACCTTGCCGTCATCGCCCACGGCCACCTCGGCCCGGCGGCGATCGCCGGCGGCCAGCGGCGACAGGCGCTTCCAGGGCAACGTGCGGCTCACCGAAGGCGGCACCCGGTGGAGGCCCAGGGCGCGGTCGAGGTGCATGGTGGCCAGCTCGGCGTACCAATTGGTGCCGGAGAAGCTCTGCTCGGGCTTGAAGTAGCCCCGGGTGCCGTCTTTCAGCTCCAGCTTGAAGCCCAGGCTGCGGCCACCGCCGCCCTTTTCGACGCGCGCCACCGGACCGCGGCGCAACCACTCGAGCAGTGCCTGTTCGGGCTGGCCGAGGAAACCGCGATCGCGCTCGGGGCCAGCGTGCTCGGGCAGGCGTGCGCGCAGGACCAGCGGCGGCAGTCGGCGTGTGGTGGGCGCCTCGGCGCGGGGGGCGGCCGGGGCGACTGCGGCGTGGGCGATGGTGGCGCCCAGGCTCTCGCAGCCACAGACGGCGGGCAAGAGACACAGGATGAGCGTGGCGGACCGGACGACGTCCATGGCGGCATTGAAGCCCGCCCGGGGCCGCCGTAGCCAGTTTTCCGCAGAACCGTCAGTTGGCGCAGCAGACGGTGGTAGCGCCGCTGCCGCTGGCGGTGCCCGTGGGCTCGCCGCCACTGGGCGTGCAGCTGCCGCCGCCGGGCTCGGGGCCAACGCGGATCGAGCCGCTGCCGAAGTCGGTCAGATGGCACTGGGCGGTGCTGGCGACGCTGGAGGTCACGGTGGTGCAGCTCGCATCGTCGCCAGCGTAGATGTTCCAGCCGGTGTCGCAGTTCTCGGCGCCGCAGCTGCAGTCCGAGCAACCGCGGCTGTCGTCGATGTCGGTGTAGAAGACCGAGCGCAGGGAGTAGACGCCGGCGGGGCAGGCGTGCTCTCCCGCCTGCAGGATGCAGGTGTCGCTGTCGTAGGGCGCGGCGCCCCGGGGCATGCACAGCTGCCCGCCGCCGCAACCCTGGGCCTCGAGGGCCGCGCCGGGTTGGCAGGCCCGCACCCGCAGGCCGAAGCTGGCATCGGGCACGCTCGGGCTCTGGCTCGAGGGGGTGCAGGCGCTTGCGCCGGTGCCCTTGAGGCGGACCCGCTTGGAGGCCGCTGCGTCCTCGAACAGGGTGCATCCGCTGGCGTCGCCCGTGCCTGTGACCGACGCGCTGCAGCTGGTGTCGGTGCTGTCGTGGACGAACCAGGTATAGCTGCAGCTGCCGGGGCTGCAGCTGCAGCTCGAGCAGCTCGCCGCCGAAGCCGTGAGGTTGGCGCCGCCCGCGAGCGCTTCTTCGGAGAGCGCGCCGCTGCAGGCGGGGGGCGCGTTGACGCCCGCCGCTAGCATCAAAGGGCCCTGCCAGCCCTCGGGCGCCGGCTCCACGCAGCGCAGGGCGCTGCAGTCGCTGTCGGCGCAGTCGATGTCGCCGTCGCCGTCGTCATCGCTGCCGTTGTCGCAGATTTCACCGCCGCTGCTGGTCTGGGTGCCGGCGTCGTTGCCGACGTCGTTGCCGGCGTCGCTCTGGGTGTCCACCAGGCCGCCCCCGTCGCCGCGATCGCCGACCCCGGGGTCACCGCCCATCATGAAGCCGCCGTCGCCGACGCCCATCGAGTCCGTGTCCGTGCTGGTCTCGTCGCAGCGACAGCTGGTCAGGTAGCCCAGGTCGGTGCAGTGCTGGCGGCCGCTGCAGCCGCCGGGGGCCTGGCAGGTGTAGGAAGTGCCCGGCGTGCACTCCATGCCCATGTCCGTAGCCTCTTCCTTGCCGCCGCTGTCGTCACCACAGGCTGCAAGCGTCAGAAGCGCCCCGAACACGAGGGCGGCGGCGAGGGGGAGCGGGCTGCGGAGGTAAAGACCATGCACGGGCGATCTCCTGGATTCGACGATCCAGCCGTGCCATACGTTGCACACCTCCGAAAGCCCCCAATCGTGGGGCTTGGGGCTCACGCGTCAGCGACGGAGCCCGCCAAGAAAGCCGAACGATCGCTCAGAAGAAGATGCCGAGGTTCATGGCCAGCTGCCCCATGGACACGTCGACCTCGGCGGTGGTGCTGGTGGTGTTGCCGAGAACGGTGATCCGGCTGGTCACATCCTGGCTGAACGCGTGGTAGCTAAAGCCGAGCTCACCCAGAAAGCCGATGGAGCCGCTGACGGGCACGCGCAGGCCGAACATCAGGCCCAGGTTCAGGCCCACGCCCGGATCGGTCTCCACCGTGGCCATGGTCACGCCCCCAGCGCTGGCGGCCGCCTCTTCATTGCCAAAGCCCAGGGTCAGACCCAGGGGCAGCGACAGGTAGAGCTCCAAGTCACGGCCGACGGGCAACACGCCGGCGGGCACCAGCGACAGATCGAGCAGGCTGCTGCGATCGAGGTTGTTGTTGTCGCGGGCGTTGGTCTGCCAGGAGAGAAAGCCCAGCGCGCCGCCCAGGGCGAAGTGCTTGTGCAGGGGCGCCATGTAGCGGCCACCCAGGCCCAGGCTGGCCTCGAGGTCGCTCTGGCCCTGGACGTTGACGTTGACGTTCTGCGAGTCGTACTCGGCCTCACCACCGAAGCCGAGCAAGAGCGTCACCGCGCCGTAGTTGTCGGGTGCGCGACTGCGCTGGGCCTGGGCGTCGCCCGGCGCCCACAGCAGGGCGGCGGCGAACGTGGCGATGGCGATGGCGATGGGGGCGTGGAACGGGCGGCGCATCGTACCTCCGGGGACAATCGCGCCGGAGGCTAGCCCACAACGCTCGCGGGCTACCAGCCCGGATTGTTGTTGCTGCGTGCGCGCCGCCTGTCGGCCGCTTCAGCCGAAGCTGTAGAGACCTTCGCCGTGGGTCTCCATGCCGCCCTTGAGGCCTTCGTCGATGGACTCGCCGTCGAGCACCACCGAGATGCTATCGGGCTTGCCGCCGTTCAACTGCCAGCCGCGGGTAATGGCGCGCTCCTGGCTGACACCATCTTCGAAGCGATGGGGGGTGTAGCCGCTGCCGGTCGAGCCCGAGACCCAGGGGCCGGCCTCACCGGTGGATACGCCGGCGCCGCCCGCGAAGAAGGTGTTGAAGAGCGAGGCGCTGGCGGCGTTGTAGAGCATGCCCGCCGGCGCGGCGCCGGAGATGTTCTGCAGCGTGACCAGGATGGAGCAGGCCAGGGCGTCGTGATTGGCCAGGCTGTTCGAGGCCACCACCAGGGTCGGCTCCATGTGGAACTCGGTGCCCTCGTCGGGGCCGCCAAAGAGCAACACCGCTTCGTTGATGGTGACGATCATACGGAAGCGATCGCGGATCTCCTGGGTGTAGTTGATCTCGGCGTACTTCTCGTAGATCTGCGCTGCGGCGTTGTGCAGGTCGTGGCGGCTGTCGTCGCGCAGCCAGCCGATCGCGCTCTTTTGACCCAGGGTCAAGCCGGCCAGGGTGTGGGCACCGATGCGCGGCATGTAGACGATGTGATCGACTTCCTTGATGATATTCGGCAAGTACATGCCGTTGGGCCAGTTGTTCTCGTCGGGCAAGGTCGCCGAGAAGTAGCCCTCCTCGAAGCCGCCGTCGTCGAAGAAGTGCACGTCGGCCACGTCTTCGACGGCGATCAGGCCGTTGCTCTGCCAACGCTCGCGGGTGGAACTGAAACGGCCCTGGGCCGACAGCCGCACGTGCTCGACGCCGCTCTGGTCGGCAACGATCACCTTGCCGGCACCGCGGGCCTTGAGCTCGGCCACCATGCCCTTGACGCCCGCTGGCGAGGTGGTGGCCGGATGCGGGTTGCCGCTGTTGGTGGCAACCTTGATCAGCACGGTGTCGCCCTCGCCAAGCCACGAGAAGTCGAGCTTCTTGGCCGCTTCCTGGGCCGCGGCTTCGCCATCGCCACTATAGAGGCCTAGCAGCACGGCGCCGTCGGCGATGGCGTCGGAGTTGGTCGCGCCGCCGCCCGTGCCGGTGGAACCACCGGTGTCAGCCGCGCCGCCTGCGGCGCCGCCGGATGCCTCCGAGCCCGAACCATCGCCCGAACCGTCACCAGTGGCGCCCGCTTCACTGCCATCACCGGTGGCCTTGGACGAGCCGGTGCCGTCGGGGCCCGGCGATGTGTCCTCGCCGCCGCCGGAACAGGCCGTGAGGTTGAGCACCAGCGGCGCCATCGCCGCACCTGCGCCCACCGCGCTGCTGCGCTTGAGAAAATCGCGCCGCGAAAGCGGCCCGGAACCATCCCGTTCGTCGTCGTATTGCTGACCCATCGCGCTCACCTCCCCGGATTCCACCAGGAGACCAAACCACTCGACACTGAAAGGGCTATGTAGCGCAGCGGTGGCATCGTGAACAGTGGGCAGATGTAACCCATGGGAAGTTTTGACCGCGAGTCGATTCCGCGGGTGTCACTGGGCTCGGTACCCCCCAAGTCTCCCGGTGGTGGTGGGGTACGGTGGCGGTGTAGGTTGGAGTGGGAAGTATTTTCACAGTTGGATCGGTAGTCATGGATCAGGGGACCCTCGAGTTATTGAAGTTGTTGCAGTCGACGGCGGGTCAGCCCGGCGACGACTCCCTGGGCCGCATCGAGACACTGCTCACGGCCCAGCGGCCGCTGCTTGCGCGGGCCGGGGATCTGGCCACGCTGGCCGAGATCAGCGAGCTGCTGGAAGAATGGGCGGCGGTGGCGACGGCGGGCGAAGCTGCGTCCCGGGCGCTGACGCAGGCTGCGATCGTGGCCGAGGCCGAGCTCGAGCAAGCGGAGCGGGCCATCGCCCTGCTCAAGCAGGCCCTGGACAAACAGCCCGGCCACGGGCCGGCGCTCAAGCGGCTGGGGCGGCTCCTGCGCGGTCGCGGCGACCACGACCTGCTCGAGAGCGTGCTGACGGTGCAGGCCCAGGCACTGTCGGGGGCCGACGCCGACCCGAGTGTGGCCGCGACGATCCACCGCATGCTCGGCCAGCTGTGGTCGGAGCAGGGCGAACTGGATCGGGCGGTGCATGCCTTTGAAACGGCGTTGGATCTGGAGCCCGAGGCCGACGTGATCGAGCAGCTGGCCGACGTCTACGCCCTGCGCGGCGACGAGGGCGACGAGGCCCAGGCCGCCGATTTGTATTGCGCCCTGGGCGATGTGCTGGGCGGACTCGACAGCGCCGTGTGGCTCGAGCGCGCGCTCGATCTGGTGCCCGACCACATCGACGCCATGGACGGACTGGAAGCGGCGGTGCCCGAAGAGGAGCACGGGCGGCGGCTGCGCAAGCGCTGGGCGGCCTTCGTGGCGCGGCGCGAGGAACCCGAGCACGTCGACGCGCGGCGGGTGGCGCTGTCGCGCTTGCACGCGGCCGAGGGCGACTACCGCGAGGCGCTGCTGCTGGTGGCGCCGGTGGCCGAGCGCGGCGACAGCGTGGCGCGGGCGCTGCGCGAGGCCTATCTGGGCAATCTCGAGGGCGAGCACGACGAGGGCCGCGGCCGCAACGTGCCGGCGCCGGCCGACGCCCCGGTCAAGCTCTTGCCCACGCGCCGCGGCGACACGGTGGTGGGCTTCAAGCTGCCCGAAGAGATGGCGCGCAAGCTGGGACGGGTGGACATTGCCGGGCTGGCCCCGGTTGCGGCGCCGGAACCGGTTGCGGCGGCTCCGGCGGCCCCGGCGCCCGCTCCGGTGGCTGCGGTCCCCGCGATGGCGAAGGCCGGCTCGACGCCACCGTCCAGCCTGGGTGCGGCTGTTGCCGCCCCATCGGCGCCGCCGCCGGCTTCGCTGCCAGCGGCGGCCCTGGCAGCAGCGCCGACCATGCCGGCGGTTTCGGCGGTCTCCCCGAGCCTGCCCCCGGTGTCGATCCCGTCGCCCACGCCCAATTCGGTCGACGACGAGCTGGGCGAGCTGCGCGGCCGGCGCCTGCCCTTGCCCTCGCCTGCGCTGCTGCGCGACCGGCGGGTGTGGGCCGGGGCCGGGGTGGCGGTGCTGCTCGTGGTCGGCCTGATCGCCTTTGGCGGCGATTCGACAGCACCCGCGGTGGCGGCCAGCACGGCATCATCGGCAGGCGAAGATGGCGACGCCGACGGTGCCAACAGCGCGGCGGCCAAATCCAAGACCGGGGCCAGCGCAGCCACAGCCACGCCCGCCAAGACGGCCAAATCCAAGACCCCACCGCGCAAGGCGCGGGCCGGCTCCGGACCCAGCGTCAAGGCCCTTTCCGGGCTCACCCAGGTGCGCGGCGGCAAGCTCGCGCGCGGCAAGGTGCTGAGCGCGGTCGGCCAAAAGCTCGGGGCCCTCGAGCGCTGCTACAAGCAGGCCCTGGGGCGCAACAAGAAGCTCGAAGGGCGCCTGGTCATGGGCTTCACGGTCAAGCCCAATGGCCGCGCCGCCGCGGTGCGCAAACTACGAGGCACCATCAAGGACGAAAAGCTGGTCAGCTGCAGCGTAGGTCACCTCCAGAACCTGCGCTTCCCCAAGCCCAAGGGCCGCGCCGCCCGCGTCACGCTGCCGCTGGTCTTTCGCCAGGGGTGAGCGCTTCACAGCTCGAGCAGCTCGGCCAAGCCGGCACGCGTCGTGGCCACCGAGCGCAGGCTGAGCACCGTCTGCATGCCGAGGGCCGCTGCGGTCTCCACGTTCTCGGGCTTGTCGTCGACGAAGACCACTTCATGGGGGGAAGCGCCCATGCGTTCGAGGGCTGCTTCAAAGCTCCTGTGCTCGGGCTTGGCCGCGCCGAGCAAGTGCGAGGCCATGGGCAACTCGATGCGATCGTAGAGGGGCATGGTGGCGAAGTGATCCCAGTGGGCGAAGAAGGTGTTGGACAGGACCGCCGTGCGCACACGCCCCTCGAGCTCGCCCAGCAGCGCCTCGGCCCCTGGCAGCACACAGCTGACGTCATCGCGAAAACACGCCACCGCATCGGCCCGCGACAGCCTGCGACCGAAGCGCTCGGCGAAGCGCGTGAGGGCCTGCTCGGGCTCGATGGCGCCCACGATCAGCGCGTCGAAGAGGCCGCTATCGCTGACGAAGCTGGCCAGCTCCTCGAGCCCCGCGCCCACGCGCTCGGCCAGCGCGGCAAAGCCCAGCGGCCGATACTCGACCAGCACATTGCCCAGATCGAAGAGCACCCAGGTGGGATTCGATGCCATGGTGCGGCCGACGCTAGCACGGCCCGCGCGACCGGGGGCGCCTGCACTTGCACTTGCACTTGCTACGAGAGCGGTCCCTGCGGTGCGTCGCAGCGGCCCTTCGCGCTCAACCGAGAAGCAACTCCTCGGCCCACGAGCGCAGTGGTTTCCTGCCCTGCAGGCGGCAGAGCGGTAGCAAGCGAACGTCGAACTTCTTGGCGAAGCTGTTCATGGCGCGCTCTTCGGCATTGGAAAAGACCGCGATGCGCGCCGGGGCGCGGCCCAGCTCGGAGCGCGCGGGGGGCCATTTTTCGCACCAGCTGCACGGCCGCCGGGCTACGGCAGCGATAGGGCGTAGACGGTGCCCTCGTGGGTCACGGCGTACAAAACGCCGTCACCGACCACGATCTGGGCCGCCCACAGCTCGGACGATCGCCACAGGAAGACCTCACCGCCCTGGGCCGGGATGTGGGAGAGGATTCCCACTCCGTCGCCGGAGCGAAGGAAGTAGACGTCCTCTCCCGAAACCGCCAGCGCCCGCGTGTTGTTGGCGGTTTCGTCGACGGCGAGGATTTGCGGCGTGCCCCCCGCGAGCGGAGCTTTCTCAACGCTGAGGGTGTCGCTGTCGTTGGTCGCCCAGTAGATCCCGTCGGGAGCGAGCAAGAGCTGGGTGACGGGAAAGCCGCTCTGCACGATGCGAACTGGGTCCACGGCGTCGAGGCCCGCCGACCAGATTCCGAAGTCCGGCTCGGACTTGTCCTCGGGCCAGTAGAGCGTTTCCGCCGCCACCTCGAACTCGAAGCCGCGTTGGATGACGCGCAGGGCCTCGACCGATCCGGAGCCGTCCTTGGCGAAGCGAGTGATGGTCTTGGTCGTGGAAGCCCCATCCGCTAGCCAAAAGGCGTAGCTCGCGCTCAGCTCCAACTCGCTCGCGCTTCCGAGACCCTCGGCCAGGGTCTCGACGGTGCCACCGGCGCGCGGCACACGGGCGAGCGCGGCGTCTTGCCAGCCCGTATTCAGGAAATAGGCGTCGCTGGCATCGAGGGCGAGGCTCCAGGGACAGTGTTGGCCCGAGGCCAGTACTTCCATCGCACCATCGGCCACGGCGATGCGCAGCACCGCGCCGTCGAGGTTGTGGTTGCCGAGGGCATCGCGGCTTCCACACTCGGCCACGTAGAGATAGCCGCCGTCGAGCACCGGTGAGCCGCGCCGGGTCGCAGCAGTCGCAAGGACCCGAACGCACACGGTATCGACGCAGGCTTGACCGCTGCCGCAGCTTTGGCCGCAAGCTCCGCAGGCGGCCACGTCGCTGTTGAGGTTGGCCTCGCAGCCATCGGCGGCGTCGGCGTTGCAATCGGCAAAGCCGGCTGCGCACGGCTCGGGCGGGGGGCAGGCGCACTCGCCGAAGCCGCCGTCGACCAGGCACGGGGCCTGTGGCGACTCCTGGCCGCAGTCGAGGGGCGAGCTCTGGCACGGCTCGCTGCTGGACTCGCCCAAGCTGCAGCTGAGCGCGGCGTCGAGTTCTGCATCGGGGCCGGCATCGAGCTCTGCATCGGGGCCGCTGTCGAGCATGGTGGTCATCGCCACGGCGCCGTCGCCACAGTCCGCGTTCCAAGCGCCGCCGTCGGCACACGGGTCTTGGCTCCGGGTCGGCTCGGCGCTCGCAGCAAGGGGCAGCCGGCAGCGGCCCTGGCCGCAGCGATGCTCGGCGCTCACGGCCTCGCAGTCGCGATCGTCGCTGCACGCGACGTCGCACAGCTGCGTCGCCTCGCAGGAAGAGGCCTCGGAAGGCGGCAGGCACAGGGCCAGGCTGCTTTGGCTCGCGCAGTCGGCGTCGGCCGTGCAACTCAGGCTGCACACGCCGCACAGACAGGACAGGGGCGCTTCGCAACCCTCGTCACAGCTGCGCAAGAAGTGGGTCTGGCTGCCGTCGCGGGTGGCCGAGTCGGCACAACTGTAAGTCAACAGAAGCGCCAGCACGCCCAGGACTAAAGCAATCGGGATGCTGCGGCCGTGCTGCGGGTCAAAGCGCTTCATTTCGATACCTCTTCAGCCATTTCATCGCCCGTGGGCGGGTGATCCAAGAGGCACTGGCCGCCGTAGACGAGCACTCGATCGAGCTGCTCGGGCAGGCCGTGCTCCGCGTTGTAGGCCTCCACGCGCTCGTAGAGGTCCACATGGGCCTCGCGAAAGCGCTGCAGACACGCATAGACCTCATCGGCCAGGGGGTGACCCGGCCAAACGTCGAAGGTGAAGGTGCTGCCTCCGACCCGGCCCTCGGCACTCGCGCTGCCGCCCAGCAAGCGCTGGCAGATGGTCTTCACCAGCGCCTGGTAGTGATCGAGGACGGCGGCCTCCCAGCCGATCTCCGAGCCCAGACGGATCTCGAGCGCCGAAGCCGAATAGCTGCCGCGGTCTCGGTCGCCCTCGCAGACCACGTGACCGCGGGCCAATAGCCGGGTCAGGGCCTGATCGACGCGCGCGGCGTCATTGCCGGAGGCCGCGATCAGGCGGGCGCGGGCAAGGGGGCCCTCCCGGTAGACCAGGGTCCAGACCAGCTCATCGAAGCCGCCATCGCCGCCGGCGGCGCGCATCTGCACCCGCTCGGCCTCGGTGGTCGCCCGGTAGACCCGCGAGTCGCCCTTGCCGGAAGCAAAGGCCAATCCACTTTCGGTCAAGTCGTGCAGCACACCGCGCACCAGATCGGGGTCGTGATCGGCAAAGCGCTCGAAAATCCGCCCGCGCGCGAGCAAGCCGCCCTGCCCCAGATATTCGAGCACCGCCTCCCACAGGCTCTGATCGCGCTCGGCTGTGTCCTCGCTCAACCACTGCACGCGCCGCAAATAGGTGCGCAGGGCCATCCCGAACATGTCGGCGCTGACCTTGCGACTGACGCCCTGGGCCTCCAGCTCGCGGCTGAGATCGACGAAGACCTGATTGGCGACGTGCGAAAGCGGCGCCCGTACACCGCCGGCCGTGGCCAGCTGGGCGATCAGGACCGTGGTCTGGCGGACCACCCCGTCGATCAGGATCTTCAGGTTCATCGTTGACTCCGCACCAATCGAGCCGTCAATGTGACACGTCGCTGGGGGGCAGGGGAGTGGCGGTGGTGGCATACCCTTGCGGTCGCGGCCGGCGGCGGCGAGTGGGGGCGAGCGGGCGGCGGCATGCCATTGGTTTGGACGCCGCAATGAGGGGGAGGGCGCGCGGCTGCGCGGGCGGCGCTTGCCCGGGGCGGGGGGATTTGGGACAAAAGGGAGGCGGCGATGGCCTGCTCGATGGCGTCGTCCAAAGCGTGGTGCGAGTGCGGGTGGGACGAGCGCAAGGCTTCCGGCACCTGGTGCCGACCTGCACCTGCGATGGGCTTCCGCGACTTCACGGCGAATGCAGTCTTGAGGTCGAAGCAACTCGAATGGTTGAACGGGGAACCGGTCTCCCCAAAGCGTACGAAGTACCAGTAGAGCCACGTCCAGTCGAAGCTGAGGGGATAGGCCACCAGCACGGGGCGTGCACCTGCGGCCAGCTGGCGCACCCAGGCCGCCGCCGCCGTCATGGCGACATTGGGTTCGGTTCCCTCGCGCGCCAAACGGTCGCGGTCGAGTCCATTGACCCGCAGCGCCTCTTCCTCGAATTCGTCGGCGATGGGGCGCAGCTCTCGATAAAAGGTCTCGTCGTAGTGCTCGGGCCGGACAAACCGAAGACCGTCGTACGTTCCGGCCAGCACCAAGCCGAAGGACAACATGGAATACGGACCCGGAATCGGACCATCGGTCTCCACGTCGGCGGAAAAGTAGACGTCTACGAGTCGCCTTCGAGCCATGCGCGCTCCGGGACTGCCGGGGGGCTGGGAGGCGCCCCCGCTCCGTGCCAGGATCGTCATTACTGAGCAGACTGGAGCACCGACCGGTGGTACTGCGTAACCGACGAACTCTTCGACGCCGCCCTCTTCGCTGCAGCGAAGAGGGGGATCTGGACGAGCTCAACACACGCTGTCTGCGATCCTTGCCCAACTCGCGGGTTCTTTCGCACGCTGCGCTGCGCCCGGAAGTAGAGCGACTGGCAGCGTACATCGTCGACCGCGATCGACGCGTGGCCGAGGCTCTCGAAGCCGAACCGCACGACAAGAAACTCATGGGCACGCTCTGTGAGCAGGCCGGGCACCAACTCCAGAGCGTGACTGCCGGCAAATTCGTCGTCCGTACGCGCCGTCCCCGAGCGCGGCTCTACAAGTCGCTCAAGTCGAGCACGAAGTCCGCGAGCAGGGGAGTAGTCAGTCGGCCTTGGTGGGTTTCGCAGTGGCTGAGGCGCTCGCCACACCAGCGCTCGATCGTACCGTCGGTAGAAACGGTCCACAGCTCGCGTACACCCGCTTCGGCGTAGACGAGGCGTTTGGTCATTCGATCGTAGGCGCGGTTGGTGGACAGCACTTCGACGCAGAGGTCGGGAATGATGTTGATCGGCCCCTCATGGGCGTCTGGCGTTGCGCCGAAACAAAGAAAGGCATCCGGCTGTAGAATCCGACCAGGCGCGAAGCGCACATCGAGCGGCGCCATCCCGATCGTCACTTCGTCGTCGTGACACGCGGCCCAGTCTTCGAGTGCGCGGACGATGCGACGCAGCACCAACTGATGCCGGTAGCTTGGACTCGGCGCCAAGATCACCTCCCCGTCGAGCAGCTCCAGCCGCTCCGTGGATTCCGGGAGCGCGAGAAACTCCTCCTCGGTAATCAGTCTCGGCGCAGCACTAGACATGCCATCAGCATAGCGGGTTGGCGATTGACCTTCAAACCTCTTGGCTCTCAATGGACGGCGAGGGCCGGGCGAGTGAGCTGGTTCTCATCCTGGAAAGGGCACGCGCACTTTCCCGTGTCGCCGCAAAATCCGCGCCGGGCCCACGCACGCGGCATCGTAAAGGCGCGCTTCCCCTGCGCCGACAGCAAACGCGACGGAATCCCCGCAGGCGACCGCTCAGTCGACCTCTTGCTGTCGCGCCGCGGACCGCGCAACTGGCTCACGGACGTGGCCCGCGTCGGTCGCCCGGGTGCGGCAATGCTCATGCTCTCCCCCATCAGCGGCGACCCGCCCGACTGGAACACCGAGCTACCCGAGCCCTATCGCCAAAGCGAAAAGGCCTCAGCATAGCCCTCCGCTCAGTGCACGCGGCGGCGGCTCGCGTCGCGCACCTCGGGGGCGCGATAGACCTTGTGGATCAGGCGCCGGTTTTCTTCGTCGCCGTAACCGGCTTCGACGTCGAGTCGCCCCAGGCCGCGCTGGTCGAGGTCGGCCGACATGATCGACAGCGCCTGTGGCAGCGTCAGGTCGTCGCTCTTGTCGCGGAAGACCCGCAGGGCGGTCTCGTCTTCGAAGGCATAGGCCTTCCACAGCACCGACAGGCGTACGGCGTCTTCGCCGAAGCTGCGCCTGGTGTCGCCGTCGGCCAGACTCCAGGACCCGTCTTCATGATGCAATTTGGCTGCGCGCGAGATGACTCCGGGCTCCAGGTGGTCGCTGTCGCGACCGACACCGCCGATGCGGTGGAACATGTATTCGTTGTCGGCGACGACGGCCTGATTCCAGAGCGGGGCGCTGAGCGTCAGGCGCGGCTTTTCGGGGCCGTCGGGCCAGTAGTCGAAGTCGCCGCCGGGGCCGCGGTAGAACCAGCTGAGCGCCGAGGCGATGGGAATCGCCCAGGGGTGAAACAGGCCCGAGTAGCCCATGGCCACCAGCAGGTCGAAGGGGAAGCGCTCGGCGCCGCGGAAGTGCGGCAGGTCCAGGTGGGGCACGCCGCCGGCCATGGACGTGGTCAAGTTGTTCATCAGCGAGCTGGGGATGACCACCTTGGCGCCGAAGCTCTCGCGCGCCGCTTCGATGAAGCGCGGGTTGTTGAAGATGATGTCGGCCCGGGGGTCGACGAGCTTTTCGCCGTAGGCCCAGAAGACGCGAAACCAGGGCACGTCGCTGCCGGACCCCCGGGAGCGATGGACGGCGGCTGCGAGGCGGTAGGGCGCCGATTGGCGCACCAGCTCGAGCACGCGCTCCGGCGCTTCGAAGGCGGACTCGAGAAAGACCGGCTTGGCCAGCATGACCTCTGGACGTAGGGTGTTGGCTGGGGCGGGTGCGGGTGCGGGTGCGGGTGCGGGTGCAGCCATGGTGGCTCCCTTGGACCATCGAAGATGGCGGTCCGCACCTCGGCGAGCACGGCCTGGCCCCTGCCGTCGATCTCGCGACAGACTCCGCTCAGGGACACCCGCTTGCGCAACCCCTCGGGAAGCGCTGCGGTTTGAAGCGCCGGACCATTAGTGTTAGGGCTCGCGAAGTTGGCCGGTGGGCGCCGTTGTACTCTCAACCCGGCGTTGCCATGCCCGGTGGTCGCAACAGGTCCACGTGGCGCTCTCGGACGCGGAAACCGACCGACTGGTAGATGCCACTGGCGTGGTAGCCCTCGACGGCACACATCACGAGGCGGCGGGCTGGGCGCGCTTGAAGGCTCTGGCGGCAGACTTCGTAGACCAGGGTGCCGCAGATGCCGCGGCGGCGGTGGGCGTAGTCGGTTGCGATGTTCTGAAAGCGGCTGAGTTCGTCGACATGGAATAGACCCAACTTTGCCACGAGCGTCCCGCCGAGAAAGGCGCCCCAAACATGGCCCAGGCCCTGCTCCTGCATGGCGTGATGGGAATCGACGCGACGCTTTCGGAACTGCCGATGGGCGGGGGTATCGTCGTGATCTTGGTCGAGAACCGCCGTCTGCACGTCGAGTTCGAGCACCGCCCTCCACTCGGCCTCCGAAGCTACGGGGCGCACTTCGATTCCGGTGTGGACGCGCGGCGGCGGCACCACGGCATCAGCGGTGAGCACATGCATGCGCTCGATCGTGAAGCCGGCCTTGAGGAAGGGGGCGCTGTGGCCCGCCTGACCGTCAGCGCTGTCGATGCGAAAGACCCGGTGGCGGCTGCGCAGGTCGCCGAGTTCAGTCGAAAACAGGCGCATCCAGCGCTCGAAGTCGCTCGGTTCCGGTGGCCGGTCGAAGACCAGGCAGTGGCCGAACCAGTACTGCGGATTGTCCGGCGTGCGCACGACCCAGTAGCCGTCGCGCCGCGTCAGTTCGCAGCCGTGGTTGGACACCGCCAGCTCGGTTCGCATCGCCAGTGAGCGCACTTTGAAGTCCTCCCCTGCAGCCGCGACCATGCACCATGACGGTCGCCTTTGACAAGAGCGTGTTTGGCTCAGGTGTCATGCGGGCGTCGGGCTGGACTTTGCCAGGGCCCTGCACGAACCTTGCGGACCACCATGTACCAGCGGACTTGGAGATGATGCCGTGGGTTTCGGGCGTGACATCTTGAATTTTTCGGGCGGTCTCAGCGATCGCCTGATGACGCGCATTCCCGACTTCATGCTCGAGAGGAGCGAGCTACCCCGTGCGCGCTATCTGGAGCGACTGCGCTTCTACGCCGACTTCGATCCAAGTTGGCCTTTTTTCACTACTCCCGAGGAGCCCCCCCCGGTCGAGCGGATTGAAGCGCAGACCTTTGGCTCGGGCCGCCGCGAACTCTACACCTACCCCAGCCGCTACCAGGCCCTCAACGCGGAACTCGCAGCCGAAATGGCGCGCTATCGGGAAAACCAGCATGGCTACCTGCACCTGTGGCGCCACAGTGGGTCGCGGCAAAGGCCGCTGGTCCTGTGCATTCACGGCTTCGCAATGGCCGGACCAGCGCGTGCCGAACAAATGTTCAAGATCGGCAAGCTCTTCGATCTCGGCCTGGACGTGGCCTTGCATCACCTGCCCCACCACTGGCGACGCAGCCACCAGCCTCCCAACAACCAGTTCCTACGCCCACAGAACCTGCCTCTGACGCTCGAGGAATGGGGTCGCAACCTGCACGACCTGCACGCGGCTCGGCTCATCCTGCGGGAACTTGGCTACGGCCGCATGGGCCTCATCGGCGCCAGCCTCGGCGGTCTCACCGCCGCCCTCTACGCCACCACCGAGGCCAGCCGCAGCGCCGACTTTCTATTTCTGGTGGTGCCGGCCGTCAACCTCTGCGACTACCTACAGCCGCGCGCGAGCCGGATGGCCTTCGCTATCGACGATGAGCTGCGCACACTGAGCACCCTCGCCATGCGGCGCATCGTGCCCACGCACTACCCACCCCGCTTCGACGTCTCGCGCATTGCCCTGGTCGCCCACCAGGGCGACCGCATTTGTCCCCTGCGCTACACACGGCAGCTGACGGCGGCATGGAAGCTCGAGCACGTGGACGAAGTGGTCGGAGGCCACTGGGTCTACCTCGATCACAAAACGCGCGGACGCAGCTGGTACGGCTGGCTCGAGCGCATGGGTTACATGGTGCGTTGAGCGCTTCGAAAGCACTGCAGCAGCGCGAGCACGGCTCGGCTCGCCGGAGACTACCGAGGGCGCCAGTTGGACCGGGTCGCGGTGCCGATCAAGAGTCGAGACACGCTCTGCTCGGGGCCCGTTTCTATTCCGAGGCTCCGGGCCCCAGGGGCTGACCGTAGCTGAGCTCCACGTATTGGCCGTCTGGATCCTTCAAACCGCAATAGTAGCCCACTGGATGGGGTTGCTGCTGTGGCTCCCAGACAAGGCAGCCGGCAACTCGAGCGCGTTCGGCGATCTCGTCGACTTCTTCTCTGCTCGCCACCGCGAAACCAAGATGGGCGAAGTCACCTTCCAGGACTGTGCGCCGCGGACCACCGGAGATGATGACCACGATGAAGTCCCGCTCGCGACCGGGCTCCGCCATCCACACCACCCGCGTGCCGGTCGCGGCGTCGGTGCGATCATGGATGATCTCGAGGCGGCAGTAGGCAGCGTAAAAGTCGATGCTGGCGCGCAGATCGGTGACGTGAAGCGCGATGTGGGTCAACCCTGGACGCATGTATTATGACCCATCATGTCTCCAGAGCACCGATCGCCGCGCCGATTGCCGCTGCGAGGTCAGCGGCATCGATCTCGAGGCCGGCGTCGCTGCCTGGCCAGTTCGGACCCACCAGGCAGCCTTCTTGCTCCATCTTCGACAGAAAGGTGTCCACGAAGGTCGATAGCTCCACCTCGGCCACTTCGTATTCGACCCACTCATCGGTGGCCGCGTCGAAAGCGTATTGCTCGGTCGACCAGAACGGCATCACATCGTCACCCTCGCGCACCATAGAGTCCAAGATCGCCCAGCCGTCCTCGTCGCGCAGGCCCCAGACGAGTCCCGTGCGGGCAACCTCCGTCACGAACAGTCGCAAGTTCTCCACGGGATCGTCTGTCAGGCCCGCTTCCATTCGCACTCAACTATAGCAGTCCCCAATCAAGCTCTACCAAAGTTCCGTGCGCTGTGGTCGGCGAAACTGAACGACCGATCAGATTTGCGGAACGTCCGGCTACGCGGTGTGCGATCGTGGGTTCACGTTTTCGCATCCGCGCAACGCGTCGGCCAGCAGCGACAGGCTCTGTGCCGCGGAGTGGCTCACCTCGGTGACCGTGCAAAAAGGGGGGGGCGATCGTCCCGATGGCGGCAGTGCCGTCGGCGTGCGAGTCAAACACAAGGGCGAGGAAGCGCACGCCACGGGCAGCGCTGAAGGCAGGCTGCATCCTCACGCAACGTGCCGGTCTCGAGGGAAGTCCCGGGAGCGCATGGCGGGGCTGCAGACTTGCAAGCCGCCGGAGAGCCCGGCGCGAGCGGCGGCGCTCACACCGCTGGCAGAACCCTCGCGGCGGCTATTGACTTGGAGTTGGTATTTTAGGGTACGTAGACGCGCACGTCGTCCAGGTAGGCGTCCTCACCATAGAATGCCACGGTTCGCAGTCCCGTCATGGTGGTGCTGCCACTGCCCACCGTCACCCCGTTGTAGCTCTGGCTCAGCGTTCCCGCGTCGAAGTCGAAGGTCATCTGAGCCAGCACCCAGGAGCCCACGGTGAGCGCACCCGCAGCGGAAACCGGGTAGCCCCCGAGATCGCCCCAAAGCTCGAAGTACTGGTCGTATACGCATGTGCTGGCGTTTTCGGTGTCGCACACGAAGAAGTAGAAGCCCGTTGTATCGGTCAGATACACGTTGGCCTCGATGGTCACGCGCCCGGAGGTGATCGGCGGGAAGGTGTCGTTCGCTATTCCAGTGACCGAGAGATAGCCCGAGTTGCTGCCATTGGCGGCCTGGTCGCTCGATACTGTGCCGCTACCACTGAGGCCGATCCAGGAGGTCCAGCCGTCCATGCCAACAATGGATGTGCCGCTCGGGACCCCCTCCCAGTCCGCAGACAGGAAGGAACCGCGCTCATAACGAAGGAACAGGCCGTCGGCCAAGTTGGCCGAGTCGTGGCTGTATTGGAGCGCACTCGACGCATCGTAGCGCGCGACGCCACTGGTGGCGGAGGCGCCAGAGTCGAGGGCTGCATTGCCCATGCCGGCGTCGACGTAGCAGACCTCGATGGTGCCTTCGTTCTCGTAGAGGACGGCGCGCGCATCGACCGGGTCACTACCGGTCGCGTGTGGCGCCTGCCATTGCACGACGAGGCTGCGCTCGGGCGCGGTGCCCATGAGCTCCCAGTACACCTGGGCGCCAGCGGCCGCCGGGTCCAGGTCGTCCCACAGGGCCGCGATGATCGGTACGCCCTGGGTATGCGAGGCCAGGGCTTGGTTGGTGGCTCCGACGCTGCCGCCCGAGCCGAGGCTGATGGCGCCGTTGGCCGATACGCTGACCGTTGTGTAGGTTGCCTCATAAAACTTGAAGTTGAAGCCGACGGCCACATCCTCGGCACCGTCGCCCGTGAGCGACAGGCCTGCGCCCGTGGCACTGATATCGGGGCAACGCGTGAGCTTGGGCAACGCCTCGCAGCCAGTATAGCCGCCGGCACTGGCGAATTCCGTACAGCCCAGGTCCGTGCAGCTGCCCATGTCACAGCCGTCGCAGCCGCCGGGATCTGCACAATCGCTGCAGGCACTCCCGTCTGCCACATGGTTGGCCAGGCACGAGCCGCTGCCGTCACAGCTGTCGGTGTCGGTACATTGGGTGTCGCTGGCATCGCCACAGCCGGTGCCCGCGGTCGCGTGGTTGGCGAGGCAAGCGCCTGCGCCGTCGCAGCTGTCGGGAGCGCTGCACTCGGTGTCGCTGCTGTCGCCGCAGGAGGTTCCAGCCGTCACGAAGCCGTTGTCGGTGCAACTACCGGCACCGTCACAGGCATCGGCCACCGTGCACTCGTCCCCAGCGTCGCCGCAGCTCGCCCCCGAGGTCGCGTGGTTGGCGAGGCAAGCGCCCGCGCCGTCGCAGCTGTCGGGAGCGCTGCACTCGGTGTCGCTGGCGTCGCCGCAGGAGGTTCCAGCCGTCAGGAAGCCGTTGTCGGTGCAGCTACCGGCACCGTCACAGGTATCGGCCACCGTGCACTCGTCCCCAGCGTCGCCGCAGCTCGCCCCCGAGGTCGCGTGATTGGCGAGGCAAGCGCCCGCACCGTCGCAGCTGTCGGGAGCGCTGCACTCGGTGTCGCTGCTGTCGCCGCAGGAGGTTCCAGCCGTCACGAAGCCGTTGTCGGTGCAGCTACCGGCACCGTCACAGGCATCGGCCACCGTGCACTCGTCCCCAGCGTCGCCGCAGCTCGCCCCCGCGGTCACGTGATGGGTGAGGCAAGCGCCCGCGCCGTCGCAGCTGTCGGGAGCGCTGCACTCGGTGTCACTGCTGTCGCCGCAGGAGGTTCCAGCCGTCACGAAGCCGTTGTCGGTGCAACTACCGGCACCGTCACAGGTATCGGCCACCGTGCACTCGTCCCCGGTGTCACCACAACTCGCCCCCGAGGTCGCGTGATTGGCGAGGCAAGCGCCCGCGCCGTCGCAGCTGTCGGGAGCGCTGCACTCGGTGTCGCTGCTGTCGCCGCAGGCAGTTCCGGCGCTCAACGGATCGGCGACGCACTCGCCGGTGGTGGGGCTGCAGGCACCCACAGTGCATTCGCTGTCGAGCGCGGAGCAATCCACGTCGGCGCACGTCTCGGCGGTATTGGCGTCACCGGAAGGATGCGCTCCCGCATCGGTCACTTCCCCAGCGGTGTCGCCCGTATCAGGCTCGTCATTCGGCAGGGATGAATCGGGCTCCGTCCCAGGCGGCGTCGTTCCGTTGTCCGGCGATGATGGGTCCCCTGGTGAATCATCCCGAGACGATGTCTCCATCGTATCATCCGAACAGGCCCACAGGGCCGTCGTCAGCGCGATCGCGAGCGTGCACGTGAACCTTGATACCCGCATTCATCCTCCAAAGCCTGGGTGAACTGCATAGATCGGATGACCGGGCCGATCCCTTAGGGGTTGCGAGCGAGTCACTTTCCCCTTGGGTGCGTGACGGCGGAGTGCGAGGGTGTTCACGCCCCGCGGCGACCACAACGCACCCGGCGGCGTGACAATGCCGACCCAGGTGGTGACCGCGATCATCGCTGACACCGTTGTGAAGCCCGCCACGAGTTCGTCGCGAAGGATTCGCACGCCAGGCTCGGATGCTGGCCTGCGAACGGCCCGAGGAGCTATGCGGCGGTCGAGTCGGCTTCGACGTGCCCGCCCAGCAAGGCGCGTCACGGTGCGCCCAGTACTCGAGCGCGGCACGACGCGGCCGGGCGCGGGGGATCGTAGCGAAATCGACCAACGCGTTTCTCTGTGGGGCCTTGGCCCACAAGGGAGGCTTCTGCTCCTTAACTGCCGGTTGGCCCTTGCACAGCTGCGACGGCTGGGACCTGGCACCTGGGCCGGGCCCATGGGCCGGCGCGACCTATCGCGCGAGGTCGAGCTGTGACTCGAAGGACGCGTGGGCCGGCGCCGCTCCGACAGGCCTAGATGTGCTCGGCGGGAGTCATGATCCGCTCTCGGGACCGCTACGGCGCCAGCTGCGGCGTCCGGTCGCCTTGAAATACGCGGAGTATTCCGGCGGAGGCCGTCCTTCGATCTGGCATCGTATCGACCCCGATCATCGGCTCAGCACTGCCGCCGAGCACATCTAGGCAGCGTTCGCGTTGCTCTCACTGTTCTGCTGGTCCGGGGTTTCTGCCATTGGACAACGACGCGGGCTACGCGGACGTAGCCAGGCAAATGCTGCGGGGTGGCGACTGTCCGAACCCGCTGTTTTGCGGCGTGCCCTTCCTCGACATGGCTGCCCTGAACTACTGGCTCGTCGCCATCGCCTCGGGGCCGCTGGGCGAACTCGAACTGCTTCGAGCCGGCGCAGCGGTGGGCTGGGCCCGCCGAGCCGGCGAGGCGGTGGCTCAGCGGTTTTCGGTGGCTTCACTGCCCCGCCAGCGGTTTCGGCGTCGCTCGCTGTGCTGGAAGAGGTTCTTGCGGGTCGGGGGGTCGAGCTGTTCGGCCAACTCCAGCAGCAAACGGTGGGCGGCCGCCTGGGACGTGGCGCTGTGCTCTCGCACGACGCCCAGCGCCGCTGCAGCGGCTTTGGGGTCGTAGGGCTCGGCGGCCATGGCTTCGGCGGCGCGCCGGCGGGCGTTTTGCAAGGCGCGGCGGTTTTCCCGCAGGCCTTCGCGGTGGACGCCCATGAGCTTGCGCAGCGGTTCGCCGGCTCCGGCACGGCGGGCTTGACGCAGGAGCCGGCGCGGGCCCGGTAACCCGGCGTCGTGCTCGCGCCAGCGGCCCTCGGACGCCAGACCGGCTCCATGCTGCGGCCGACCAAGGCGATGACCGGCCAGGAAGCCGATCAGGAGGAGATTAACGGCGAGTGAGATGCCGAGGGCCCAGGGCATGGCCCGTTGCAGGCGGGTCATGGCTCCAGCTCCGCTTGGAGTTCGTCGGCGAAGGCGAGCTGCATGAGGGCCTCTAGTTCCGCGCCCTCAACGCTGGGCTCCGCGGCAGCCTGCGCCGAGGGGGCCGCGAGGATGGTGACGGGCTGCGATGGGGCGGTGTCGGCGTCCTGCCCTGCGCTGAGCCATCCAGCGGTGATGCCGACCAACAGGACGAAGGCCGCAGAGAGGGCGCCGCGCAGGAGGCTGGCGAGGAAGAAGGGCAGGCGCGGTGTGGCCGTTTCGGGCGGATGACGCAGCGGGATTTCGGCAACGGCGCGGCGCAGGGCCGGCGATGGGCGGTGGCCAGGCGCTTGGTCGAGGAGGGCTTCGAACGCCTGTGCCTCGGCCAGGATGTGGCGGGCACCTTCGTTCTTCCGGAGCCAGGCCCGGGCCTGCTCTGCCAGGGGCTCGGGCCAGCGCGAGAGGTCGGCGCCGTGGATCTGGATTCCGAGCGTTAACTTGGAGTTGTCCATGATATCCATGGTATCCATGGTCAAAGTCCCTTCACTCTTGGCTGTAATACTTGGACAGGGAGCTGCGCAGGCTTCTGCGGGCGCGGGCCAGCAGCGATTCCACGGCTTCGACGCTGATTTCGAGCACTTCGGCGACTTCGGGGTTGGTCATGCCTTCGTAGTGGGCCAGGGAGATGGCCGCGCGCTGGCGCTCGGGTAGCGCGAGCAGGGCTTGTGAAACGCGCTCGGCCAGCTGTTTGCGCATCAAGAGGGCACTGGGTCGGTCGCCGGCTTCTTGGCGATCGATGGCGTCGGGGCCGACTTCGCGCCGGCGGCGCAGGCGGTCGATGCAGAGGCGCTGGGCGACTTTGAAGAGCCAGGTGCTCAGGCGCGCTTCGGGACGCCAGCGTGCCGCGCCCTGCCACAGCCGGAGGAAGGTTTCCTGGGCCACCTCTTCGGCTTCAGCGGGATCTCCCAGCAGGCGCGCGCCGTGGGCGACGATCTTGTCCAGGAAGTGATCGCTCAGGGTGCGATAGGCCCGGGTATCGCCGGCGGCCACCCGCTGCATCAGCTCGCTTTCCGTCTCGCGCTGCATGGGGTCGGAGCCGCGTTGGGCGCGCGCCCAGCTTAGCGGAAGCTGGGGGCTCGGGCGCAAGGCAGCACGGCCGCCAGATCCCGCCGCAGGGCACGGACGTGGCAGCCGTGGCTGCCGGCGCGCGAGGGCCGCGACGCTCGCGGGCAGGGCGCTCAACCAGCGGCTCCGGCCTGGCCGAGGCTTTCGACGCCGCGCTTGCCCTTGTGCTTGTCCTCGTGCTTGCCCTTGTGCTTGCCCTTGTGCTCACCCTTGTTCTTGGCGCCACCTTCACCGCGATGCCAGCCGTGGCGCTTGCGGGCCCGCAGCTCCTGCTTGCTCAGGGCACCGCTGTCGTCGGTGTCCAAACGCTCGAATCGGCGCTTGGCGTGGGCGTCGATTTCGGGCGACTCGATGGCACCGTCGCGGTCGCTGTCGAGGCGCTCGAAGCGCATTTCAGCGTGGGCGGCTCGGAACTTCTCGTGCCTTTCCTTGCGCTTTTCGTGGCGCGCGCTGAAGTCGGTCGTGCGCTGGGCGCGCGCGGCGCGCAGCTCTTCGATGCTCAGGGCGCGGTCGCGGTTTTTGTCGATGGCCGCGAAGCGCTCGTCGGGCATCCGCGACAGCTCGGCGCGGCTGAGCTTGCCATCGCCGTCCCGGTCCTTCTTCTTGAGCATGGCTTCGAAGCGCTTGCCGCGCTCGCTCTTGTGGACCTCGCGCCGAGCTGCTCGCTCTTTGCGCTTCTGCTCGCGATGGGTCCTGGTCTCTTCGCGGGTGACACGACCATCGTGATTTGTGTCGAGCTTGCTCAGGCGGCGCCCGATTCCGGCGCGCAGCTCCTTCAGGGTGACGTCGCCGCTGTTGTCGGTGTCGAGTTGCTCGAAGCGCGCTTTGGCCCCTTGGGCCACGCGGGGATGGGCCAGGGCCGCGGGCGCGGCGAGCATGGTGGCGATGACGGCAATGGTGAAGGTCGTGTTCATAGGGGGCTCTCCTGCGTTCGTTTCAGGTCTTTAAACGCGGGGCCCTTCGGATTCCGTCGAAGAAAAATCGGCGGCCCCGAAGATAATTTTGTGGGGTCCAGGGCTTGCGCTGTTTCATTGATGATTCATATTGTGGGTGCGTGACGCAGCGCGCGGGAGGTTTCCCCCGCCGACCGCGCCTCGCTGCTCGCGCCGGCCGCGCGCTGGTCGAAAACGGGGTGTCCCCCTCCCCCCGCGATCGGTGGCGCGGCCCTTTTTGTCTTCCTCTTATGGGGCCAATTAGTACGCGCGGAGCGGCGAAGCGAGCTACAGTGGAGGGCATGGGCACCGAACGTGTGAGTGATCACAAGGTCGTGGGCATTGCCTTCGTATTGAGAGACGACGACGGCGAAGCCATCGATGGGTGCGACGCCGACGACCCTCTCTACTATCTACACGGCGCCGGTAACGTCGTCGCCGGGTTGGAGCAGGCGCTCGAGGGCTGCTCGGAGGGTGATGCGATCACCGCCGTGATTCCGCCGGAGCAGGGCTACGGTCCGCGCCAGGGTCCAGGCCCGCAACCGCTGCCCCGCGACGCCTTTCCGCCGGAAATCGAGCTCGAGCTGGGCCTGCCCTTTGATGTCGAGGACGAGGATGGCGAGGAGATGGAGCTGTTCGTGGTCGGCATCGAGGAGGAGACGGTATATGTGGATGTAAACCATCCACTGGCCGGCATGACGCTGCACTTCGAGGTCGAGGTGCTGTCGATCCGGGATGCCACCGAGGATGAGCGCGAACACGGCCATCCCCATCACGTCGATCCCGCCGAGCTGAATTGAGCGCCAGCGCGGTGCTTTGAGGTACCGCCGCGCTTCGAATGCAGCCAAGATGCGGGCCCGCCGCCGGGGTCGCTGCCTGTGGTAGCGGCCATGCCGGCCGGGGCTGCTGGCGATGGTTTGCGCGCGTTTCAGGCCGGGTGTGTTGCTGGTACTCGGGTTGTGGGTGGCGCCGGGGACGATGGCGGAGGAGCCGCTGTCGGCCACGGCGACGGTGCCGGGCCGCATCGCGGCGACTGACGACGAGGACGCCAGCGCCGCCGCCAGCGGGGTGCCGCTGCGCGAACGGCCGACGCCGGTTGCGGATCTGGGCAGTGCGGTGCTGGAACTTCCGGGCACGCGGGTGCGTAGCGCGGGGGGGCTGGGAGGGTTTTCGGGACTGTCCTTGCGCGGTGCGGAACTCGACCATACGGCCGTGCTGATCGACACCATCGCGGTGACTTCACCGGATGGCGGCGCCTTCGACCTTGGCACCTTGCCGCCTGAGCTGTTCGATCGGCTGGTGGTCTATCGCGGGGGCGTTCCGCTGTGGTTCGATCAGGGCGCGGTCGGGGGAGTGCTGCGGCTGATTCCGGGCAGCGCGCGGCGCCGGCGCGCGCGGGTTCAGGCGAGCGCGGGTTCGTTCGGGGCCGTGTCCTTGGGGGCCAGCAGCGAGGTGGCGGGGGAGGAAGGGCACGGACCGCGCTTTTTTTCCCACGTGGGCCTGGCCCGCAGCGACGACGACTATCCCTACCTCGACGACGGCACCACGCGCTTCGTGGAGAAAGACGATCGGATTGCGCGCCAGCGCAACGCGGGAATCGAACAGGCCAGTGGATTGGGTCATGGCAGCGTTGGGTTGGGCCCGGGGCGGCTTTCGGTGCTGGGCATGGCCCACGGGCGCTTGCAAGGTGTGCCGGGGCCGCTGGCGCAGCCCTCCGAGGAGGTTCACCGGAAGCTGGTTCGGGGCCTGTTGGCCGTGCAATACCGGCAGCAAGCGCGGGACGGGGATGGCGAACGGCGGCAGCGGCTTGAGCTGACGGCCAGCGCGGTCCATGCGCGCGACCAACTCTATGATCGCGTGCCGGAGTTGGGTGTGGGCAACCCCGTGGCCAGCGACGACGCTCTTTGGCGGCTGCAGCTGCGGGGGGCCGGCTCCTATCGGTTGCTGCGTTGGATGGAGGGCACGCTGGTGGGGACGCTGTCGCAGGAACAGCGGGATCCGGAAAACCCGCTGGAGTTTTCTTCGCCGCCGCGGTCGTCGGAGCGGCGAAGCGCGGCGGCCGGAGCGGAGCTGCGCCTCTTCGGACGCATCTTGGGGCGAGCGGCGGAGCTGCGCGGCAGCGCGCGGGGGGAGCTGAACGTGTCCGAGCTGCGGGGCAGGCAGGGGGTCGAAGAGGTGCGGGCCCATCGGGATCAAGAGAGCTGGACACGGCGCCTGGGGGCGGCGTTTTCTCTGGCACCAGGATTGTCGCTGTCGGCATCGGTGGGCAGCGGGCGGCGGCTGCCCTCGATCGCAGAGCTGTTCGGAGATCGGGCGACGCGTGAGGCGAACCTGCGCCTGCGACCGGAAGCCTCGGTCTCGAGCGAACTGGGTCTGGTGTACAGGGGTCGCGGCGCCGGGCTGCGGGGGCAGCTGGAGCTGCGGGGCTTTGGACTTTGGATCGAGGACCTGATCGTGCTGCTGCCGACCTCCCAGTGGACGGTGCGGCCGGATAATGTGGCAGAAGCCCGGATCCTGGGCCTGGAGGCGGGCCTCCGTGGTTGGCTGTGGGAGCGTCTCAGCCTGCAGGCGGCGGCGACGTGGATGGACGCGCGGGACGTGAATGGTCAGCGGCTTCCGATGCGGCCGGCCTTGAACCTGCACGGGCGGGGCGAGCTGTGGTTGCTGCGGGGGCAGGCGCTGGGGCTCTTCGTTTTTCACGAGGCGACGGTGGTGGATTTCTTCTACGTGAACGAGGGCGAGCGCGGGTTCTTGCCGTCGCGGATCGAGCTCGATGCGGGCCTCGGCGCAAGCCTGCTGGACGGCGGGCTACAGCTCTTCGGCCGCGTGGACAACTACTCGGATCGAAGGGGTACGGATGTGCTGAGCCGTCCGCTGCCGGGGCGCAGGGTTTGGGTGGGCGTGATCGGGGAGCTGGGGGATTGACCGCGGGGTTGGGACGGGTGTGCGTTTGCGGTTTTTTTGCGCCGGGGTCCGGACTGGGGTGAAATGCCAGCGGCCCACTTCTGGCCGCCTGGCTGTGCCGTGTGGTGGTGCCGTGGGTCCGGGGGTCCGGGGACCGAGTCCCTGTGTCACGTGAAACAGCGCCCCGGCCTGACCGCTGTTTCACGTGAAACGACACCGCTGGCCACGCGTTGTCATCCGGTGCCACGTGATGCAATCGGAACGCCGGCTTCCGGCCCCCGCGCGAGGCCGTTCGCGCCTCCGCCGCCTCCCGAGCCGCGCCTGGATCATCGCCAGCACCACGCACGCCCGCTGAGTTTGGCGTGCACCCCCCAATCGCCGACCCCTGCCGTACAGAGGGGCATCGCGCCGCCTCCGCCGACCGTGCGCGGCCCTGCCACCCAGTTTCACGTGAAAGACCGCACGCCGGCCGGACTCACGCTTCTCGCCAGGGACGCAGGCCCCGATCACCCCCGAGCCTGCCCCAAACAACCACCGCCGGGAGCACCCGCCCGCAGCCGCCAGCCGCTCAGAAGCGCAGGCCCGCCCGCAGCGGTGTCGAGTAGGCCGCCTCCAGGGTTTCCACCGCCGAATCAAGCTCGGCGCCCTCGCCGTCGGGCATCACCACCCGCACCTGCACCAGCAGATCGCCGACAGCCTTACCCCGCCGCACCCCGCGCCCCTTGAGCCGAAGCTTGGCGCCCCCGCGAACGCCCTTGGGGATCGTCAACGTCACAGCGCCCTCGGGTGTGGGCACCTCCACCTTCCCGCCCCGGTAGGCCTCACCCACCGAAATCGGCAGTTCGAGCAGCAGGTCGTCGTCCTCGCGCCGGAAATGGGGATGGGGTTTCACGTGAACGCGCAGCACGATGTCGCCGCCCCGGAGCCCCTTGCCCCGCAGCCGCACGCGGCCCCCATCCTTGACGCCGGCGGGAATGCGCACGTTCAGCTTTTGTGTCGCTTCGCCCGGCACCGCCAGGCTGAGTTCCTTTTCCACGCCCCGCACCGCTTCGGCGAAGTCGATACTGATGTCACTCACCACCTCTCGCGCTTGGTTCGCCGGCGCCCCCGCCGCGCGGCCACCGCGCCCGAAGATGGAGTCCATCACCTCGTTGCCAAAGAGATCCGCGAAGCCCCCGCCCCGCCGCGCGCCGCGCCCGCCGATACCCATCTGCCCCAGCAGATCCTCCAGGTTGCCAAAGCCCCCGCCTGCTCCCGCACCACGGGCATAATTGCGGTAGGCCTCGGGATTGAAGCCCTCTCTTAATCCTAGTTCTCCAAACTCATCATATAATTTACGTTTTTTCGCATTTAGCAGGACTTCGGAGGCATAGGACGCCTCCTTAAACCGGTCCTCGGCTTGCGGATCGTCCGGATTGCGGTCCGGGTGGTACTTGCGCGCCAGCTCCCGGTAGGCCTTGCGGATTTCCTGCTCGCTGGCCGAGCGGCTCACGCCGAGGATTTGGTAGAGGTCCTTTTCCGCCATCGTCGTCTGCACGCCGTCCGTTCCTTCCAGCCTACCGCGGATCGCGCACGAAGCCGCCTGCCTCTTAACGACAGCGCCGCGCAAATCCGCGCAAATCCGGCTTGCAGGATCAAGATAACCACGATCGCCACGGGCACCGCACCCACGGTGCGATCAGGGGTGGCCGCCCGCGTTCGCGATCGCTATTGTCCGCCCCGACGCGCTCCACCCGCCGCCGGAGTCGCCCATGCGCGCAAGCGCCGTGCCGAGGGCCCATGGCAGAATCGCCCCGACCCAAAAGCAACCTCTTCCTGCGTTTGGCCACCGCGGCGGTGGCGGCGCCGCTGCTGCTGTGGCTCCTATACCTGGGCCCCGCCTGGGGCTTTCCCGCGGTCACCACCCTGGTCTGTCTACTCGGCGCCTGGGAACTGTCGGCCATGGCGAGCCCCCAGCACCTGGGCGTGCGCCTGTGGAATCTCGTGGCGACCCTGGGTGTGATCAGCGCCACCGCCCTGCCCGCCGCCGCCGCCCACTTTCCCCTGCTGCTGATGGCCCTGGTCTGCGGCGGTATGCTCGCCAACCTGGCGCGGCCCGAGCCCATGGAAGGCGCCGCCGCCCGATTGGCCTGGTCCATCGCCGGCCCACTTTACCTCGGCACCCTCTTCGGCGCCCTGATCCTGCTCTTCCGCCGCGACCACGGCGGCTCCTGGGTGGTGCTGGCCCTGCTCTTCAGCTTCATCAGCGACACCGCCGGCTACTTCGTCGGCCGCGCCATCGGCAAACGCAAACTCTCGCCCGTGGTCTCGCCCAAGAAGACCATCGAGGGCTCCCTGGGAGGCCTGGCTGGCGGCGTGCTCAGCGGCCTGCTGGCCCACTTCTGGTTTCTGCCGGTTCTGCCCCTGCTCCATGCGGTGCTGCTGGCCCTGGTCGCCACCGCCCTGGGCCAGGCCGGCGACCTGTGCGAGTCCCTGATCAAACGCAGCGTCGGCATCAAGGACAGCGGCAACATCCTGCCAGGACACGGAGGCATCCTCGATCGCAGCGACGCCATGCTTTTCTGCGGCGCCGCCGTCTGGGCCTACGTCTCATTTTTCGCGAGCTGATACGGATCATGCCTGACAACGCCATCACTCTCGAGCAAGCCGGACAGATCGCCTACCTGCGCTTCCAAAACCCGCCGCGACACACGCTGACGGCGACCATGGTAGGCGCCATGACCAAAGCCCTCGGCCGCCTCGCTGTGGACACGCGCGTGCTGGTCCTGCGCAGCGCCACCCCGGGCGTGTTCATCACCCACTACGAGGTGGGCGAGCTGTCGGCGGCCGCCGAGCGCAGCGCCGCCTCGCAGCCGCCGGCGGCCCACGCGCCCAGCGGGACCGCCGAAACCGCCGACACCGAACAACTACACGAACTGCATCAGCTGATCGTCGGCCTCGAGCAGCTCGACCTGATCACCGTGGCCGCCATCGACGGCCTGGCCATGGGCGGCGGCCTCGAGCTGGCCCTCGGCTGCGACTTCCGCCTGCTGCGCGACGGCACCCATGTGCTGGGCCTGCCCGAGACCACCGTCGGCATCATCCCCGGCGCCGGTGGCACCCAGCGCCTGACGCGGCTGCTGGGCAGCGCCCGCGCCCTGGACCTGATCCTCCACGCCCAATTGCTGCGCCCCAGCCAGGCTTTGGAGCTGGGCCTGGTCCACCGCGTCTTCGCCGACGCCGACTTTGAGCGCGAACTGGGCGCCTTCGTCGACGATCTGGCCGCGCGCGCACCGCTGGCCCTGGCGGCCGCCAAGCGCGCCATCCGCCAGGGCCAGGACATGCCCCTGCGCCAGGCGCTGGCCCTCGAGCAACGGGAATTCCAGTCGGTCATGGGCACCGAAGACGCCCGCAACGCCATGGCCGCCTACCTGAAAGGCCGGCGCCCGAGCTTCCAGGGGCGCTGACGCCGGGGGAGACCAGGCCTTCCCCCTTTTTATCCCCATCTTGGGGTATAACCCGACCCCAATGGCCGAATTCCACCTCGACAGGCTAGTTGTAATTATCTAGGCTATTTGAACTCGCCGTTGGTAATTTCTGGCAGTCCTCGCTCGTTGAGCGCGTTTCAGGGCGCTTTGCCCTCCCTTATGGAGCGCCACGCTTTATGCGTGGGACCAAGCGCCCTGAAAAAGCCCGTCCTGCGCGATCAGCTGCCACAGACCCCCAAAGTCGAGTCCAGAACACATCCAACGCGCCCCTCCGCCCGCTCGGTGCGCCGCGAGGTCCCAAATGAACTACGACGAGCCTGATGCTACAGGGCAACCGAACCCAGGCACCCTCGTGGCGCCCCTGGCCGCCCTGGGTGCGAGTCCCATCCGGCCGCTGCAGCAAGACCACGACGGGGTCCAGAGTCTCGAACTGCGGCTGGCGATTTACTGCAGACGCAGCGCCGGCGTGACCCCGCTGTCGACCTGCGGGCAATGCCCCGACTTCCGTGGAATCAAGGCCTCCCTCGACGGTCGCCTGCAGCACCACTGCAGGCGCGAAGAGACCCTGCGCGACTTCAACCGCCTGACCTGATTCTGGCCTTCGCACCCGCGAAAAAATCACTTCCCCGGCCGCGGAGCTTTTTGCGCTGACGGGACGACGGCAGTAACACTGCACTGGCGCCCCAGCGCCCATCCCACCCCCGACCTGCCCAGGCGCACCATGGCTGACCCCCAACGGCCGCGCAGTTCCGAGTCTCTCCCCTCCCACGCCCGGGCCTCCGAGCCCGCGGCCGCCGTGCCCGCTGCCACCCAAGCGGCGCCCGACGCCGAGACCGAAACCCGCGAAGCGCAGGAGTTCGACCCGAGCCGCATCGCCGAGGCCCTGCGCATCGCCCGCATCGGCTTCTGGGAGCACAACACCGACGACGATCGCATCCACCTCTCGGCCGAAGCCCGCCGCATCACCGGCTTTGCCCACGACCGAAGCCTGCGTCTGGACGAGTACGTCGCACGCGTCCACCCCGACGACCGCGAGGCCTTCATCCATCGCGCCCAGGCGCGCCTTCCGGCCCTGCGCTACCGCTTCATCGACCACGACGGCAAGACCCGCCACATCGAAGGCCACAGCGAAACGCGCCTAGACGAACGCGGCCGGCCCATCCAGCGCATCGGCACCATGCGCGACATCACCGATCGCGTGCTGGCAGAAACCGCGCTCGAGGAGAGCGAGCGGCGATTTCGCACCCTCGCCCGCCTCAGCCCCGTGGGAACCTTTCTGGCCGACGCCGACGGAAGCTGTCTCTACGTCAACGAACGCTTTTGCGAAATCGCGGGCAGCGACGCCGAACAGGCCCAGGGCAGCCACTGGTCCCAGGCCATCCACCCCGACGACCGCCAAGAGGTCATGCGGCAATTCGACGCTTGCGTGAAGCACAGCAGCCACTTCGCTGCCGAGTATCGACTGCGCGCTCCCGATGGCCGTATCACCCATGTCTACGGCCAGCTCGTAGCCGAAACCGATAGCCGCGGACAAACCCACGGCTTCGTCGGCACCGTCACCGACATCAGCGAGCGCAAACGCGCCGAAGCCGAACGCCAGGAGCTGGCACGCCGGCTGCGCCTGGCCGAAACCCTGGACGCCGTGGGCACCCTGGCCGGGGGCATCGCCCACGACTTCAACAACCTCCTGGTCCCGATGCTGACCTACGTCGACCTCCTGGCCGATCCCACGCTGCCCGCCGACGAGCACGCCGCCATGCTCAATGAAATCCGAGCCGCCGCGCGCCGCGGCCGCGAGCTGGTGCGGCGCATCCTCAGCCTCCGGGGCGGCGAGACCGAACACCGCGAAGAAGTGCTGATCAACGGCGTGCTCGACGAGGTCGCGCGTCTGCTACGACCCTCGCTGTCGGCCGGCGTGAACATGCGCGCGCGCATCGACACCAGTCCCGTCCTGCTGCAGGGCGATCCCGGGCAGCTGCATCAAGTCCTGCTCAACATCTGCATCAACGCACACCAGGAATTGACCAGCCAGGGCGGCGGCACGCTCGAGCTGGAGCTGCATCCCCGGGCAGGTGACGACGGGACACCTCCGCCGCCCCCGGACCTACCGCACGGCCAGTATTGCGTGATCGCGGTACGCGACGACGGTCGCGGCATCGCTCCCGAGGTCCTGCCACGCATCTTCGATCCCTTCTTCACCACCAAGGGTCCCGGCCAGGGCACCGGTTTCGGCCTGGCCATGGCCCACGGCATCGTGCGCGCCCACGGCGGCGCCCTTGACGTACGGACGGAGCTGGGCCGCGGCACCGAGTTCCGCATCTTCTTACCGCGAAGCGAAGCGCCCGTGCGAAGACCCAGCCCCAGCCCAGCACCCCGCCTTGCCCGCATTCGCGCCCGGCGCGTGCTCCTGGTGGACGACGAACCCAGCGTCGCCACCGCCGCCGCGCGCCTCTTGCGCCGCACCGGCTACGAGGTGGAAACTTTCCTCTCGCCCCTCAAAGCCCTGACCACCTTTAGACAACAGCCAGGGCGCTACGACCTGGCCCTGCTCGACCACAACATGCCCGAACTCAGCGGCATCGAGCTGGGCCGCGCCCTGATCGAGCAGGCCCCAGCGCTGCCCCTGGTGCTCTACACCGGACACGTGACCCCGACCCTGCTGCGCGATGCCCGCAACGCCGGCTTCCGCGGTCACATCGAAAAGCCCTTCGACCCCGCGACCCTGGTGGAGCGGATCGAACAACTGATCGGGGATTGAAACGCTCGCTGCCCACGATCAGCGCGAGCGCTCGCCCTCCACGCCACCGCTCCGGACCTCGCCCGGCGCCAGCTCACCGCCATCGGCGGGCGCGCCCGGCGCGCTCCCTTCGGCCTGATCCACCCCCACCTCCACCGGCAGCGGGCGCTCACCCTCGAGCATCTTGCACTCGCCGTCGAGCACCGCCCCCTTGTCGATGTAGATCTGACGGGTGCGGATGGTACCCACCACGCGCGCCGGCGCGTGCAGCTCCACCGAATGGCGCGCCACCACCTCCCCGCGCAGCCGGCCACCGCGCACGATCAGGGTGCCCACATCGATGACGGCGTCGACGTCGGCCGACGGACCCAGGATCAGAATCCCGTCGCTGAAAACCTCGCCACGTAGCTGACCATCGATGCGCACCCGGCCCTCGAAGCTCAGCTTGCCCTCGAAGCCCGCGCCGCGACCGAGCAGCGCTTGAAGCTCGCCGATTCCGGTCAGGTCCTCTGTCGCATCGCCAGCCACCGCGCCTACTCCTCGATCCGCAGCACGCAGGTGGGCTCGACCACGACGTCGAAGGCGTCGATCTCCGCCAGGGCGGCGCGCACATCGCCCTCACGCGCCGGATGGGTCAGCAGCACGACCGAAACCGGCTGCTCGGCGCCGCGTCCCTCCTGGACCATTTGCTCGATGCTGACGTCGCGGGCGCCCAGGGCGGTGGCCAGCTGACCCAGCACACCGCTCTGATCGCGTACCGAAAACCGCAGGTAATAGCGGCCGTGATGCTCGGCCATGTCGCGGGCGCTGGCCTGCCCCAGGCTGGCGCCCGCAAAGGCCCGCGCCGGCACCCGACCGCGCCCATCGCAGAGATGATTACGCGCCACATCGATGATGTCGCTCAGCACGCTCACCGCCGTCGGCAGCGACCCGGCGCCCAGACCGGAGAGCAAACAGGGACCCACCCCCGCGCCCTCGATCTGAACCGCGTTGAGGGCGCCATCCATGTGGGCCAGCGGATCGCGGCGGTCGACCAGGGCCGGATGCACGCGCAGCTCCAGCGCGTCGCCCTCGAGCTGGCGGGCGATGGACAGGGGCTTGATCACATAGCCGAAACGGCGGGCGAACTCGATGTCCAGGGCAGCAACCCGGTCGATGCCCTCGGTAGCGACGCTATCGAGCGCGATGCGCTTGCCAAAAGCCAGTGTCGCCAGGATCAGCAGCTTGTGGGCCGCGTCGCCGCCGCCCACGTCGAGCGTCGGATCGGCCTCGGCGTAACCCGCCGCCTGTGCCTCAGCCAGGGCCTGGGCGAACTCCATGCCCTCGGACTGCATCCGGGACAGGATGTAGTTGCTCGTACCGTTGATGATACCGCGCAGGGCCGTGACGCGATCGGAGGCGAGCGCCTCGCGCAGAACGCGCAGCACCGGCACACCGCCGGCCACGGCCGCCTCGAAGTAGAGATCGCAGCCGGCGCCCTCCGCCTGCTCGATCAGGGCGTGTCCGCGGTCGGCGATCAGCGCCTTATTGGCCGTCACCACCGACTTGCCGGCGGCCAGGGCGCGCTGGACGTAGTCGCCGGCCGGGTCGAGGCCGCCCATCAGCTCCACCGCGATGTCCACGTCGGCCGCCTCCACGACGCGTTCGACCTCGCGAGTCAGCAGCTGCGCCGGCACGTGGGGCCCCCGATCGCGCTCCAGATCGCGCACGGCAACCGCCGAAACCGAAAGACGCGTTCCCAGGCGCGCCTCGATGGAAGCGGCGTGCTCGGAAAGCAAAGCCATCACGCCCTGGCCCACAACGCCACAGCCGAGAAGACCGATGCGAATCTCGCCCATGGGCGCGGAGGCTAGCCCGGATCTTTGCCGAATTCACGCATCCAGCGGCCCAAACGGGCAGCGGCGGGCACGCAGCGCAGCCGCTTTGAGCGCGCGCCACTGCAGGCGCCGGCGTCATGGCGGATATCCGAACCCGGCCCGTGATGTGCAAAGCCGGCGGCGGCCACCCGACCCGGCACCGCGGCCCCGGCGCCGGCGCCTGAGCGGCAGGTAAAATTGCCACAGATGCGACGTGGCAACGCTCCGGAGGCGCTACATTGCGCCGGTGTCGCGCGACGCCGCATTGCTGCTGACGATGATCGTGGTCGGGGCCCTGTGGGTCGCGGTCCACCCCTGGCTGTGGTGGCGCGTGGTGCGGCACGCCGGCCTATCGCCGGCCTGGCGCATCCTGGCCACACTGCTACCACCGCTGACGCCGGCTGCAGCCCTGCTCAAACCGGACCTCCGCCGCCTGGCAGCGCTTTGGATTTTCGCGGCCCTGCTGTACCTGCTGCTGTGGAGTCAACAATAGACACGCCCATGCCCCTGTCCCCGCCGCCCCGCTATCCCCACCTGAGTCTGCTGGTTCCCGAAGCGCAGGCCGAACTGGCCAGCCTCGAACTCTTCGAGCTGGGCGCGCTCGGCGTCGAGCAGCGCGACGCCACCACCCTGACGGCCCCGACCCGCGAAGCCAGCGGCCACGTCACCCTACTGGCTTCCTTCGCCGACGAAGACGGCGCCCGGGCGGCCCTGGCCGAACTGGGGAACGCCAGCGGCCTGGGCGACTGCCAGGCCCAGCTCGACTTCGTCGTCGGCGACGACTGGCGCGACGGCTGGCGGGCCCACTTTCGGCCCAGCCGCGTCGGTGTGCGCCTGGTGGTGCAGCCGCCCTGGCCGAGTCAACCGCGGCCCGGCTTCGAGGCCCGGGCCGACGACCTGGCCATCACCATCGACCCCGGCCATGCCTTCGGCACCGGCACCCACGAAACCACGCGCCTGTGCCTGAGTGCCATCGAGCAGCGCCTGCAGGCGCGCGGCATCGGGCACATCGCGCGCATGCTCGACGTCGGCTGCGGCAGCGGCATCCTCTCGATCGCCGCTGCGCGCCTCGGGGTCGCCCACGTACGAGCCATCGACATCGACCCCAGCGCCATCGCCGCGACCGCAGAAAACGCCGCAGCCAACGGCGTGCGCGCCGCCATCGAAGTCGACGGGGAAGCGCTCGAAAGCCTCCACGCGCGCTACCCCCTGGTCGTCGCCAACCTGGAAACCCGATTCCTGCTCCCGCTGGCCACCAGCCTGCGCGAGCGCCTCGAACCCGGCGGCCAACTGCTGCTCAGCGGCATCCTTGAGGGCGAAGGCGAACGCGTCCAGCAAGCCTTCGCCCCCCTGAAAACCACCTGGCAAGCCCAGGAAGGCACCTGGCTCGCCCTGCTCCTATCCGACGCCGAGCCCACCGATGGTTAGCCCACCGCGAAAACGTCCTGGCAGCTTTTTCCGCGGCTTTTTCCACCCGCTTTTCCCGCTCGCGAAAACGTCCTGGCAGCTTTTTCCGGGGCTGTTAGCCCACCGCGAAAACCGGCCGCGAAAACGTCCTGGCAGCTTTTTCCGCGGCTTTTTCCACCCGCTTTTCCCACTCGCGAAAACGTCCTGGCAGCTTTTTCTGGGGCTGTTAGCCCACCGCGAAAACCGGCCGCGAAAACGTCCTGGCAGCTTTTTCCGCGTTTCCCTGGCGGCAGGGGCTGGCATTGACTGAGCCGTCGCCGCCTCGGCTTTGGGTGCCCGAGCTACCGAGCCCGGGCGAACTCGTGTCCCTGCCGGAGATCAGCGCCCGCCACGCCCGCGTCCTGCGCCTGTCGCCCGGCGCCGCGGTTACGCTCTTCGACGGCGCCGGCACCCATGGCCCGGCGCGGCTCCAGGCCGGCACCCGAGCCCAGACCCAGGCTCTGCTGCAGCAGCGCTTCCAAAGTCCTCCCCCCCAACCGGCGCTGCACCTGATCCTCGGGCTGCCCAAGGCCAGCAAGCTGGAGATGGTGGCGCGCATGTGCACCGAATTAGGTGTCGCCGGGCTGCACCTGGCCCAATGCCAGCGTTCTGTCCCCGCGCCCGCGGCCCCCCGCGCCGCCGCCGAGCGCGTCGCACGCCTGCAGCGCATCGCCTTCGAAGCCTGTGCCCAGTCAGGTCAGCTCTACGCCCCGACCATCCACGCTGCCGACAATCTCGCCGCCGTGGCCAGCCGCGCCCCATCCAACAGCGAGCGCCTCGTTTTCTGGGAGCGCAGCGAAACAGCCGGCCCCTGGCAAGGCGACGCGGCGCCCGCCCCCCGGTCCACCTGGGCCGTGATCGGGCCCGAGGGCGGCCTCGAGGCCGCCGAAGTCCAAGCCCTCTGCCAGCAGGGCTTCGAGGTCGCCGGCCTCGGCCCGTCGATCCTGCGCTTCGAGACCGCTGCGGTGGCCGCCGCCAGCCTGCTGCTCGCTCGACTTGGCCGCCTCGACTGACCCGCTCGGGCGACCGTTTGCTGGCACCCCCGTGCAGCTTCGGTGTAGTTTCGTCGGCGTCGCGTCGGTAAGGTCCGAGGAGAATCCCACGTGCGGAACGCTCACTTCGTCTGGTTGATGGCCGCTTGCACATTCGGCAGCGGCTGTTTGGTCCGTTCAACCGGGAGCGATGGCAACCAACAGGCCGACCCCGCGGTGGTCAAACGCCTGATGCAATACGGAGGCCTGCAAGCGGGCTACGCCATCGCCATCACCAACCAGGTCTCGAGCGGCCTGCAGGCCAATGCCTCCCGCGGCGGCTCCGACTATGACCGAACGCGCCAGGCCGTCGGCTATGTGCTCTTCGGCGCCAGCGGTCCCGGCGCCACGCCCCAGGAATACCAGCAGCGACACTCCCAGGTCATGCTGCGCCTCTATCGCGGCCTCGACGCCGAACTGCTCCCAGCCCTCTTCGCCGCCCCCGACGCCATCGGCTTCTGCGTCAGCGAGTTCAAGTTGGCCGAAACCGAATGCGCCGCCCTGCGCGCCGCCGCCACCCAAACCTCGCTGGCCACTTCGAGCGGCCCCCTCGTGGCCGCCCGCACGGCCTTCGGCTCCGGCGACTACGCCCAGGCCGCCATGCTCTATCAGCAGGCCGCCGAACAGGCGCCGAGCGATCCGGTACCCCTGGCCGGTTTGGGCCGGGCGCGCATGAAGCTCGGCGATGGTCCCGGCGCAGCCCAAGCCCTACAGGCCGCACTGCAGTTGGTGCCCAACTCCCAGGAGTTGATGGCGCTGCTGGCTGAAGCCCAGCGCATGGGAGCCGCCGCCACGCCATCGGCCACCGCTGGCGCCGCGCCCGCCCAGCCCCAAGCTGCCCCCGCAACCCAGGCCGCACCGGATCTGATGCGCCAGGGCGATACCTACTTCGAGCGCAAGTCCTACCTCTCGGCCGCAGCCACCTACGAGCGCGCCGCCCAACAGATGCCCAACGATCCCCAAGTTCATCTGAAGGTGGGCAAGTCGTACTTGGCCCTGAGTCAACCCGGCCGCGCCATCCCGGCTTTCGAGCGCGCGCTGGCGATCGCTCCGTACAATGTGGACCTCAACCTTCAGTTGGCCAATGCCTTGCGTGCCGCCCGCAAGTTCGACGAGGCCCGCGCCCGCTACAAGAACGTCTTGAACCTGGAGCCGGGCAACCCCACCGCCAAGGCCGCCCTGGCGCGCATGGACCGTGCCAAACCGAAAGCCAAGCCCGCGGCCAAATCCAAGACCCGCATCGTCAGCAAGCGCCCACTGCCGCCCGACCAGGCCCTGGCGCCCGAGACCAAAGCCGAGCCCTCCGCCACCCCCGACAGCGAAGCTCAGGCCCCACCGGCCAAGCCCGCGGAAAGCCCGGCAGCCAAGCCCCAGCAGCCCAAGGCCGCAGCCCCCGAAGCCCAGCCCGAGCAGCCCCCGCCGGGCGAAGGGGTGATCTCGGACATCCTGGACAATCCCCTGGGCGATTAGGGACCTCACCGGGACCGCGCTGCCTTAGCCGGCACTGCGCGCCGCAACGGACGGGCGCCACCGTTCTGCCCTGGATCTAGCGCACGCCGAATTGGGCCTTGCCCTGGGTGCTCCACCACTCGCGGTAGCGGCGCTGGGCCAACTCGCGCTCGCGACGTGGAGCTCCGGGCACGAAGCCGTAGTAAACCTGGGTCATCTTCTGCAGCTCGGCGCTGGCGATGGCACGCACCCTCTCGTCGGGTTGGGATAGGCCGTCGATGAGCCATTCGGTGCGATGCCGACCCGAGCTCTTGGCCAGCCACGCGCGCCATTTTCGTGCCGAGTTGCCGAAGTCGTGGCCGCTGATGGCCACCAGCGCTCGATGGGCGGGGATCGAGAGCTGCCTTTCGCGATGGCTCGACAGCCCCACCAGCAGCGCGGCACTGCCGGCGTCGCGCAGCGTGCTGAGCGCTTCCAACGCCGACAGCCGGTGCTGCATGGCCTGGCCGTCGTCGCCTACCTTTTGCCGCAGGGCTTCGCGCACCTGGTCGAAACCGGCCACGTTGCGAAAGTGGGGCAGAATCTCCGAAACGACCCGCCGCACCGTGCCGTCAGCATCGTAGAGACGCTCGTAGAGCGGCCACAAAAGCTCCGGTCGCACTCGATCGCTGGCCAGCAACACCGCGTAGAGGCGCGCGTCAGGGCTTTCGTGGTCGAGCAGCGCCGCCAGCTGGGGCGTGGCGCGGTCGTCGAAAGCCGTCAGCGCGCGCGGAATCGGCCCCAGGTCGCGTCCAGCCGGTGCGCGCGTGAGGATCTGGGCCCGATCGAGCCACAGCGGACCGGGAAAGCGCTTGGCCACCGCCTGCAGCCCGTGATCGCCGAGCCGGAGCAGACTGGCGACGGCAGGACCTTCTTCATCGGGCCCCGAGGCGCACAGCTCGTCGACAAGGCGCTCGGCATCGGCGCCCAGGTCGATGACCACCGACTTGGCCGCACCGGAGTCCTCCTGGGGCAAGGCCTCGACCGCGGCCGATAGCGTTTCCGCTTCGGACGCCACCGACGGCAGCGGCGCCGATGGTGGCACCGCGACCGCTGCTCGCGCCGTCGCATCGGTATCCGCGGGCGGTCGGATCGAATCGTGAACCGCCGGTGAAACCCGCTCAGCCTTGGGCAGCTGCCCGGAGTCATCTGCCTCGCGGCGCAAATCCCGGGGCAAACCCGCCGGGCGCTCCGCCGGCGTGGGTCGTTGGGGCTGCGGCTTTCCCGCCGAACCGGGGGCTGGGCCGCTGGGTCGGCGCGGCTGGGGGCGCACGCCCAGCAGCTCGGGTGCGCGGTCGCCGACCGCATAGCCGCCAGTCCCAGGAGGCGGTTGCGACAGCGTGCGCGGCGGCGGCGGACTGGTGCGCAGCGGGGCGCCGGCCAGCGACGACTCCGAGCTGTGGACGTTGGCCGGGCGGCTGGGGCGCGTGATCTCGCGATCGCTGCGCGCTCCGGGCCTGAGCGTGCCGCCGCGACGGGCCTGGGTAACCTCGACCGGCGGAACGAAGCGCGCTGGCGGCGGCGGCTGCGAGGTCGCCGGCGGCGACGACGACTGCCGCTTTGGCTCTTTGCTCGACTTGGCATCGCTCAGCCGCACCGTCTGCGCCATGGCCACACTTCGCTCGAAGCTGGCGGTGGTGCGCTCGGCGTTGGGCGGAGGCGGCGGTGCCGCGCTGCGCACGCCGAGCGAAGACAATGCCTCTTCCGTCAACCGTGAGCTTACTTGACCGGCAGTCATGGCCTCGACGACCCGCGCGGGCGTCTCGCCGGTGACGGCATCTGCGAGCGGGTGGAGCCCGGCATGGGTGGCGCGAGCGCGGCGGCGTTCGCGGCCGGCGGCCCGATTCGGGGAATAGACGCCAGCGGGGGCGGCCGGGCGGCGGGCGGCGCTGCTTCCGGTGGCCAAGAGCTTACGATTTCTGATGATGCGCTCGAAGGCGCGGCTGACCTCGGGCAGCAGCTCGATCAGATCCGCCAGCTCGTCGATGTGGAAATCCTGGCCCTCGCGATCGCCATAGAGCAACGCCACGATACGGCGGCGGATGCTGACCGGGATCAGCGCGGCCGGCTGGGCCGCAGCGCGCCCCAGGGACGCCACCACGGCCCGGTCTTCGGCCCTGCGCGAGAGGTCGAAGACGCGCGCCAGACCCGAAACCAGCACCTCGTCAACGCTGCCGGCATCGATTTCCACGTCGATGCTGCGCGGATCGGCCAGGGCCGGCAGCCCCGAACTCTCGACGCCCAGGACGTGACCTTCGCGCACGGAAAACAGCACCGTGGCGTCGAAGTACTGGCGCGCAAAGGCAAAGACCACGTCGAGCACCTCGTCGCGATCGGCCGCCTCCTTGAGACGCTCGATGGCGCCGTCGCGGGTCAAGGGCCCGCGCGGACCCTTGCCGATGCGGCGCATGGAAGGCGAATGCGGACGCGGGGCCGGAATCCTGGAGGCGCGCCCGACCGAACCCTGCGGAGCCGGCCGGGAAGGACTTTCAGCCGCCTGGCCGCCAGCTCCGGCTCCGACACCCGGAGCCTCGGCCGCTGGCGGGCGCGCCGAGCGGATGGCAGCCCGCTCGAGCGCGCTGTGCACGTCGGACGCCGGGCTCGAGTCGGAGGCGGCAACGCCCGGCTTGCTTTGAGCCGCGCCGCCCTGCCTTCCGAGGGAGACCACCGGCGCCACCTGCACCGGCCGCACCGGCTCTAGCACCGCCCCGACGGTGGTGGTGTCGGCGCTGCTGCGAACCCGCGGCGGCCCCGAAAGCTCCGCTGGCAGCGGCGCCGGCTTCGGCACCTCGAGCGCTTCTTGGGGGGTATCGCCGGGGGCTTTGCCCGACCTGTCACGGGCCCTGTCGGACGGAGCGTCGGAAAAGCCCGCGTCCACCTCCAACACCTCTCCCGGATCGCGATCGGCCAGCTTCTGCAGCAGCCGGCGCAGGCGGCTGGGCGGCTCGATGCCATAGTGGCGCTCCAGGGCGCCGGCGATGCGCGGCTCGTTGGAGATACGCAACTCCAATTGGAGCCCGAGCTTGGACTCGAGCGCATCGAGCTCGGACTCGTCGGGCGGGCTGACCGCCGCCACGATCAGCGTGTCGCCGTCGCGCGACAGCGGCACCGCATCGAGCGCCTGGGCCACCTCGCGGCTGAGCAGCTCGAGGGCACCCGGATCGGCGCCCATCACATGTCGGCGCGAGGCCGGCGCCAACCCAAAAATCGCGGCCCGATAGGATGACAGGACGTTTTCCGGCAGCGCGTCGAGTTCGAGCAAGGCCGAATCGATCTCGCCTTCTTCGAGCACCTGCCGCTGCAGGGCCTCCTCGATCATATCGACCGATACGATCTCGTCGCGCGCCAGCAGCGAGGTGAGGGTGGGCATCGAATGACTCGCGCCGACGGTGACGCCTTCGCGGCCCATCATGATACCCGATCGCAGCGCTCGGACGCATCTTCCTGATCAGCATCCCCGTTTTGGGTCAGCCCCGCGCGCGGCCCTGCGCAGGGCGATGCTCACTGCGTTTGCACCCGCGGCCGCACCTGTTTGAAGACCACGATGCCGCCAGCGTCGCGCTCCAGCTCGATTTCGAGCGCGGGCAGGGGCTGCGAGCAAAAGACTTCGCCCGCCAGGTGTTGCCGCAGGGCAAAGACCCACTGCGCGAGCTCTGACAGCTGGGCGTCGCTCCACAGCCACTGCCCGGCTTCGAGCAACGACGAGCCGGCCACGCGCTGCACCGACCGCGCCCCCGACTCGGTGCCCTCGAAGCTCAAGACCTCGGGCCGCAGGTCGGGCCGCTCGGGGCGCACCGGGCTGTGCCCGTCCGGCTGGCTGATCAAGCGGTAGCGCCCGTCCCCGGCGCCCGCCGCCGGTGTCTGCAGCACGGCGTCGAGCTGTTCGAACACGAAGCGCCGATGTACCGCCACCCCCATGCCCACCGCACGCGGGTCCAGGCCACGCCATTGCCGATCCTCAAAGGCGCGCTCGCTCCACAGGCTGGCCCACACCCGACGCAGGGCCCGGGCCACCCCGCGCTCGCGGCCCAGGGCATCGAGGCGATCGTCGATGAGCTCGGCCAGCCACGCGCGCTCGGGATGCTCGGCCAGCTCGGCGCGCAGGACGCCCAGCTCGGCCTCGAGCGCGGCGCGCTCTTCGGCGCCCAGACAGGCCGAGGGCCCCAGGGCGTCGGCATCGAAGTCGTCGGCGAAGCAGCCACTCTGGGAGTCGTAGAGCCCGGCGCCGCTGAACCCGGCCAGATCCTCGGCGTTGCTACTCGAACGCAGCCGCAACCAGGCGCCGGCCGCCGCGCGCCCCAGGCTGTCTCGAGCCTGGCCGCGCAGCTCATCCAGGAGCCCGGCTGGCAGCGGGGCGTGTTCGATGGCGTCGCGCAGCTGCGAAAGCCGGGAGCGCCGCACGGAGCCGTCCCGCCGCACCTCCGGGTCCTCGAGCAGAGCCTCGACCTGCGTCTGAAGGCCATTATCGATCATGAAACGCTGGTAGCGCGCCAGGGGAATCGCAAAGCCCGCCGGTCGTTGCGCCGCGGGCAGCGCCCGCTGCAGCTCGCCCAGGTAGGCCGCCTTTTGCCCGTAGGCGGCGCCGTCGCTGGCGCGCAGCGCCGCGAAGTCCGCCAGCGCTTCAAGCGTGAAATCCGGCTGCAGCGCGGGCGCCGGCGGACGCGTGCGCCGCCAGTGGGCCTCGGCGGCTTGCAGGCTGGCCGCCTCCAGCCGCACGTCCTGATCTTCGGTGTAGATGTGGGCCACGAGCCCATCGAGCTGCTGCAGCAGTGCGCTGTCGAAGATCGTCGGCAGCGAGGCGCTGGGGGCGCCGCGCTCCATCATGCGCAGGTTCAGGTGACTGCCCGGACTCTGCGGCCGGCGGCTGATCAGACCGGCCAGCGTCGGCAGCTCGGGCGGGGCGTTGTCGGCCACCAGGATGTCGCGGGGACCCAGCTCCGGCTGCGGCCCGACGCCGCCGTCCTCCCGGGGCCACAGCACGCGCACAAAGCCGTAGCTCTCGCCCTGACTGTAGACCTCCGCCCCAAGCCCGGTGGCCAGCTCGGCCAGCTCGATCACGAAGACCCCGAGCGCCCCCAGCTCCGCCTGCATTTCCGCCACCGCCGCGGCCTGCACCCCCGGCGCCGGCAACAGCGCAAGCCGCTCGCTGGCGTAGGGCAGGCATTCGACCAACGCCCCGTGGATCGCGGCCAGCTGCTCGGCGCTCGGCTGCTCGTCGCCGCTGGGGCTGGTGTAGAGCGCAACGCTGAGCACGCCCAGGACAGCTGCACCCTTGGGCGGACTCGGATGGGGCGCCACCGGCCAGAAGCGCAAGGCGCCGGCCCACAGCTGGCGCGCCTCGGGGCTGGTGGTCAGCGCCTCGTAGCCGGCCAGGTCCAGGTCTCGATACAACCCCAGGCTCTGCAAAAACTGCAGGTGATAGGGGAAGTCGCCGGTGTTTTGAAAGCTGCAGGGAGCATCGAGGGGCGGCGGCGCCGAAGCGCCCGCCACCGGCACGAAGAACTTCACCTCGCCCGCCGCGCTCGCCAGGGCAGCGAAGTCGGCGGCGCTCGCCAGCTCGTGCAGCAGCTGGGGCGCGTCGACGACGCTGGCGTCCGAGGCCGGCTCGGCCCCGGCATCGCCGCCCGCGTCCGCCGCCCGCAGCGCGGGCAAACAGGCCGAGCGCGCGCTGGGATCAGACGCCGACTCTGGGGCACCCTCATCGCCACAGCCAAGCGCCGCCCACAGCGGCAGCAGTACAGCCCACGCCACCGCCCCCGAGCGCGCGCTCACGGCTTCTCGTGGCTGTGGTCCGTGAGGCCCAGCGCCCCCATGCGCGCCAGCCCACAGTCCACCGCATAGCCAAAGTCGGGCGTATCATCGGCGGGCGCCACGCCATCGTAGGAGGGCTCGAGACCCCCGAGCTCCAGGCCGCAGACGCCGCCGATGGGCGCCTCGAAGAGCACGGCGAAGTCGCGGCTGAAGTGATGGTGCTCGGGGTTGTAGACCAGGGCGAAGTAATCGCGCAGGTCGAAGCTCGTGCCTTGATAGGTGCCCCAGGCGCGCACGAAGGCACCGGGCTCGGTTCCGGCAAAAGACGTCCCGATACGCAGGTCGAAGCTCACTTCCCCGCCTTCAAAGCTCACCCGATGCCGGTGCAGGGTCGAGGACCCGTGGCTGCAGGAATCGAAGCTGGCCGCGTCGATCGAGTAGCAGTCGCCGCCGCCATCGCACAGCTCGAAGCTGAACCTTTCCAGGCCCGACATGCCGTTCTCGCTACCATCGAGCGTGATACCGCCCGAGCCGCCGGCGAAGTCCAGGCGCCCCTGAAAGCGTCGCCCGTCGGGCGCCGGTAGCTGCTGGTGAAAGCTCACGTTCTCGACGCTGGCCGAGCCGCCGTGGTCGGCGCTGCCCTCACCGGGCACAAGCAGCTGGCCGTCGCCCAGCAGCAGACACACGGGCAGCCGAAATGGATGGCCGGTGCCGCTGCTGGGCAGGGCATAACTGCCGGCTGCAATGCGCAGCATCACCTTGGTCTGAAGCTCCTGTGGCAACGTGCGCCCCTCGTTGAAGCGCCCGCAGTAGAGCGCGTCGGCCGTCACCTGAAGCGCGTTGGTCCAGGCGCCATCGCCAACGGCGTCGCCGGGGCCGGGGCAGCCGGCAAAGGGATCGCTGCCGGCGTCGGGGCTGCCCGCATCGGCGGCCGCATCGGGCGCGCTGGCGTCCGTGCCCGCGCCGGCGCCCGAGCCCCCGTCGAGGGCGGCATCAGGCGCACCCGCGTCCCTGTCTACACTCGCATCCATCTGCGCGCCGGACGCGCCGGCCTGCGGGCCTCCCTCGCCTCCAGCGCCCGAAACGCTTCCCGCGCCACCGCCGCCGGCAGTGCCGCCAGTGCCACCACCGCCGCCCTGGGCAGCCTCGCCAGCGCCCGCGCCCTGCGCCGTGCCTCCGGAGCCTGCGCCACCACCTGCGCTGGAGCTGCCGTCATCGCCCGAACAACCCGCGCCGAGCACCGCCCAGAGCAGCCCCGTAACCGCCAGACAACGCGCTTTGGCCAACCGCCCCATCGCAGCCCGAGTATGACCGCCCCGACGACCGAGGCAACAGTACCCAAACATCTGCCAATTTTCCGCCAAATTCCCCATATGCCCCAAATGCAGGAAGGTTGCGTTCTCCGATCGCCTGATTAGTATCCGCGCCAGGCTGGAGTCGATGTATGCACGCTGCATCGCCAGCAACTACCCGCACCTAGACATTGCGCGCGTGCTGTAGATCACGAAGGGGTAATCATGCACGACAAACGAGCACCGATGATGGTGTACGCCTGGACCCTGTGTTTCGCGATGCTCGCGACGGGGCTTCCGGCGCTGGCGCAGGACGCGCCGGAAGACACGCCCGAAGAAGCGCCCGAAGAAACACCCTCGGACGACGGCCTGGGCGAGCCCGAGCCCGAAGCCGAACCCGAGCCGGAACCCGAGCCGGAACCCGAGCCCGAGCCCGAAGCGGAGGATGAACCCGCCGAATCTCCATCGGCCTCACTGTCAGCTTCTGCCGAGCTCAGCCCCAGTGGCTACGAGTCCGGCGCCGAAGCCACCGGTGACGCCGCCGCGGCCGAGGAGGACGAGGTCGAGGAAATCGTCGTCACCGGTTCGCGCCTCAAGCGCACGGTCTTCTCGCAGCCCTCGGCGGTGCAGGTCATCTCGCGCAAGGAGCTCGAACTCAGCGGCGCCACCAACATGGCCGACGTCGTCAAGTACCTGAGCATCAACTCCGGGTCGAACTTCAACACCGACGTCTCCACCGGGGCCGGCGGCACCACCCAGTTCAACCTGCGCGGCATGGGCCTGGGCTCCACCCTGGTCCTGATCAACGGCCGCCGCATCACCCAGAGCGGCGCGCTGTCGACCACCGGTCACAACTTCGTCGACATCAACAGCCTGCCCATGAAGATGGTCGAGCGCATCGAAGTGCTCAAGGGCGGCGCCTCGGCCATCTACGGCTCCGACGCGGTCGCCGGCGTGGTCAACATCATCACGCGCAAGGACATGAACGGCGTCGAGGTCCAGCTCGGCGGTCAGACCACCGACGACTTCGACCAGGACGAGTGGGACGTGGCCGTCATCGCCGGCTCCAGCACCGACCGCACGCGCGTGCACGCCGGTGTGATGCACTTCGAGCGCAGCCCCCTGGCCGCCACCGACCGCGACTTCACCGTCGAGAGCGGCGGCAACGTCAGCCTGCTCGGCCAGCCCGGCCTCTACGTGGTCCCGGCGGCGCCGCTGCAGTTCTACCGCGACGCCCGCTGCGCCGACGGCCCCAACAGCGCCGAGGCACCATCCAGCGGCGAGGTCCTACGCGACCTGCCCAACGGCGGCCAGATCATCAGCGCCAACGATGCCGACGGCAACGCCGTCTTGCCCCCCTACTGCACCTTCGACTTCGGTCCCTTCTTCGACCTGGTGATGGAGGAGCGGCGCACCAATACCTACCTGACGGCCGATCACGACATCACCGACCACACACGGCTCTTCTTTGAAGGTGGCTACTCGCGCAACCGCTCCAAGCGCGGCCTTTCGCCCTCCTTCCCGGTGCTGCAGAACCTGATCATTCCGCCCACCCACCAGTACAACCCCACCGGCGCCCCGCTGATCTGGCGCGGCCGCCCGGTCGGCGCTGAAGACGGGCGCAAGGAACAGTTCTACGAGTCCGACACCCTCAACGCTGTGGTCGGCATCGGCGGCGACTTCGGCGGTCTGACCACGGCCCAGATGATCGAGGACTGGGAGTGGGAGCTGGCCGGCACCTGGTCGACCAACCAGTTCGCCTTCGGTCTCCCCGACAGCCTGACCCAGCAGCTGCAGGACGGCCTCAACAGCTGCGGCCCTGGCGACGACCCGGCCGCCTGCTTCAACCCCTTCTACATGTCGGGGGCACCCAACTCCCAGGCCATCATCGACTCCATCACCGGTGAGCTTCGTGCCAAGACCGACGTGGAGCTGACCACCTTCGGCGCCAACCTCGGCGGCCCGGTACTCGAGCTACCCGGCGGTGACCTGGGCCTCGCCGTCGGCGCCCAGGTGCGCCGCGAGGCAGCCCAGACCGACCTCGACCAGAACGCCAACGAGGAGCGCTACATCTTCCTCATCGGCGGACCCGACTGGGGCGCCGACCGCGACATCATGGCGGTCTACGGCGAAGTCGTGCTGCCCCTCTTCGACGGCTTCGAGCTCGACGCCGCTGGACGCTACGAGGACTACAGCGACGTGGGCTCGAGCTTCGATCCCAAGATCGGTGTCAGCTGGACCCCGGCCCAGACCTTCCAGGGTGCTGCGGCCTCGCGCGCCTCCAAGGTGCGCCTGCGCGGCACCTACTCCACCTCGTTCCGCGCGCCCTCGCTGCTGCAGAGCCATGGCGCCCAGACCGAACTGGCCCAGATCTTCGACGTGCGCCCCGATCCCATGAGCGGCGAGCCCACGCGGGCGACCACCGCCACCTACCGCGCGGTCACCACCTCGGGCACCGCCGAGCTGGAGCCCGAGACCTCCACCGCCATCAGCGCCGGTCTGGAGTACTCGCCGATCGAGGGCCTGACCCTGGACGCCGACTACTGGACCTACGACTACGAGAAGATCATCGTGAAGGAAGTGGCCCAGTCACTGCTGGCCGATGACTTCATGTGCGGCGTACCCGAAGACGTACGGCCCGCCGACTGTAACCCCGCCATCATCCGCGACGCCGCGGGCTCCGCCCAGCGAATCCAGGCGCGTTTCGTCAACCAGCGCTCGCTGGCCACCGACGGCATCGACTTCAACGTGAACTACCGCAGCGACTTCGACGCCGACGCGGGCACCTTCTCGTTTGGGGCCGGCGGCGTCTACCTGCTGAGCTACAACATCCCCGAAGAGGCGGCGGGCGCCGGCTACGGCGCCAGCCCCGACTCCGACTGCTCGGGTGGCGAGTGCGACGTTGCGGGCATCCGCAACTTCAGCAACTTCGCCGCTCCCATGCCGCGGCTGCGCCTCAACTTCCCCATCGGCTGGACCCTCGACAACCAGAACGTCGGCGTCGTGCTGCACGTCATCAGCGGCTACAAGGACGACTTGAACGCCGCGCGCAACGCCGACGGCTCGCTCGGCGCCATGCCCGACATCGACGCCTTCGTCACCCTCGACCTGCAGTACTCGCTGCGCATCGACGAGGGCGACAACCTGGCCACCACGGTTCGCGTCGGCATGCAGAACGCGCTCGACTCCGACCCGCCGTCGGTGGACGACAACTTCGGCTATGATCCACTCACCCACGACCCCCGCGGCCGGCTGCTCTACGCACGCCTGATCCAGGAGTTTTGATCATGCGTACGCACAAGGAGATCACCATGCTTCAACGCTTGCCCATCCTATGCGCCCTGGCCCTCGTGGGTAGCGCGTGCACCGAACCGGAGACCGAAAACGAGCATCCGGTCGCGATCATCACCATCGAGGCCGGTGGCGAGACCCTCGAGCCCGATCAGGGCATCGAGTCTCCCGACGGCGGAGAAGTCGCAGTTACCCTCGATGCCTCCAACAGCCTCGACGAAGACGGCAGCGTGGAAAGCTATCGCTGGATCCGCACCGACGTGTCTGCGGAAGCACGCCTGATGGGAGACGACCGCGAGGTCGACCCCGCTGATGAGACCAAGAGTTCCATCACCGTCAGTCTGCCGCTTGGTGCCCATCGCTACTCGCTGTGGGTCACCGACAACGAGGGCGCGGTGAGTTCACCGGCCACCGTGACCCTGAACATCGTGTCGACCGCCGCCTGCAAGGCGGCCTATGGCAGTGACAACGACGCCTGCGCGAGTTGCATGTGCCAGGCCAGCGACGGCCCCGAAGGCATGAGCGGCTGCCGCACCGAGGTCACCAACTGCCTGGACAACCCGGACGACACCTGGACCACCCTATGCACCGCGGTGGTGGTCTGCGCCGGCATGACCGGCTGCGAGAGCGCCGGCTGCTATGCCGACGACACCTGCAAGGCCGAGCTCGACATGGCGGTCGCCGACTACGGCGGCTTCCCGGCGGGCTGCCAGGTGGGGCCGACCGAGGCACCCTGCCCGGCGGCCACCGCCCTGGGCGCATGCCAGACCGAGAAGTGCGCCGACGTCTGTAACTGACCTGGCCCAGAGTTCCACAGCAGAACTCGACCCACCGGCCCCGGCCCGCGCACCCAGGTGCATGGACCGGGGCCGTTTTACGTGTGGACCACGACGCGGCAGGCCGCAGCGAGCGCACGGCGCCCAGGCACGGCCGCCCCAGCCTCTCCCCGACCGCGCATCCGAGCCGACGGCCTGCGCCCACAGACAAGGCGCGGGAGCGGGGACCCGGGTCGTGTTCACGCGCACCACAGGGCCCCTCCATGCCACCGGCCACGTTCGCCACAGCAGCGTTCGCCATCGGATAATGTGTGTACTTGCATACATTATCCACATGGCCTAAGCTGCACCCCGGGAGTTCGGGCAACGATGCGGGGAGGACCGGGGATAGGCACGGGCCGCGGCGTGCAGCATGGGCCGCAAAAGTACCCGCGGTGCAGCCGTGCCGCCCTGGGTCTGCCGCTGGCCTGGCTCGTCCTGCTCATGTGCCTGCTGCCAACCTCGGGCTGCTTCGACGACCATCGCGTGGCGCCAGACGACCATCCCTGCGGCCTGTCCTGCCGGCCCTGCGAACAGTGCATCGGCGCGGTGACCGGCAGCGCCTTCTGCCAGGCCACATCCCATGCGGGTACCCAATGCGGCGACGACGGCCACGTGTACTGGCTCGACTCCTGCGGCGAGCGGGAAGACCGCGCCCGAAGCTGCGTCCCGGGAGTCTCCACCTGCATGCCCTCGGGGCCGGAAACCGCGTCCTGCGAGTGCCTCCCAGGACGCACCGGCCCCAACTGCCAGAGCTGCCTGCCGGGCTTCAACCCGGTCGTGGCGTGCACGGCCTGCAAGGCCCACTGGACGGGCGAAGCCTGTGATCAATGCCCGCCCCCTTGGGACCCAGACGCCGGTTGCGCGGCCTGTCTACCCAACTGGGCCGGCGACGACTGTCAATCCTGCGGGACGCACTGGACGGGCGAGGCCTGCGACCAGTGCCCGGCCCATTGGGACGCTGCCAACAACTGCGACAGTTGCCTGGAGCCTTGGGCTGGAGCCAACTGCGAGCAGTGCGCGGACAACCGCGACCTCGCGACCGATTGCGAAGCCTGCCTGCCCGGCTGGGACATCGCGACGGGATGTACCACCTGCCTGGGCAACCGCGACCCAACCCAGAACTGCGCGCAATGCGCCAATCATTGGAGCGGTCTGGAAGACGACTGCTCGACCTGCCCCGACGGCTGGTCTGCTGCCGACGACTGCAAGGCGGTATGCGGAAATGGGAGCGTGGAACCGGACGAAGACTGTGACGACGCCCTTCATTCCGACTTCTGCTCGGGCTGCGCGATTCAACCCTTCGTCATAAGTGACAGGGAGCTGCTCGGTCCCGAAATCGCCCTGCAGAGCGATGGAAGCGCCATCATCACTTGGTATCGCCCTGACGCCGACGGTGCCGGCATGGGTGTGAAAGCGGCCATCATCGCAAGCGATGGAACCCGGGGCACCCCCTTCCTTGTAAACACCACGACAGCGGGCAACCAGCGCTACGTCCGAGTATACGTGGCCCCCGACGATCGCTTCATCATCGTCTGGCGGGGCGATGCGCCACCGGACCAGACGACCATGCGCGTCTATGGGCAATGGTTCGAGGCCAACGGGGCCAAGGCCGGTGGTGAAATCGAGCTCTCCGACAACACCGATGCCGCCACCGCCATCTCGAGTAGTGGCGAGTTGCTGGTAACCGACTACCTGAACTACATCGCCGCCGACGGTTTCAGCTCGAGACTGACCATCACGGTCTCGAGCTTCAGCGTTGAGGGCCTCATGGCAACTCATACCGTTGCCGACTGGAGCGCCCTAAGCTCCAACCGGGTCAACTTCATGGCCGCTGCCGCAGGTCCCGATGAAACCTTCGCCGTCCTGTGGCAGAGCACCGCATTAAACGCTGCCGAACTCGATGGCGCTGTCGGCTCGCTCGGTGGGGCCTTCTCGCCCTTCACCTTGACACGCTCCAACGGCGAGGCTCCGATCGAGAGCGCCACGGCAAGCTTCCTCGCAAACGGCAATCTCATCGTACTGTGGCGTGCTGTAGATAAGACCAACTCACCCGGCGACCACCGCATCGACGTCCAGATGTACAGCGCCACCGGCAGCTTGATCGGTGACCGAACGTACCTCCCGATAGCCTACAGCTCCTACGCATCCTATCTCCCGACGGCATGCAGCACCGCCGACGGCTACGTCGTGGCCTGGTTCGACGGCCAGTACCGGGCGATGCGTCTCGACCAGGGCAATCAGCTGACTTCCGCCGCTTTCGATCTTGCGCGCAACGACGACCGCGCACTGCAATCGGGCGCCCATTCCATGGCCTGTTTGCCGGACGGCCGTGTGGCGTTTGTCTGGCACGAAAGCAACACCCAACCCACGTTCGGGCAGCGCATCGATGCGCAAGACAGCTGGCGAGGCCTCTTCCCATGGTAGCCCGCATCATCTGGCAGTTACTGGTGCTATCCCTATGCGGCCCATTGCTCACCGGCTGCTCCTTCCTCTTCGTCACCTCCGCACCCGACAAGGTCATCCCCGGCGTCCAGCCAACTTGCACCACCAGCGCTGTCGCCCCGTTCGTGGACCTAGGGGTAGCGGCCTTCCAGGGAGTGCGCACGGGCTTGGCCATGGCCGCCGACGGCAGAGACTACAATGGTGTGCCGATTTCACGTGAAGTTGACATCGCCCTGGGCGTCGGCTTGGGCGCGCTCTTCATCGCCTCCGCTGCCTACGGCTTCAGCAAGACCTCCGAGTGCGAAGACGCAAAGCTAGCGGCCGAGAACATGGAATCGCCAGCTGCGGCGACGCCCTACGAGCAGCCGCGACCGGCTGCGCCGCCGCCAAAACCCCAGGGGCCCAGCTGCGACTACGACGCCCAATGCGGTGACAGCGCGATCTGCGAGCAGGGGCGATGCCAAGAGTCGGGTTCATGATCAACGACGCGCGTACGCGGGCGTCGTTGCTGACCCTGTCATTGCTGGCTTTGCTACAGCCATCGCCCGTCGGGGCCCAAGGGCAGCAAAGCGCCACCGCGTCCGAAACGCCCGGCGAAACCGCGCCGGTCGAGTGCATGATGGCGGCTCCCAGTTGCTTCGCCGAGTGCGGCGCCGGCCTGCTGCGCACTGCCGCCGGCCGCTGTCTGCCGGCCGACCGCGCCGGCGCTCCCCAAGCCGACCAGCAACCGCTCTTACAGTCCCCCTACCAAGGCCCGCCAGCCGCCGCAGCATCCCCACCCCAGCGGACCGAAGTAACCCAGGGACCGCCGTGCTGCCGCGTGCCCATCCGGGTCACAGCCATCGGCATCAAGAACCTCGGCGACCACGCCGACGAAGTCGAGCTGGACGCCGAGCTGCGGATCAACGGCGTGCTCATCGGCGCCACTCCCTACACCGACGCCCTTCCCGCCGGCGACTACCTCGTCGAAGTCATCGGGCATGGGGGAGAGATCCGAGCTGCCCGCCTATCGTTGCGCCACCGACAGCCCATCTCCCTTCAAGCGCGCTACCCACTGACCCTCGACGCCCGCGAGCAACGCCAACTGGAAGCCTATCGAGAGGGGCGCAAGAACGCACTACGCAAAGCCGAACAGGAGGCCCTGGCGACCGAGAACGCCGAGCGACTGGCGGAGCTCGAACGCGAACACGCCCACTGGCAACAGGACACGGCCACAGACCGGGCCACCCGCTCCACCCACATCACCGCCACCTGGATCTCGCTGGGTGCCGGCATCGTGCTCACAGCGGCCGGCGTGTGGTTCGAAGTCGGCGCCTTCAACGCCGACGACCAAGCCCGGGACGCCCAGCGCCAATGGAGGGCGAGCGCCGATCCGCTGCAGCAGCAACAGTTGGCTGACGACATCGACCGCCATCAGGAAAGCCGCGACCTCTCCCACGTCCTGGGGCTAACGTCGCTCCTGCTCGGAGCAGGAAGCCTCATCACAGCACTCGTACTCGAGCGCACGGCGCCGGACATCCCGAAAGAGCCCCCCCGCGCCGACAGCGCCTCCGCATCCCGGCTGCAGCTACGGCCCTGGGCCACAGCCTCGCGTGCGGGCGTGAGCGTGCTGTCCCGTTTCTAACACTACGATGTCAGGTTAGCGGCGGCCCTCGCTTGTTCAGCGAATTTGTAGGCTGCGTCTGCTGTCGCGAAAGGAGCCCACCCTGCCGTCGACGCCCGCCGAACCCAACAAATCCCCTGCCCGGAACGATCTTCCACCGCAACCCTGACACAGTCGTGCCAAGGGCGCGCGAAAGCATAACTTCCCCCTTCGGCACGTGTCGCCGCGGGCGCGTTCACCCCGCGCGTCCTCGAAGAAATCCTCGATGTACCTCGGGTCTGACTACGGATTCCTCTCCGGGCGCCAGCGTGCCCGCCGGTGCGTGCCAAACGGATGACTTCCGGCTGCGCGGACCCTAAGGGGCGTCGTAGGCGTTTTCTTGGAGCACGCCCTCGAGCACGACGGTCGCACGCAAGACGGCGTTGGCATTGGCGTCGCTGCCATCCTCGTGGGCCGAGATCCGCGCGCGCTTGTTGTCGGCTTCGCTCCGCGTGAACCAGCGTCGCTGCTCGCCGGGGCGTACCTCGTCGATGTTCCAGATCACGGAAGTCTTGCCATCGAATCCCCGCAGCACCGCCCTGGCGACCACGGTCTGACCTGGCTTGATGCTTCCTTCATAGTCCTCGAGGACGATCTTGACGTCCTTGAACTCGTACTTCCAAAGCACGTTGGGCTCGTCGCCGTTTTGCACCAGACGAATGGTCGCGAACTCATCGGCGCTGGCATTGCCGAGCGTGGCCGCGTTGGTGAAGGTGGCGGTTGCGGTGCCGGACTCGGCGTCGGTGCCGATGGTCGCGGTCGGGTTCTGGTCGCCGAAGGTAAAGACCAGCTCGCGGGTGCCGTCGAAGGTCTCCAGCTGAAGCGTGTTGGGGTCGGTCAGCAGTGTGTAGGCGAGGTCGATGGTGTCGATGTCCTCGCTGTAGACGGCTTTGTCTTCGGCGTTTGCATCGTGTTCGCTGGTGGTGCCGTCGGTGTGCGTCAGCGTGAGCGTCTTGGGGTCCAGGTCGAACATCGAGAACTGCATCTCGGGGCGATAGACCCAGTTGTATTCGCCAGCGCTGCTGTCGTATTTGGGTACCAGGACCGGAACGTAGTCGCCGGGGCGCTGTCGGAGTGCACCATCGCCAGCGCGCGCTTGCTTTCGTC
>JAOUOP010000036.1 GCA_029880325.1 Myxococcales bacterium | reverse complement strand
TGAGCTGCAGCATGTGCGTGGGGCGGTCATCGAAAAGCTCGTGGGGCTGGTCGTAGCGCTCGCGCGCCATCAGCGTGTTGACCGAGCAGCTGATGTCCTCGTGCAGCAGCTTGATGAACTCCGGCAGGTTGTTGCTGTCCGGAGTCACGTTCACATGGTGGTGGTTGACCGTTCGGATCGCATGATGGATCGCCACCTGCGTCCGGCGCTGCGCATCGGCCAGCGAATACAACCAGCACTCGCCCACGGCCTGGTGCCACGGCGCCAAGAAAGCCTTCCTGAAAGTGCACCGCCGGGTCAGCGCGGTGGTCGCTCCCGGAACAATGATGCGAGGCGCAGTCACGGCACCAGCACACAACGCAAGCCTTGTGCCGAAATGGAATCACCATGATTTCAAGCACTTACAGCCGAGCAGCGGCTCACGGAGGCGGCGGCCGCCGGCGGCGGTGTGACGGCCGCCACCCGGTGGCCCGGCCCGGCCGCGCCTAACGCCGGCGGTCGCTTCAGCATCCCGTGACAGGTTCGAGCGGGCGACTCAGCATCAGGCTTTCGTTCTGCGGAGGCGCGCGCCTTGATATTTGTACATTTTGATGTACAAATATCGACATGTCGAAACGGTATTCCATCGCAGACGCTCGCAAGCATCTCGCGGGTCTTGTGACCGAGGCCGAGTCGGGTTCAGAAGTTGAACTGACCCGCCGCGGAAAGCCCGTAGCGGTGTTGATCTCGATTCACGAGTACGAGCGCATTCGAGGCAAGCGACCCGCGTTCGGAGACGTATACGCAGATTTCCTTGAGAAGTTTGATCTCGCCCAAATAGGGCTGGAGGAGGATTTCGCCTCCGACCTGCGTGATCAATCATCGGGTCGTCCGGTTGAGATTTGAGCGTGCGCTTCCTACTGGACACGAACGTGGTCTCCGCACCGATTGCGAAGAAACCCAACTCGCGAATCATTGCTCGGCTCAAGGAGTTGGCCGACCAGTGTGCGATTCCGGCGCCGGTCTGGCATGAACTCACGTTCGGATGTAGGCGACTGCCACGTGGCAAGCGCCGGCAGGCTCTCGAGGTGTACTTACAGGACGTCGTGCACGCGTCGTTCGCGATCCTTCCCTACGACGACGCGGCTGCCGCCTGGCACGCTCTGGAGCGAGCACGTCTTGAACGCGCCGGTCGTCCAGCGCCCTACGTCGACGGCCAGATCGCGGCGATCGCCCATCTCGATGGGCTAACGTTGGTAACGAGCAACACCAAGGACTTCAAACACTTCAAGGACCTCGACGTGGTGGACTGGGCCCGGCCCGCCGTGTAGGCGGATTCGTGGAGCGGAGCGATCCCTCAGAGCGATTCCTCCATCGACGGATCCGTCCTACTTACGCGAAAAAGCCCAAAATCGCTGCAACTCTTAGTTGTCAATTTTGCGCCGCCCCCGCTCCGCGTCTCTCCCTCGGACCCAAGCTCGATGGCGTAGGGCCGAATCTACGCCATCGCGGGCCGATTTCGCCACTCACGCCGAACTGCAGACGCAAGAATGCGCCGCGAGAGCCGGATCTCGCGACGCAGGACCCCTGGGGGCTATGAGTTCACTCAGGGGGGTCGGCACCGTGCCGTGTTGCGGCGCCCGGCGGGCGCCCTTTGCGTCGATCACGGTGAATGACCAGGCGGCGGGCGCCTGCTACTTCGGCATCGCCCTCGAGCCTATCGAAGCGATGGCGGACCACCACCGGCCCCCGGGTCGAGGCCGTGCCCCGCTCTTTGTCGCTTTTGTCGCTTTTGTCGCCTTGGTCCCTGTCCGAGGACGGCGGTCGGTGTGCTCGCTCATGCTCCGCCGGCAACTCGGCCGGCACGTAGGCGGCGTCTTCGCAGACGACCTCGGCCTCCTCGGCGAACGTGGCCTTGACCCTGTCGGCCAGCCCCCGCGTTCGCTCGATCATGTCCTGTCGGCTCGGCGGCGGCTCCTCGACCTCGGTACGGCTCGCAGCCTCACCGTCGGCAGTCCCGTCGCCATTCGCAAGCTCCGCAGCTTTCGCTTCGGCCACCTCTTGCTTCTCCGACGCCTGCGCCTGCTGCCGCTGCCAACGCTCCCGACGCTCGCGCCGCTCCTGTAGCTCCTGCTTCACTTCCTCCAGCGTCGGCCCGGGCTGCGCCACGAACGCGCCCGGGGCCACTGCCCCAATGGGCGCATCGTGATGCACCCGCATGTTGTAGGTCCCGTACGGAAACTCCCGCCCGTAATCCCCACCCTTGCGCGCCCGCCGCGCCTCCTCGTGCTCCTTGCGGAATTCGTGCACCTCCGTGGCCGCCGCGCGCCGGACCTCTCGACCCTCCGCCGACCCCGATCTTGAACGTCGGCACCCGCTCCCCACCCCGCTCGCGCAGCGTCTTCCGCCGTGCTGTAGGGCGGCGGGATCGTGGGGGATTGGGGCCTCAGCGGTGTAGGCAGCGTGGCATCCGGTGCCGATATGGCTGAAACTGAGGATGGCTAAACTGAAGTTCCAGCGGCGAGCAGACAAGAAGCCCCATGATTTCAATCCGTTGGATTGGAATCATGGGGCCTGCTTCTGTCTACAGTTGGATGGATGCGACGCGGTCGAGGGCTTTCTGCTGGAGTTCGGTGGGCCTGGTGTCCACGTCAATGGTTGCTTCTGCGCCTTCGGCCGCAGGTCGTCGGCAGGTGTTTCGAACGATGGTCGCGAGGCTTTGGAGCAGCGTCTGGGAGCTGTGAGCCCGTTCGCCGTCGCCCAACGACCGGAAGTCAGCACTGGCCACAGCAGGTCCTCAAGCCCAGGCTCCGAGGCCCAGAAGATACGTCGCGTCGTGGAGTCCTACGCGCAGCTCGAAGAGAAACCTCTCTCCGCGTCACCGAGCCCTCCGGCCATCGCAGCCAGCACCCCGAGCGTGCACCCCGCCGCACGACGGACAGTCTACCTCAGCGTTCCCAAAAGCACGACGCCTCGCCGGCGTCGCGAAGCGCTGCCCTGTCACCCCAAATCACCAGGCTCATCCACGTCGCGCACAATCCCATCGCTCGAGCATTGAACCCGCCGCACGCGCGCGCCGTGCAGCTTCAGCAACGCCCGCGCCCCCACATCGCCCGAAAGCGCCCGCAGCTCCGGAAAGAACTCCGCCGCCCACAGCACCGGATTGCCGCGCCTGTCGCCATAGACCGGCACGCAGATGCTCGCACCTGACTCGGGGTCAAATGCCTCGACCAGGGCTTCGAAGTCCTCGGCCTTCACCCAGGGCATGTCACCGAGCACGATCATGGCGCCGTCGAGCACTTCCGACTCCAGCGCCTCAACGCCAACGCCGATCGACTGGCTGATGCCCTCGGCGTAGCGCTCATTGGTCACGCAGCGCACCTCGCGGCCGCAGAGGCGCTCTTCCACAGCCGCCCGCTCGTGACCGGTGACCACCACCACGGGCCGAATCTCCGTTTCCAGAAGCGCATCGACCACCCGCTCGACCAGCGCCTTGCCCTCGATTTCACTCAGCAGCTTGTTCCGCTCACCCATGCGCGATGAACGACCGGCCGCCAGCACGACCGCGCCCACACGGGGCTTTGCGACCATCGCGGTCGTCGCCCCTCGCCGCGCACGCAGCAGACCGCCCACGCCCATCGCCATGATGTCCTCGCCCGAGGTCTCGAGACCCGCCACCATGCGTTGCAGAACGCGATCGAAGCCCGAGGGGCCGCCCGAACGCGCGCAGCCGGGCACGCCGATTACCGCCGTATCCCCGACCCTGGCCAGCAGCAGGAGGTTGCCCGGGTCCATCGGCATGCCGAAGTGCAAGAGCTCGCCGCCCACGCCTTCGATGGCCTCCGGAACCACGTCGCGGCGGTCCTGAATCGCTGCGGCACCGAAGATCAGCACCGAGTCCGGGCGCTTCGCAAGCGCTTCCTCGAGCGCAGTCTGCAACGCGTCGACGCGGTGCGGGCAGCGAAGTTCGGCCGCTAGCCCTGCTCCCAACAACCGTAGCCGTTCCCGTTGCCGAGCCGCCGTGCGCTCGAGCACGCGCTCCGACGTGCTCTCGAAGTGCGTGAGCACGAGCACGCTTCGGTGGGGCCGGAGCGCCGCGATCGACAGCGCCGCCGCCCCCGCAGCCAGCTCCAGGCAGTGCTGCAGCACCTGGCCCGACACCGCGAAGGGGATGATCTTCAGCGTCGCCACCAACTCCCCGGCCTCCACCAGCCCGTGGCGCTCGATGGTGGCGAGGGTGACCGACTCGTCGACCCGGTTGAGCCGCTCGACGCCGCCGGCATCCACGCAGAGAAGACCCCGCTCGGTCGCGTAGAGGTTGGTGCGACCGGTCCGCGTCACTTCCACCCGCAGGCGCTCGCCAGCGAGCGCCTCGGCGATGCGCGCGGCCGCTTCATTCTCGTCCACGTCGCCCGCCTCCGGCTCGGCGACGTAGACCGTTTCGACTCCACCTTGGGTCAGTCGCGCCACATCCGTAGCGTCGAGCACACGCCCCTTTTTCAGCACCTGCGGGCCCGCGCGCAGCGTGTGAGCCAGAATGCAACCGACGGCATCGGCCACGGCGCGCGCCCCGAACCTCAAGCCCCGGCGCTCCGTTTGCTTCCGCGCAGGGCGAGCGTGAGCTCGGCGGCGATCGAGACGGCGATCTCCGGGGGCGTGCGCGCGCCGATGTCGAGTCCCACCGGCCCGTGGATGCGCGAAAGCGCCTGCGCGTCGAAGCCCTGTTTCGCCAGGCGCTCGCAGCGCAGGGCGTGGGTGCGGCTACTGCCCAGGGCGCCGATGTAAAAAGCCTCCGAACGCAGCGCCGCCGCCAGCGCCAGGTCGTCCACGTCCGGCAAGTGCGTCAGCGTCACCACGGCCGTGCGTCGATCGGGCGAAAGGCGCCCGAAGGCCTCCTCGGGTGAGGCCACGCAGAGCACTGCATCTTCGAAGCGCGCTGCGGAGGCGAAGTCCTCGCGCGGATCGACCACCACCACGTCGTATTCCATCCTGCGCGCGATCGGTACCAGGTGCTGGGCTACGTGCACCCCGCCGGTGATCAGCAGTCGCAGCGGTGGCAGGTAGGGCTGCACGAAGAGCGCGCCGCTACCATCCCTGGTGCCCTCGGGCAGGTGCTGCGGGCGGTCGCTCCGCAGCACCTCGGTGACGACCCGTTTCAACTGCTCGCTGAGCACCGCGTCTTCGTCGACGAGGCGCTGCTCCTGGCTGTCGAGAAAGGTTAGCAGCGCAACGGGCTTGCGTTGCTTTCGCGCGCGGTTGAGCGCCTGCAGTGTCGAAAATTTCATCGCGTTGTCCGAACGCCCGGTCGGCCCAGAGTGTTCACGTCACAGCCTCGATGTAGACCATGCCGCGGCCGCCGCAGGCCAGGCCGAACTGCCGCGCCTGCTCGCCGGTCACGCCGAACTCGAAGCTCCGCGTCTGCCCGTCGGCCAGTGTCTTCTGCGCCTCGGCCACCACCATGCCCTCGGCGCAGCCGCCCGAGATCGAACCGAGAAAATGCCCGTCGTCCCGCACCACCAGTTGGCTGCCCACCGGTCGCGGCGAAGAGGGCCACGTGCGTACCACCGTGACGATCGCCACCCCATGCCCGTCCCGACTCCACTGCTCGGCTTGCTCCAGAACGTCGCGTTCGTTTGGGTCTGCCATCTTCGATTTCTCTCCCTGGCCCGTCGCCTAGCCCGATCGGGCTGCGCTACCGGCATGGACGAACTTCGCGGGCGCCGCCTCGAAGCGAGTCTTGCACCCATTGCAGCAGAAGTAGAAGAGCTGCCCTTCGTATTCGCTCATGTGGCGCGCCTTTTCGATGTCGACGCCCATGCCGCAGATGGGATCGCGGGCCTCCCCCTGCGGCGTGGCTTGCTGCAGGTGGGCCGCGGGGTCGGCTGCGAAGCGTCGTTTGCAGCCGGCGCAGCAGAAGTAGTAGCGCTGCCCGGCGTGTTCGTGCACATGGGCGGCGCCCTCGCGCTGTACTTCCATGCCGCAGATGGGGTCGATGGCGCCGCCGCCGTGCTCGCTTGTCGTCGTGGCCGGGTCGGCTTCGGCGTCCTGTTCCGCCTGCGCGCGGCGCCGCCGCTCGACGATTTCGCTCAAGATGCTCAGCGCGATTTCCTCCGGCAGCCTCGCACCGATGTCCAGCCCCGCCGGCGCCTTGATGCGGCCCAGGGCTGCCTCGTCGTGGCCCGTGGCCCGCAGGTGATCGCGTACGGAGGCGAAACGCGTGCGGCTCGAGACCACGCCGATGTAGCGCGGCTCGGTGCGGCGCAGCACGGCATCCAGCGCCGCTTCGTCGTGGTGGCCGCTGGTGGTCACCACCACGTAGGTCTCGGGGCCCATCGCAGCTCCCAGCGCTTCCAGCTCGTCGGCGCCTGCATCGGCCTCGCCGGGCAACGCTCCGGCGCCCAGCGCGCGCACCTCGTAGCCCATGGCGCCACCAAGCGTGGATAGCGCGCGTCCGATGGGCGAATGACCCACGATGACCAGGCGCGGCGGTGGTAGTTCGGGTTGAATGTAGATCTCCAAGAGGCCCCCGCTGAAGCAGGTCATGGGCAGGTCGATGCGGCCGCTGGGACTTTCAGCGGCCTCCACCGACAGGCGCAAGAGACGGGGCTGGCGGTCGCGCAGGGTGGCCAGCCCCTGCGCGATCACCGTTCGCTGCGCGCAGGCGCCGCCGACCCAGCCCTCGAGCCGACCGTCCTGCGTGACGATGGCCCGGTCGCCCGGCTTGGCCGAGGTGGGCTTTTCGGCGCGCACGATGATGGCCAGCGCGAAGGGCTGCGACGCCCGTCGCAGCTCGATGGCACGCTCGAAGATGTCGAGTTCCGACATGATGGGCTCGGCTCGGATCCTAGCCCTGGATACCGGCGTCGCGCAGGGCCTTCCACACCTTTTGAGGCGTGATCGGAATGTCCAGGTGCCGCACGCCCAGGTGCCACAGGGCATCGACGACGGCGTTGGCGATCGCCGGCGGCGCACCCACGGTGGGCGACTCGCCGACGCCCTTGGCGCCGAGCGGATGGTGCGGCGACGGCGTGATGGTGTGGCCCGTTTCCCACTTCGGGGACTCCACGGCCGTGGGCAAGAGGTAGTCCGAGAAGGTGCCCGTCAGGCAGGTGCCATTCTCGTCGTACACGATCTGCTCGAAGAGCGCCGGGGCCAAACCCATGGTCAAGCCACCGTGCACCTGGCCCTCGACGATCATCGGATTGATGATGTGGCCGCAGTCGTCGATGGCGACGAAGCGACGCACCTTGATCATGCCGGTGCCGGTGTCGATGTCGACCACGCAGACGTAGCTGCCGAAGGGGAAGGTGAGGTTCGGCGGATCGTAGTAGTCGATGGCCTCGAGCCCGGCTTCCATGCCCGGCGGATGGTTGGTGTAGGCCGCAAAGGCGATCTCCTGGATCGTCTTGCTCTGGTCGGGCGAGCCCTTCACCTGGAAGCGGTCGGTATTCCACTCCAAGTCATCCTCTCCGACTTCCAGCAGATAGGCGGCGATTTTCTTGGCCTTCGCGCGGATCTTGCGCGCCGCCAGGGCGCCGGCGGCGCCCGCCGTGGGGGTCGAGCGGCTGGCGTAGGTACCGAGGCCGTAGGGCGCGGTGTCGGTATCTCCCTCCTCGACCTCCACGTCCGAGGCCGGCAGCCCCAGCTCCTCGGCCACGATCTGCGCGTAGGTGGTCTCGTGGCCCTGGCCCTGGGACTTGGTGCCAAAGCGCGCGATGGCCTTGCCCGTCGGATGGATACGGATCTCGGCCGAGTCGAACATCTTGATGCCGAGAATGTCGTAGTCGCGCGAGGGTCCGGCACCCACCACCTCGGTGAAGCTCGAGATGCCGATGCCCATCAGCCGGCCCTGCTTGCGGGCTTCTTCCTGCTCCTTGCGCAGTCCGTCGTAGTCGATCTGGTCGAGCGCCTTTTGCAGCGCGGCGTGGTAGTTGCCGCTGTCGTAGACCCAGCCGGTGGGGGACTTGTAGGGGAAATCCTCGGCCTTGATGAAGTTCTTCTTGCGGAACTCGGCCGGGTCGACCTTCAGGTCGTGGGCCATGATGTCGACCATGCGCTCGATCATGTGCACCGCTTCGGTCACACGGAACGAGCAGCGGTAGGCGACGCCGCCCGGTGGTTTGTTGGTGTAGACCGCGTCGACGTTGACGTGCGCGGCCTTGAAGTCGTAGGAGCCGGTGCAGATCGAATACAGGCCCGCCGGGAACTTCGAGGGGTTGGCGGCGGCGTCAGCGCAGCCGTTGTCGGCCAGGGTATCCACGCGCAGGCCCACGATCTTGCCGTCGGCATCGGCGGCCAGCTCTGCGGTGATGTGGTAGTCGCGGGCGAAGGAGTCGGCCTGCAGGTTTTCGCTGCGGTCCTCGATCCACTTGACGGGCTTGCCGATCAGGAGACTGGCCACCGCGCAGATCACGTAGCCGGGGTAGACCGGCACCTTGCCGCCGAAGCCGCCGCCGATGTCGGGGGAGATGATCTGGATCTTCTGCTCCGGGATGCCGCTGACCATGGAAAAGACCGTGCGGTGGGCGTGGGGCGCCTGCGAGGTCATGTACAGCTGCATCTTCTCGGTCGCGACGTTGTAGTTGGCGACCATGCCGCAGGTTTCGATGGACGAGACGTGGATGCGCGGAATGTGCATCGATTGCTTGACGACGTGGGCTGCGTTCTTGAAGGCCTCGTCGGTGGCCGCCTTGTCGCCGGCCTCCCAGTGCCAAATGCGATTGGTCTTCAGCTCCTTGTCGTCACGCACGATGACCTTGTCCTCGAGCGCCTCGAAGGGGTCGACAACGGGATCGAGTGGCTCGTAGTCCACCATGATCTGCTCGATGGCATCGGCTGCGATGTAGCGATCGGTGGCGATCACCGCACAGACCTCCTGCGCGTAGTAGACGACCTTGTCGGTGGGCAAGACCATCTGGGTGTCGTTCATCAGGGTGGGCATCCAGTGGAGCTTGTGGGCTTCCAGGTCCTTGCCCGTGATCACGGCCACGACGCCAGGCATCTCCAGAGCGGCGCTGGCGTCGATCTCCTTGATGCGCGCGTGGGCGTAGGGGCTGCGCACGATGTCCATGTGCAGCATGTCCGGCAGCTTCACGTCGTCCACGTAGCGGCCCATGCCGCGGATGAAGCGCGGGTCTTCCTTGCGCTTCATGCGGTGGCCCATGCCGCTGATGTTGTCCGGCGTGCGCACGCGCACTTCGTCGCTGGTGGCCTCTATGGGGGGATCGTGGGGAACGGCGCTGTGTTCCTCGAAACGGTCTTCCAGGTGGTGGTCTTTGTCAGGGCGGTGGTAGGTCATGGCTGGCTCACTCCGCGCCCGAATCGGAGCGCATCTTTTCGGCGGCGTATTGGACCGCTTCGACGATGTTGTTGTAGCCGGTGCAACGGCAGAGGTTGCCCGAGAGGCCTTCGCGGATCTGGGCCTCGGTGGGGTTTGCATTGCGGTCGAGCAGGTGCTTGGCGCTGATCATCATGCCGGGGGTGCAGTAGCCGCATTGCAAGCCGTGCTTTTCCCAGAAGCCTTCCTGGATCGGGTGTAACTCCTTGCCCTGGGCCAGGCCCTCCACCGTCAGCAGCTCCTTGCCGTTGGCCGTGACTGCAAAGACGGTGCAGCTCTTGACCGACTTTCCGTCGAGCAAGACGGTGCAGGCGCCGCAGCTGGTGGTGTCGCAGCCGATGTGCGTACCGGTCAAACCCACCTCTTCGCGGATGAAGTGCACCAGCAGCGTGCGTGCATCGACCTCGCGCGTGTAGGCTTTTCCGTTGATCGTGATCGAGACTTGGTGTCGGCTCATGGCGCTACTCCTTGCTCCGTTCGACGGCGCGCACGAGCGCACGCTCGGTCAGCACCCGGGTCATGTCCCGCTTGTAGTCCACGCCGCCGCGCAGATCCGCAGAGGGGTCGCACTCGCCGGCGGCGGCCTTGGCAGCGGCGGCGATGGCCGCGGCGTCCACGGCCTTGCCGATCAGCTCCTGCTCGGCGTTTTTCGCCCGCATCGGCGCCGGACTCACATTGGTCAGGCCGATGCGCACATCCTTGCAGGTGGAACCGTCCATCACCAGCTGGACCGCGACCCCGGAGATGGCGTAGTCGCCCACCTTGCGCTCGAGCTTCATGTAGGCGCCGCCGGAGCCCTTGGTGGGCGCCGGAATCCGCAGCTCGGTGAGGATCTCGTCGATCTCGAGGGCGTTTTCGAAGAGATCGAGGAAGAAGTCGTCGATGGCGATGCTGCGCTTGCCCTTGGGCCCTTCGGCATAGACGGTGGCGCCGTAGGCCAGCATCACCGCGGGATGATCGTTGGCGGGGTCGGCGTGGGCCACGTTGCCGCCGACGGTGGCCATGTTGCGTACCACCGGGTCGGCGATCACCGCCGCGGCGTCTGCCAGCAGCGGATAGCGCTTTTGAACCAGGTCGGACTCTTCGAGCGCGCTTTCGCGGGTCATGGCGCCGATGCACAGCTCTGAACCCTGCTCTTCGAGCTGGTCGAGCCCGCCGATGCCATTGAGATCGATGAGGATCTCGGGCGCTGCCAGACGAAAGCGCATGGCGGGGATCAGACTTTGCCCACCGGCGAGGATTTTCGCCTCGTCGCGATGCTTGGCGAGCAACGCGACGGCGTCCTGAACGCTGCTCGGCGCATGGTATTCGAACTCACCCGGAATCATGGACGTCTCCCTTCGTGCAAACGCTCTCGATGAAAAGCCTCAGCGAAGCAGCCAGCAGGCAAGCGCACCCAAAACCGCACCGAAGCCGATGAGGAGCGTGATGCGCACCGGTTTCGGAATCATCTCGGCCGCCACGTCCTGGGCCACGCGGCGCGCGAGCTCGGCCTGGCTCGGCGGCGTGTACTGGAAGTCGGCGGGCTTGGCCTCGGGCGCCTTTTCGGCGGCGTCTTTCGCGTCCGCGGCACCTCTTTGGGCGCTGGCCGGCGCTGCGGCGTCTTCAGTCGCGGGCGCTTTGGCCTCCGTTTCGGGCGGCGCTTTGGCCTCCGCTTCGCTTGCTGCCTGGGGCGGAGCGGCGGCCGCTGACTGCTCGCTGTCGTAGGCCAACTTCTTTTGCAGGTAGTCGTTGAGGCCCTCGAGGCTCTGGCGGATGATCGAGCGGGCCGAGGTATCCATCAGACGCTGTCCGACGCTGGCGATCTTGCCGCCGACCTGGGCCTTGCCCGAGTACTGAAGCAGCGTCTGGCGGTCGCGGGCCTCGAGCTTGACGTTGCCGGTGGCCTTGACGAAGCCTGGCGCTCCCTTGCCGTCGACCACCATGGTGTAGCTATCGGGCTCCTGGATGTCCTGCAGTTTGATCTCGCCCTTGAACTTGCCGCGTACGGGACCGACCTTGATGTTGAGGATGCCGACGTACTCGTTGCTGCCGGTCTCCTCGAAGCCTTCGCCCCCCGGCATCACGGTCGTGAGCACCTTTGGATCGCGAAGTGCATCCCACACGTATTGTTGGGGAGCATCGAATAGATATTCGCCGCCAATGTCCATCCGTCTCTCTCCATTGATGACGGTCCCGAGGATCCATCATCGCGGCCTGCGCCGCCATGGGCACAAGCCCATAGTCAATACGGCCCCATGGTCGAAAACCTGACACGTTTCATTTCGCAAAACCGGCGTTCTTGTGGGGAGGATCCCCTGGGGACCCTTTCGAAATTCTGCGGGCACCCACATTCGCTCGCAAACCCCCACATTTCACGCAGGGTGATGCCTCGAGTGCGCGAACCCGAGGCTTCGCATGGGCTCGAGCGTGAGGGACACTCTGAGTTGATGTACCGCTAGCGCAGGGCAGAATGGTAGCGGGATCGCTAGTGAAACGCCACGCGCGATCCACGGCCTGGCTGCAATTTGGCCAGGTGCTTCGCCAAGTCGCTGATATCTCTGAGCTTATCGAGCGGAAGAAAGTCGTCGAGGTAGGGCAAAGCGGCGGCCATGCCCTGTGCACGTGGCTCGTAGCCCTGTCGCGCAAGCAGTGGGTTTAGCCAGATCAATCGGTGGCAGCGTCGGGCGATGAACGATAGCTCGCGGGTTAACAGGGCGGTGTCGCCGCGGTCCCAGCCGTCGCTGAGAATGACCACGATGGCGCCACGGCCCAGGGTGCGGCCCGCCCAGCGTCGATTGAAGCTCGAGAGACACTGCCCGATGCGCGTGCCTCCTGCCAGGTCGTGAATCTGCCCGGAGGCCTCTGCGACGGCACGGTCGACGTTCTTCAGCCGCAGGGCCGGGGTCAGGCGTGTCAGGCGCGTGCCGAAGGCGAAGGCCTCGACGTTTTTGTAGGCGTGGGTCAGGGCGCAAAAGAAATGCAGGACGAGGCGGGCGTAGCGCTCCATGGAACCACTGATGTCGGCCAGCAGTACGATGGGCCGCTGCTTTTCCTTGCGGCGCAGGCGCGGCAGCTCGAGTGCATGGCCGCCGTGGCGAGCCGCCGAGGCCAACACCCGGCGCATGGCCAGACTTTGTCCCCGTGCGGCGACTTCGAAGCGCCGGGTCTTGCGGTAAATCGCCTGCCAGCGGAAGTCTTGAATCAGGCGCTTGACCTGCTCCAGTTCCCGTTCGCTCATGGCGCCGAAGCTCCGGCTTTGAAGCCGCTCGGCGGCGCTGTAGCTACCGCGGCGATCGCGATCCTCGAGCTCGGTTTCGGCTTCGAAGGGGCGTAGCTTGTCGGCCATGTAGGACAGCAGCGCGGGCTCGGCCTTGCGTCGTTGGGCGCGCGGCCGGCGTTTTTTGCCGGGCGCCATCACATCGGGTGCCGCCAGAAGTTTGGCGAAGAAGAGGTCGAAGATGCGGAAGTGCTCCACGCTGGTGGTCAGCAGCGCCCGCGAGGCGTGGTAGACCTGGGAGCGGTCGCCGAGTTCGACGCGGGTCAGGGCGTCGAGCCAGCTCAGGGTTTGCCCCGTGGAAACCGGCACGCCGGCCCGTCGCAGCAAATAGGGCAGCATCAGCAGGTTGCGCGCGAAGACCTGGGCCTCGACGCCAAGCGCCGGTGTCGGCGCATCCGGGCCGCTGCCCGCATCGCTCACGCCGAAAGCTCTTGCAGAAGCTGGGGAGCCATGGCGCGCACGCGGTCGATGTCTTCCTGGGCCTTGAGCAAAAAGCCCCACGCCCCCTCCAGCGTCTCGCTCGACAGCTCGCGCACGCCCAACTTCATCAGTGCTTGCCCCCACTCGAGGGTCTCGGCGACGCCGGGCGCTTTCTGCAGCTCCTGCTGGCGCAGGCGCTGGACGAAGGCGACCAGCTGCTTGGCCAGCTTGGCGGGTACCTGGGGGCGTTTGATGCCGACGATTTCGAGCTCCTTGTCCACCGTCGGATAGTCGACCCAGTAATAGGCGCAGCGGCGTTTGAGAGCATCGTGCAGCTCGCGGGTGCGATTGGAAGTCAAGATCACCACCGGTCGATGCCGGGCCCTGAGCGTTCCGAGTTCCGGAATCGTCACCTGAAAGTCCGACAGCAGCTCCAGCAGATAGCTTTCGAACTCCTCGTCGGCGCGGTCGAGCTCGTCGATCAGCAGCACCGGGGAGCGCTCGTGACTCTGGTCGATGGCCTGCAGGATCGGCCGCCGCAGCAGAAAGTCTTCGGAGAAGATGTCGCGTTCCTGGCTCGGCCCGTCCTCGTGCAGTGCCCCCCGGCGTTGCAATTCCAAAAGCTGGCGCGGGTAATTCCACTCGTAGACCGCGTGGTGCACATCCAGGCCCTCGTAACACTGGATGCGGATCAACGTGGTCTCGAGCGCAGCGGCCAGCACCTTGGCGACTTCGGTCTTGCCGACCCCCGCCGCCCCTTCCAGCAGCAGTGGTTTGCCCATGGCCAGGGCCAGGAAGACGCAGGTGCCGAGGCCGCTTTCGGCTACATAACCCTGAGCGAGCAGGGATGATCGGGTCTGCTCCACCGAGGTGAAACCGGCGAATGCTTCAGCTTCCGCGTTCAAGGCAGCTCCTTTGGGCTGCCGACAAGCGTAGCACCACTCACTCCCAGGGGATGCTGAGGCTCGAAGCCCCGGTTCCATCGGCGCCGCGCTCGAGGGGCGCCCACAGCCGATACACCGGCATGGCGGTGGACAACTCGAACGCCCGCTCGAGCAGGTTCGCCTCGTCTTCGCCCTCCAGTCCGCGCTGCTGCGGAGCGTGCGTGGACTCGCGGATCAGCAGCATCGCCGCCGGTCCGGTCGCCCGCTCCACGCGCGGCTGCTGGGCCCGGCCCACCCGGACCAACGTTGCCAGCTCGAGCACGCCCTCCCGGTACTGTTGCCGATCGACCTCTTCGCCTCCGGCCAGCGGCCATGCCCACACGCGCCCACCGCGGCGGGCCACGGAGATGCGGTCCAGGGCATAGAAGCGCGCCGCTCCGCTCTGTCTGAGCGCGGTGGTCTTGCCCGCGCCGCTGGGACCGATGAGCGCGACCGCCCGCTGGCCGTCGGTGATCGCCGCGGCGTGCAGGATCAGGCCGCCGCTGGCGTAGCTCAGGGCGCAGGCCGCCGCGTTCATCACCGTGGTCAGCGTGCGCTGCCCGGCGTCCACCCGCGCCCGTCCCAGGTAGCGGCCTTCGCCCGAGCACTTCAGCTCGGCCGCGAGTCCGCGGCTTCGCAAGTCGATGCGTTCGGGCCCGCGCTGCCAGGTGATGCCGGCATCCCGATGTTCAGGGCTCTCGCCCTCGCTCGCGTTCTCCCTCTCGCGCTCGAGATCGAGCTCAAGCGTCGCCAGGCTCGGCGCGTCGGCGGCGAAACAATAGCGCGCGTCCTCGGCGTCGAGCTCCAAGCCGATGGCGTCACGCAGCTCGAAGCGAACGCCGCCGAATACGAAGGGCTCCATCGCGCGAGAGTCTACCAGTTACCTGGCGCGGCGATCGGTTTGAAATCGCCACAACTTCGCGGGTTTAGCGGGCCCAGCGCACCGCAACGGCGCCTCGAAGTAGCTGGGCTACGACTTCGGCACCGTAACGGCACGCTGCACCGGCTCTCCCTCGCGAAGTTGCGGCGATTTCAAACCGGTCGCCGCTCTCGAGCACCGATCGGTTTGAAATCGCCACAACTTCGCGGGTTTAGCGGGCCCAGCGCACCGCAACGGCGCCTCGAAGTAGCTGGGCTACGACTTCGGCGCCGTAACGGCACGCTGCACCGGCTCTCCCTCGCGAAGTTGCGGCGATTTCAAACCGGTCGCCGCTCTAGCGGCCAATGCCGCTGTCGCGATGGCAGCTGCTGCAGCGGGCCAGCAGCTCGGCGTAGAGTTTGCCTTTGGCTGCCGGTTGACCCGCCTCCAGGGCGCGCTTGCCCAGGTCTTCGAGCGCCGCGAAGCTCTGCTGCATCGGCGAGGGCTCGGGGGCCTCGGCCTCTTCAGCAGCCGGCGTCTCCGCTGTGCCACTGCCCGCCGCGGCTTCTTCGGCCGTCGGCTCGGCCTTGGCCACCAACGCCTCGGCCCCCTTCATCCAGGCCGGATGGTCGGGCACGGTCAGCCCCAGCCACAGCTGCTCCACCGCCCACACATGGCGCGCCATGCGCAGCTTGAGGCTCGCGCCCTCCCCATCGGAGGCGGCATAGCCCTCGACGTTGGCGTCGGCGCGCGGACCGCCGCGGGTGGTGCGATGGCACTCGCCGCATTGGGTCGCCACGGCCGTCACGGCCACGGCCGCTTCCTCGAGGCTCTTGGCGCCGGCGCCCTTCTGGGCCTGGGCCTGCATCTCACCGATCCAGTCGCGCCAATCGTTGGGAATCTCCATGCCCCACTTGCCATCGGCGATGCGCTGGAGCGGATCGCGCACGGCCTCGAGTTCGCCTGCGACGACCGCGTCGCGCGCGTGCATCACGTCCCAGAAGTGGTGCCACATCTTGTCGGCGGCGCTCTGCGGATCGCTGTTGTCTTCTTCAACCGCGGCCGCGGGCTCGGGGGCCGGCTCGCCGCAGCCGGGCCGGCCCGCCTCGCAGGGGCCGGGGCGACCGGCCTGGGAGCCGCCGCAGCTGAGCAGTAGCGCGCACGCGAGCGTCGGGATGGACGTGGCGATGGGATGTCGGAGGACCTGGGCGCTCATCGGTATTTCACGTAGGCACCGCCGGCCCGCGCTGCAAACGTGCCGACTGCCGGGCCTGGTGCCCGCGAGCCCTCGGGGGCCGCATGGCATTGACGCGGGGTCGGGCCCCTGGCGTATGGTGCTGCCGCGGACCCGTGGCGCCCACTGCGCGACGCGGGACGCCGCAGCCGCAGCCGGAGGGCAACCATGGACACCCGCAATAACCCGCTGACGCTCATCCCCCTGCTCGCGCTGTGGAGCGCCACCGCTTGCGGCTCCGAGCCCAGTCCGCCGCCCGCTCCGCCCGCGCAAGGCGAGGCGCCGGCCGAGCCGCCCACCCCGGTCGCCGAAGCGCCGAAGCCCGCCGCCGCGCCCGAAGAGCCCAACCCCTGCGACAAGCCCCAGGCCGTGGAGCTGGAGCTGCCCGCCGGTCAAATCGTCACCAGCCCCTGGGGCCTGGAGTTCACCTACGCCATCGGTGGTGATCGTGTGGCCAAGGGCCCGCCCACCTACATCTTCCTGCTGCGCCACGGTCAACGGCGCTGGGAGACGCGCCGCTCGGCTTCCGACTGGACCCAGCGCAAGACCTGGCGCGGCTTCTGCTGGCGCGGCCTGGGCCGACCCGAACGGCGCGCGGCGCGCGTCAAGCTCCAGGTCCAGCCCGTCTGCGATGCCCAGGGCAAGCTGGTGGAGATGGGCGGCTGCGGCGATGCCCTCGCCGATTGAGCCAAGCCACCTCAGAAGTGCTGCGACAGGCTCAGCGACAGCACTTGCAGATCGTAGCGGAAGCTGCCGGCGTTGATGAAGTAGGGCCCGGGTGTGTCCTGGCCGGCGTTGGGGACCTCGATACCGGCGATGCCGTCGAAGTCGCCCACGGGGACTTCGCCTGCGCCCGGACCCACCGCCTCGATGCCCTGTCCGCTCGCGAAGTGGTATTCCTCGCTGCGGTATTTGGGCGGCAGGTTGCTGGCGGGGTTGACCTGCAGGCGGATGTTTTCGTGGATGAAGTGGGCGAAGCCGATGGAGAGGTCGGTCTTGCCTGCGATGCGTAGCGTCAGCCCCGCATGGATGCCGGTGCGCGAAAGCATGTACTGCAGCACGTTGAGCGTCTCGGGCTTCTGACCGCGCGTCTCGTAGGACAGCCCCGCGCGCAGCGCCAGCATCCCCGGCAAAAGGTTGTAATCGCCGCCCAGGCGCAGCCCGATCTGATCGTTGCCGCCGAGCCGGGTGCTCGTCTCGCGCCGGCCGATGCAGTTATTGTTGTCGTCGAGCCTGGTGCAGTCGCCGGCGTAGCGGTCGGGTATGGTCTGGACCTCACCGGCGGTGGAGATGCTCTTGACGTCGAGTTCGGCGTTGGCGCTCGAAAAGAGCACCTCGTCGTAGACCGAGGTGAAGAAGTAGATGGCGTTGAACTCCACGTCCCAGCGCTCGGTGGCCATGGAGTCTTCGACCGCGCCCTTGGCCACCTCGCGCGCGAGCTTCCAGTCGCGCACACGCGGCTTCAGCGGTTCGCTGTAGCGCAGGCCCAGCGACAGCTGCGGCGCCCAGATCGGCGGTGCCCTCACGATGCCGGTCTGATTGTGGGCGGTGGTCGGCACGGTCGCCGAGGCCAGGGCCAGCTCACCGCTGCCGCCATCGATGTATTCGAAGACCTCGCCGGTGCCGAAGGCGCTCGAAGTGATGTCGAGCTTGGCCTTGGACTCGATGGCTTCGCTCCACTTGAAGCCCAGGGCCACATCCAGCCTGTCGATGGGCCGAAGCTGCACCGAGGCGATCACGCCGGGGATGAAGAGGTCGCGCCCGAAGACATCGGTTCGCACATCGTCGCCGGGATTGAGGCCGGTGAAGGGCGTGGTCCAGGTGCGCGACTCGAAGACCGCCAGGTTCCACTGCAGCGCCAGGCCGACCCGGATCAGCGGCGAGATGCGGTAGCCGACACCACCGGTGAGAGTGAAGAAAGAGACGTTTTGGTGGGAGCGGTAGTAGCGCAGGGGATTGGGGCGCAGACCGTTTTCGGTGTTCACGGTGCCGTCGCGGTTACCCCATTGGTTGAGGGCCGAGGCGTCGGGCGGCAAAAAGCCGAGGCCCACGCCCAGGTCATCGCTGAGCTTCATGGTCAGCGCCACCTGCGGCAGAAAGGGCATGGGGCCCTGGTAGCAGACGCGCGGATAGGGCTCGTCGGTGTAGCGCGTCAGCGCCTGGCCCTGCACATCGGTATCGCCCTGGCCGGCGTTGGTGTAGAGCGGCCCCTCGCCGAAATCGGCTACACCCTCCTGGGTGCCCCAGCCGTAGGCGCCGGTGGGCTGAAAGCAGGCGTCGACCAGCTGCAGGCTGGCGCCGACCAGGGCCTGGTCGTCCCAGAGATCGGCCAGCAGGGCCGGATTGCGCAAGAGCACCGTGCCATCGTCGGCGCGGGTGAAACCGGTGGCCCCGCGACCCAGACCGTGCGCGCCATCGCCCGGAAACTCGCTGCCTCCGGCCAGTGCCGTGGACGCGAGGAGCAGGATCCCGAAAAAGACGGGCAGCGCGCTGAAAGATCTCTTCACGGCAGCACCCTCGGGGCGCGCGGAGCCTACTACCGCCGTCGCGGGGAGGGAAGCGGCGCAGCGACTAGCGCGAGGCGATGGCCTCGGCCATGGCGACCACGCGCTTGGCCTGCTCGACGTGCAGGTTTTCGATCATGCGCCCGTCGACCGTGGCCACGTACTTGCCCTCGGCGACGGCGGCGTCGAAGGCCGCGATGATCTTGCGCGCGGTGGCCGTCTCTTCCTCGGTGGGCGAGAACACGGCGTTACAGGGATCGACCTGGCTCGGGTGGATCAGGGTCTTGCCGTCGAAGCCCATCTGGGCGCCCTGCTCGCACTCGGTGCGGAAGCCCTCGGCGTTTTGGATGTCGTTGTAGACGCCGTCGAGGATCACCAGATTGTGGGCGCGGGCGGCCAAAAGGCACAGGCCCAGGCTCGTCAGCAGCGGGCCGCGGCCCGAGCGGTGGGCGGCCTTGAGTTCCTTGGCGATGTCGTTGGTACCCATCACCAGCACCTCCAGGCGCTTGCTGGCCCCGGCGATGCCCTCGGCGCGCAACAGCCCGCGCGGGGTCTCCAGCATCGCCCACAGGCGCGTGTTTTCGGCGCCGGGAATCGACTCCAGCACCGCCTCCACCTGCCGCACCATGCTGGCGCCGTCGATCTTCGGCACCAGAATCGCGTCGGGGCCGGCGGCCGCGGCCGCGCGCAGATCCTCGTGACCCCAGGCGGTGTCCAGGCCGTTGATGCGGATCGCGATCTCGCGGTAGCCGTACTCGCCCGAGCGCGCGGCGGCGCAGACCTGCTCGCGCGCCAGGTCTTTTTTGTCGGGGGCGACGGCGTCCTCGAGATCGAGGATCAGGGCGTCGGCGGGGATGGATTTGGCCTTCTCCAGGGCTCGGGCGTTGGAGCCGGGCATGTAGAGAACGCTACGACGGGGACGGATTTGCTGCTGTTGGGACATCGAAACGGCGGCTTTTTCGGTCGAAGTGCGCGCAATTGCAAGGGGGGTGTCGGGATTGCGCTATCTTCGCGGCGATGGCCACAGACCCGCTGCAGCTGCTGTCGCGCCGGCTCTTCGTGCGCCGGCTTGGCGTCGTCGGTCTGGGGGGTGTTGCCAGCGGGATTGCCAGCGGCTGGCTCGGCTGCAACGTCTCCCCGGAGGGCTTCGACGCTGGCAAGGACGCTGGCAAGGACGCTGGCAAGGACGCTGGCAAGGACGCTGGCAAGGACGCCAACATCGACGCCGCCGCGAACCCCGACGCGGGCGTCCGCGCGCGGGGCGACGGCTGCCTGCAATTCCTGACGCCGCTGCCGGACTTCTTCCGCCAGTTCGGCGGCGCCGCCAGCGTAGAGGGCTGGAGCCTGCCCGAGCTCGACGCCGAGAGCTTCGCCCTGCGCATCGAAGGCCTGGTGGACACGCCCACCGAGCTACGGCTCGCCGACCTCGAAGCCGACACCGAAGCCCAGGTCACCGTGCTCAACACCCTGATGTGCGTGCTGGGCTTCCGCAGCACGGCGATCTGGACCGGCATCCCCCTGCGCCTGCTGCTCGAGCGGGCCGGCGCCCAGCGCGCGCAGGCCAAGCGCGTGCGCTTCTTCGGCGCCGACGGCTTCGAAAACAGCCTGCCCATCGAAGAAATCTACGCCGGCCCGGACGACATCTTCGAGCCGCTTTTGGTCTTCCGCATCTACGGCCAGCGCCTGCCCCGGGAGTTGGGCTTCCCCTTTCGGCTGCTCCTGGCCGACCGCTACGGCTACAAGAACACCAAGTTCATCCAGCGCATCGAAGTCAGCGCCGACGACGCCGTGATCGGCCAGTACCAGGCCAAGGGCTACCCCGACGACGCCACCATGGAAGCGGTGGCGGCGGTGACCAGCCACCGCATCTCCGAAATGCTGGAGGCCGGCCCGGTCGAACTCTGCGGCTTCGCCCTCAGCGGCCACGGCGCCGTCGAAAGCGTCGAGCTCGCCCTCGATGGCGGGAGCTTCGAGCCGGCTGAACTCTCGGAGCTATCGCAGCTACGCCAAGACTTCCCGGAGCTGGACCAGGCCGTGCAGCTGGGCCAGCCGGAGCGCTTTGGTTTTCCCATGCGCGGCGTGTGGACGGTGTGGCGCAAGCGCCTGGAGCTGGTGCCGGGGGAGCACCGCATCGAGCTGCGCGTGCACGACAGCGCCGGCCAGCAGGGCGAGTCGACGCCGCTGATGTTTCGCGTGGGTGGGTAGAGCGGCATCGAGCCCCATTCGAGCGCGCGGCCTCGGCCACCACCACCAAGCCGACGCCTGCCGACGGCAGGTCCGCTGGACAAAATTCACCCCCGCTCGAGCGCTGGGCCGCCTCGAGAATCTGTTACCCTCCTGAGCTGCGACGCGGGGCGGGCCGGCGATTCCCATCCTGCGCACTTCGAGCCAGCGGTGGGGGCGGAAGCCACCGCCTCGCGTACCCAGCCATGCCCATCCCCATCCCCCACGACGACGACGCCCGGCGCCATGGCATTTGGCGGAATCGGCAGGAGTCGGTGGACGGGGAGGCGGTATGCTCGGCGAGTCCCGCTGTCCGACCGGCGAGCCGCTCGTCAGACCGCGACCATGCCTGCGCCCTGTCACGAAAGCTCGGCCACAATCGCCGCGTTCGCACCGAGGTCTCGGTGCCCCCACAAACTTCCGCCTACCGGTTGGCGGCCCGCCGTCGACAACCCCGATGACCCCCCCTCGGCCCATGGACGCTAGCAAGCTCGATGCCATCCTGGAACTCCAGCTCATCGCCGCCTGGGCGGGTGAGGCGATCAGCGACCCACCGCGGCTCGGCTGGTGGCGCACGGGGATGGTCGACGAGTTCGGAGGCGAAGACCTGCTGCGTCGCCTCGCTCCCAACACCTGGCGCTGGTCGGTCTTCGAGGCCGCCCGCGCCGCAGCGCGCAGGGTCGATGACGCAGCACGCAGCAGCAGCGAGGACGCAGATCACCTGATCTCCCTCTTCCGCCTCGGCTTCGACCTCGACGAAAAGCTCGACGATCGCCTGCGTGAACTCAAACACCTGGGCAAGCCGCCCGCCGAGGTTTTCCCGGAGCTCGCAAAGCGAACTTCCGCCTGGGATCCGGGCGCCTTCGACGCCTGGCTCGCACAACGCGGCGAGGCGTCCTACACCAACACCGCGACCGGGCGACGCCTCAAGGGCGAGCGCCCCGACGACGCGGCCGAGGCCGCCGCGCAGCTCGCCGCCGCGCTGCGCCCGCTATCCGAGCGCTATCCGCTCCCGCACTATCGGGTCAATCGATGAGCGTGCCGGCCCCCGCGACCGCCAGCCCCCGCGCGCGCCCTTCCGAGACCACCGAGGTCCACACCCGCCTGCTCAAGTGCACGCTCGCCATCGACGAGTCCCGCGCCTACTGGGAGCGCGTCGACCCGGGCGACACGCGCCCGCGGGCCCAGCAGGCCTTCGAGCGCTACTGGTTCGGTGCCAAGAGCCTGCCCTGGGTCGAAGTGCTGCTCATCAACATGCGGGCGCGCTTCGACGCCTTCCCGGAGGCGCTCGAGGTGCTGCGTCGCTGGCGCGACATGCTGCCCGAAACCCGGGCCGCCATCTGCCACTGGCACCTGCAGCTGACCGACCCCATGTACCGCAGCTTCAGCGGCGACTACCTGGTGCAGCGCAGGGACGCGCTGCGCCCCGAGGTGCGGCGGGACACCGTCATCCAGTGGGTGGCCGATCAGGGCCCGGGCCGCTGGACGATGGCCACCCGGAAGCAGCTGGCGAGCAAGCTGCTGTCCTGCGCCTTTTCCGCAGGCCTCGTCGCCGGCCGCCGCGACCCGCGACCGCTGCTCTACCCCCGCATCCCCGATGACGCCCTGGGCTACCTCCTGCACCTGCTGCGTGGCGTCAGCTTTCACGGCTCCCTCACCGACAACCCCTACTTGCGCTCGGTGGGCCAGCAGGGGGCGATCCTCGAGGACCGCCTGCGAGCGCTGCCGTCCCTGCAATACCGCCGCGTGGGCAACGTGGTGGATTTCGGCTTCCGCCATTCCGATCTTCGAGCCTGGGCCCGCGCCCAGCTCTTCGACGGTGTCGCCCCATGAGCGTTCCACGCACCGCCCTGGCCGAGGCCTTCGCCGCCCTGCGCAAGGATCTGATCCATCCCGACGGCCCCCAGATCAGCACCATGCGCAACTACCGCTTCGCCATCGTGCCCTATTTGCCCGAGGACGAGTTCAAGCTGCGCAAGCACGTCCAAACCCTCGTCGGCGATCTCAGCGCCTCGGGCTGGGTGGTGCTCACCCTCTCGCTGCAGGCTTTGCTGCTCGAGCGAATCCGCGCGCTGGGCGATGACGTCGTGCAACGCATCATCGACATGGAGCGCCGCACCGCCGAGGCGTCCCCGGAGCGCGGCCTCAACTACCTGCGCGGCAAGCTAGCCCAGCACGTCGAAGGGCCCGACGGCATCGCGGCCGACGTCGCACGAGAGATCTGCAACTTCGCCGACGCCCACCCCGACAAGGCGGAGCGCACCTTGGCCATCGTGGGTCGCGCCGGCGCGCTCTATCCGTTCTTCCGCACCTCGTCGCTGCTCAAACACCTCGACGGCAAGACCCGGAACGTGCCGGTCGTCCTGCTCTACCCCGGTGTGCGCCAGGGCGACAACGGCCTCTCCTTCATGGGCGTGGTGAACCCCGACCGCGACTACCGCCCCCGCATCTATCCGTGAGGTTCCCGCCATGAAGATCCGCGACCTCTTTGCTTCCGACGTCACGCGCGACATCGCCCCGGTCGTCTACTTCCACGAGCAGAGCCCACAAAAGCTCGCCGACGAGGTGGGCGAGTACATCATCACCGGCGGCTTCCCGGAAAACCATCCCAACCACAGGCGCGTCCCCGACGGCATCCACGAGCAATACGTGCGCCTGCTGCGCGCCATCGTCGAAGAGCTGGCCCGCCCCGGCGGCCCAGACCTGCCCTCCTCGTGGATCTCGGGCTTCTACGGCTCCGGCAAATCGAGCTTCGCCAAGCTGCTCGGTCTCGCCCTCGACGGCATCCCCCTGCCCAGCGGCCAATCCCTCGCCCAGGCGCTGCTTTCGCGCGACACCTCCCCGCGCTCCGATGACTTCAAGCAGGCCTTTGGCGCCCTGCGGGCCAAGGTCGACCCCCTGGCGGTGGTCTTCGACATCGGCGGCGTCGCCCGCGACAACGAGCACATCCACTCCGCCGTCGTCCGCCAGCTCCAAAAGCGCCTCGGCTACTGCAGCACCGAGCCCCTCGTGGCCGAGTTCGAGCTCAAGCTCGAGCGCGACGGACAGTGGGAACGCTTCCTCGAGGTCGCCGACGCCGCCCTCGATCAGCCCTGGGCAAAGACCAAGGACAAGGCGCTCGCCGAAGAAGAATTCTCGCTCGTGATGAGCAAGCTCTCCCCCGAGCACTACACCGATCCCATGAGCTGGTACACGAGTCGCGCCGGCACCTTGACTCAGACGTCCTCGGCCGAAGAGGCCACCCGCGCCGTGGCCGACATGCTTCGGATCCGCGCGCCCGGCAAGACCCTCTTCGTGGTCGTCGACGAGGTCTCCCAGTACATCCACCAGGACGAGCAGCGCATGCTCAAGCTGCAGTCCTTCGTCTCGGAGCTGGGCCAGCGCCTCAAGGGCCAGGCCTGGCTGCTGGTGACCGGCCAGCAAAAGCTCGAGGAGTCCGACGAGACCGACGTTCTCGGCAAGCTCAAGGGCCGCTTCAAGCCCAAGCTCCGCGTGCACCTGGCCGCCACCAACATCCGCGACGTCGTCCACAAGCGCCTGCTGCACAAAACGCCCGAGGCCGACACGCAGCTCCGCGAGCTCTTCCGCAAGCACCGCAACGACCTCAAGCTCTTCGCCTACGACTGCGAGGACATCACCGAGGAGGACTTCGTCGAGGTCTACCCGATGCTGCCCGGGCACATCGATCTGCTGCTGCAGATCACCAGCGCCCTGCGCACCCGCTCGACCCGCAGCCAGGGCGACGACCAGGCCATCCGCGGCCTCTTGCAGCTGCTGGGCGAGCTCTTCCGCCGCCAGCACCTGGCCGACATGGACGTCGGCACCCTCGTCACCCTCGATCACATCTACGAGGTCCAGCAATCCGCCCTCGACTCCGACATCCAGGGCACCATGGCGCGCATCCTCGCCCACTGCGCCGGGCACGACCTGCCCCTCGCAGCCCGCGCCGCCAGGGCCGTGGCCCTGCTCGAGCTGATCCAGGAGACGCTGCCCACCGATGCCGAGCTGGTCACCCGATGCCTCTTCGACCGCCTCGACCTCGGCAACTGCACCGAGGCCGTCACCGAGGCCCTGGAAGAGCTGCGCCGCGCCAACCTGCTCGGCTACTCCGAAAAGCAGGGCTACAAGATCCAATCCGGCAGCGGCGAGGAGTGGGAGCGCGAGCGCCGCGACATCGGCGTCGGCACCGAGCAACTCGCCGAGCACATCCAGCAGGCCCTGAAGTACCTCGTCAGCCAGCCTGGTCGTCCCTCCCTGCAGGGCCGGGCCTTCCCCTGGATGGCCTTCTACTCCGACGGCCGCCGCGTCAGCGACGCCGTGCTCGCCGACCCGCGCGATCCCGCCAACGTCAGCATCGACCTGCGCCTGCTCACCGCAGCCGACCGCGACCCAAAACTCTGGGTCAACCGCAGCGCCGAACCGCCCCTCGACGGCCGCATCCTCTGGGTCGCCGGCGAAAGCGACGAGGTCGAGGGCCACGCCCGGGAGCTGGGCAAGTCGCTGGCCATGGTGCGCCGCTACAAGGCCCGCCGCGAGTCCCTGACCCGCGACCGCCAGCGCCTGCTGCTCGAGGAAGAAGCGCGCGCCGAGGAGCTCGACGGCCGCCTGCGCCGGGCCGTGGACGCCGGCTGGCTTGCGGGCCGCATCTACTTCCGCGGCCGCGCCGTCGACCCGCGCGAGCTCGGCCAGGGTTTTGCCGCGGCCCTGGGTGGCGCCGGGCAGCGCTTCCTGCCCGACCTCTACCCCAACTTCCTTTCCACCCAGCTCAGCCCCACCGAGCTGATGCAGCTGGTGGAGCCGACGCTGTCGGCCCCCTCGCCCAAGTTCGTCGACGAGCTGGGCATCCTCAGCCTCGACGCCGGCAAGTACGTGCCCAGCTGCCACGGCGTGGCGCCCCAGCGCCTGATGGACTTCATCCAGGCCCAGCAGGGCGTCTCGGGCGCCACCCTGCTCACCCACTTCGGCGGCCCCCCCTACGGCTACGTGCCCGCCGTGGTGCGCGCCTGCGTCGCGGGGCTCCTGCGCGCCGGCAAGCTCCACATCCAACCCGACGGCAGCCAGAAGCTCACCGCCATGCGCGACGCCGGCGTGCGCGACGTCTTCGAAAAGGACCGCGGCTTCAAACGCGCCAGCTTCTTCCCGGCGGGCCAGGGCGCCATCAGCGCCAAGGACCGCGCCCGCATCTGCCGCTTCTTCGAAGAGCGCCTCGGCCAAAAGCTCGACCGCGAGCCCGACGCCATCGCCGACGCCGTCGGCCAATCCTTCCCCGACCAGGCCCGGCGCCTGCGCGAAGTCATGGCGCGCTTGCAACGGCTGCCACGGCCGCCCGGCTCCGGCGGCGAGCACCCGCCCATCCCCTACGCCCTCGAAAAACTCGGCGAGGCCCTCGAGGGCTGTTACCGCGTCGTGCGCCGCACCGAGGACACCGTCAAGGCCTGCAAGCGCCACCTCGACGCCCTCAACGACGGCATCGAGCAGCTCGCCCTCTACGACGCCGAGCTCACCGACGCCGCCATCGAAAAACTCCGCGCCGCCAGCGACGTCGCGAGCTACCAGCTGGCCCAGCTCGAGCACATCGGCGGCGCCGGCGGTGAGCTTCGCGAGTCGGCCCGCCGCATCCACGCCCAGCTCGAGGGCAGCAAGCCCTGGCGCGACCTGGGCGCCATCGACGCAGACCTCGGCGCCATCCGCGAAGCCTACGTCGACGCCCGCCGCAGGCTCATCCAGCACAATGGCGACCTGGCCGAGGCCGCCCGCGCGCGCATCAAGTCCCGCGACGGCTTCGCCGTGCTCACCGCCGACCAGAGCCACAGCGTCCTGCGCCCCCTGGCCGAGGCCCTGGTCGCCACCGACGCGCAGGCCACCTCGCCCGGCCTGACGAACCTGCGCGACGCCGCGCCCCACGCCCTCGAGCGCGCCGAGGAAGAAGCCAACGAGCGCCTCGACCAGATCCTCAGCGAGGGCGACAAGCCCGTCGTCCAGAAGCTCGCCCTGGGCCTCAGCAACCGCGAGATCCGCAGCGAAGCCGAACTCGACGCCCTGCTCGAGGAGTTGCGCGCGCGCGTGCTCGAGCAGCTGAAACAGGGCCGTCGCGTCCGCATTGTCTGAGCGCTGCCACCATGAGCATGACCCCCGACGAAAAGCGCGAGCTGTCCAGGACCATCCGCTCCCTGCGCGCGCGCCTGCTCGACGACCTGCACGCCGCCACCGAGGGCGCCTACCGCCTCTCGATCAGGGAAAAAGACGCCAAGCTTTCCGAGGCCGCCCGCGTGCGCCGCCAGCGCCTCGAGCGCTGGATCGCCGAGCAGGTGAGGGCGCTGCCCAAAAAGCAGCAGGCCGGCGCGGCCGAACGCTTGCGCCGCGAAGTGGAAAAAGACGCCGCCTCCACCTGGCTCAACCGCATCGTCTACCTGCGCCTGCTCGAAGCCGCCGGCCTGCGCCAGGAAAAGCTCGTCACCGGTGGTTTTGAGAGCCGCGGCTACAAGGACTTCCGCGAGCACGCCCCCGAGCTGGTCCAGGGCGACGCGAGCGAGGGTTACGCGCGCCTGCTCGCCCTCGTCTTCGACGACCTGGCCACCGAGCTGCCGGGCCTCTACGGCGACGTGGGCCTGACCTCGCTCATCCCCATCCCCGCCGCCACCCTGCGGGCGCTGGTCGAAGCCCTCGACGCCGAGACGCTCGCGGGCTGCTGGCGCGACGACATGACGCTCGGCTGGGTCTACCAGTACTGGAACGACCCGGAGCGCGAGGCCCTGGACGCAAAGCTCAACGAAAACAAAAAGCTCGAAAACCACGAGCTGGCCAGCAAGACCCAGATGTTCACCGAGCGTTACATGGTCGAGTGGCTCTTGCAAAACAGCCTGGGCCAGATGTGGCTGGCCATCTGCGACAAGCACGGCTGGAAGCCCGAGGTCGAGGCCGATGGCACCCTCGAGCGCCTCGAAGCGCGGCGCAAGGACTGGCGCGCAAAGCGCGAGGCGGGGCAGGTCGCGCTCGACGAGCTGATGCCCATCGAAGGGGAGCGGGAAGAGCACTGGAAGTACTGGGTACCCCAGCCGATGCCGGCCGACGCCGCCCAGCACGCGCCCGACAGCCTGCGGCAGCTGAAGCTGCTCGACATCGCCGTCGGCTCGGGGCACTTCCTGGTGGTCGCGTTGGACTTGCTCTTTGCGCTCTATCGGGAAGAGGCGCGCCATCGCGGCGAGACCGGCAGTGAGCCGTGGAGCGACCGCGCCATCGTCGAGTCGATCCTGGAGCACAACCTGCACGGCATCGACATCGACCCGCGCGCGGTGCAGATCGCGGCGGCGGCGCTGATGCTGAAGGCCCAGCAGCTGGCGCCCGGGGCGGCGCCGCGGGTGATGAACCTGGTGGCCTCGCAGCTTCGCCTGGCGAACTTGGCGCAGGACGATGCGGCGCTGGTGGAGCTGCGCGAGTCGCTATGGCGGCAGTGCGGCATCCCGGAGTCTGCGACCGGGGCGCTCTTGCAGGCGGTGGCGGGTGCCGATCACCTGGGCACGCTGCTGCAGGTCGATGCCGGCGTGGAGCAGGCGCTCAAGGATGCGGAGAAGCTTCAGCGCTCGAGCGAGCAGCAGGAGCTCTTTGATGATGGGCGGGGGCGCACTTCCGTCGCGCGGGTCGGTGACCCACAGGGCGTGCACGCAAAGCTCGAGGCCTTTTTGGCGCAGCACGGGGGCAGCGACGACCTGGGCCTGAGGTTGCGCGGGCAGCAGCTGGCGACCGGCGTGCGGCTGCTGAGGATGCTGCGCGAGGGGCAGTACGACCTGGTGGTGGGCAACCCGCCGTACCAGGGCACGAGCAAGATGGCGGATGCGAAGTACGTGCAGGGGCACTATCCGCGGGGCAAGGCGGATCTGTATGCGGCGTTCTTGGAGCGGGGGTTGCAGCTGGTGCGCGAGGGTGGGGTGAGCGCGCTGCTGACGATGCGCAACTGGATGTTTATCAAGCAGTATGCGGGGCTGCGGGAGTGGTTGTTGCAAACGTACGACCTGCGCATGCTGGGCGACGTGGACCGTGGCGCCTTTGAGGAGGTGCCCGATGAAGTGGTCGCCGCTGTGATGAGCGTGTTTCGCAGGGCGGCGCCGGGGGAGTGCGAGAGCGTGGCGATACAACCGACGCCGCTGGATGACAAGGCGCGCGATGGTGGGCGGACGAAGCGCAAGCGGGCGGCGGTGTTGTGCCAGGTGGGGCGGTTTGGGTTCAGAACAGGGGACTTTCCAACGGTAGAAGATGCGCCGCTACTCTATTGGTGGACCCACTCTGACTTCCGCTACTATGCGAGGTTCGAGCCATTTGGTCGGGTGGCCCCCGCCCGCGAAGGAATTACGACGGCAGACAACGCGCGTTTTCGTCGCCGATGTTGGGAGGCGGGATCATCGGCGAAGGGTTGGGAGCCTTTCGTCGGAGGAGCCGCGGGGCTACGGTGGATGGCACCAGTCCTGGAACTCGTGCGGTGGCGCGACCTCGGGCTTGAAATCAAGACGAAGGCCGGCGCGTCAATAAGAAACGAGAAGTTTCAGCGACAGATTGGCGTTGCGTTCACGACGATAGGCGCTGACTTCGGAGCGAGAATGTTTCGGGTGCCAAGCATCTTCGAGGCGAAGGGGCGCTCCATCTTCAGTGACTCGGCGGCGAGCGTTACCTGCGTACTAAATACGACGAGGGCCAAGAGCATAGTTCAGTCGCTAAATCCGGGCGTCGATTTCACAGTCGGTGACGTGAATCGCCTTCCGTGTTTCGACCTTGACGGCGCGATATCGATTATGGCCCAGGTCGGGGAATCTTTCGACGAGCACGAATCCCACCGCGAGCCCTCCGTCGAGTTCAAGCGTCCCGGCCCATCCGATTGGACCGCTGTTCAGCGGTGGGCCCAGCGCGCCGTCGATCGCCCCGAAGGCGAACCACTGCCCCCCTACGATCCCGAGTACGACCCCGAGCCCCCCACCGATCACCTCAGCTTCGCCCTGGGCGTCGCCCTCGGCCGCTTCGGCGCCGACGGCGAGGGCATCCTCGACACCGCGCCCGCCGACGCCCTGCCTGGCGGCATCCTCTTTCTCTCCGCCGCCTCCGAACACGACAGCCTCGAGCACCCGGCCTGCGCTCCCGTCCTCGCCGCCTGGGACGCCCACGGTGACGCCATGCAGCAGGGCGAAAAGACCCCACGCCCCCTGCGCGACTACCTGCAGCACAGGTTCTTCGGCGACGTCCATCGCAAGATGTACGAAAACCGGCCCATCTACTTCCCCCTCAGCTCCCACAAGCGCAGCTTCGTCGCCTACGTCTCCATCCATCGCCAGGACGCCGACACCCTGCGCGCGCTCCTGGCCGAGCACCTGCAGCCGGCCATGACCCGCCTCGAAGGCGAGATCAGCGACCTGCGCGCCGCGCGCCAGAGCGCCGACAAAAAGACCGCCCGCGACGCCGAGCGCCGCTACGCCCAGGTCGACAAATGGCGCGCCGAGCTCGCGAGCTTCATCGAGGCCCTCGAGCAATGCGCCGAAAAGGGCCCACCTGCCCCCGACGCCAAAACCCCCGAACGCGAACGCGACGCCCGCTACGATCCGGACTTGGACGACGGCGTCATGATCAACGCCGCGGCCCTGTGGCCCCTGCTCGAGCCCCAGTGGAAAGATCCCAAGAAGTGGTGGAAAGAGCTCGCCGCCGCCTCGGGCAAAAAAGACTACGACTGGGCCCACCTCGCCGCCCGCTACTTCCCCAGGCGCGTCTACGGCAAATGCCAGAGCGACCCCAGCCTCGCCGTCGCCCACGCCTGCTTCTGGAAGCTCCACCCCCAGCTCGCCTACAAATGGGAACTACGCCTCCAGGACGAAATCGCCCCCGACTTCAAACTAGACGAAAGCGCCCGCACCGAGGCCCAAGCCCCCACCCCCGACTGGCACCAACTCCCCAGCGACCACTACCGCAGCGCCTTCGAAGTAGCCCACCCCACCCAAGTCGAAGCCCTCATCACCGCCGAACACAAGCGCCGCGAGAAAAAGGCCAAGAAGCAAGGTGATGAGGCAAAGCCTGGCGACGGACCACTGCTCGACCGTGCCGACATGGCCAAAAAGGCTAGATAGAGTAGCCCCCTGCGCAACCCTGCTCTGGAGCGGTGACGATGCTGCGTCGTACGCCGACGCCGGTAGAGTATCGCGAGCCGTACAAAGCTGTAGCGCGTGTGGCACCGGGCGTGTAAGCTACAGCCACGGTCACAGGGGAGATGGCTGAGCAACCACCTAGCGTGCACGTCCACATGGGAGCGGACCATCCGCTTGTGGAGCGCCTGCTCCGGCAACTCGACGAACTCGAGGAACGGGTGGAAGCACAACAGGCTCAGATCCAGGCAGCCGATGTATCAAACTCGGGCAAGGCTCCCGCCATTGCCGGTGTCGTGTTGGGACTGGCAGTGGGAATCCTCACCGGTTTGGCCCAGAGCCCGGCCGTCGGAGCGGTGGCGGCCGCGGCCGTCGGTTTGGGGGGCAGCTGGATTGGGCTCCATGCCAAGCCCGGCAGCCACCGCGCAGCGTTGTCTCTCGTTGCGGCGTTTGCGGTGGCCGTTGCCATCGCGGCTCCTGCCGGACTGTGGGGCCGTTCCCACGGGTGGCTCGCAGCGAATCCGAAGGGGCTGAAAGCCAAGTACGTGGAGGCGGGCTTCGACGATGCGCACGCTCGCCGTCTGGCCCTGATGGAACTCGGCTTCCAGTATTCGGCGACGGCACCGGAGCAGCCCTCGAAGGCAGGTCCCAGCAGCGGAGGCGAGCTGTCGGGTGGTGATGATCCGGTGTCGGCGACGACAACACCGTACAAGAAGCAGCCGAGCCCAGCGGACGGCAATCTTATGGGCGATAGCGACGGTACGGTCTGCGACGACGTGACCAACAAGCTGCTGCGCCCCGAGGTGACCCTCAGCAGCATCGTACTACGCCTCGAGGGCGCCAGGCCGGGATGGCAGAAGGAACTCGAAGCGCTCCGCGCCGCACTCGAAACGGAGGTCGATAGGCATTGCGACGGAGACTGATCATCGGTGCGTTGCGTTCGGCGCTGCTCACGATCCTTTTTGCTGCGCTGCCGCGCGACGCGCACGGAGAGCAGGGCGACGTCGCTACCGCAACCAGGAGTGTTTTCAAGGTGCGCTCGACGTGTACCAATGAGCACGGTACTGGCTTTGCCGTAAAGATCGGCTCGAAGACCATGCTCGTGACGGCCCTTCACGTCGTCTCTGGATGCACGAAGCTCGAAATCGAAGACGAGAGCGGCGACTTGCTTGGTTCGAAGCCATTGCTCGTCGATCGTGCAAACGACCTCGTGGAGATCTCGCAACCGAACGGCTTCAACCCACCCGCGCTTGCGGTCGTCCACGGGCCCCCGCAGAACAACGAAGTCATGCGCGTCATCGGCTACGGCCAGACCCCCACCGCCCAGAGCAAGAAGGTTCAGCTGCGAGAGACTGCCAAGGCGACCGATACCGTTGCCACGCTCGTAAAGTCCAGCAAGGCCTTGAACGCCTTGAAGAAGCTCGGCTTCCCATCGCTCAAGGCAAAGGTGCTCAATACGGAGGGGTCCTTTTATCCCGGCGACTCCGGAGCACCGCTGATCGTACCCGGCAAGGGCGTCATTGGTGTTGCAAATGGAGGCCTTCTAGAGGGGACGATTCCGGTAACGTGGGCTATGCCTAGCGCGGCGCTCTTCGACCTGGCGAAGTCGAAGGACCGTAATCATGGGCCCGAGCAGGCCGGGGCAAAGGCGAGCGAGCTGTTGCTGTCGGCGACCGAATCAGGGAGGCCCGGTGCCAAGGGGGGCGGTATCGAGTGCCATTCGACCCGCTTCGTTCATCTGGCCACTAGGACTCTCGAAACGGTGATGAGCACTGCGGATAGGCTCTCTTTCGAGCAGATCAATATCGCTCTGGCGCTGGCCCGCCAGGCGGGAGCGGCGAGTGTGATTTCCAGCTCCTTCGATATATACTTTCATGACAAGTCTGGAGCGACTTTCGTGGTGCCGGAAGGGATGTCGCTGCGTCAGCAAGGGGCGCAGGGGTGCGAGTTCATCGACGTCAGTGGTGACCTTGCACTCCTGGTTTACAACGCATCCACGCGGACTCCGATGGAACTTCAGCGCAGCTCACTCCTGTTCGAAGAGCAGATCAGGGGTGCCTTGCACGCGATCCAGAATCCGCGGTTCAGCATGTGGGCACCCCTTATGCGCCAGGACGGTATGCAGATTCGGCGTGTGGCCGCGTACCTCAGTGAGTTCGGCGCCCCCCCGAGTGGGGAATATGCGGTCTCCCACACGGCCAAAGGCTCCCACTACCTCGGTGTTGCCTTTCGTTCGAACATCGTCGGTGGCGGCTTGAGCGGGCGGTATCTAGCGTTCTACCCCGCGTTGGTGTCGGTGTACGCGTCTAGCTTCCGGTTTGGCCCCTGAAGTCCCTTCGTGAGGACAGAACGAGATCGCTCGCCCTACACCAGCAGCAGTCGGTGGAACCTGCTGCTGCCGCCCACTGCGGCGAGCAGCTCGGCCATCAAGTTCCCTAGCGCATTGGCATCCGGCAACTCGCGCGTTCGCTTGGGACCCATGAAGAGTTCGATGAGCTCCGTTTCGGGAGCGTCGGTCTCTCGCAAAAACGCTTCGTATGCCTCCAGGATCCTCGAGACGATGCGCTCGGCATCCGAGGAGCCCTGCTCGGCGATCCATTCGAGTCGCTCGAGGGGCATGCGCCCCGCCATCTCCTTGGCGTCGTCCGGGTTCACGGTTTTCGCGCGCGCGTAGACCGTCGAAAGGTAAGCGAGGGCCGAGTAGCAGGTCAGCAGCCGGCTGTGCTTGAGCTTGTAGTTCTTGAGCTTGCGCTTGGCCTTGCGCTCCGGAGGGTCGGTCTGGGTGCGGGCCTCGTAGTTCACACAGAACGTGCGCCACATGCGCAAGATGTCATTGGCCAGAAAGGCCGGAATGAAACCGTCCTTGTGGTCTTCGTAGTCCCGCCAGTACTGCTCGAGCACTCGGTCGATCGCATCGGCATGGACGTCGGAACCGATCAGCGGCTTGCTCTCCAGCAACAGGAGCATCCTCGCCGTGAAGGTGTTGTTCGCATCGTCTTCGGGCCGACCCAGAGCCTTGATCAGGTCGGCGATGGCGTAGTGTTCCAGGTACTCCCCATCTCCCGAAAACTCGGGAATACCCAGCTGTCGGGTCGCTTTGATCAAGTCGGCCTTGATGCAGATCGCGTCAAGTCCAGACAGGTAGCGCGGGCCCGCGTCCTTGCCGTATCCGACGATGAAGAGGTCGAGGTCGCTGTGCGCGCTGGCTTCTCCGCGGGCGAAGGAGCCGATGACATACACGCAGGCCTTGCCGCTGCTGCGCTCGCGGGCGTCTTCCAGGTGCTCCCGAAGCTCTTCGAACCTCGTGCCTGTGCTAGCCCGCCGAGCCGCGATCAGTTCCGTCATCGTTTCCCCTCCACTCGAAGACATTTGCGAATATCTCGGCCTGCTCGATCGCATCGGCCAGGGCGTCGTGCGAATGCGGATGCTGCGAGCGCAGAGCAACCGGCACCTTGCTTCGGCCGGCGCCCGCGATCGGCTTGCCGGACTTCACCGCGAACGCCGTCTTGAGATCGAAGCAGCTCGAGTGGTTGAACGGCGAGCCGGTCTTGCAATAGCGAACGAAGTACCAGTAGAGCCAAGTCCAGTCGAAGCTCAGCGGGTAGGCCACCAGGATCGGGCGTCCTCCGCTCGCCACCTTGCGAATCCACTCGGCCGCCTCGCCCATGGCGACTTCGGGCGCGGCGCCCTCGCGCATCAGCCTTTCGCGGTCGAGACCGTTGACCTGCAGCGCCTCGGGTTCGAAGGCCTCCGAGATCGGTCGGAGCTCGCGATAGAAGGTGCGGTCGTAGGCCCGCGGCCTGACGAAACGCTCACCGTCGAAGGAGCCGGCGACCACCATCCCGAAGGAGAGCATGGAGTAGGGCCCCGGGATGGGCCCGTCGGTCTCCACGTCCGCCGAGATGTAGACGTCCATCACCTCGTTTCGAGACGGTGGACGGCTTGTGGCGCCAGGGGAGCCGGCCTGCCCTGCGCCCCTTGCCAGGATCGACATACTGCGCAGGCTAGCAGGCCCGCGATCCCGTGGCCAGCCCCAGCAGAGCCGCACCGCGCGTTCGAGCCTCCCGGAAAAACCGGGTACACTGGTCTTTCCGCGCACCTGCAGGGAGGGGCGTTCGGAAGCAGCAGCCGATGGCAGATCTCGGACCGGTTTCGCAGGCCCTCGAGGCCGAGCTTCGCGACCTCGCGCGCCAGCACGGCATCATCGTCTGGCTCGACAAGGAGGGCGTCTACAGCGAATACGTCCGCGGCCTGAGCGAGCGCGCCGACTCCGGGAGCTTCCCCTTTCCCGTGGTGCCTTTCAGCGGGAGCTTTTTGTCGATGATGCTGGAGCTCGAGGGCGTCGAGGACGGCGTCGACATGTCGCCCCTGATTGTCCACGTGCCCGGCTACACCGAAGAGGAGATCGCCAAGACCCCTGCCTACGAGCTTTACCGCGCCGGACGCCGCCATCGCCGCGCGCTCACCACGCTCGCCCGTGACGCCGCCCAGGGGCTCGTGCCGCCCTCGGCCATCGCGGCGATGTCGGAGGGCGGACTCGGCAGCCTCGACGCTGCGGATGCCTGGCTGACCGCCCAGCTCGCGGGTGACGGCGCTGACGCCGGTCGGGCCAAGCTGCCCGTGCTGGGGGCGGCCGCCCTCTACGACGACCTGCTCGGCGGCGGCAGCGTCGCCCGCGACCTCAAAGATCCGGCGATGCAGCAGGCCGTGCTCCATCACCTGGAGCGCACCCTCGGCATCGACGCCCGCTGGCGGCAGGCCATGGGCGAGGGCCCGCTCGACCGACCCGACGCCATGGCCCACCTGCTCAGCAGCTGGGCCCTCAGCGTGGAGTTCGTGCACGACCTGAGTCGGCCCCCGCTGGACGCCGTCCTGATTCCCCTTCAACAGCTACCGCCGGCTCTCGTCGAGGCCAGCTGCCAGCTCGCCGCCCACCTGCGCGCGCGCTACCCCGAGCACTACGCCCGCGATGCCGACGACCTGGAATCGGGCCTCGTAGATGAGCACAGCCGGGCCACCGCGGAGGATCTGGGGCGCATCGACACCTTCCGCTTCGAGGACAAAAAGGTCTTCGATGCCAGCCTCCAGGCGCTCCTCGACCACCGGTGGCAGAAGGCCGCCGACTTCGCCGTCGGGCGCACCGAGGCGCAATCCTTCTGGGTCAAGCACGAGGCTTCCAGGCGTACGGGCTGGCAGCTCGTTCGCCTGGGCGCAAGCCTCGGCCTTGCGGTCTCGGAACACGAAACGCTGCTCGAGGGTGTGCACTCCCTCGAGCAGGCCGCCGCGCGTTACGCCGCCGGCGCCTACGCGGTCGACCGTGCCCAGCGCGAGCTGGAGCAGGCCCGCGGTCAGCTACCCTTCGTGCAGCTGGAGGAGTTTCCCGCCTTGCGCGAATGCCTCGATGAGCTGCGGCGTGTCTATCGCGCGTGGGCCGATGCCCAGGCCCTGAAGTTCAATGCCCTTTGCCGCCAGCGCGGCTTCGTGCCCGACGCCCCGGCCCGGCAGCGCAGCCTCTTCGACCAGGTGGTGCGGCCCGCGACTGAAGCGCAACCGACCGCCTATTTCATGGTGGACGCCCTGCGCTTCGAGATGGGGACCCAGCTTCGCGACTGGCTCACGAAGGAGGTCGGTGCCCGCGTCGAGCTCACCCCCCGTTTCGCGGAGCTGCCGACCCTCACCGAGGTCGGCATGAACGTCCTCGCCCCGGCCGCGCGCAAAGGCCGCCTGCAACCCGACATCAACCCGAAGGGCATCCGTGGCTTCCGGGTCGGACAGGCCCGCGTGGCCGATCCGCCGACGCGCAAGAAGGCCATGCACGAGCGCGTCGGCGGCGAAACCTGCGGCTGGCTCAAGCTCGAGGAACTGCTCGATCTGGACGTGGCCCGTATTCGCAAGAAGATCGCCCGGGCCCGTCTCGTGGTGGTTCACGCCGAGGGCATCGACAAGGCGGGCGAAAAGGGCGTTGGCCTGCGCCACTTCGAGGACGAGCTGCAGCGCCTCAGGGCAGCCTGCGTCCGCCTGCGCGAGGCGGGTCTTCGCAGCTTCGTCATCACCGCCGACCATGGCTTTCTGCTCCAGGACGACACCACCCGCGACCCGCTGGCTCACGGCCGCAAGACCGATCCCAAGCGCCGTCACGTCATCGAGACCCATGGCGCCGACCACGCAGGCGAAGTGCGCGTGAGCTCCACCGAGCTTGGCTACGACGGCGACGAGGTCCACTTCATGTTCCCCGAGACCACCATGCCCTTCGACACCGGGGACAAGAGCAAGGACTTTCTGCACGGCGGTAACAGCCTGCAGGAACGGCTGATCCCCGTTCTCACCGTGCAGTACAAACACGCCGCTGGCGGCGAGACCACCCGCTACGGTATCGAGGCCGAGCCCATGGCCGGCGTTCTCGGCATGCACCGGCTGTCCTTGCGGGCCCAGCAAATCGCCCAGACCACGCTCGGTTTTGGCGGCCAAAGGACCCTCGAACTGCGCATCATCGCGCTCGATGACCCCGCCATCAACGTGGAGCTCGTCGATGCCCCGGGCGCACGCATCGAGGCGGGCGCCGTCGTCGCACCCCTCGACAAGCCCGTCGAGATCCTCTTCCGGCTCACAGGCCCCGCGCCCCTGCGCACCAAGCTCCGCATCGAGCATGCCACCGGAGTGGTGGACGTGGAGCCCTGCGTGCTGACCCGGCGCTTCGCCGTGGACGTCCTGCTGACCCCGGAACCGACCTCGGCAGGCACCATGTCAGCGCCGGTCGCGGGCGAGTCGGCAGGACCGCAGGACCCGTGGCTCGGCGACCTGCCCGAAGGCGGCATTCGCCGCGTGTTTGAGCACATTCACCGCTTCGGCGCGATCGGCGAAGCGGACGCCACGGAGATGTTGGGCGGGCCGCGCAAGTTCCGGCGCTTCAGCCAACAGTTCGAGCTGTACGCGGACAAGGCCCCGTTCGGCGTGCGCATCGACGTGGCGAGCGGTCAGAAGCGCTACGTGCGGGAGGCATGATGGACGAGCGCGACAAAGCCCACGTATTCGAGCAACTCCGCAAGGGGCTGGTCCCCGAGCGCGGCATCGACGCCTTCGCCGTGGGCATCGAGAAGCAGCGCGCGGAGCTGGCCCGCCAGCTGGACCTCGTCGCAGCCGGTGAAGGCAGCATCAAGTTTCTGCGCGGCGGCTACGGCTGCGGCAAGACCTTCATGGCCCGCCTCGCGATCCTCGATGCCCAGGAGCGGGGATTCGTCACCAGCTTCGTCGTCGTCTCCGAAAACGACCTGCGCTTCCACAAATTCGAGGAGGTCTATCGCAAGGCCGTCAACGAGCTGGGCACCAAGACCTGCCCCCGGGGTGCCCTTGGCGACATCCTAGACCGCTGGATCGCCCGCATCGAGGACTCCCTCATCGCCGCCGGCGCCGACGAAGACGCAGCCGACTTCGACAGCAGGGTCCGCGCCAAGCTGGACGAAGAGTTGGCCACGCTCACAGGCGGCAAAGCCCCGCAGGACTTCGTGCGCGTGGTCCAGACCATCTTCGACCTCAAGCAAAAGGGCGAGCTCGCCGACGCGGCCTCCCTGCTGTCGTGGCTCTCGGGCAGCCCCAACGTTGCCGCCAGCGTCAAGAAGCTCGCGGGCATCAAGGGCGACATCGGTACCAGCGATGCCCTGGCCTACCTGCGCGGAGTGCTCGAGATCATCAAGGCTGCCGGTTACGAAGGGCTGCTCATCGTGATCGACGAAGCCGAGACGATCCTGCGCATGCGGACCGACTCCCGGCACAAATCCCTCAACGGTCTGCGGCAGATCAGCGACGCCTCCGGCGACTACCCGAAGATGCTCTGGATGTTCACGGGCACGCCCGAATTCTTCGACTCCAAGCGCGGCGTCGCCGGACTGCCGCCGCTCCACGACCGCATCCGCTTCCTCGCCCACGGGCGCTTTGCCAGCCTGCGTCAGGCCCAGCTCGAGCTGAAGCCATTCGACCGAGAGCGCCTCAAGAACGTATCGCTGCGCCTGCGCGAGATGTACCCGGCCGCCGACCGCGGCAGGCTGATGGCGAGGATCAGCGACGGCTTTCTGGAGCAGCTGGTCGACAAAGTCACCGAGGGCTTCAAGGGTGACGTCGGCGTCGTCCCGCGCCAATTTCTCCGCGAGTTCGTGACGCAGATGGACATGGTCGACGAGCACGAGGACTACGTGCCCATCGACCAGTACGGCTTCCAACCCGACGTCCTTCGCCCTGAAGAGCAGGCGGCCCTCTCCGGCCAGCCCGATTCGCCGCCGGGCGAAGCCGAAGAGGACTTCGTCCCCCAGCAGGACGTCTGGTGAGCACCTTCGCGCGGCTCAACCCTCGCCTGCAGGAGGCCATCGTCTCGCGGCTGGGGTGGAGCAGCCTGCGCCCCGTGCAGGAGCTTGCAGGCGAGGCGCTGCTGGACGGGCACAACGCCGTAGTGCTGGCGCCGACCGCAGGGGGAAAGACCGAGGCGTCCATGTTCCCGACCCTCTCCATGCTCATGGAGCGCCCCCCCGACGGCGTCGGCGCCCTCTACATCGCCCCCATCAAGGCCCTGCTGAACAACCAGGCCGAGCGCCTCGGCCAGTACACCCAGATGGTCGGCATGGATCGCTTCGTCTGGCACGGCGACGCCATCGCGAGCGACAAGAAGAAATTCGTACGCGAGCCCTGCGAGCTGCTGATGACCACGCCGGAATCACTGGAGGTTATGCTCGTCTCCTCCCGCACCCCCGTCGCCAGGATCTTCCGGGACCTGCGCATCGTGGTGGTCGACGAGATCCACGCCCTGGCCGGCACCGACCGCGGCGCCCACTTCATGAGCGTCCTGGAGCGCATCGCACGCTACACGGACAACGACATTCAGCGTGTGGGCCTGAGCGCCACCGTCGGCAACCCCGATGTCATCCTGAAGTGGCTCGCGGGCACTTCGAAGCGCGAGGGCCAGGTCATCGACCCTCCGAAGCAGCCCGCCAAACGCGAGCTCAAGGTCGTCCTGCGTCCCAGCATCGCGGAGATCGCGGCCGAGGCCTCGCGAGAAGCCGTGGGCAACAAGAGCCTCTTCTTCTGCGAGAGTCGCTCGCTCACGGAATCGGTCGCCGACCGCATGCGAGGCCGTGGCACCGCGGTCTTCGTGCACCACAGCTCGGTGTCCCAGCAAGAGCGAGCCGAGGCAGAACGAAACTTCCACGAGGGCAGCAACGCCTGCATCGCCTGCACGTCCACGTTGGAGCTTGGCATCGACGTGGGCGACCTGAACAAGGTCCTGCAGGCCAACGCACCCAGCACCGTGTCGTCCTTCCTGCAGCGCATGGGTCGCACCGGCCGTCGTCCCGGCACCGTCGCCAACACCAGCTTCTACGTCGACAACCTCGACGTCGGCCTTCAAGCCATCGCGCTGATCGAACTCGCCAAATCCGGCTGGGTCGAATCGGTTCCAGTACAGACTCGCTGCTGGCCTGTCATGGTCCACCAACTACTCGCGATGACCCTTCAGTTCGGCGGCGTCCCTCCCGACACGGCCTGGGAACAGCTTTGTCGCGTGGGCGACCTCAGCGGCATCCGCCGCGACGAGTTCGACCACCTCCTTTCGCACATGATGGCCGAGGGCTACCTCCACGAATCGGGCGGGCGGCTCGCCATGGGCGACAGGGCCGAGCGCGTCTACGGCCGCAAGAACTTCATGGAACTCTACGCCGTCTTCAGCAGCCCGGTGCTGTACAAGGTGCAGACGGCCCAGGAGCAGGAAATCGGCTCACTCGAGCAGGGCTTCGTCGACAGCCTGGTCGAGGACATGACGGCCTTCCTCCTGGGCGGACGCGCCTGGATCGTCGAGCACATCAACCACGCCGATCGCAAAGTCCGCGTTCACCCCGCCCCCCGGGGCAAGAAACCCAGCTGGGGTGGCTACATCCCCCAAATGCTCGGCTTCGAACTCTGCCAGCGAATCCGCCGAGTCCTCGAAGAAGACACCCAGTACCCCTACGCCCACCCCGATCTCCTGGCCTCCCTCAACGAACGCCGCGAAGAGCTGGGCGACTCCCTGCGCCGCGCTCCGATCCTCGTCCAGATCATCGACGGCAAAGCCCACTGCTGGACCTTCGCCGGGGGTCGCATCAACCAAACCCTCCGTTACATCTTCGCCCTCCTCGGCGGCTTCAAAGTCGTCGCCGACAACTTCCAACTACGCCTCGAAGGCGACAGCGTCACGCACAAGGCCATCGACGAGATCATCGAGCGCATGCGCACCCCCGCCTTCTGGACCGACCGTAGCTTCTGGAGCCGCGTGATGGCTGAACTGCCCGAATACCGACTCAGCAAGTTCCAGCGCGCCTTGCCGCCGGAGTACTCGGAAGAGATGGTCGCGGGCTACTTGCTGGATCTCGAGGGAACTCGGCGTGTGGTCGTCGCGCGACCACCACCTGCTGTCGGACCCGGCTGAGGCGAAAGGGAGCCAGTGGGAGGCGCGTCCTGATTGCGGCTCGAGCACGGCATGGTCCACGCGAACGTCGACTTCGAGACCCGGTTGGGCGAGGCGGCGGCGCCGGACGAACCAGGGGTGCTGCCTCCGCGCCGGCGCCCGGAGCACAAGCGCCTGCAATACCCATCCGCGCGCATGATTTTCGCCACTGACGCAGGGCTTTCGCCGTTTGCTGGCAGGGGGCCCGCCAAAGCGGCCGCTTTGCAGGCTCTTTCACACCTTTCCCGACTGGCACGCCCATTGCTGCTGTCTTCCCAGGATGCGGAGCATCAGGGAGCTGAGCATGCGACTGTCGAGAGACCTCTTCTTCTACGCCTTCGTGGCCATCATCACCGGCTTCGCCGTGGTGGGATGCGCTAGCGATGATGAGTCACTGGTCGGTTCGGGCACCGTGACCGATGCCGTGACCGACGTGATGTTCGTGGAATCGGTGCGGATCTCATTGCCCTTCAAGACCATTGTCTACAACGGGGAGCCACGCGAGATCCGGATCAGCGGTGAGGACAATCTGATCGCCAAGATCGTCGTCGAGGAGAGCAGCGAAGTCTCCAAATGGGAGATCAGCGCGCCCCACGATCTGAACTTCGAGCAACACGAGGACGTGGAGATCCGCATCCCCTACATCGACATGGTCACGGTGTCCGTCGACGGCGACGTCGAGTTCGCCGACGATCCGGTCGAGGTCTGGAACGAGTCCGAGGCGGCAAGCGCGGGAAGCGGCGGCTGAAGCTCGCCGCTTCCCGAAGCGCGATCATTCCGGCGGCATCGGTGGCGGTAGCGGCGGCAGATCCACGCAGCCGAACTCGAAGCGCAGCGCTTCAAAGCGCCCGTCGGTGGCGTCGTCGCAGAGGGCGCCCTCGAGGGTTACGCTGCTGCCGTCGTCGGTGATCGTCCAGCCGGCGCCTTCGCCCAGGTCACGGGCCACGTCCTGATCCTTGCCGCCCTCGGTCACCACCAGGTGCAGCTTGTCCGGCGCTTCGGCGGGTGGGTCGATGATGATGTCGCAGGAATCGAAGCCCGAGCGCACCGTCTCGGTCGCGATGTCGCGCAGGGCCTGCTCGAGCGCGCCCGGATCGGCCGGGCTGATGTACTGGCCGGTGCCGCCGGTCATGGCCAGGTCGTTGAGCACGGCGGTAGCGTTGCCGTTGACGCCCGGCAGGCCGACCACGTAGGTGCGGATGCCCTGGGCGGCCCAGTCGCCGACGATCTGCAGGCTGGTCGCCGCATCCCACTCGCAGTTCGGTTCGCCGTCGGTGATCACGACCACCGAGGTGATGCCGTCGAGGGTGGCGGCGTTGAGCGCGGTGTTGGCCTCCTGCAGCGCTTCCTTTAGCGGCGTGCGGCCCTGGGGAACCGGCGCGTACAAGGGCGCGGTCATGGCCTGGCCGACGAAGGTCGTCAGGAAGGAGGGGCCGGGTGAGAAGTCGATCTGGTCGATTTCCGTGATCGGATTGACGCTGCAGGTTCCCGCCGGCACGAGCAGCCCGGGAACGAATGCACAGGCGATGCCCGTGGGGTCGGGGCAAAGCAATTCGCCGTCGGGATCAGAGCTGGGGAAGAAGACCGAGCCGATGGTCAGCCGATCCGACAGCGGGGTCAGTGCCGCGTCGATCGCCTGCCCGGCCACCTCCCAGCGGGGCTGGCCGTTCCACTCTTGAGCCATGCTGCCCGAGCGGTCGAAGACCAACAGCACGTTGCCGGGCAGCTCGACGATCTCGGCCTCGGACTCGAGCGTCAGGCTGCCGCAGTCGTCGGGGTCGGGCCCGACGGGGCCGCAGCGCTCGCCCACTTCACAGCCGTCCTCCAGGGCCCCGCCGTCGGCCACCGTGGTGGTGGTGGTGGCCGCCGCTGGCGTGCTCGAGTTGCCGAAGCTCGAGGGGCTGGAGGCCGTGGCGCCCGGGTCGCCCGAGCTTGGATCGCCCGTGAGGCCCAGGTTGTCGCTGCCGCCACGCGTGTCGCCGCCGCTGCTGTCGCCGGCGGCGCAGCCGATGGCCAAAGCCAGCAGAGGCGCCGATGCCAGGCCGAAATTCCAGTTCAGGGTCGTCGCTGCGCGTCCCCCGCCGGCAGCATTGCGCGACCCAGTGTTCGCCCACCGTTGTGTCGTCTGCATTACAAAGCACCCATCCGCTGCGGCAACCCGCGTCCCACGGGCGCCCGGGCCGACCGGTCGTGTGACCGGGCGCCCACGCATGAATCGCTCAAACTCCCGCCCATTGCAAGGGCTAGTACGATTTTTGCGCACATTCGCAAGACCCGTAGGTCCGCGTAATAACTCGGCAAATTATTGGCGCCGGGGAGCTTCGAGCCACGCCACAGGCTCTCCGCTCCTCAGTATCCCCCAAACTCTCCCGGGGGAGGTTCGTCCCCCTGGTGGAACTCCTCCAGGTTTTCGAAGCGGGTGAACTCGCGCTTGAAGAGGCAGCGCACGGTGCCGGTGGGGCCGGCGCGCTGCTTGCCGATGATGATCTCGGCGATGCCCTTTTCCTCGGTCTCCTTGTCGTAAACCTCCTCGCGGTAGATGAAGAGGATGGTGTCGGCGTCCTGCTCGATGGCGCCCGACTCGCGCAAATCGGAAATCTGGGGGCGCTTGTCCTTGTTGCCACGGGTTTCGACGCCGCGGTTGAGCTGGGAGAGGGCCAGCACCGGCAGTGACAGCTCCTTGGCCAGGGCCTTGAGCGAGCGGCTGATCTCGCTGATTTCCTGTTCGCGGCTTTCGACGCGCGAGCCCGAGCGCATCAGCTGCAGGTAGTCGACGACCACCAACCCCAGGCCCGCGTTGCTGCTCTTGATGCGCCGGGCCTTGGCGCGCAGCTCCAGGAGCGAAAGTCCCGGCGTGTCGTCCATCCAGATCGGCAGTTCGCTCAGCTCGCCGGCAGCCCGGGCCAGGTTGCGCCAGTCGTCGCCGCTGAGCTTGCCGATGCGCAGGGCGTTGCTGTCGACGCGGGCCTCGGAGCACAGAAGACGCCGCGTGAGCTGCTCCTTGGACATCTCCAGCGAGAAGACCACCACCGGCACCTTGCGCATCTTGCAGGCGTTGAGCGCCAGGTTCAGCGAAAAGGCGGTCTTGCCCATGCCCGGGCGGCCGGCGCAGATCACCAGGTCGCCCGGGTGAAAGCCCGCCGTCAGGTGATCGAGCAGCTTGAAGCCCGTGGGCAGGCCGGTGATGTGCTCCTTGCGCTTGGCCGCCTCGTGCAGCTCCTCGAAGGTGCGCATCACGATCTTGTCGATGCCCTCGTAGCTGCTGCGCAGGCGGTCTTTGGCGACCTCGTAGACGGCGCGTTCGGCTTCGTCGAGGAACAGGCCCAGCTGGCCGTAGTCGCTGTAGCCCTTGGCGGCGGTCTCGTAGCAGGCGTTGATGACCTGCCGCACCACCGACTTCTCCTGCACGATCTTGGCGTGGGCGGTGATGTTGGCGACCGTGGGGATGGTGTCGGTCAGCAGGAGCAGGTACTCGTCGCCGCCCACCCGCCCGAGCTGTCCGGCGGTCGACAGCCGTTCGCGCAGGGTCACGGTGTCGACCGGCTCGCCGGCGCGCGCCAGCTCGAGCATGGCCGTGTAGATCTGGCCGTGGGCGTCTTTGTAGAAGTCTTCGGGCCGCAGCGGCAGCTCGACCACGTCGTCGAGCGCCTGGTTTTCGAGCAGCAGGCCGCCGAGCACCGATCGCTCCGCATTCAGATCGTGGGGGGGAACACGCCCCCCGCCGGGGCCATCGGGCATTGCGAACCTTTCTCTTCGATGCGGGCGAACGCGCTGTCGATAGGACCCTGCGCCCGCGGGCGGCGCTCATGCGGGCCAGCCCGGTGAACCTTGACACAGGGGCGGTTGGCAATCACCCGAATCGCTCGCTCGGCCGTCGCTTTTCGATGGGTTATCCACCGTGATCCACAGCAAGTCACAATTCGCCAAGGCGTTATGCACCGCGCTTAAATGCGCTGCCCCGTTCGACCGTGGCGATCGAACGGGGCAGCGAGCTGCTCGCGGCGGGCAGCTTGTGTCAGGCCGCCGGTACGACCACGACCTGGAAGCGGGCCGTGACGCCGTGGCCGAGCTTCACCGTTACCTGGTGTTCACCGACGGTCTTGATGATCTCATCGAGCTGCAGCTTCTTGCGGTCGACTTCGATGCTGCGTTCCGACAGGGCGTCGGCGATGTCGCGCGCCGTCACCGAGCCGTAGAGCTTGTCGCCCTCGCCGACGGCCATGGCGATCTCGATGCTCATGCCTTCGATTTGCGCGGCAGCACCCTCGGAGAGCTTGCGCAGCTTCAGCGCGGCCGCCTGAGTGATGCGCTTTTCATGCTCGATCTGCTTGACGTTGCTGCGGGTGGCGAGCACCGCCAGCGAGCGCGGCAACAGGTAGTTGCGGGCGTAGCCGGAACGTACGCGCACCAGCTCGCCGACCGTGCCGAGCTTGTCCACATCCTGCTTGAGAATGACCTGTACGTGGGTCGCCATCGTTCAGCCTCCCGACGTGTAGGGCATCAGAGCGAGGTTGCGCGCGCGCTTGACCGCCAGTGTGATCTGGCGCTGGTGCGGTGCGCAATTGCCGCTGATGCGTCGCGGAACGATCTTGCCGCGTTCGCTGATGAAGTACTTGAGTTGGCCCGGATCCTTGTAGTCGATGCCCAACTCGGAGTCGGCGCAGAAGCGGCAGACCTTGCGCTTGCCGCCCCGGCGTCGCGAGCCGAAGGCATCTCCATCGCGATCCCGACCACCTCGGCTGTCGTCGTCTCGGTTGCCGTCCATTACTGATTCTCCGAAGCTTCGGCGGCTGCCGCCGGTGTTGATTCTTCGCCGCTGTCATCGGCAGCCTTTGGCCCGTCCTCGGCTGCTTCAGCGTCGCCGTCGCCGCCGCCGCCGCCGCCGGACCCCTCGCGTTCCTCACGGCTGTCGTGGCGCGGACGCTCGACCAGGCCCAGGCGCTGGGCCAACTCCGGCTCGTCGTCCTCGGGTGCTGCCTCGAGCTCTGCGAACTTCAGCTCCTCGGGGTCGGCCGTCAGCGCGGCGATGTCCACGCGTGGCGCAAGCTGCACCGTCTGGTAGCGGACCACGTTCTCGAGCAGGCGCAGGTTGCGTTCGAGCTCGGCCACCAGGTCGTTGAAGCCGGCGTAGCGCAGGTAGACGAAGACGCCGCGGCTGGACTTGGCGATGGGATAGGCCAGCTTGCGCCGGCCCCAGTTGTCGACGCGCAGCAGCACGCCGCCGAGGCTGTCGATCACCTCGCGCGCGCGGTCGTTGATGCGCTTGGCTTCCTCGGTGCTGACCGCCGAGCGCATGATGTAGATCGTTTCGTATTCGCGCGCGCGGCGTTCGGGTGTTGGACTACTGATTGCAGGGCTTGCCATTTCGCTCCCTTTGGACGGTGGCCCCGGGACGTAGCCCGGAGCAGGGAAGAAGCCGAGGGCTCATGGGCGGCGGTTGTGCCGGTTCATCGCCTCGGCGCTGCCGTGCTCGACCAGGTCGGCCAGCGCGGCGGAGGCGCGTTTTAGCACATCTGGCAGCTCTGTGCGCTCCACGGCGGAAAAATCGCTCAGTACGTAGCCCTCGACCGGGCCCGAGCGGGGCCGGCCGATGCCCAGGCGCAGCCGCGCAAAGCCCAGGCCGCCGCAGCACTCGGCGATGGACTTCAGCCCCTTGTGCCCCGCGGTGCCGCCGCCCTGTTTGATGCGCACCTCGCCGTAGGCCAAGTCCAGCTCGTCGTGGGCCACCACCAGGTCCGAAAGGTCGAGCTTGAAAAATTGCAGCGCGGCCTGGACCGAGCGGCCGCTGAGATTCATGTAGGTGTCGGGCTCGAGCAGCACCAGGTCTTCGCCCGCGGTGCTGACGCGGGCGAAGCGGCCGTGGAACTTTTCGCGAAAGCTCGGCGCGCCATGCAGTTGGGCGAAATGCTCGACCAGCATGAAGCCGAGGTTGTGGCGATTGCCGGCGTACTTGGGTCCCGGATTTCCGAGCCCGGTGACCAGTCGCATGGCGCTCGGATCTCCAGGGAAGAAGGGCAGGGCTGAGGGGTGGGGGCTGTCTTGGCGGTCGGCCGGCAAGCACCCGGAGCCGCGCGAAGCGGCGCAGCCCGGGCGGGGGGCGCGTGCCCCTTGCCCGACAACAATCAGCTGGCTGCTGCCTCCGCCTCGTCCTGCTGTGCCCGGCGGCGCGGGGCCGACAGCACGATCAGGTTGCGCTCGCCGTCCAGCCGAACTTCCACGCCCTCGGGCGTCGGCAGATTCTTGGCCTTGAGCACGTCGCCCACGCCCATGGCCGTGACGTCCACCTCCAGCAAGGCCGGAATCTTGTCCGGCGTGGCGCGCACGGGAAGCTCCCGGTAGTGCTTGCGCAGGTCCGCGCCGGCCACCACGCCCTTGGCGCGGCCGCGGGTGGAAAACGGCACCTTCACCTCCACCGGGCGGTCCAGGGAGACGGTGTAGAAGTCCACGTGCAGGATGGCGCGCGAGACCGGGTGGATCTGCAGTTCCTTGACCAGCACCAGCTGCTTTTCGCCACCGAGTTCGACCTCGATCAGCGTGTTGCGCCGGTGGGGCCCTTCCAGGATCGCGGTCACGTCGCGCGGGCTGACGGCGATGGAGGTGGCTTCGCGGTCGGGGCCGTAGATGACGCCCGGGACCTTTTCGTTGCGGCGTAGCTCGCGGGCTGCGCCCTTTCCGGTCTGGGTCCGAGCTTCGATGGCGAGGGGTTGTGCTTGCATGGTGAAAATCCTTCGTCGCTCAATCGAAGAGCGAGCTTACCGAATCGCTGTGGTGGATACGCTTGACCGCCTCGCCCAGCAGGCGAGCCACGGTCAGCACCTTGAATTTTCCGGTTTCCTTGGCGGCCTGGGATAGCGGAATGGTGTCGGTGACGACCACTTCCTCCAGCTCCGAGGCGGCGATGCGCTCGATGGCGGGACCCGACAGCACCGGATGGGTGGCGGCGGCGAAGACGCGCTGGGCGCCGGCTTCCTTGAGCGCCCTGGCGGCGTTGCAGAGGGTGCCGGCGGTGTCGATCATGTCGTCCAGGATCACGCAGTCGCGGTCGGCCACGTCGCCGATGATGTGCATCACTTCGCTGATATTGGCCTTCTCGCGCCGCTTGTCGATGATCGCCAGGTCGGCGTCCATGCGCTTGGCGTAGGCGCGCGTGCGCTCGACGCCGCCGGCGTCGGGCGAGACGAAGACCGGGGGATCGCCGTGTGCGGGGGTGGCAGGAAAGCTGGCGCGCAGGTGCTCGAGAAAGACGCGGTTGGCGTAGAGGTGGTCGAAGGGCTGGCTGAAGAAGCCCTGGATCTGGCCGGCGTGCAGGTCGACGGCCACCACGCGGCTGATGCCGGCGGCGGTGAGCAGGTCGGCGATCAACTTGGCGGTGATGGGCGTGCGCGGTGCGGCCTTGCGGTCCTGGCGGGCGTAGCCGTAGTAGGGCAGCACGGCGGTGATGGAGCCGGCCGAAGCGCGGCGCAGGGCATCGACGATGACCAGCAGCTCCATCAGGTTGTCGTTGACCGGCGAGCAGGTGGGCTGCACCAGGTAGACGTCGACGCCGCGCACGTTTTCCTCGATGCGTGCGAAGATTTCACCGTCGGCGAAGCGCGAGATCTCGGCCCGCCCCATCGGTAGCTCCAGATAGGAGGCGATGGCCTCGGCAAGCGGCCGGTTGGCGGTCCCGCTGAAGATGCTGATCGACTTGAACATCGCCTACGCCTTAAAATGCCGGTGCTCGGACCCGGCAGCGCCTGCTACGCGGCGGCGCAGGGCCGCGGATCGCTAGCAAAGAGGACTTTGGGTGTCAACCAAAGGACAGATCGTAAACCCGGTCGGGGCGCGCTTCGACCACGTGGACGCCATGCGCGGCATCGCCGTGCTGCTGATGATCTGGATGCACACGGGGGATGGCTGGCTGGCGGCGCCTTTCCGGCAGGGGGCGAGCTTCGACCTGGTGCGTTCACCCGGCGGTCTGGCGGCGCCGCTTTTTCTGTTGTTGGTGGGCATTTCCCTGGGCCTGCGCTGGAGCCAGGAGACTTTCTTGGCGGGGGGCCTGGCGGGCTCGAGAGGGAACTCGGCACTGCGCTCGGAACTGGCCCGCGGGCTGCAAATTCTGCTGCTGGGCTACCTGCTGCGGGTGCAGATGTGGATGCTCGACGGCGCCGGCTACCGCCACTGGACGGCCTGGGCCGCGGCCCTGCCCCTGACCTTCGCCTACCTGGGCGGCTACCTGCTGCTGGGGCGCTGGGCGCGCGGGAGGCTGCCGGGGCGCCGGGCCCTCGGCTGGGCGGGCGCGGCTGGCTTCAGCTGGGCGCTGGGGTTTTGGTCGCTCTGGGCCTTCACCCCGGCGCGTGTGGAGGGGGTGCTGCGGCAGGATGTGCTGCAGGCGATCGGCGCCTCGCTGGTCCTGGTGGCCTGCTTCGGGCGCGCCCTGGGGGTGGTGCGGCACCCGCTGGCCTGGCCTTGCCTCTTGGCCGCGGCGCTGGTGGCCCTACTGACGCCGGCCATGCGCGCCTGGGTGCCCGGGCCGTTGCCGGGGCCCCTGGCCGGCTACCTGGGCTACTGGAATCCGGGGCCCGGGCGCACGCCCGCCGGGCTTTTCCCTCTCTTTCCGTGGCTCGCCTATCCCTTTGTGGGGGTGGCCCTGGGGCGCCACTTTGGCCTACGCGGGCCGCGCGGGGCCCTGACATCGGCGCTGGTATTGGCCCTTTTCGGGCTCTTGCTCGCTGCGCTCAGCAGCGAGTCGCGGGCGCCGGTGCGGGCGCTGATGGCCGCCGAGCCGTGGCTGCAGCAGCCGCTGCGGGTGCTCTACCGGGTGGCCATGGGGCTGATATTGGGCGGTTTGGCCGTGGTCCTCAGCCGACCTCGGGTTCCGGGGCGCCGGGGCCTCTTGCTGCTCGGTCAGGCCTCGCTGGCGGTCTACTGGGTGCACCTGGAGCTGGCTTTCGGCATCGCCAGCCGGCCCGTGTCCCGGCGTCTGGCCCTGGACGGCTGGCTGCTGGGCTGGGCCCTGTTGTCGTTGGCCATGGTGGGCTTTGCCTGGCTGTGGCTGCGGCGCCGGGAGTTGTGGCTGCGGCTGGTCGGGCGCTTCGGCGCAGGCGGCGCGGCCATCGATGGTCGCTCCGGCGTCAGCGGCTGAATGGGGGTTCGGGGGCCCTCGACAGGGCGCAGATGCTGCGCTCGTGTTGCGGCAGCCCCCAAGATCGTCGATATTGCCACAGCACGCGCTACCCATCCGCCTGGCCCCGCCGGGTGGCTTGCCGGCCACCGAAAACCGCGGGTCGATTCCCGTGGCCGCTCAGACCGTCGGGGCATGGCCGTGCGCACCGCCAGAGCAGACGACGCGTGACTGCGAGCATTTCCAGACAAGTTCTCCTTTTGACCGATCGGGCTCCGTTCGAGAGTTCGTGGCGCGCCCTGCTCGAGCCCTCGGAGCTGCCCACGCGCGTGGCGCGGCCCGAGGCCGTGGCCAGCGCCCTCGACGGCAACGGTTGGGTGGTGGTCGATGCGGCCTGCGAGTTCTTCGACGAGGACGAGCTGCTCGCAACTGTGGGTTTTCTGCGAGCGTTGCGCGTGGGGTGCGCCGTCGCGCTGCCCGCCGCCGACTTCATGGTCGACATCCAGGATTTGCTCGAGGACCTGTGCCCGGGCGCCGTCTGCCGCGGCCAGCAACACTTTCCGCGCCTGGCTTCGGCCATCGCCCGCCGCGTCGATCGGGGTCGGGCCCAACGCTTCGAGTACCTGACGGTCTCGCCGCGCCCCGGTGAGCTGCTGGCGATCCTGGCCGATGGCACCGCGGCGCTCCTGTCGCGTCCGGTGACCGGCGAGGACGACGGCAGCGACGTGACTTCGATCGCCTTGGCGGCGGGCGCGGCCACCGCCACCCTGAGCCTCGAGAGCGGCCGCGAAATCGCCGTTTCGGCTGCGGCACTGGCGGTCAATGGTGCGGGCAAGGCAGCGGCTGCGCGCGGCGGCGAAAACGGCATCGATGGCGTGCGCCTGGGTGCGCGGCTGCGGGAGCTGCGGATGGCCGCGGGGCTGACCCAGGCGGAGCTGGCCCGGCGCACGGGCATTCACCGTCCCAACATCGCCCGCGTGGAGGCCGGCCGGCACACGCCCTCGCTCGAGACGCTGGCGCGCCTGGCCTCGGCCATCGGCGTCACCACCACCCACGTGCTCGCCGAGGAGTGAGCCCCTTGCCGCAGGCCGAAGCGCCGCCGGTACCAAAACCGGCCGCGACCGTGGTCGTGATGCGCGAAACCCACGGCGCTGCGGCGTCGGCGCTCGAGGTCTTCCTCGTACAACGCCAGCGCACCATGGGCTTCATGGGGGGCATGTACGTCTTTCCCGGTGGCAAGGTCAGCCCGGCCGACAGCGGTGCGCGTCTTCTGGCGCGCATCGCCGATGCGGACGCGCCCGCGCACCGCGGGGCCTGGGGTGACGACGTCGACGACGCGCTGACGCTGGGTTGGGCGATGGCGGCGGTGCGCGAGACCTTCGAGGAATCCGGTGTGCTGCTGTCGAGTGCGGCACTGTCGAACGATGTGCGCGAAGGGCTGCGGACGCGCCTGCACCAGGGGGCCGACTTCGGTCAGCTGCTCGAGGAGGCAAACGCCGAGCTGCATTTGTCGTGGCTGCAGCCGCTGTCGCGCTGGATCACGCCCCAGAGTGAACCTGTGCGCTTTGACACGGCGTTTTACCTGGCCGAGGCCCCGGCCGGTCAGCAGGCGCGCCACGACACCATGGAGAGCCTGGCTGGTCGTTGGTTTACGCCCAAGGCCGCGCTCGACGCCGAACGTCGTGGTGACATCCGCCTGGCGCCGCCCACCAAGATCACGCTGGGCACGCTGCACGAGACTGCGAGCATCGAAGCGGCGATGGCATTTGCAGCCAGTCGCCGCCCGCCCGTCATCGAGCCGCTGCTCAAAGTCGTGGGCGATGAGGTGGTGATCGTGTATCCGGGCGACCCCGAACATCCCGTGGCTGAGCGGGCGCTGCCCGGTCCCACGCGGCGCGTTTTGCGCAAGCTCGACAGCGGCGGTTGATGACAGGTTGCCCCCGCTTCGGTGACCAGGTCGCGAAATGTGGGAAGAGGCTGATAACCTGACTAAGCTGGATTTTCCTAGACAGCTCAACATCCGCTGGTTAACAATTCAAACATATGGCCAAACGTGCGCAGGCCAAGCAGTTGTTCACGGCCTCCGATGTGGGCAAGTTCTGTCAGGTTGACCTGAAGACGATTCACAATTGGGCTGACCGTGGTGAGATCCGTTACTTCCGCACTCCGGGGCGGCACCTGCGTTTTCGACGGGTGGACGTGCTGGAGTTCCTCCGCAAGTACGGTTATCCGGTGCCCGACGTGTTGCGTCAGGGTGGGCCCAAGGTGCATGTCATCGATCAGGATGGCAGTGCGGCCCGGGGTCTCGATAAGTTGCTCGACGACGGCGTCGACGTGTCCGGATTTTCCGATCCGGTCGATGCCCTGATCGCCATGGGCGGGCAGGCGCCGGACGTGGCCGTGATCGAGCCGGCCGACGGCGAGCTGGGTGGTCTGGCGTTGATCGAGAAGCTGCGCGGCGGCGACGAGACCCGACACGTGCGTATCGTGGTCTACACGCGACAGGCCGACATTCGCGAGCAGGCGCTGGCGGCCGGTGCCAGTGCCTTCGTGCTCAAGCCCGACCTGGGGCGGCTGGGCGAGGCCATCGGCGCCTTGCTCGACGATTGAGCGTTGTTGGCAAGCCCACGCGGACAAGCTCCAAGCGGCCGCGTTGACAAGCCCAAAGCACTCGGGCCAGGCTGCGCTGCACGCGGCCCGCGTTGTTATCTTCGTGGCGGGCGTTATGCGGGAGGTGAGTCCATGAGCGCTCGAACCGAGATCGTGATGCAGGTACTGGAAGTGCAACGCGCGCCCGACGAGGCCGCGCTGGCAAAGCTCGCCGACCGCCTGGCCGACGACATCGTGATGGGCAGCCCCATGGGTAGCGCCCAGGGCAAGGACAAAATCCTGCGGCGCCTGGGACGCGGGGCCGGTGGCGGGGGTGGCGGTGGCGCCATGGCCGGCATGATGGAGCAGCTGAAATGGTCCGATCCGGCCGAGGACGGCGCCAAGGTCACCGTCAACGCCACGCTGCCCGAGGGTCTGCCCTTGCCCTTCCCGATCAAGGGCATCGAGATGATCTTCAGCTTCCGCGACGATGATCTGATCGAACGCATCGACTTCAACCCGCAGATGTAGGCTCACGAACCCCGTTTCAGAGCACTTCCATGTTCTCCGGCATCACCCGAGGCACTTTCGAAGTCGACCGCGTCGAGCGCAGCGAGGGGCTCTTGCGCTACGGCGTGGTGCTGGGGCCCAGCTACATCGAGGGGCTCGAGCTCGGGGCCAGTGTTTCCATCGACGGCGTGTGCCAGACGGTGGTGGCCATCGAAGGCAATAGCGCCATTTTCGAGGCCATCGACGAGACGCTGCGGCTGACCACGCTCGACGCGCTTGAGGTGGGTGACCGCGTCAGCGTCGAGCGCAGCCTGCGGGCTGGCGACGAGATCGGCGGCCACGAGGTCAGCGGCCATGTGCGCGGCATGGGTCGCATCGTCTGGGCCGAGGTCGCCGGTGCCGGGCGCGACTTGCGCATCGAGGTGCCGGCCCGGTGGATGCGCTTTATCTTGGAGAAGGGCTTTGTGGCCGTCGACGGATCGAGTTTGACTGTGGGTGAAATCGATGCGGCCGGCTCCTTCAAGCTGCACCTGATCCCCGAGACGCTGCGGCTGACGCGGCTGGGCGAAAAGGGCGTCGGCGAGCGCGTCAACATCGAGCTCGACGCGCGCACCGTGGCCATCGTCGAAACCGTTGAGCGCGTGCTCGCGCAGCGCTCCGCCGCCGGCGGTTCCTGAAGCCTCAGAGCATGGCGTCAGGCGCGTAGCCGACGGCCTGGGGGTGGCGCTTGGCCAGCTCCTGGGTGGCGCTGACGAAGGCCGCGGCCTGGCTGCGCGCGGCGCCGACGAAGCGGAGCGGCTCGTCCAGGATGGCCGCCAGGGCGCCGGCTTCGAGGCCGAGGCGTTCGTCAGCGGCCAGGCGCTGGAAGAGGTCGTTCTTGTCGGCGCCCGCTTCGCGCATGCGCAGGGCCACGGCCGTGGCGTGCTCTTTGATCGCCTCGTGGGCGCTCTCGCGGCCGACGCCGCGCTGCACCGCCGCCATCAGCACCTTGGTGGTGGCCAAAAATGGCATGTAGCGCGCGAGCTCGCGTTCGATGACGGCCGGGTAGGCGCCGAGGTCAGCGAGGATGTGCAACAGGGTCTGCAGGGCGCCGTCGGCGGCGAAGAAGGCGTCGGGCAGGGCCACGCGGCGCACCACCGAGCAGCTGACGTCGCCCTCGTTCCACTGGTCGCCGGCCAGGCCCGCGACCATGGTCTGGTAGCCGCTGAGGATGACCTTGAAGCCGCACAGCCGTTCGCAGGAGCGGCTGTTCATCTTGTGGGGCATGGCCGAGGAGCCCACCTGGCCGGGCGCGAAGCCCTCGGTGGCCAGCTCCTGGCCGGCCATCAGCCGCAGCGTGGTGGCCAGACTGGCCGGACCGCTGACGGCCTGCACCAGCGCGCCGACCACTTCCAGGTCCAACGAGCGCGGGTAGACCTGGCCCACGTTGTCGAGCACGCGCGCAAAGCCCAGATGACGCGCCACCGAGCTTTCGAGCTGGCCGAGGCCGTCGGCGTCGCCGCCCAACAGGTCGAGCTGATCCTGCTGGGTGCCCACCGGCCCTTTGATGCCCCGCAGGGGGTAGCGATCGAGCAGCGTCTCGATGCGCTCGAGGGCCACCAGCAGCTCTTGACCATAATTGGCCATGCGTTTGCCCAGGGTGGTGGCCTGGGCCGGGACGTTGTGGCTGCGGCCGGCGATCACGGTCGCTTCGTATTCGGCCACGCGCTCGCCCAGGCGCAGCAGCGCGGCCACCATGCGGTCGCGCACCAGGACCAGTGCCGAGCGAATCTGCATCTGCTCGACGTTTTCGGTCAGGTCCCGCGAGGTCATGCCCTTGTGGATGTGCTCGTGGCCGGCCAGGGCGCAGAACTCTTCGATGCGGGCTTTGACGTCGTGGCGGCTCACGCGCTCGCGTTCTTGGATCGAGCCGAGGTCGACCTGATCGACCACGTCCCGGTAGGCCTCGAGGACGCCATCGGGCAGCGGTACGCCCAGCTCGCGCTGGGCCTCGAGCACCGCGATCCACAGCAGTCGCTCGAGCACGATCTTGTGGCGCGGCGACCACAGAAGGCGCATGTCGGCGCTGGCGTAGCGCTCGGCCAGGACGTTGGGGATCGGGTCGGGACGGTCCATTGCAAACTGCGCGAACGGCTACAGCGCGGAGCCGCCGTCGAGGCGGATCAGGGCGCCGGTGGCGAAGCCCGAGGCTTCAGACGCGAGGTAGATGACGGTGCCGACGATGTCGCTCTGCTGGCCGGCGCGGCGCATGGGGATGGCGCGGGCAACGCCGCTGGTGTCGCCGCCGGGCATCATGAAGGCAGTCATCTTGCTCGGGAAGAGACCCGGGGCGATGGTGTTGACGGCGACGCCTTCGCGCACGAGGGTTTTGGCCATGGTGGCGCTCAGGTGGTGCACGGCGGCCTTGGCCGGGTGGTAGGCCCAGGCGTTGTCGGCCGGGTGCTGGATGCCCGAGATGGAGCCGATGTTGATGACGCGGGCCAGGCGCTCCGGCGGTGCCGCGGCCTTGCGCAGCATGGGCAGGCACTTTTGCGTCAGAAAGAAGAGCGCCTTGACGTTGAGGTCGAAGACCTTGTCCCAGCCCTCTTCGGGGTAGGCGTCGATGTCGGCGCCCCAGGTGGCGCCGGCGTTGTTGACCAGCACGTCCAGCTCGCCCCCGAAGTGTTCGGAGGCCGCCGCCGCCACGCGCTCGATGTCCTCCATTTTCGACAGGTCGGCCTGAACGGCTTTGACGTCGAAGCCGCGTTCGTCGGCCAGGGTCTTGGTCAGGTCGTCGAGCGAGGACTGCTTGCGGGAGCAGGTGAAGATGCGCGCGCCGCGCTCGGCCAGGCCTTCGCTGATCATGCGGCCGATGCCGGAGGCGCCGCCGGTGATGAAAAAGCGTTTGCCCTCGATGGAGAAAAGCGGATCTGCCATGGTCGTGTCTCGGAGTCGTGTCTCGGAGTCGTGTCTCGGAGTCGTGTCTCGGGTTGGGGGGGGGGGCGCGGGGCCCCGTGCTGGGCAGGCTCGATCTACCGGTTGCCGATGCCGCAGGCAAGCCGCGGGCGGGGGCAAAAGCCGTGTCTTTCTGCGGATCTGCGCGCCTGGCCGCGAGTCGGCCTGCGGCGGGAACCCGCGAGGCTGGAAAATCCCCCCCAGACGCGTTACACCCCTCCATTCTGAACAAGATTCAAACCCCCGAGGGTACGACGATGGAACTACAGAACGTTGTCTTGGTAGACGGAGCACGCTCCGCATTCGGTCGCGGCGGCCGCGGCAAGTTGGTGGCGACACGCCTGGATACGGTGGGCGCCAAGGTGATCCGCGCCCTGCTCGATCGAAATCCGAAGGTCAAGGATGACATGATCGAGGATGTGGGCCTGGGCAACGTGGGCGGCCGCGGCGAGTTCATGATGCTCGGCGTGGTGTCGCGGCTGGCCGGCCTGCCGCTGGAGGTCTGCGCGTTCAACAGCAACCGCCAGTGCGGTTCGAGCATGGAGACGCTGCATCGGGTGGCCACCTCGATCATGGTGGGCGCCAGCCAGTGCGGCATCGCCCTGGGCATCGAGCGCATGGGTCGTTCGCTGGGCGGCGGCATGGGCGGTGGTGGCAAGCAAACCCGCGTCTCGGGCTTCAACAAGCGTTGGTTCGAGATGAACGACGTGCAGAAGAACCAGGCCAAGGATCACGCCGAGTACTTCTCGGTGCCGATCCCCGACTACGTGCTCAACGCGCCGCCGCTGATGGGCATGACTCAGACGGCGCAGAACGTGGTCGAGATGTATGGCCTCAGCCGCGAAGAGCTGGACCGCTTCGCCTGCGAGAGCCACGCCAAGGCCGCCAGGGCGGTTGAAGCCGGCATCTATCGGGACGAGATCGTGCCGCTCGAGGTCGAGGATCCGGTCTTCAACGAAAACAAGGAATGGGTCGAGGAAGAGCGCGGCCCCAAGGTCACCTTCGACACCGACGAGTGCATCCGCCCCGGGACCACCATGGAGGGCCTGGCCGGACTCAAGGCGGTCAAGGGCATCCAGAGCTTCGGCGGCAAGGAGCTGCTGATCACGGCCGGTAACTCCTGCCCCACCAACGACGGCGTCTCGGCGGCGCTCTTGATGAGCGAGAAGAAGGCGCTCGAGCTGGGCCTCGAGCCCCTGGCGCGCATCGCGGGCGTCGGTGTCGGCGGCGTCAAGCCGCAGGTGATGGGCCTGGGCCCGGTCGTCTCCACCAAGAAGGCGCTGGCCCACGCCGGCATCACCGCCGACCAGATCGACCGCGTCGAGTTCAACGAGGCCTTCGCCGCCCAGGTGTTGCCGTCGCTGAAGGAGCTGAACATCAGCGAGGACAAGGTCAACGTCAACGGCGGCTCCATCGCCCTGGGTCACCCCCTCGGTGCCACCGGTGCCCGTCTGGTGCTGACCGTGGCCAAGGAGCTGCGTCGCAGCGGCAAGCGCTACGGCCTGGCCACCCAGTGCATCGGCGCTGGCATGGGTATCTCGACCATCGTCGAGCGCCTCGACTGAGCCCCGTTCGCGGCTGTACACCCATCGGCCTCCGACCGGCATCTCCGGTTGGGGGCCGATGCGCGTTTGGGGTGAACAGCACGCGACGCAGGGCGGCTCAATAGCCGGCGCGGGCTTTGGCTTTTTTGTAGCGGCTGTTGAGCCACAGCACGATGGCGGCCACGGTGGTGATGCCGACGGCCTTGAGCCAGGGGTCGTCGGGGTCCAGGTGAGTGCGCACCAGGTTTGCGCCGAAGTACATCAGGCCGCAGCCGAGCAGGCTCCCGCACGAGACGCCGAGGAAGGTCATGCGTCGCGACAGGCCCAGCAGGCGGCCGAAGATGGCGCCGCCGATGCTGCCGGTCGCAGCCACCGGGAACATCACGAAGGCCACCAGTCCGACGAAGGTCATGCGCCGCATCCAGGGTTGCGAGCGCATCACGAACTCGCCGTCGCGGGCCAGGGATAGAAGGCGGGGCCCGAGGGCCGGCAGGCGAAAGAGAAAGCTCGGGTGGAAGCTGATCATGATGGCCGCGGTGAGATCCATGTAGATGATCAGCCCCACCAGCGCCTCGGCGCTGAGCGCGTCGGTGGGCTCGAGGATGGCGAACTTGCCGAAGAGAAAGAACGCGGCCAGCGCCCGCAGGAAAAGCCCGTGCGCGAAGGCGGCGCCGTAGAGCAGGCCGAGTAGGGCAAGCGCCAGGACTCCCGCCGCTGGCGGGCCGACCAGCGTGAGCCAAAAGCGCATGGGGTGCTCCTGGCGCAGGCGCGCTTCGAAGCTGGCGGCATCCTGCGCGATCCTTAGCGAGCTGCCTTGCTGCTCTTCCATTGCGGGCGGCCCCATCACGGCCCGGTCATAGCATGTCTGCGCGGGCTGTCATGGGTTGTGGTGGGACCTCGATGGATGGCGGGGGCGGGTTGCGCTGGCGAGGCCGCATGGCGCGGGCGTGCCACTCGCGGTGCGCGAGGGGGACGTCGAGCTTTCCGCGCCCGCTGGACAGGCGTGGCCATGGCGCCACACACTGCCGGTCATGGCATACGCGGAACTCGAAGCGCGATTTGGCCGCATTTCGGATCTGATGCATGTGGCCGGCATCATGGAGTGGGACGAGGCGGTGATCATGCCGCCCGCCGGTGGCAAGGCGCGGGCCCAGGCGATGGGGACGCTGTCGGGGCTGATTCACGAGCTGCGCAGCGCCCCGGATCTGGAGGCGCTCTTGGAGGCGGCGACAGCGGACGAAGCGCCCGAGCTGGATCCCTGGCAGCGCGCGAACCTGGCCGAGATGGTGCGCTCCTTCAAGCGCGCCACCGCGCTGCCGCGCGAGCTGGTCGAGGCGCTGTCGCGGGCGTCGATCGAGGCCGAACAGGCATGGCGTACGCTGCGCCCCGAAAACGACTGGCAGCGCTTCGCACCGCTGCTCGAGGAGCTGGTTCAGCTCTCGCGGCAGAAGGCTGCGGCGCTCGGAGAGGCGCTGGGGCTTACCCCCTACGACGCACTCATGGACGCCTACGAGCCGGGGGCTCGTGCCGCTGCCATCGATCCGATTTTCGAGGAGCTGGCCACCGTGCTGCCGGCCTTGACCGACGCCGTGCTCGAGCGCCAGTCGCGACAACCGGCCATCGTGCCGCGCGGCCCGTTCCCGGTGGCGGCCCAGAAACGCCTGGCCGAGCGCCTGATGGGCGGCGTGGGTCTCGACGCCACGCGGGCACGGCTCGACGTCAGCCACCATCCCTTCTGCGGTGGCGTGCCCAGCGACGTGCGCATCACCACCCGTTATGACGAGTCGGACTTCGTCAGCGCGCTGATGGGGGTGCTGCACGAGAGCGGTCACGCCAAATACGAGCAGGGCCTGCCCGAGCGCTGGCATCGGCAGCCGGTCGGCGGTGCGCGCGGCATGGCGGTGCACGAGTCCCAGAGCTTATTGCTCGAAATGCAGGTCTGTCGCGGGCCGGAGTTCCTCGCCCATGCGGCGCCCATCATCTGCGAGGAGCTGGCCGACGCCGCCCGCGCCCAGCCCGAGGCTTTCACCCTCGACAACCTGCGCCGGCTGTACGCGCGCGTGGAGCGCAGCTACATCCGGGTGGACGCCGATGAACTCACCTACCCCTGTCACGTGATCTTGCGTTATGGCATCGAGCGCCAGCTGATCGCCGGCACCATGGCCGTTCGCGACATCCCTGAGGCCTGGGACGCCGAGATGCAGCGGCTGCTCGGTCTATCGACCGCGGGTGATTACAGAAACGGCTGCATGCAGGACGTGCACTGGGCCGGAGCCGCTTTTGGCTACTTCCCGACCTACACCCTGGGCGCGCTCACGGCGGCCCAGCTCTACCGCGCGGCGCTGCGGGCCGAGCCGTCGATTCCCGCGTCGATCGAGCGCGGCGACCTCAGCGGTCTCGACGGCTTCCTGCGCGAACAGGTGTGGTCTCGGGCCAGTTCGCTCACCACCGACGGCTTGCTGCGCGAGGCGACCGGCCAGCCGCTGGGAGCGGGTGCTTTTTTGGAGCACGTGCGCGAGCGCTATCTGGCCTGAGCCATCGGCAAGCTGCCGTGCCCGGGTCCGTGCGTGAGGCCTCACGCGATGGACGCCAAAGACAGCAACTCACTCCAGGATTCCAGGTAGCTGGCATTGGCTGTGGCGGCGATGGCTTCGCGTGCACCTGGCCAGGGCGACATCTGCGCCAGAAAGAAGAAGGGTACGCCGGTCAGGGTTGCGGCCTCCAGATCACCGGCGCCGTCGCCGATGAAGAGGCACTCGCTCGCCTGGCAGCCGCGGGCGGCGAGCTCGGCGGCGATGTGCTCGCGCTTGAGCGTCGGCGAGCCGAGCACGCGTGGAAAGACTTCGGTCAGGCCCTGCTGCTCGAAGACCTGGCGCAGCTCTTCGCCGTCGGTGCCCGACACCACCACCAGGCGTTGTGGACCCACCGCGCGCGCGAAGGCGAGCGCCTCGGGCAGCGGGGCCACGGCGGCGTAGCCGGCGCGGGAGTGGGCGGCGAAGGTGGCGATGGTTGCTTTGATGCGCGCTTCGGCTTCCGCTCCATCGAGGCCGACGATTTCTCGAACGTAGTGGTCGAACTTCACGTAGCGGCTGACTCCGCCGCTGCGCTTCCAGTAGTCGACCATTGCGGCGTGGGTGCTCCCGGGGAAGTCGGCCAAGGTCGCTTCCAGGGCGCGCAGTTTGAAGGCGTTGGCGTCGAAGATGACGCCGTCGCAGTCCATGAAGACACAGGTGGCGTTGGTGATTAGAGTGGAAAGTGTTGGGGGCATATCGTGGCTCGGCCGTCGCGGACTGTAGACGCGTCCGATTCAGTGCGGAAAGCGAGAAATGCGCACCGAGAAGCACAATTCGGCGGCCTTCGGCGGCACCAAGTCGAGGTCGAGCTGATAGGCCGAATACCGACGCCCCCAAGCTCTGGCGCAGCTGCTATCATTGCTCGGGAAAACCAGGGGACCCATGCAAGACATCGATCACGTGATCCAGCGCCTCGATGAAATCGTCGATTGGGCGCGCGAAAATCAGCGAGCCGAGGGCTACTTCGCCGCGCTCTACCGGCGCGTCACCGCGCGCGTGCGCGACGGCATCCGCAGTGGCTTCTTTGACGACGGCCCGCGCATGGAGCGGCTCGACGTGGTTTTCGCACGGCGCTATCTCGACGCCTTCGACGCGCGCCAGGCCGGGCGGGCTACGACTCAAAGTTGGGAGGTGGCCTTCGACATGGCCGGGCGCTACCGGCCCATCGTCTTGCAGCATCTGCTCGGCGGCATGAACGCGCACATCAACCTGGACCTGGGCATCGCCGCCGCCAGCGTGGCTCCCGGCGATCAACTGCCTGCGCTGCACGACGATTTTCTGAAGATCAATCAGGTCCTCGCAGCGCTGGTGGATTCCACCAAGGATCAGCTCGCCCGCATCTGGCCGCCGCTCAAGCTGATCGACTGGTTGAGCGGGCCCGTCGAGGATGCCATCGTCAACTTTAGCATGGGCCTGGCCCGCGATGGGGCCTGGGAGTTTGCCGAGCAGTTGGCGCCGCTGCCCGAGCAGCGCTGGCAGGAGCCCATCGCGCGGCGCGACGCCCTGATGGCGACCAAGGTGGCGCCCCTGGTCTACAACCCGGGCTGGCTCGCCAGCACGCTGCTGCTCGGTATCCGACTCGGTGAGCGCGGTGATGTCGCCGACAAGCTCGATGCCCTGGTGCGCTCGGCCGAGCAGGGCGCCGATGTACAGGCCGGGGCTGGCTGGACCCCGAGCGGGCCGGGCGCCGAATGAGATCTTGCACATAACGTAGAGTTATGTTTTGTGAATGGCCTGCTCGATCCGCTTCTGGTACAGCGCGGCGAAGGCGTCATTGCTTCCCAGGCCCTCCATGATCGAGTCGACGCGGTAGCCTGCGAGCTGTAGCTGGGCGCGCCAGCTCTCCGAATGGTCGCCGCTGAGGTCGTTGTGGGCGTGGTCCCCCGCGGTGACCATCAGCGGCTTGAGCAGCACGCGTTCGGGCCTGTCACGCGACAGAGCGCGCATCACGTCATCGCGATCGGGGCGGCCCTCGACCATGCCCACGTGGGTGGCGACGTCGGGGTAGGCTTCGTTCATGGCGCGCTCGAACTGGGCGAAGACACCGGTGGAGAAGTACTCGTTGCCGTGTCCGGCGTAGACCAGGGAGGCCCCACGCTCGCGCGCCAGCGCCGCGTCGGGCTCGAGCGCCGCGACGGCTTCGGCGACGTCGAGGCGATAGTCGTGCCGCGGTCCATGGGTGCCCAGGATAGGGCGGCCGAGTTTGATCGACTCAAAGGGCATCCAGCGCGGCTTGATGGTTCGGATCGACTGCAGGCCCTGGATGTAGCTTTTGAGGTCTTCATATTGCTCGCCGTGAAAGATGTGGGTCGGTTGCACGGTGAGTTCGCGGAAGCCCTCGTCCTGGAGCTTGCCGATAGCGCCGAGCACGCTCATGGCGTCGATGACCTCGGGCGGCACGCCCCGCGCGAGCCAGCTGTCGCGTTCGGCCCGGCGACGGCGCCAGATGTTGCGAATGATGTTGGAGGTGAAGGCGATGCGCACTTCCACGTCGGGGAAGGCGGCGGCGACCACGCGCTTTACGTTTTGCAGCGCGTCGAGCGCAGAGGGCACGGTGGTGCCGAAGTGGGCCAGTAGAATCGCCGGACGGGAGGGTTGTCTTGCTGTCGACGCCATGGGGAAGGGTTCGGGCGCGGAGCGCCTACGAAAGTACCTGTGGGTGGTGGGTGTCAGCGGCCTTGCGCCGCCGATAGGCAAGGCAGCTGTGGACGAGTCCGGTGGCCGCTTCGGGGCATTGGGCCCAGTGGAGATGGGCGTAGGAAGCCAGCAGTTGACCGTCGCCGTAGCCCTCGGAAAAGTGCTTTCCGTCCCGTTTGCGCACCATGTCGTAGCGCGTGGCCGGGGCCTGGCCGTCGAGCTCCGAGTAGCGGAATTGATGGCCGCGCATGGTCAATCCGGCCGCGCCGAGACAACTGTCGGTGATGGTCGTGACTTCGACGTAGCCCAGCGCCTGCAGGCGCTCGTGCATCTTGGCGCGGGCTGGGACCAGGCCCACCATGGGGTGCTCCCGGCCGCCGGTGTCCACGATGGCCTGACACAGGTACATCAAGCCTCCGCATTCGGCGTAGATCGGTCCGCCCGCGCGGTGGAACTCGGTGATGGCGCGGCGCATGGAGCTGTTGTCGGCCAGGGCTTGCGCGTGGACCTCGGGGTAGCCGCCGCCGAGGAGCAGACCGTCGACTTCGGGCAGGGCTGCGTCGTCGATGGGGGAGAAGTCGACCAACTCGGCGCCTGCTGTCCGTAGTAACTCCAAGTTGTCACGGTAGTAGAAGTGAAAAGCGGCATCCTGAGCCACGCCGATGCGGCAAATCGGGGTAAGGCGGCCGTTCGAAATAAGCGCGTCACCTGAACTCCGAACCAGCCCGCCCAGCTGCGTGGCGCCGCCTTCAAATACATGGAGTATTCGCGCGGCGTCGCGCCTTGCAGGACGGGCGCCTCGAAGTTCAAATGACGCGTCTATTTCGAACGGCCGCCTAAGGGTTTCGGTGGCCGTCGTGGGGCTCGGCGCTGTGGCCAAACGTCCGGCGCTGGCTGCGATGGTGAGCAACGCGTCGAGGTCGAACCACTCGGCGACGGCCTGGCCCCAGGCGTCGACAAGCCCCTCGGGAAGCACCCCTCGGCTGGCGGTTTGCAGACCCAGATGCCGCTGTGGAAAGCTCGGCGCCGCCTGCCTGGGTAGGCCGCCGGCGAGCGCCAGCGGTGGAGCCAGCGTCGCCAGCGCCTCGTCGAGCAGTTCCAGATGGCGACGACTGCCCACGCGGTTGGCGACGACGGCGGCCAGGCACAGCTGCGGGTCGAAGCTTCGCAGCCCCTGGGCGACGGCGGCCACCGTGCGCGCCATGCCCGAAGCATCCACGCATGCGATGACAGGCGCGTCGAGCCATCGTGCGATCTCGGCCGTGGAGCCCTCGTCGTTGCTGGCCTTGGCGCCGTCGAAGAGGCCCATCACTCCCTCGATGAGGGCGATGTCGGCGCCCACGGTGCCGCCCTCGAAGCAACGCAGAACGCCCTCGCGACCCATCATCCAACCGTCCAGGTTGGGGCAGCTGCGGCCGCTGGCCAGGCTGTGATAGGTGGGATCCAGGTAGTCGGGACCGACCTTGAAGACGGCGACCTCGAGGCCGCGCGCGCGCAGGGCGCGGGTGAGGCCCAGGGTGATGGAGGTCTTGCCCGTGCCGCTGCCGGTGGCGGCGATGACGAGCCTTGGAATCGTGATCGCGGTATCGAGCGACACGCGCTAGTCCTTGCTCGCACGGCGAAAGCGATGGGAAAAATCGGCGGCGTAGAAGCGCGACTCGGCGAAGTCCTCCGAGGTCAGCACCTGGCCGATGATGATGATGGCGGTGGCTTTGATCTTGGCCTTGCGCACCTTGGGTTCGATGTCGGCCAGGGTGCCTTGCACGACTTGCTGATCGGGCCAACTCGCGCGTTCGACCACCGCGACCGGGCAGTCTTTGCCCAGCAGCGGCAGGAGCTCGCGCACGATCTTCTTCATCAGCGTGACCGACAGGAAGAGCACCAGCGTGCCGTGGCCGGCCAGGTCGGCGAGCCTTTCACCCTCGGGCATCGGCGTGCGTCCTTCGACGCGCGAGATGATCACGGTCTGGGACAACTCGGGAAGCGTCAGCTCCTTGCCGAGCGCCGCGGCCGAGGCCGCAAAGGACGACACGCCGGGCACGATCTCGTAGGCAATGCCGAGCCTGCGCAGCCGTCGCATCTGCTCGGCAGTGGAGCCGAAGAGGCTGGGGTCGCCCGTGTGCACGCGGGCCACGTCCTGACCCCGTTGGTGGGCGTCCTCCATGACCTGCACGATCGCGTCCAGCGTCATGCCCGAGGAGTCGAGTACCTGGGCGTGATCCGGGGCGCGCTCGATGACGGCCTTTGGCACCAGCGAGCCGGTGTAGAGCACCACGGGGCAGCGCGCGATAAGCTCGGCTCCGCGGATGGTGATGAGGTCGGGGTCGCCGGGACCTGCGCCGATGATGTAGACGGTCATGCTCTCACCTGCAGCGCAAGACCTGGTCGCGCACGATGCCGAAGATTTCCTTGGGGATCTCACCCAGCCAACGCGCGGGCACGGCCGGTCCTTCGGGGGGCGGCAGGAGATCGTCGGGCTGCATCACCAGATCCCACAGGCGCTCGCTGACCGAACCATTACGCGCGATGATGAAGCGATCGGCCAGGACCTGTGCCAGCGCTTCGCCTTCCAGCTCTAGCGCTAAATGGGGCTCGCTGAGGCGAATTTCACTCTCGGCCTGGAGTTCGATGTAGCCGGGCTCGAGCCCCGTGATCTCCTGGGTCGGCGCCTCGAAACCCGCGGCCTCGAAGTCACAGGGCTGCTTCAAGTTGCCCACGAGAAAGTAGCGACCTTCGGTCTCGGCCAGGATGGCGCCTCCGAGTCTGCCCACGCGTGACATCACTGCCCTCCCTGCTCGTCGCGCAGGTGCAGCGCGCCCTCGATGTTGAGCGAGCGGGCCGGCTGCTGGCCTTCGAGGACCTCGCCCTCGGGCGTGTATTTGTTGCTGTAGCCCCGTGGCGTGACCATGTGGCCCTCGAACATGTAGCTATGGGTTGAGCCCACGATGACTGTTGTGAGCATCCCGATCTCGTAGTCCAGGAAGTTGTCCAGATCCGACTGAATGACGCTCTGACGCTTGCGGTAGGCGCTTTTGATCAGGGCCACGGGTGTGTCGCCGCTGCGGTGCTGGCCGATGATGCGTTGGGCCTCGACGATTTGGCGTTGGCGGCGGCCGCTTTTGGGGTGTAGAGGCCGATGACGAAATCCGCCGCGGCGGCCGCTTCGATGCGCCTTTCGATCACGGGCCAGGGCGTCAGTAAATCCGAAAGGCTGATGGCGCAGAAGTCGTGGCCGAAGGGAGCACCCACCAGGGATGCGCAGGAGTTGAGGGCGGTGATGCCCGGGATCACCTGCAGCATCGGCGAGTGACCGCGCTGCCAGCCCATCTCCTGCAGCACCTGGAAGACCAGGGAGCACATGCCGTAGACGCCGGCGTCGCCGGAGGAGATGATGGCGACCCTGGCGCCGTCGCGGGCGCGCTCGACGGCGGTGCGGGCGCGTCCGATCTCCTCGGTCATGCCCGTGCGCACTATCTCCCTGCCGTCGATCAGGTGGCGCACCAGCTTGATGTAGGTGCTGTAGCCCACGATCAGCTCGGCGCCCACGATCGCGGCCAACGCGGCCGGCGTCGTATGCTCGGAGTGCCCCGGGCCGATGCCGACGATCGACAGAGTTCCCATGTTTTCGTTCATCTTCGCTCACTTGCCCGCCTCCAGGCGCTGGCCGACCTGGTCCATTGCCTGTCGCCACGCCGGTTTGGTGATCGCCGGATCCTTGGTCATGGGAAAGTGCAGGAAGATGCGCTCCTGGCCTTCGACATCGCCCACATTCGGCCGGGCGATGCGCCAGGCGGTGGACTTGCTAAAGCGGTCCTTGCGCGGAATCGCGATCACGTCCACTGAGCGCAAGACATGGATGGCGCGCAGGGTGATCAGGTCGGGCGCTCCCGGTCCGACGCCCACGCCATAGATGGTGCCGAGTTTCATGACGAGCCTTTCGCATTTCTGGGCTTGTCGGCCGCGAAGATGTGAATCGGATTGAGCGCTTCGTAGCGCAGGTAGCGGGCGAGGGGGACGGCCCTGGAAATATTGACCAGGGTGACCTCCGGCGTAATCGCGTGTGCCTTGAAGGCGTCATGGGCTTGCTGCACGCTTTCCATCGTGATGGCATTGACCACCAGTCGACCGCCGGGGCGCAGGGCCAAAACAGCCCGCTCGATGATCGCCGCCAGGCTGCCCTTGCTGCCGCCCACGAAAACCGCGTCCGGCGCCGGCAGCTCCGCAAGGGCGTCGGGCGCCATACCGTGGATGACGCGCACGTTATCGGCGCCGTGGTTGCGGGCATTTTCCTCGGCGTGGGCCACGCCCTCGGCGTCGCACTCGATGGCCCAGACCGTGCCTCCGGCGGCGATCAGGGCCGCTTCGATAGCCACCGAGCCGCTGGCGGCACCCACATCCCAGACCACGCTATCGTTGCGCAGCTGCATCGCAGCGAGCGACAGCATTCGGACCTCGCGCTTGGTGATCAGACCGAGCTTGGGCGTGCGCTTGGCGAAGCTCTCCTAGGGCAGGTAGGCCGGCGTCGGCGGCGCTCGCCAGTCGGCATCCTCGCGCGTGAGGACCAGCACGTGCAGCGGCGCGATGTCGCCAGCGCCCGCCAGCTGCTCCAGCGACATCGAGCGCACGCGTTCGCCTGGGCCCAGCAGGTTTTCGCATAGGTGGGCGCGCCAGCCGCGCTGGTTGTATTGCAGCAGATGGCGGGCGATGGCGCGAGCAGAGCTATTTCCGGCGTCGGTGAGCAGGGCGACCTTGGCGCGTGTGCGAAGGCGTGCGGCGAGGCCGTGCAGGGGCCGTCCGTGCAGGCTCAGGACCTCAGCGTCGTCCCACTTCAGCCCCAGCCGTGCGAACGCCCACTGCACCGAGCTCGGCTGGGGCAAAACGCGCACGTGCTCGGCGCCGATGGTCTTGACGATCAGTGAGCCGACTCCGAAGAAGAGCGGATCGCCGGAGGCCAGTACGCAGACGTTATTGTCCTCGCTCAGCTCGCGCAGCTCCTCGAGCGTGTCCTTGAGGCCGCCCTTGAATGCGATGCGCCGGCCCTCGAACTGCGGAAAAAACGCCAGCTGGCGCTCGCCTCCCGCCAAGACCGAGGCCGTCAGCACGGCCTCCATCGCCTTGCTCGTCAAGCTCGCGCAGCCGTCGTCACCGATGCCTACCACCCGCACCGCCGGCAGTGCGGTCGGGGCCGTGTATTCCCGCGGCGTCACGCGTCGTCCTTGGACAGCAAGAGCAGGGCGTGGATCACGGCCACCGCGATGGGGCTACCGCCCTTGCGACCACGGGAGACAATAGAGGGGTAGTCGGCATCGATCAGCGCTTGCTTCGACTCCGCCGCCGACACGAAGCCGACCGGCACCCCGATGATCAACGCCGGCCGAGCGTCCTCTTGCTCGATCAGGCGCACCAACTCGAGCAGTGCCGTGGGCGCGTTGCCGATGGCCACCACGGCCCCGTCGAGCTTTCCCTCGCGGTGAGCCTTGCGCATGGCCTCGATGGCGCGTGTGGAGTTGTGCTGCTTGGCGGCGGCGATCACGTCCGCGTCCGAGATGTAGCTCTCGACACTGCAGCCATAGGCATCGAGGCGATCGCGGTTGAGACCGGCAGCGATCATCTTGACGTCGACGAGCACCGGACACCCGCCGCGCAGGGCGGCGATGCCAGCTTCGATGGCCCGCGGGTGCAGCTTCATCAGCGAGATGTATTCAAAGTCGGCCGTGGAGTGCACCACGCGGCGCACGACCTGCCACTGGTCATCGGAAAAGCCGTGATCGCCAGCCTCGGCATCGACGACGGCGAAGCTGTCGGCCTCGATTTTGCGACCGAGTCCGGTCAATTGACGCATGTCGTTGTCTTTGGGGTCGTTCATGTCTCTCATCCGAGGGTAGGTCCGTGGCCGCCCAATAACTCGCCGCCAAAGTCCACCATGTAGACGTGCACGGGAAGCCCCCCGCCCACGTGGGTCTCGGAGACGGCGGCCACCCGTGCACACACGGGTGTGGCGATGTCCACCTGGGCCTCCTTGCACAGCTCCAGCGCGTGGCGCCCGGTGTTGGCCGTCGCGACCGCCTTCACCAGGCTCCGCGCGCCGCCAGCCTCGCCCGCCAGTTCGGAGAGAGACTGCAGGTTGACAGAGGATCCGGCCTGATGGGTCTGCATCACACCCTCGGCCATTTTGGAGAGCTTGCCGATCATGCCTACCACCACCACGCGGCCGGCGCCCCGCCGCTTGCAGTGCTTGAGGCCGGTGCCGATGAAATCACCCACCTGGATAAAGCACTCCTCGCCGAGCCTGGGGTGCAGGGCCATGGCATATTGCTCCGAGCGTCCGCCGGTGGTGAGTACCAGGGTGTCATGGCCGCGCGAGCGGGCCACGTCGATGGCCTGCACGACGCTCGCCTTGTAGGCCGCCGTGGAGTAGGGCCGCACGATGCCCGAGGTGCCAAGGATGGAGATGCCTCCGAGAAGTCCTAACCTCGAGTTCAGAGTCCCCTTGGCCATTTCCTGGCCGCCGGGTACGGAAATCGTGACGACCGCGCCGCGTCCGCTGCCAGCGAGTTCCTGCTGCACCATCTCGACGATGTTCTTACGGGGCACGGGGTTGATGGCGGCCGAGCCGACTTCGAGCCCCAGGCCAGGCTGTGTGACCGTGGCGACCCCATCGCCGCCCGAGAGCTCCACCCCGGGGGCGTCGGTCAGTACCACATGGGCCACCAGCTCGGCGCCGTGGGTGACGTCGGGATCGTCGCCTGCGTCCTTGAAGACGCTGCAAAGCTGCCCACCATTGAGCGCTTCGCAGCGCTCGAGGGCGAAGCGCACGTTGCTTCCGTTGGGCAGAGTGGTCTCGATTTCCGTCGCCGATTCGCCCCGGAGCAGACAGCGAGCGGCGGCCTTGGCAGCGGCTGCAGCGCAGGCACCGGTGGTGAAGCCGGTGCGCATCCCGCGCCGATCGTTCAGCGCTTTTTTGCCTGCAGGTGCCATTGAAAAAGATAGTTGGAAGTGGTCAGTGCATGGATCCGCTGTGGCGGTCGCGCTTCATGCCTTCGGGGGTCGGTTGAAGAAGTTTTCGATTCGCACTGCGTCTTCGGGCAAGCCAGCGGCCACAAGCTCGCCCCGCAGGGCTCCCACCACATCGCCGTCGCCCACCAGGAAGGCCTGCTCCGGAGCGCCCGCTGTCAGTGACTGGGCGAGCCATTGGCGGGCGCGTCCGACGCGAGCATGGTCTCCCACGGGCGCGCAGGTCACGACTTCGAAGCTCCCGAGAGTGGCGGGCAAGCGCTTTGAGACGAAATCGCGGTCGAGGAAATAGCCATCGGACTCCACGAACCAGCACAGCCGGCTGCGCGATAGACGCGGGCGAAAAAGTTGGCTATTGACAAGGCTCACGGCTGCCGTGATGCCGTTGTCGGTGGCCACGACGAGGCTGTCGGCCGGGCGATCGTCGTCGGGCCATAGCGTGCCCCAGGGGCCGCTGAACTGAAGCTTGTCTCCTGGTTTGAGGCCGTGCATGTGCGGCGATCCGAGGCATCCGTCGATGCGTTTGACCGCGAGTTCAAAGCGTTTCTGTTCCGAATCGTTCGAGAAGATCGAATAGGGCCGCTTATGGGTTTTGCCTTCGCCGACCTCGATGCCGGTGTGGACAATGATGTATTTGCCGCCCTGGAAGTCGAGGTAGCTGGGTTCTTGCATGGTGAATTCGAGCACGACGGCGTGCTCGCCTACCTCGGCGCGTCGGATAACGGTTGCGAACTTCGGAGTTGCCATGGGTCTGCGGTGGGTCTGCCGTGGGTCGAGGCGCACCGGGTAGCCCGCAAGCGCGTGGCCGGTCAGGGGTGGCGCTTGACACCGCGGTAGCGTGGACGCTAGAGAGTCCGCTCGCCGCGGGTGCTCCGTTCGGAGCCCTGAGGGGAAGCCGGTGAGATTCCGGCACGGTCCCGCCACTGTGAGCGTCGGCAGCAAGGCTGCACGGCGTAAGTCAGAGCACCTCCCGCAGCGAACGTGCTGATTAACTTCGCGAGGACGAAGCTGGCATGGCGCTTGGAGCCTCCAATTTTCGTTCTTGCCTTGCTGCAAGAAGAGGATCCATGAAAGCGCTTCCAGTGACTACCCTGACCGCCCTGGCGCTGCTGCTGGGCGCCTGTGCCATCGATGGAGGAGGAGCACTCTTCGGGGGAGGCGGTGCCGCCACGACGGATGGCATCGAGGCCGCCCTGAGCGAGCGTGCCTACGTCATCAACCTCGGCTCCGACGAGCTGAACGTCATCGACCTGCGTAACATGGAGTTGATCGCGAGCGTCTCCACGGTGGGTGATTCCAACCACATGATCGCGGTTTCGCCCGACCTCGAGCGCGTCTTCGTGACCTCGTCGCACACCGACCAGGTCATCGAGATCGACGCGAAATCATTCGAAATTCTCAGCCGGACCGAGGTCGGCGCCCACCCGAGCCACATGGCCGTGACGCCCGATGGCAAGTACCTGGCCGTGATGGAAGAGCAGCAGGGCGCGACCGGCGCGGTCGCGCTTTTGGATATCCAGACCCTGGAACTCAGCGCTCGCATCGACGAGGTGAATCTGCCGCACTTCATGCGCTTTTCCCAGGACCGATCCAGGGGTTATGTGGCTAATTTGGGTGGAGATGACATCACTGTCGTGGACATGCAGACCCAGGAGGCGGTCGATCACCTGCGCTTCGACGGCGCACAAGCGAGTGACGGGCTCGCCCAGGGCGAGACGGGTTTCGCCGACGCCCAGATCGACTGGACCGGAAATCTCTACGCGGCCCATCGGGGCAGTGGCAAGATCATGGTTTATGACACGGTCGGACGCCGCATGTTGCCCGCGCTCGAGGTCGGGGGTGAGCCCTCGGTGGTCTTCGCCGAACATCCCTTCGCGGACGCTGTCGAACTCGCCCATGTGGTCAACAGTGGGGTCGATCGGCGACTCTCGGTCATCGACGGTGCCACCCGGCAGCTGCTCGACGCCACGCTCGAAGGCGACGAGGAAGTGTACGGCGTGAATCTTTCGCCACTGGCCCCTAACTACGCGTTCGCGATGCTGCGCAACGGCTCGGCGATTCATGTGGTTGACATCAAGCGGGGCGAGCTGGTCAAGCGCATCTCCGTCGGCGGCAACATCGAGACCGCCTCGACGACGCCCGATGGACGCTACATCGTCGCGGCCGTCAGCGGCGACAACTCCATCGTGGTCGTCGACGTGGAGCGCATGGAGATCGAAAAGACCTTCGACAACGTGGGCAGCTATCCCTGGAGCGTGCTGATTCCCTACGGCCAGAACTACTGCCACTGAGGCCCGTCTAGATCGCAGACGAACCGGAGACGGGTGGTGCTGTTGCCGTTCCCGATCCGGTCCACGTCGCTCCGATCGGGATCTCTCACTGCCCGCAGTCGACGGCGTCCAGCTGCATCATGTCCATCAGGAATGCCGGCGGGTAGTCCGTGCGCTCGATGCAGCCACTCAGGGTGCCGGACATCACGCCGCATTTGCCGTCGGGCTTACAGCAACCGGGCACTTCGGTGCCGATCACGCTCATGGCCGGCGGGCAGCTCGGATCGAGATCGCCCGGCTGGTTGATGGCCTCACAGTCGCTGGGGTCGGTCATGCTGACCTGCGCGCCGCAACCACCGCCGCTGTCCATGTCGCAGCAGGCGGGCAGCTCCCCGGTGGCGCCGACCACCGGTGCGCAGGTCTCGCCATTGCAGACCACGTCGCCACCAGCAGCTGCCGCACCGCCGTCGTCGTCTGCGCTGTCGCCGGCATCCACGGAGGCCGGACCTTGGTCGATGGGTACACCCACGGCGATCACCACCGAGTCGGGGTCGCTGGTGTGGCCACGGTCGTCGCGGACCCAGAGCGTGAAGCTATACCAGCCCATCTCCAGCTTGACGCTGGGTTTTTCGACGTTTTCCGGATGCTCGACGGCGTCGGGGTCATCGCTCATCCAGATGTAGGCTTCGATCTTTCCGTCGGGGTCTTCGGAGCCGCTTGCGTCGAGCGTGACCTGGACGGGTGAGCCATCGTATTCGAGTTCTTGATCTTCACCGGCATTGGCGGTGGGGGTGACGTTGGTGTCGACCGATGCGTTGCGCTTGCAGCCGAGGCCCAGTGCCAGTGCCATCAAAAACGGGATTGAAAGGTGCAATCGGGTCATGGCTTGCCTCTCAGAAGTCCTGGATGATGCTGCCGTAGATCACACGCCCTCGGGGGTCGTGCAGGGGTGCGTAGCTGTCGAGCAGGTCGGCGAAGGGCGGCTCCTGTTCGAGCAGGTTGTAGACGCCGAGGCGAAAGTTGGTCGAGGAGCCGACCACGTCGCGCAGGGTGTAGGCGTAGCTGAGGTCGAGGGTGAAGTAGCTTCCCACCGTGGTGTAGGGGCGCATGGTCTCCTGGTTGAAGCGCGAGGGCGACCAGTCCTCGAGGCTGCTCATGAAGTGGGCCACCAGGCCCAGGGCGTGCTCGTCGATCACCCAGGTCACGGGGATGTTGAAGCGCAGCTCGGGAACCGCAGCGGCGACGGTGTCGCCGTTGAGCTGACCCACGACGTTGCAGGTGTCTCCGTCGCAAAAGGGAGGCTCGAAGTTGGTGTCGTCGTTGGGGTCGGTCGGTGTGCCGCCGTCGAGGGTGAAGTTCGGCACGTGCTCCCGATCGAGCTGGTAGGTGAAGGTATAGGTGCCGTTGACGCCGCCGCGCAGGGCTCCTGCGCCATCGAGCTCGAAGTTGAACATGGCCAAAAAGTCCAGGCCCTGGGTGATGACGCTGCCCGGTAGATTGATGTAGGTCACGGTGATGCGCTGGGGGGCGAACATGTCGTCGACCTCGACCCGCGGATCGTCATATGTGGGGTCGTTCATCAGCTCGTCCACCGTGTCGTTGTACAGGCGTGTGGCGCTCTGGGAGGAGATGCGCTTCTGGTAGTCGTAGTGCCAGAAGTCGAGCTCGAGATGGACGGTCTTGTTGGGCGTCCAGCTGGCGCCGGCGCTGGCCGCCAGCGCGATCTCGGGTTCCAGATCGGGATTGCCCACGCGCCGCACGGGGGCGAAGATCGGAACCGCCTGGCCGGGTGGCAAGAACGCGCCCGGGACGGTGGTCGAACCGTTGAAGGTCTGGAAGAGGTGCGGAGCCCGGAATGCGCGCGACAGGTGGCCGCGTAGTTGCAGTCGTCGAAGGGTGGGCTCGTTGTTGTTGAGTAGCTGCGCCGGGGTGAGTACCAGGCCGATGGTGGGATTGCCGGTGCTGCCGGCGTCGTCGTAGTGCTCCAGGCGCCCGGCGGTTTGGACCTCGAGGCCGTCGAGCATTGGCCACAGCATCTCGAGGTAGCCGCCCAGGACATCGCGCTCGGCGTAGCCATCTTCGTCGCCGTGGAAAAAAAGCAACTCGAAGTTATTGGTGTTGTGATCGAGCTGGGAGGTCCGCAGCTCGTGGCGGTACTCGCCGCCGACCGCGAAGCCGAGGTCGCCTCCGGGCAGCTCGAGAACCGAACCCGAAAGCCCCGCGTTGTAGGTCTGCAGGTGCTGATCGGTGATGCCCATCAGGCCGCCCTGGAAGCTCTCGATCACACTCTGCGATCGCGGCGTCCCGGTGCCCAGGACCGCTGAGTAAAAGGGGTTGTAACAGCCGCTGAGATCGCTGCGATCAGAGCAGGAATCGAGGGCCGCCTCGAAGTCCGGAAGCACCGTATCGGGCAAGAAGCGGTGGTAGCGGCTGACGCCGAAGGTCGCGTACAGCTCCCACTTCCAGTCTTCCAGCAGTGTGTTTGCACCTGCACCCTCCAGATCGCCGCGCAGGCCGAATGCGGTCCGCAGCGTGTCGTCGTCGGTCTCGGAAATGGCGCCGCCGGCCTCGGCGCCCAGAGGACGGCCGGCGAAGGCGGCGGGCACGCCCCAGGGGTTGTCGACGTGGTCGGCGGGCACGGTGGGGCGCACGTTGAAGGAGTAGCTCGGCGAACCGATGGAGTCGGTACGCGTCTTGGCGGCGTTGAACTCGGCGAAAAGCTGAGTGTGCAGGGTGACGTCGACCTCGCCGTGCATGTAGCCGGCGGTTCGCTCGAGGTTGTCGGTCAGGCCGCGGAAGTTGCGGAACTGGAAGTAGCAGAGGTCGCCGTAGGGCTCGAGCGAGCGGACCTCCGAGCCTTCCGGGCGTGTCTCGTCATCGAGGCAGGCCGGGTCGGGCATCAGTCCGGGGGCCAGAAAGGTGCCCGGCTGACCCCGGGTGCTCCAGTCGCCACCGAGACCTCCCGGTGGACCTTCCTCGTTGGTGAAGCCTCGTTTATTGGCGAGTAGCTGGTTGCGCCGGTAGTAGTTGAGAGCGCCGGTCACGCGAACCGAGTCGGTGTTGGCGCCAAAGGCGACGCTGGCCGTGCCTTCACGCTGGTCGAGATTATCGGTGGTGCGGCCGTCGACCTGCGCGCGCGCCCCGTGCCAGTCGGTGCGGGTGATGATGTTGACGACGCCGGCGATGGCGTCGGAGCCGTAGATGGCGCTGGCGCCGCCCTTGAGAATTTCGATGCGCTCGACGGCGGTCAGCGGGATGGTGGAGATGTCGACGAAGGGCTCGGTCACGCCGGCTCCGGATTGCACGGCGCGCCGGCCGTTGATGAGCACGAGCGTCGCGCCGGAGCCGAGGCCGCGCAGGTTGACCTGCACGGTGCCCGCGCCGCCGCCGCCGCCGCGGTAGCCGCTTCCGACGGCGGCTGTCAGGTTCTGCAGCAGGTCTTCGAGGTTTTGCGCGCCGCTGAATTCGAGCTGGGTGCGGTCGATGATCTGCACGGGTGCCGAGGCGGCGAAGCTGCTTCGTTTCAGGCGCGAGCCGGTGACCACGATCTCTTCGATTTCCGCGTCCGAGGCTGCGCCCTCGGACGTCTCCGCTTCGAGACTCACTCCGGCCGCGCCGTCTGCTTCGAACTCGGTGCTGGCGTCACCGGCCTCGGATGGGCCCTGCGGCGCAATATCCGGCTCGGCCGGAGCATCGGCGGGCGGCGAAGAGTCCGGGGCCTGCGCCGAAGCTTCGGGGGCTTCGGGCTCGGCTTCGGGCTCGGAGCCAGGTTCGCCCTCGGATGACGGGGGGCTCGAGTCGTCCGGGGGCGTGTCCTCGCCTTCGGATGGTTCCGCTTCCGGTGACTGCTCTGGGGGCACCTCAGCTTCGGCGGCCGTTTGCGCTCGAAGTGATGAAGTCGTGCCGATGGCGAGCCACAGCGCGATGGCCCCGAGCGAGATTCGACGCGTTCGAACCATGGTGATCCGCTCCAAGTTTGTAGCTTGGTCGAGCGCTGCGAGGCCAACCTTACTCGCGATCTCGACCCCTTCGTTAGACGCGCGCGAAGCATACGCACGAACTCAAAGTTCAATCAAGCGCGCTTTTTACGGGCGATGCGAGTTTCGATGTCCGCAGGCATGGACAAGGAGGGCCGTGCTGAGACCCCCCTGCGCCAGCGTAGCTGCCGCCGAAGGCGAAATGCCGGTCGTCTCTGGGCCTGTCGAGGGCGTACCAGAATCGACTGGGCGCTTGCAGGGACCTCCATAGCTCGGGCCCGGCGCGATCACTTCTTCCGTGCCTCGGGATGACGTCTCTCGATCGCTGCCAGCGCGCGCTTGGCACGGGCCCGCGTGTAGGCGTTGTAGTGTTGCTCGATGACTTTTTGTAGCCACGGGAGCGCTCTTCGATCTCCGCCCCGTGATAGGGCCTCGCAGGCATCGACCGTGAGCAAGGGGTTGTCGCCGAGTCGCACGATGATGGGCACGGCTCGCGCTGCGTCGATGCGGACGAGGGCGTGCAGTATGGATTGCCTGACACGGATCGGCAGGCGTGTGTCTTCGAGGCGTATGGCGAGCGTCTCGAATGCGGTCCGTGCTCTGAGCGCGGAGATCGCGTCGACCGCACGTCTCGCAACCTCGGGCGAGCGATGGCCCGTGAACGTGACGAGCCGCTGCACCAGGGTCCCAGCCAGGGCTTGCTGTCGTGCTCGGCCAACCAGCCTTGCGATCCCCTCCATGGCGGGCAGGGTTACTTCGTCCGGCGGTTGCCCTTCCAAGACTCGCCTATAGGTTTTGGCCCACTCGGGCCCGCGCTTCGGCCACTGGGCCGAAAGCATCAACCAGGGCACCCAGGTCTCGGTCTTCCCGCTCGCGATGGCGGCTTCCAGGCGCGCGTGAACTTCGCTTAAGCCGAAAGCGGCCTGTCGCTGCTGGCTGAGTTCGGTCGCCAGACGCGCCGCCGCTTCCGCTGGGAGTTTTTCGAGATGGCTCGCGAGAAGCTTGGCGGCACGCTGGGGGGCCAACTTGGCCAGGTGCGCGGCGATCAATGCCCTGGAGTCGAGCGTCCTGGCGCGCTCGAATAGGGAAGCCACCGCCTCGGCATTGGCCTGGTTGCGAGAGGTGGCGGCCAGGCGCAGCAAAAATTCGAGTGCGTCCCGCTGCGAGTCGGGGTCGAGGCGCTCCAGAAGCCCCGGTAGACGCTCTCGATCCGCTTCCTCGAGCGTCGTCGCGAAAAGCCGGGGGTTGTGGCGGTACAGGCTTCCCAGCAACACCGTATCGATGGCCGGCGACATGCCGAAGATATTTTGGGTTTCCCTGGCGTCGCGCTCGAGATCGAAGCGCAAGCCCATCGCTGACTTCACATGGTAGTGGAGCTTCTGTCTCCCCCAGACGATCCCTTGCATCGACAGGTTGCCATTGGCGACCAAATAGGTGTGCTGCCAGGGCAGCTCGGGATTTGCCATCAGCGGCACCAGGGAGTTTCCCCGGTCGAGTCGGTTCGGTGGTGCGCCGATCAGATCCATCGCCGTGGGCACGATGTCGATGTTTCCGACGGTCTTGTCGATGACCGCTCCCGGCGCTCCCGGGATGACGATCGCGAGAGGCACGTGGACTTCTTCCTCGACCACCGAACCGCCGTGGCCCGTGCGCCGGTTTTCGCCCAGGTTCTCGCCGTGATCCGAGATCAGGAAGATGATGGTGTTGTTGGCCAGGTCCAGGTCGCGTAGCGCTTGCACGACCTCCTTGATCTGACCGTCGAGGTAGGTCAGGGCACTGCGATAGCGCGAGCGGACGTCACCATCCTCCTCGGTACTCAGCTTGCCCGCATAGTAGGGCGCGTGCATGCCGTAGAAGTGCACCCATGCGAAGAAGCGGCGGTCCTTGACGGTCTGAAACGCCCGCCGCGCCCTTTCAGGGAGTTCGTGCTGTCGGTCCTTTTCGAAAAGAGAGATGTTCGAGAATCCATCTAGTAATGCCTGAGCTTCTTTCTCGACCGGCATCAAGAAGTACTGTGGGACGACTGCGGTCGGATCGAGTCCATGGCTCGCAAAACGGCTGGCTAGCGGTTCTCCGATTTTGATCGCGTCCTCATAGGGCTCGCAGGAGCGAAAGAGGGGAGGCATTGATGCCTTGGTGCGGCTCGCTTGCGAGTATGCGAATCGAAAGCGGTAGGAATCTTCGAGCCACTCGTCGAGAAATGGCGTGTCGCCGTCACGCGCGATCGCATCCTTTTCGCGGGCGGTCTTCACGGTATCGAAGCGCAAGGTGTCCACGATGAAGAACACGATGTTCCAGTCTTCGCGGCCGGATGTCAGCTGCTGTGTCGCGCTGGCGTCGCGCCTGCCCGTCGTCGACGCTCCCTCTCTGGAGGCAATGGCACCCAGAATTCGACGCAGGTCGGGACGCTCCGTCACGCCCGTGAACAGGGGAAGCGCCAGGCGCGCGTAGCTGGAAGCCAACGAAAGGGTGGCACGTGACTGCGTTGGAATATGGACCCAGCCTATGACACCGGCGATGAGCATGACCGAAGCCACCAGGACAAACCCAAAGTCACCGAGACGCGGGTCGCGTGCGAATGTGAGGGCATAGCTCGCTGCCACAAAAAATGCGGCTCCGGCCGTCAGGTAAAGTATGCCATGCAAGGATGGATAGAGACCGGGCAGCAGCAGAGCGTCGCCGGCTGCCGCTAGACCTCCAAGGCCCATCGATAGCGCCACCAACAGGGTTCTCGTCCTTGAGGCAGCGCTTCGCCACAGGGTGAACGACAGCCAAGCGCAGGCCATCACCGCGAGTATCAGCAGCGCCGCGCCGCCGAAGCTGGCGGCTGCGCTCCAGCCCTGCTGCGCGATCCAATCGCCCGAGGTCAGGTCGCTCGCTGCCAGCCACGCCGGATAGGCCGACAGTGAGCCTCCCACGACACTCGCGGCCGCCGCGCCAGCCCAACTCCGAAGGCTCGATCGCTGCGCGAGCTGCCGTGCAGACGCCATCACGGCCGTCACTGTCGCGAGGAAAATCGCGGTCGAGGCGTGCCCACCCCAGAGGGCGAAGCTGGTGCCCCAGGTGAGATGCACCGGCTGATCCGATAGCAAGCGCTCGCCACAGCGGTCGGCGCCCCACAGACAAGTCGCGGTCACCAGCGACGCTGCCAGGCCCCAGCGAGCGAGCAGCATCAACGCCGGTAGTTTGTCGACCAGAACCACCCTATCCAGCGATTTCCCAAGAAGCTGGCGGCGGTGCTCGGTGGCACTTGCGGATTCCAACCACGCCGCATCGGTTTTGTGCGCAGAGCCGGGCGGCAGACTACACAGAATGCCCTTCGGTCGCAATGGTGCGCAGGCGCGCGCTCGGCAAACCGCGATGCTGAAATGATAGGTGGCGAGGGACCGCCGACAGCGGGCCGGTTGTCAGCGTAACCTAGTCACCTGTGTCGGTAGTCTTGGGCAAAACTCGCCGGCCCTCGCCGGCCCTCGCCGCGTCGACCGCCCTTCGGGCTATCTCCTCGAATATACACTGTATGTCCTTCGTCGATTCGCCACGCCGAGGGCCGCCGATTGCTCGCCGAGTTTTACCCAAAACTACCGACACAGGTGACTAGCGCGTGGGTGGACAGACTCCGCTCGAAGTTGCGCTTGCCGAAAACTCGTGCACCATTTAGTGAACACTGGATACGGTCGTGTGGCCGGATCGTATCGACTGCGACGTTCGGGCGGGCCATGGGATTGACGTTGACGGTGACTGATCGACATCGGCGGCCGCCGCGAATGCCGGTTTCGGTGGCAGTGGCTTTGTTCTGGGTTTCGTGCGCCGTCGAAGCGAATGGCCCCGCCGAGGAGCATCCGGATGGTGGTCCGGCGGCGACCGGGTTGATGGAGGCCTGTGTCGAGGAGCTTGAGCCCAAGGGCACCACACTGGTCGTGCTGCCGGACACCCAGTACTACGCCTGCGGATATCCGGACATCTTTCGCTCTCAGATCGAGTGGATCGCCGGTGCAGTCATCCCGCGCCGTGTCGCCCTGGTCGTGCACACGGGGGACATTGTCGATTCGGCAGGGTCCCGAGAGCAGTGGGAGGTTGCATCCGATAGCCTTCATCAGCTCGACTACACGGTTCCCTACCTGCTCACGACCGGCAATCACGACATCAGTAGAGACCGCAGCTCGCTGGCGGCCGAATATTTTCCCCCAGATCGCTGCGTCCGTGGGCCGTCGATCGGTTTCGATCCGGACCAGCCGCAAAACTCTTTCATGATCGCGGAGTTCGACCAAGCCCAGTGGCTTGTGATCGGGCTGGAATACGCGCCCCGGGACGTCGTGCTCGCGTGGGCGGGCGACGTGCTACAGCAGCACTCGGACTTGCCCGCCATCGTCTTTACGCACGCCTACCTCTACAGTGATGGTTCGCGCTACGATCGTTCAATCGAGCCGCAGCAGATGCACCATCCCGACAACTCCGGATTAGCGACCGATGCGGGCGTCAGCGACGGCCAGGACATCTGGAACAAGCTGGTAGAGCCTCACACAAATGTGAAGATCGTGCTCTCGGAACATATGCGGCCCGATGGCACGGCGCGGGCGGTGTCGCGGCGGTCGGATGGCTCGATCGTGCATGAGATCCTGGCAAACTATCAGTACTGCAAGGTCTGCCCCTGCCCCGAAGTGCAAGGGGGAGCTGGCTACCTACGGCTCATGCAATATGACGCAGCGGCGGAGCGCTTCGACGTGTCGACCTATTCCCCCTACCTGGACGAATGGCTGACGGACGAAGAAAATCGGTTCTCGATCGAGCTTTCCGAGCACATCTAGATGTGCTCGGCGGGAGTGCTGAGCCGATGATCGGGGTCGATACGATGGCAGATGCAAGGACGGCCTCCGCCGGAATACTCCGTGTATTTCAAGGGGGCCGGACGCCGCAGCTGGCGCCGTAGCGGTCCCGAGAGCGGATCATGACTCCCGCCGAGCAC
>JAOUOP010000091.1 GCA_029880325.1 Myxococcales bacterium | reverse complement strand
GTCGTCATAAAGACATTACCCGGCTTGAGGTCGCGGTGGATCAGCCCCTGGTCATGCACGTAGGCCAGCCCGGAAAGCAGCGCGCGCATCACCGACAGCGCGCGCTTCGGATCCAATGGCCCCGAGCCTGCGAGTTCCCGATCGAGCCCCCGCCCTCGTAGCAACTCCATCACCAAATACGGGCCCTGTTCGGCCACGCCATAGCCGATGATCGCCACGACATTGGGATGGCTCAGCGCCGCCAGCGCCCGGGCCTCGCGCTCGAAGCGACGCCGAAGCGATCGATGCGCCCCGTACTCGGCGCGCAGCAGCTTCAGGGCCACGATGCGATCGTGCTTGGTGTCGCGGGCGCGGTAGACCACGCCAAATCCCCCCGCACCGAGCTGCTCCTGCACCTCGTAGCGACCATCGAAGACGCTGCCCACCAGATCGGGCGGCGGCAACGAAGGCGTGGCCTCGTGTGGGGGCTCGGAGAGGGGACGCGGCATCGATCACCGGGATGCGAGGGCCACTTTCGCCCCGCACCCATCCAACGCTACCACAGCGCGCCGCCCTTTCCCCCCTTGGGGCCCTTGCGCTCTTCGCCACCATTCGCAAGATCGCCCCATGCAACCGGTCGGCCCAGAGGCGGAAAAGCTCGTGCTGGTGATGGTGGGTTTGCCTGCACGGGGCAAAAGCTACACCGCACGAAAGGTCGCGCGCTATCTGACATGGCTCGGCTACCGAACGCGCGTGTTCAACGTCGGTGAATACCGGCGCGCCCGCTTCGGCGCCAAGGTGGCCCACGACTTTTTCGACCCGGAAAACGCCCACGGCCGCGAGGCCCGGCGCACCGCCGCCATGGCGGCCCTGGCCGATCTGCAGCAATGGTTGCGCCGCGACGGCGACGTCGCCATCTACGACGCCACCAACAGCACCGTCGAGCGCCGCGCCATGGTGCGCGAGCGCTGCACCCTCGCCGGCTTCGACGTCCTCTACCTGGAGATCTTCTGCGAGGATGAGGCCCAGATCGACGCCACCGTGCGCGAGACCAAGCTCACTTCGCCCGACTACGCGGGCGTACCCGAAGCGACCGCCATCGCCGACTTCCGCGCCCGCATTGCCCACTACGAGCGCGCCTACGAACCACTGCAGGAAGACGAAGGCAGCTACCTCCGAGTCAAAAACCGCGGCGAGCACGTGACCGCGCACCGCGTCCACGGCTACGTGGCCTCGCGTCTGGGTTTCCTGCTGATGAACCTGCACCTCAACGATCGCCCCATTTGGCTCACGCGCCACGGCGAAAGCATGTTCAACGTGGCCGGCCTGATCGGCGGCGACGCCGACCTCAGCCCCGACGGTCAGCGCTACGCCCACAGCCTCGCCGACCACCTCGACGCCTGTTACCCGGACACAGACGCGCTCAAGATCTGGACCAGCTCCCTGCGGCGCGCGCTGCAGACCGCCAACCCCCTGGGCCGCAAGAGCACCTCCTGGCGCGCCCTCGACGAGATCGACGCTGGCGTCTGCGACGGCATGAGCTACGCGCAGATCGAAGCCGAGATGCCCGACGAATACGCCGCCCGCCAGCACGACAAGTTCACTTACCGTTACCCGCGCGGCGAGTCCTACGTGGACGTGATCCACCGCCTCGACCCGGTGATCATCGAGATCGAACGGGTGCGGCGGCCGGTGCTGGTGATCGCCCATCAAGCGGTACTCAGGGCCCTCTACGCCTACTTCATGGGCGTCGAACCCGAGCGCTGCCCGCACCTGCCCATCCCCCTGCACACCGTCATCAAGCTCACCCCCCACGCCTACGGCTGCCACGAAGAGCGCGTGCCCCTCGAGCCCAACACCGCCGCTTCCGGAACCGGCGGCGACAGGGCATCCCGTCATGCCTCCCAGTGAACACTTCAGCCATTTTTCGCGCGCCTCGGTGGAGTTTCTGGTGGAGCTCACCGAGAACAACGAACGCCAGTGGTTCAAAGCAAACCAGGCCCGCTACGAAGCCCAAGTCCGCGAACCGGCCCGCGCCTTCATCCGCGCCATGCAGCCGCGCCTGCGCAAGCTCTCGCGGCAGCTGGTCGCCAGCGACAAGAAAGTCGGCGGCTCCATGATGCGGCCCCAGCGCGACACCCGCTTCGGCGCCGACAAGACCCCCTACAAGACCAACGTCGGCATTCAGTTCCGCCATGAGGCCGGCAAAGACGTGCACGCACCGGGCCTCTACGTGCACTTCGACCCGGCCGAAGTCTTCCTCGGCGCCGGCATCTGGCACCCCGACGCCACCGCCCTGGCGGCCGTGCGCCAGCGCATCCTCGAAAAACCCGCCCTGTGGCGTCGAGCCCAGGACGAAGACTTCAAAAAGCACTTCCAACTCGGCGGCGAAAGCCTCAAGCGCCCCCCGCGCGGCGTGCCCGCAGACCATCCGCTCTTGGACGACCTCAAGCGCAAAGATCACATCGCCATCGCGACCCTCGACCACCACACCCTCTTCAGCCCCGGCCTGCTCGACACCATCGAGGCGCGCTTCCGAGCCGCACGCAAATACGTGAAATTCATCTGCGACGCCTTGGACTTGCCCTATTGAAGGTCAGTGGCCGTGGTGATGCCCATGGGCGTGCCCGTGTGCGTGTGCATGGTCATGTTCGGCAGCCTCGGCGCCCTCGTCCACCGCCAGCGCCTCGCCCAGCGACCCCAGCCAGGCCTGAAGCCCATTGCGCCACACGCCGCGCACGAACAGCAGCGACAGCATGCCCGCGCTCAGTAGCGACACCATGCCGTGCTCGTGCTCCGCGAGTTCCGGTACCCCGATCATCGCCTCCGGCAGCCCCAGGTTGACAATGCCCGCCATCAGCCAGGCCGCCCCGATCAAGCCCCCGAGCGCCCACTTGGTCGCGTGCGCCCCAAAGCTCTTGCGCAGCCAGGCCACCGTCGCCAGGTTCGTCGCCGGCCCCAGCAAAAGCCCCGCCAGCACCGCGCCGGGGCTAACCCCCTTGGCCAGCAGCACCGCCGCCAGCGGCGTCGCCGACGAAGCGCAAACGTAGCTCGGAATCGCCAGCGCCGAGATCACCAACACGTCGAGCCCGCTCTGACCAATTCCGGCCAGCGCCTCCTCGCTCAGCGCCGCCTGCACGTAGGCCGCCGCGAGCAAGCCCAAAAGCGTCCAGGCCCCGATGTGGTAGAGCAGGTCATCGAAGTGGCCCAGGATCTGCGCCGGCAGCGGCCGCGGCTCCCCGCTGCCAAAGGGGCAGTCGCTGTCGCAGCCGGCCCCGCAGCTCGCCGCCACCGGCTCGAGCTGGGCGCTCGCGCTCGCAAACCGCGCCAGCAAGAGCGCAGCCACCACGGCCACCAACAGCGCCCCGGCCAGACGCAACAACGCAAACGGCCAGCCCAAAAAGCGCACCGTCAACGCAAAGGTCTCCACCCCCAACTCCGGCGTCGAGAGCAGGAATGCGACCACCAACGCCGGCGCCGCCCCGCGCTCGCGCAGCGAGTGGGCCACCGGCAAAATCCCGCAGGCGCACACCGGCAAGGGCATCCCCATCACCGCCCCGCGCAGCGCCTGCCCGCCGGGCCGCCCGCCGCGCAACCAGCGGTCGGGAATGCGCGAGCCCTGGGTCTGCAGCGCCGCGGCCACCAGCAATCCCAGCAGCAACATCGGCGCCGTCTCCAGGCCCAACTCCCATAGCGCATGCCCCAACTCGTGGCGCATGTCCGGAAAGCCGCGCTCTCCGGCATGGCTGTGCCCGCCCAGGGTCACGATCGCCAGACCCACGCCGATGGCCGCCACATCCGACAGCCGACTCATCAGATTCGGAGCCGTCTCACGTGGCCAACCGTGGGTCACGATGTGCAGAAGCAGCCCGCCCACCAACGCCGTCAGCCACGGCTCGATGGCCGAAAGCGTGGCCGGCTCGAAGGCGCCCGCCACCCCGATGCCCAGGAGCGTGCTCAGCGCCACCCCCACGGCCCGAAAGGCCGCACTGCCGGTGCCGCGGTGGGTCTTGAAGGCCAGGATCACCAGCGCCGTCACCGGCACCGTATGCCCTGCGATGGCCAAAATCACATCGTAGTGCCCGTGGTCGGCGTGCAGCGGCCCGCCGTAGAGCCCCAGGCCGATGCCGTCACCCACCCGATGCAAAAGCAGCCCCAGGTAGCCCACCTCGAGGCCCAGGTCGGTGCACATCGCCTCGCGCTCGTCGTGCTCGCAGGCCGGCCGCTTGGTCAGCACGAAGGCCCCGCGCTCGATCACCCGCGGCGCCGCAAAGCCGAGCGCAAAGACCCCCAGCGCCACCAAGCCCAGCGCCGAAAGCGACTCGGGCAAAAGCTGCCCCAGCACCACCGCCACCGCCGTGACCATGGCGAAGGCTCGAAACGGGCTCGCCGCCCGACTGGTACCCCCCGGCCACAGCCCCAGCACGGCGCCGAGAGCGATTGAAGCGAGGGCGATGAAAACCACAAGAGCCATGGCGCGCGCGAGCCTTTGTCTTCAGGCCAAAATCACCACCGACAGCGCTTCCACCTGGGTGCTCGAGCTGCGGTTCTGGTAGCGGTGGTGCAGATGCCCTGGAAACTGCACCAGCGCTCCGGCCTCCACCGTCAAATCCTCTTCGGCCACCCGCACGGTAGCAGTCCCACGGTAGGTGAAGAAGAACTCCTGCGCCCCCAGGGGATGCGGCCGCCCGTGGCTGTCGCAGCCGGGCGCCATTTGAATCTGCTGCACCTGCACCCCGCGGGAAGCCACCGGCGACATCACCCGCGCCACGAAGCCCCCGCTCTCGTCACGCACCTCGCGGGCCTCTTCGCGCGTCACCTTGAACACCCGCTCGGCCGGCGCTGGCGACACCAGCTCGTCCAGGTTCACGCCCAGGGCCGCGGCCACCGCCACCACACTCTCGAGCCCGGGATTGGCGCCGTCGCGCTCCATGCTCGCCAGCGTCGCCCGCGCGATCTTCGCCGCATCGGCCAAATCCTGCTGCGTCAGTCCCGCCTGACGGCGCAAACGACGCAAATTGGAGGCCAGGGAGATCATGCCGTCGATCTAGCACAGAACGGCGCCCTGACAGCATCCTGTCATTTCGGGCCAAAATTCTGGAGTAGCTGTCTTCCCGAAATGCGCCCGGGGGAGCAGCCTTCCATCTCCCATTCACCCGAACCCCTGAGCGAGGATTCCACATGGCGATCGAACTTCCGCCGCTGCCCTGGGCCGAGGACGCCCTGGCCCCCCACATCAGCGCCGAGACCATTCAGTACCACTACGGCAAACACCACAACGCGTACGTGACCAACCTGAACAAGCTGATCGAGGGCACCGACCTCGCCGGCAAGAGCCTGGAGGACATCGTCAAGAGCGCCGAAGGAGGCGTCTTCAACAACGCCGCCCAGGTCTGGAACCACACCTTCTACTGGAACAGCCTCAAGCCCGGCGGCGGCGGCAAGCCCAGCGGCGCCGTGGCCGACGCCATCGAGCAGAGCTTCGGCGGCTACGACGCCTTCCGCCAGCAATTCGCCCAGGCTGCGGCCACCCAATTCGGCTCCGGCTGGGCCTGGCTGGTCAAGGACGGCGACAAGCTGGCCATCGTCAAGACCCCCAACGCCGAGACCCCGCTGACCGGCGTGGCCAAGCCCCTCATCACCATCGACGTCTGGGAGCACGCCTACTACGTCGACTACCGCAACGCCCGTCCCAAGTACATCGAGACCTACCTCGACCACCTGGTCAACTGGGACTTCGCCAACGCGAACCTGTGATCACGACCCGGGCGCGCTCGCATCCAACGTGAGCGCGCCCGGTTTCTTCTTCAGACCGCCTGAAAGACGCCGCTGGGGGGCCGCGACCACAGCTGCAGGATCGGCCGCACCCACACCGAGTTGGAGGTGGCCGCCGCATCGCTCTCGCGCTGGGCCGCTGTCTTCACCCGCCGCCGCGGAATCGGCGGGGCGATGCCCGACAGCCGCGTCAACAACTCCGCGCGCTCGGCCCGCCCGAAGTGCGTGAAGCGCAGACCCACGCAGTAGCCCGCATCGCCATCGCGAAAGCCCTGTTCGATGCGGCAGACCTCGGCCTCCGCATCCAGCCAAAGCCCATCCTCGCCGGGCGCGCGAAAGGCCACCAGGACCTCATCGCCCAGCGCCACGCCCTCATCGCTGGCCACCCGCATCCCGCGGGGCGACAGATCCAGCACGCGCTCTGCCAGCGGTCGCAGATCGGTGAGCCCCACCACCTCGCACGAAGTCTTGATGGCACGGCGGACGGCACGGCGGGGCCGGGTGTCGGTCTGAATCAGCATCGCTCCTCCTGGGCAAGCTTGAGCGCACAGTGTAGGACATCAACCTACCTCACCCAAAAAACCGGCACCCGGCGCGCTTGCGGCCCTGAAATCGCCGCTCCACAGTCCCCTCATGAGCCCCCCCCTGAGCGCCACCCACCGCAGCATCCAGCGCATCGTCCGCGGTCGCCCCACCTCCGACGGCGCCGGCGTACGCCTCAGCCGCGTCATCGGCAGCCCCGACCTCGACCACCTCGACCCCTTCCTCCTGCTCGACGAATTCGGCTCCGAGCGCGGCGCCGACTACATCGCCGGCTTCCCCGACCACCCCCACCGCGGCTTCGAAACCGTGACCTACATGCTCGCCGGTCGCATGGAGCACAGAGACCACATGGGCAACCACGGCGAGCTCGACGCCGGCAGCGTCCAGTGGATGACCGCCGGCCGCGGCATCATCCACTCCGAGATGCCGCGCCAGAGCGACGGCCTGATGCGCGGCTTCCAACTCTGGGTCAACTTACCCGCAAAAGACAAAATGTGTGAGCCGCGCTACCAGGACATCCCCCCCGACGCCATCCCGGAAGTGCGGCTGGACGGCGGCGGCCTGGTGCGCATCATCGCCGGCGAGCATGGTGGCGAGCGTGGAGCGGTCAGCGCCATCGTCACCGACCCCACCTACCTCGACGTTCACCTGCCGGCGGGCAAGGGCCACGAATTCCAGCTCCCGGGCGACCACCAGGGCCTCGTCTACGCCTACGAAGGCAAAGGCCACTTCGGCGAACCGGCCACGGCGGTCGAAAAGGGCCAGCTGGGCGTGCTCGGCGCGGGCGAGAGCCTGCGCGTTACCGCAGACAACGACGAGTTACGTTTTTTGCTCATCGCCGCCCGCCCCCTGCGCGAACCCATCGTCCGCTACGGTCCCTTCGTCATGAACAGCCGCGAGCAAATCCTCGAGGCCGTGCGCGACTACCAAAGCGGCCGCTTCGGCTGAGCGGGCACCACATCAGTACGGCTCAGCCAACCCCTCATCGAGCAACTCCTGGTTCAGGTAGCGCCCACGGACAAAAACCTCCGCCGCCGCCATCGGGCGGTGCGCGTAGAACACATGCCCCACGTAGCGCCCGTGCACATCATGGCGGTTGGTCTTCACCACCACCGACTCACAGTGCGCAAGCCGCTCCAGCACGAAATCCCGCGCCTGCTTCCCCGCCTCCGACTCCACCGGCGCCGCATCCAGCGCCGCCAGGCGCAGCCTTTGCACCTTCAGCACCTCGAAGCCCAGGTCGATGTGCAAAAGCAGCGTGTCCCCATCGATGACCCGCGCCACCGTCGCCTCGTAAACGTGCGTCGCCTCCTTGGGCCGCGCTAGCTTACGCCCCCGCGCCGCGCCCTTGCCTTTGCCCTTATCCTTGCCCTTCCCCTTGCCGCCGCGACTCTCCCGCTGCCGCTGCTCCTCGACCTCGTAGGCATCGGAGCGAATCGCCTCCGCGAGCCGCCGCGTCGTCCAGCCCGCCTCACGCGCGCGCTGCGCGTAGAACGCCCGCGCCGCCCCATCCTTAACCAGCAAAAGCTCCCGGTAATGCGACCACGAAAGCCCCGGCTCAGGCGGCGCCTCGTACAGCCGCGCGAACGCAATCGCCTGCTGCAGAATGCGCGAGTGGAGCCCCAACTCCGAGGCAAGCCGCGCCACCACCGCATCCCCGTAGCCGGCCCGTGACGTCAACTGCTCGCGCAGCACCCGCTGCCCAACCCGAAAGTAAGTCACCACCGTCACGTGCGCGGCGGCCGCCTCGGCCGCCTCCCGCCCCTCGGCGAGCAAGCGCGACAAATCCGCCAGCAAACGCTGGTAGCGCCCCTTGCCGAGCACCTCGGCGCCCCCTCGTTTCGCCAACGCTGCAGGCATGCTGAGATTGTGAACACAGCGTTCGTATTGTCAACGTTGTCGGTGGTCGCGTAAGGCGCCCGCTCCCTGTGGTGGTCCAGCGGAGCTGAAGGGTTGATTGAGTCGCCTAGATCATAACCAATCAATAATCGATAATATTTACTCATACTTCCGGTCGGCGGCACCGGCAATCGACTGCGGCAACGCCACCAGGAGACTGACGGCGGCAGGGGTGGTTGCCGGTGACAGAAGCGGGACGAGCTGAGCGGCAGCGGACGTCGGGTACCCGCCATCGTCCAGGTCGAGTCGCTCGCGACCGTCCACCCGCATCATGCCTTCTCGAAATGCGCAGGCTCCGGGCCACCTGGCGCACCCTCAGCCTTTGCTCCAAGCGCAGGCGCAATACCTCTCGAATCGCTGTCATCGGCACTCGCTCCGTGGCCATCTCCGCCACCTCCTTCAAGGTTGCTAGCGATGGTTGAAACGCCCCCCCTCCGTCACTGCCTCAGCCGTGATCCGCTCGGCCGGGATCGACCACGATCTCGGTGTTCACGATGCCGCGATCTCGGCGTTCACGTTGCCGCGATCTCGGCGTTCACCATGCTCCGATCTCGGCGTTCAGCCCTGCTTCTTTCAAGAGCTCGTACAAGCTGTGCGCGTGCGCCGTTGCTTGCTTTCGTCGATGGCGTCGTTACCCTCGGCGCCGTGGCCGAGGAGCAGCCCCACGACACCCTATTCAAGGAGACTTTTTCGTCGCCGGAGAACGCCGCCAGCCACCTGCGGGCGTTGTTCCCGAGCAGGCTCGTCCAGCGCGTCGACTGGTCGTCGCTGACGTCGCTGTCCACTGAGTTCCTGGTCAAGGAGCTCGATACAGTGCAAGCCGACGTGCTGCTCAGGGCCAGGCTCGTCGATGGCCGCGAGTGCTACATCTACGTCCTGTTCGAGCACCAGAGCAGCGAGGACGCGATGATGGCCTTTCGCGTCCTGCGCTATGTGGTGTGCATCTGGGCTGATTTCTTGAAGCAAAACGCGAAGGCCAAGCGCTTGCCCGCCGTGATCCCCTGCGTGCTCTACCACGGCCCCAGGCCCTGGAAGGCCGCGACCGAGGTGGCCGACCTCATCGAGCTCGACGAGGCCACACGGCAGGCCCTGGGGCCGCTGCTGCCGTCGCTCGCCTTCCAGCTCGATGACCTGCGGGCCCAGAGCGCTGATCAGATCCAGCAGCGCACAGCCTCGGCGCTGGTGCGGCTGGCCTTGCTGGCGCTGCGGGATGCCTTCGAGACGGGCTCGCACCTGGGATTTCTGCGGTTTACGGAGCTGGTGACCGAGGCGCTGGAGGCCCCGTCCGGGCCCGATGCCCTGGCCACGCTCCTGTGCTACCTTCTGAAAGTCGCCGACGTGGAGCCCGAGCAAATTCGCGACTTTCTGACGGAGCAGGCTGGCGAAAAGGGCAAGGAAGCATACGTGACTGCCGCTGAGAAACTAGCCGAGAGGGGTCGCGCCGAGGGTCGCGCTGAGGGCCGCGCTGAGGGCCGCGCTGAGGGCGAGGCCAAGGGCCTGGCCAAGGCACTGCTCATCCAGTTGGAGATGAAGTTCAAGCCGCTGTCCGAGGCCACGGTGGCAATGGTGCAGGGTGCCACTGACGAGCAGCTCTCGGACTGGATTGCCCGCGCCGTGGCCGCCGAGACCCTGGACGACGTCTTCGCCTAGCCGTGCTCTGGATCCTTGCCGTGTCTAGCACCGGGGGATGCAGGGCATGGACCTACCGTGCCGCTTGGCTGGGCGCGGAGCCCTCGTGGGGCGCGGTCGATGACTCCCCATGCCGGTCGAGGGCATTTGCCATGAACACCCGAATGGCCAGCGGCAGCTGAGCCTTGGGGCATCGGCGAGGCCGACTGCCAGGACAGTCCTTCGGCGAGGTAATTGGCCTGGTTGGGGGTGGCGGCCGCCACCCTCCCGCCGGCGGCCGCCACCCCCGGGGCCTCCGCTCGACACGGAAGTGCTTGAAATCACGCACTTCCGATCCCGGCACGCGACTTGCGTTGCGGCCTGCTCGTGGCCGCCAGCGCCAAACAAGCCCTCGACCCGTTTCCCGGCTCTGCTCCAGCGGCCGCGACGGCCGAATACCGCCGACGCGACCCCCAGGGCGGTGTCCTGCATCGGGTCTTGCGCGAAAACCTGGAGACCTTCCTGGCCCGTGCCCAGGGTGCCGGCAACGACGGCCGCGGCGTTCCCGGCTTCGTGGAAGACGAGCTTCGCAGCCACCTGCGCTGCGGCGTTTTGGCGCATGGCTTGATCCGGGTTCATTGCGGGAAATGCCGGAAAGACGACCTCATCGCGCTGAGTTGCAAGCGGCGCGGCTTCTGTCCCAGGTGTGGTGGCCGCAGAATGACCGAACTGGCCGCCCACATCAGCGATCACGTTCTGCCCGACGTGCCCGTGCGGCAATGGGTCTTGACGTTGCCGTACCGGCTGCGCTTTCGCCTCGGCTATGACCACGAACTCAGCAAGAAGGTGCTGAGAATATTCAGCGACGCCGTCATCGATTACTACCGTCGCGCTACCGGCGAGAGGCTGGGTCAAACCGGGAGCATCACCTTCATCCAGCGCTTTAACTCCGAGCTTGCATTGAACGTCCATTTCCACCAGACGGCCATCGACGGTGTTTTCGTGGAAGACGCCACCGGGGCGCTGCGCTTCGTTCACGCTCCGGAGCCCGAAGACGTCGACGTCGCCGAAGTGCTCGCGACGGCCAGTGCCAAGATCATCGACCTGGCGCGGCGCCACGGCATCGAGTTGGGTGGCGACCCGGCATTCGCTTGCGACGAACCCGAGCCGCTCTTCGAAGATATGCCGGCGCTTGCGGCGTGCTACGACGCCTCCATCACCCGCCGCACGGCCTTTGGGCAGTCATCCGGAGCGCGCAGACCGGTGACACGCATCGGAGGCGACCCACAGGCGCCGTGGATCTCGCCGGACCGACCTCGCCACGCCCAGCATGGCGGCTTTGACCTGCATGCAGGCGAGGCGGTCCCTGGCAGCGATCGCCAGGGTCGCGAGCAGCTGCTGCGCTACTGCGCGCGGCCGGCGATCGCGCAGGACAGGCTGGCGTTGACCGCAGAGGGGAAGGTCTCGCTGCAGCTGCGGCGGCCGTATTATGACGGAACCACCAGCATCGAATACGAGCCACTTGCCTTCATCGAGCGTTTGGCGGCGTTAATTCCTCGGCCGCACAAAAACTTACTGGTCTATCGCGGAGTGCTGGCACCGCGCTCGGCGCTGCGGGCGCGTGTTGTCGCCTACCGGCCGGAGGTGGGGCCGGTTGCTGAGCGCGGGGACGCCGGGGAGGATCTCGAGGCGGAGCCGCCTGTGTCAGAAGGCGGCGGTAGCGGGGGGCAGCGGGGCTACAGTTGGGCGGACCTGATGCGCCGAGCGTTCAAGACCGACGTGCTGATTTGTCCAAGCTGCAAGGGGCCGAGGCGGTTGTTGGCTGCTGTGTTCAAGCCGGATGCGATTCGCCGCATCCTCAAGAGCCTGAAGTTGCCGACCGAGCCGCTGCCGATCGCACCGGCCCGCCCGCCGCCTGGAAGCGAGTGGTTCGACTTCGAGTCGGCCTGAGACGTTGGGCCGACTCGGTGGGCCGACAGGCATGCGGTGGGCTGGGTGCTGCGGAAGCGGAGCCTGGGTGTGGGGGTGCGCTCTGGGAGCGGAAAAGTCCCAGGGTTAGGACGGCTCTGCTTTTTGGCTAATGCGCCCCGCCGCGCTGTAAGGCAGCGGAATCGCGGGGATTGGAGCCTCAGCGGTGCAAGAAGCCTGGCATCCGGTGCTGACATGGCTCAACCTGGGGATGCCTAAAGATTCCTACGGTCTGCAGCCCGTTCCGATACACCGCCTTCTCCCCCTTTCGCAGCATCGTTTGTCCTAGGAGCAGTGGCCCCCACCGTGGTCGCAGTTGGTGACGAACCCCCCAAGGTTCGCAATGCCCGAGGTCAGGTCCGCGCTGGTATCGGCGAAGTCCACGCCCACCACGTCGACGCCGGCCGCGCCGTGCGTCGTGATGACCGAGGGCACGTGGGAGGGGTCTTCGATGCTGGGGGCGAAGAAGCTGATGACGCCGCCGGAGTTGGGCATCGCCGCGGCGAGGTAGCTCGAGCGACCATAGACCATCGCGCCCGCCTGCAGTCCGCCGGCGCTGCAGCCGCCGGTGTAGACGCGTCGCGTGTCGATGTTGAGCTGCTGCACCGCGCAGGCGAGCAGGTCATCGGCCATCTCGAAGTCGCCGGTGTACCAGACGTTGTTGGCCGTGCTCTGCCCGTTGGTCGTCGACGTCGTGAAGGACGCGACCATGCCGCCGTTGCCGGTGATCTCCTGGATCGCGGAGCCGAGCCCGCTGCTGGCCTCCGACGACGTGCTGCCCGTGCCGTGCCAGTAGAAGAAGACCGAGCCCTTGACGTCCTCGCGGCGATTGCCGACCCACAGCTGCACCTGCTGACCGCGGATCGTGACGTTGCCGGTCGCGAGGTTGGGGCAGCTGGCCGGAGCCGCGGGAATGCGGGGGTCGCTGCCGGTGACCATCGAGCCACCGGTGCCGCCCATCATGCCGCCACTGCCCATCGCGCCGCCGCTGCCGCCCATCGTGCCGCCGCTACCGACGTCCGCGCCGCCGGTGCCGCCCACCGTGCCGCCGGTGCCGCCCGTCGTGCCGCCGGTGCCGCCCATCGTGCCGCCGGTGCCGCTGCCGCCGACGTCGGGGCAGAAGCAGTCGACGCCGACTAGCCCACTCGGGGGGCAGGTCGTCGTGCCCTGGCCGCCGGCCGGGCACCCGCACAGGAGCAATTCGTTGGGAACGCAGGAACTGCCCGGCGTCGCCGTCGGACCCAGGTTGGGATCTGCGCTGACGGCGGCCGCCATCGACCGGGCCCTGGCGCGGCAGGGTCTTGCCCCGCAGCCACCGCCGACGACACCACGGCCAATGCCTGGGCAGCTGGGGCTACCGGGTGTGCCCATCCACTGACGACAGCCCCCAAGGAACTAGCCGGTGCGCCGAGCAGGCGCCCCGGTGCGCCCTGCGGGGCTGGGCAGCACTGCCAGCAGCGGTGGTCATGGCCCCAAGGGGGAGGTTCGGCGTGTGCGTTGTCGCCGCGCGACAGCAACCGGCCCCTGCAGCCCGTTCCGATACACCGCCTTCTCCCCCTTTCGCAGCATCGTTTGTCCTAGGAGCAAAGCTCGTCGACCTCGAGCAGGCCGGGCTTCAGACGCTCGCGCTCGATGTGAACGATCCCACGTCGATCCGTGCCGCAGTCGACGCGACAATCGCGAAGGCCGGCCGCATCGACGTGCTCGTGAACAACGCAGGCGTGAACATCTGCGGGCCGCTGATGGAGGTGCCCGAGGCCGAGCTACGCAGCGTGCTCGAAACCAACGTGCTGGGCTTGCTCGCGGTGACGCAGGCCGTGTTCCCGCACATGGCTGATCGGCGCAGTGGGCGCATCGTCAACATGGGCAGCGTGGTGGGCATCTTGCCCACGCCCTTTGCGGGCATGTACTGCGCGAGCAAGAGCGCCGTGCACATGCTCTCGGAGGTGCTGCGCATGGAGCTGCTGCCCTTCGGGATCGACGTGGTCGTCGTGCAGCCGGGTGGCGTGAAGTCAGAAATCGCTGCGAGTGCCTCGCAGGGCATCGAGCGTTACTCACAGGACTCGTCGCGCTACAAGCCCATGTATTCGGGCATCGTGAAGCGCGCCAACTCGTCGCAAGACAATCCCATGCCCACCGAGGACTTTGCGCGCGAGCTGGCGGCGCAGGCACTCGCGCTCGACGCGCCTCGCCTGATTCGCCTGGGTACTGGCGCCGACACGCTTCCCCAGCTCGCCGAGCTGCCGGGCCCCGAGCGTGACGCGCTCATGTCCGCAGTGTACGACCTCGCGAAACTGACACCCTGAGTCACGATCCCGCCGCTTGCAGCGTGGTCACGAGTCTCCTACACATTCACGCGCGGCGCGCGCGCCCCATGTACATGTACCCATAGGGCCGCGGCCAGCTCACCGAGAAGTTTTCCAACGCGATCAGCTCGAAACCCGCGTCGCGAACGAGCACATCCATCGTGCGGTTCAGATTGCAGCCTCCTCCGATCCTTCGGTGCATCGGATTGAGGCGGTCTTGCCAACGCGCGACACCAGCATCCGGACTGCGCCCGTGCTCGAGGAAGTGCATTACTCCGCCGGGTCGAAGCACGCGCTTCACTTCCTCCAGAGCCGCGTGCGCATCGGGAATCGTGCACAGCGTGAAGGTGCTGAGCGCCATGTCTGCACTTGCGTCGGGCAGCTCGATGCGTTGCCCATCGAGGCCCGCAAACTCGACCGCAACGTCGGTTTGGGCGATGCGCTTGGCAGCGAGCCCGCGTCCGACCTCGCAAGGATCGATGCCGTACAGTCGCGTGACGCTCGCCGGTAGGAACGGAACATTGAGGCCCGATCCGAAACCGATCTCGACCACCGCGCCCGCAAGTCCGGCCGTAACCCGCTGGCGATGCGCCAAGATCTCGGGCGTCCCGAGCGACCAATCGATCAGACGCGGAAGCACTTGTCGTTCGTAGAATCCCATCGGTGCACGCAAACTACTGCATGCGAACCACGGATTCCAGTCTCCAACGGGCCGTGTGCGCACGCCGGCTAGCGTGGGTGCGAAGGCGCGTGCACAGCGCACCGTCGGTCAACTCGAGAGGGCCCGGGTTGTGTTTCGTACGCGGTGCGCGCGGTCACATGCCATGGCCGTCTCGGTCCTCGGCGCGCCACTCCGGAAGGTGCATGAATTGTAAGAGCTACGACCTGATCTGACGCTCCTCGAAAAGAGGGGGTTACCCTGGCTGTGATTTGAAAGCAGCCAACCGGAGCCGAAGTGCTCCAGAAAAGGTAACCCCCGAAATGAGTACAGAACAGAAGGTCATCAAACACAAGATCGGACTGCTGAACCTGGCGGAGGAGCTCGGCAACGTGTCACGCGCCTGCAAGGTGATGGGCTACTCCCGCGACACGTTCTACCGCTACAAGCAGGCGGTGGACGAGGGCGGATTCGACGCCCTGGTAGAGCAGTCGAGGCGCAAGCCGAACCTGAAGAACCGCACGGCTCCGGAAATCGAGGACGCCGTCGTGGCCATGGCGACCGAGGAGCCGGCCTATGGGCAGACGCGAGTCGCCAACGAGCTGCGCAAGCGCGGCATTCACATCTCGGCGGCCGGAGTGCGGTGCGTGTGGCTCCGTCACGAGCTGCAGACGTTCAAGAAGCGGCTCAAGGCCCTGGAGGCCAAGGTCGCCGAGGAAGGCATCATCCTGACCGAGTCGCAGGTCGCCGCGCTGGAGCGCAAGCGGCACGACGACGAGGCGTGCGGCGAGATCGAGACCGAGCATCCTGGCTACCTGGGCTCGCAGGACACCTTCTACGTCGGCACGCTCAAGGGCGTGGGCCGCATCTACCAGCAGACCTTCGTGGACACCTACTCGAAGTGGGCGTCGGCGAAGCTGTACACGGCGAAGACCGCGATCACCGCGGCCGACCACCTCAACGACCGGGTCCTGCCGTTCTTCGAGGACCAGGGCGCGGCAGTGCTGCGTATGCTCACCGATCGCGGGACCGAGTACTGCGGCCGCCTCGATGAGCATCCGTACCAGCTCTTCCTGGCGGTCAACGACATCGACCACACGAAGACGAAGGTGAAGTCACCACAGACCAACGGTATCTGCGAGCGCTTTCACAAGACCATCCTGCAGGAGTTCTACCAGGTGGCCTTCCGCAAGAAGGTCTATGACAGCCTCGAGGCGCTCCAGGCCGACCTCGACGCGTGGCTGACGAAGTACAACGAGCAGCGAACCCACCAGGGGAAGATGTGCTGCGGTCGCACGCCCCTTGAAACATTCGCCGATGGCATGCGAATCTGGAAGGAGAAGCAGCTCGGCGATCACGCCGCCTAGACTCGAACAGACAGACGCCCACAGCCAGGGTGACTGTCAGATCGAATCGTAGCCACTACACATGAATCGAGCAAGCAAATGACAGCCGTATCTTCGTTCTTGTCCCGCGAGCACACGCCCGTGCGCTACGGCATCGAGAAGAACACCTCGCCACCGTTGCCCGCGATGCCCGGCGGTGGCCAGGTCGTACGGTTCGAGCGGTCGTACGACGACCGCCTCTGGCTCTTAGAGCGCCGCTGGATCCCCGCCGGCCCCATCCGAGCAACGCTCATCATCGTGCACGGGACGGTGGATCACTCGGGGTACTACGACGATCTCGGGCGTGCGCTCGCTGCCGAGGGCGTCGCCGTCGTGGCGCAGGACATGCGGGGGTGGGGCCTCTCGGATGGCGAGTCGTACTACTTCCATGACCGCACGCGCTTTGTCGCGGACGTCGTTGCACTTCAGCAGCGCTTGGACGCCGACGCACCCTTCGCCGGTGTCAAACACCGCTTCCTCCTCGGCAAGAGTATCGGCGGCCTCGTGACGGCCTACACGGTCCTCGCACACCCAACGATGTTCAGCGGCCTCGTCGGGCTTTCGGGTGCCTACGGGCTCGACCCCGCTGTTGGCATTCCGCCCGCGCCGGTCGTCAGCTTGCTTCGTGTCCTGGCTCGCCTCCTTCCCAAGCTGCCGGTGAGGCGCCTCTTCGACGACCGGATGCTCATCCGCGACCCCGCTGCTCTTGCCGCCTTGCGCAGCGATCCCTGGTTCAATCGCGGCAGGTTGCGCTTGGGGTATGTCGCGGAGATGCTCGGATGCAACGGCGACCTCCCACTTCGCGTGGGCGAGCTGCACCTGCCGATGCTCATGATGTGGGGCTCCGATGACCGCGTCGTCACCAGGGCCGGGCACGAGCTGATGGCACAGAAGTCGGCCTCCACGGACGCGACGTTTAAAGTGTACGAGGGCGGTCTGCACAATCTCCTGCAGGAACCCGATCTCGGGCCTGTGGTCATCCGTGACGTTGTCCACTGGATCCTCGAACACTCGAAGTAGGCCGCCGGTGTTTACGCCGACAATCGACGAAGTGAGCACGTTCACAACGCGTGTGGTCGCTGCGCTGGCAGCGCCGACACCGATGCGATGAAACTGCGCGTGCAGGTCCAACGGACCGCGCGCGCACGCCGGCTATCGTGGGTGCGCGCGGTCACATGCCATGGCCGCCTCGGTCCTCGGCGCGCCATTCCGGAGCGTGCTCTGCTCGCCGCCATGATCCCTCGCGTCGTCGCCCGTCAGCTCTCGCGCCCCACCGGCGTCTTAGGTGCGCTGTTCCGGCGCGTGATGAACCGCAGCAACGCCAAGATCAACGCGTTTGCTGTCGCGCAGCTCGAGCTCGCCAGCACCGACCGCGTGCTCGAGATCGGCTTCGGCGGCGGGGTGACGTTGCCGCAGCTCCTCGAACACGCCGCGTTCGTCGCTGGCGTCGATCCCTCGCCCGACGTGGTTGCGCGCGCCCACGCGCATTTCGCGAAGGCCGTGGCGAGCGGTCAGGCGGACTTTCGCGAAGGCGTGGTCGAGTCGCTTCCGTTCGACAATGCGTCGTTCGACAAGGTCTGCAGCGTCAACACGATCTACTTCTGGCCGTCCCTCGACCGCGGCTTCGGTGAGCTCCATCGCGTGCTCGCCCCACGCGGTCGGCTGGCCGTGGGGTTTACGCCGAAGTCGCGCATGGACGCCTTTGGGTTTCCGAGCGACATCTTCACACCGCGTGCCCCAAAGGACGTCGTGGCATCGGTCACCGCCGCGGGCTTTTCCGGCGCCCGCATCGCCCAGCCCACGCCCGGTACGCTCTGGAACGTAGTCGTCGCGTGGAAAGACTGAGCACCGAGCCGCTCACTCTCACTGCACGCCCGGTCCCGGGCACTTGGCCGACTTCCACTCGCAGCGTCGACTGACTTCGACGCCATTGTAGTCCGGCCACGAGACTCATTAGGCTACCTCACCACGAGGAGTGTCGAGGATCCGTCGGCGACCAAGCGACCGGCCTCGTCGAAGATCTCACCGACCGCATAACACAACCGAGAACCTGCCTTCTTGCATGTCGCTCTTGCCGTAGCTCGCCCCGACTTGAGGGCGGAGAGATAGTTGAGCTTGAGGTCGGCGCTCATTAGCTTGGCGCTGTCTCCGGGTTGCTGGGCTGCGAATGCCGCCCACCACGTGACGGAGTCGAGAATCGAGGCGATGACTCCACCGTGAACGATGCCCATGGTCTGCAAATGCTTCTGCGAAACCGTCATGGACATTTCTGCTTCGCCGCGTCCGAGCCGTTCGAGCTTGATGTCGAGCAGTCGTAGAAAAGGGACCTCTTCGACGCGCTGACGAAAGTACTCGAATTCTTCGGCAGTGGGCTGCATGGCACCGACTGTATCGCAAGTCGCGACCGACGAGACCTGTGTCTGCGCCGAGAGCCATGCGAGACTGGCCATCACATGTCGCACAGGCCTGCGCCGGCAGCGACAGGCGACGAGCCATCGTCGGCCAGCGTGGCGCCCCATGTGCCCATCCCGCCGATCTTCGAGTCGGGTGGGAAGATGACACCCATCATGGGTATCTCCTTCGCTGTCCACTCGCCCTGCGCGAAGCTCGAACTCACGCCGTCGTACTTGGCGGGTGCGGTGCCCTCGAACCGGTACAGCACCGTCGCGACGTCGTAGCAGCCGTTCTGCAAGAGGCCCTTGAACTCTCCGGTCGAGCAGTCGAGCTCGCCGCCGAAGTCGATCTCGAAGCGAACAGCGAGGGCCAGCGGGTTGGTGCCTGCGTCGGCCTTCGCGTTCGGATCGGAGAAGGGGTTGGCGAAGCCCCGGATCTTGCCGCCCTTGACCGTGAAGTCAGCGCAGAACTCCTCGGATTCGCCGCAAGGCGCCGAGGTCTTCTCGAGCCAGAACTCGAGGCCGGGTCGACCCATCGATGGGAACGCGTAGCTGATTCAAGGGGCGGTACCCCCACCACCGCGCGCTGTGCAGGGGCTGGCGGGTACACGAGTCGCCGCGGGCTGGGCCAGCCAGGGCGGGCATTGCCATGCTGGGTGTGAGGCTAGCCACTGCGCGGTGACCGCAGGCGAGGCGCTGGGCGCAGGTGTGCGTCGGCCCGGCCACGACGAGGGTGCAGAGCGGGACGCAGGCGCGGGCGGGTCAGAGGTCCCAGGTCTGCTGGGGGCTGTCGGGGCCGATGCGGTGGTAGGGCCCGCGGTGGTAGGGCGGGCCGCGGGCCGGGGCTGGCTTGGGGACGAGGGTGGGCAGGTGCAGGTGGGTCAGCAGGCGGTGGATGCTGTGGGCATCGTGGACCAGGGCACGTAGCTGCAACCGGCCCTGGCAGCTGGGGCAGCTGGCGGACTGCGGCCCGAAGGCGCGCTGCTTCAGTAGCGCCCAGGGCCAGTAGCGGCAGCCCTTCCCCTTCGGGACGGTCGGGGTCGCAGGGGCTGGCGGTGGTACGGCGCCCAGGTGCTGCCAGGCATCGGCGAGCGGGGTCTCGGGCTGGGCGCCCGGAGCGGTGGCCACGATGCGGCTGCGCCACTTGGCCGCCGGCGCGAGCACGCCCGAGTAGCGCACCTGGTTTTGCCAGGGCGGCGGGACCATCGCGGCCAAGCGCGCCACCAGTGACCGCGCTGTAAGGCAGCGGAATCGCGGGGATTGGAGCCTCAGCGGTGCAAGAAGCCTGGCATCCGGTGCTGACATGGCTCAACCTGGGGATGCCTAAAGATTCCTACGGTCCGCCGCGCTGTAAGGCAGCGGAATCGCGGGGATTGGAGCCTCAGCGGTGCAAGAAGCCTGGCATCCGGTGCTGACATGGCTCAACCTGGGGATGCCTAAAGATTCCTACGGTCGGAGAGCCGCCGGGCGGGGGAGACGTTGTTTGCGATCCGCAAGAGCGAAGCCGAGCACCGCGAGACGCAGCGGGAGCTGGAGCGGCTGCGTGAGGACGCGCAGGCGCTCCTGGGTGGCGGGTCGATCGAGGCGCTGAAGCTGCCGACGTTGGCCTATAGCCCGACGATGCGCGTGATGCTGCAGAGGTTGGATGCCGAGGCGGAGCGGGGGACGCCGTTGATGTTGGTTGCCGAGCGCGGGAGCCCGGTGGCTCCGTTGGCGTTGAGGCTGCATCTGGCGGAGGAGCGGGATGCGGGTGGGAGCTTTGTGGTGGGCGAGTGTGCTGCGGTGGCGCGTGGGGAGGGGGAGCGGGCGTTGTTTGGGGTTGGCGGTGACGGTGGGGTTGCGGGTGATGGTGAGGTTGC
>JAOUOP010000035.1 GCA_029880325.1 Myxococcales bacterium | reverse complement strand
CGCCGCGTCGACCGCCCTTCGGGCTATCTCCTCGAATATACTCTGTATGTCCTTCGTCGATTCGCCACGCCGAGGGCCGCCGATTGCTCGCCGAGTTTTACCCAAAACTACCGACACAGGTGACTAGGGTCCCGGAGAACCCGATGGCTCCATCCCAGCCCGGTGAGCGCCTCTTCAATCCCCACGGGCGGCGCCACTACCGCCGCCGCTATTCGCATACCGAGGTTCGCATCGGGTTGCTGATCCTCGCCTGCCTGGTCGCCGTCGCCGCCTGGGTGGCCTGGGCCGGTGCCCATCCCGATCCGGCGCTCTTCGGTCGCGGCCTGCTCGATCCTGGGGCCTCCAGCAGCAGCGCCGAGCGCGGCCCCCTGCCCGATGAACTCGCCGCTCCCGGCTTCGTCGAGGGCCCCGTGCGCCATTTCGATCCCGACACGCTCTACGAGAAGATCAACGGCCGCGCCGGCTACTTTACGTCGCGCGGTTTCGTGCGCCTGAGCTTCGTCAGCCTCGGCGACCAGGCCGACGCCGCCCGCGCCGTGGACCTGGAACTCTACGACATGGGCAGCGCCGAAAACGCCCTGGGCGCCTATTCCGGCGAAAAGCCCGAGGCCGTCGAGCCCGAACGCGCCGTGGCCGGGCTGCGTCATCGCGACCAAAACGCCCTCTACCTCACCCACGACCGCTTCTACGCCCGCGCCATCGGCAGCGACGACAGCGAGGCGGTCGTCGCCCAGCTTCAGCACCTGCAGGAGCGGCTGCAACAGGCCTTGCCGGGCCGGGCCGCCGCGCTGCCCTGGGCCCACCAGCTCTTCCAGGCCCTCGACATCGGCAGCGGCGCCATCGAGTACCACCGCGAAAACGCCTTTTCCTTTGGCTTTGCCCGCGGCGTCTACGTGGCGCGCCCCACGCCGGCCGCCACCGACGCCGGCAGTGGCGACGACCTCGACGAGACCGAGCTCTTCGTGGTCGCCGCTCCCGGTTCCGCCGCCGCCGAGGCCCTGGCCGCGCGCTTCGTCGAGGGTTTCGCCAGCTATGGCGAGCGCCTATCGGCCGCGGCGACCGAGCCCGCCGATGCCAATGGGTCCACCTGGGTGCAGGATCGCTACCTCTCGACCCTGGCCACCGCCGCCTCCCACGGCGCCCTGGTCTACGGCGTCCGCAGCGCCCCGGATGTCCCGCGCGCCGCCGCCGCCCTGGCTCGCCTCGCCGCCGCCGCCCGGGCCCTACCCCCCGACACGCTCGCCGCCGCCGTGGCCGCCCTCGAACCCGCCCAGGCCGCCGCTCCCGCCAAAGCCCCCCTTGCGCCCGCCGCCGAAGGGCCCGAAAGCTATCCCAAGCCCCCCGCCGAAGATGCCCCCACCGCCGAAGAAGCCGGCCACTGAGCCCCCGCCCGAGCCGCCCGAGCTGCCCGAGTCCCGGCCCAACTCGGCGCCGGGCCTCGAGTCCTACCGCCGCGAGCAGCGCCGGCGCTTCTTGAAGGGCGCCCTCGCCAGCTCCGGCCTGGCCCTGGGCGCCGGCTGGGCGGCCCTGGCCCCGCCCGGCTTTCCGCTCTCCCTGCGCGATCCCACGGGCGAGCTCGGCAAGCCGCGCCCCTCGAGCCTGCGCCTGCCCGAGGGCGGCTACGCCGTCGCCCCCAGGCTCGGTGCCGCCGACCTTGGCATCGCCCACGGCAGCCAGCTGATGCCCATGCTGCGCGCCGCCATCGATGCCATTGGCGGCATCCAGCACTTCATCCAGCGCGGCGATGTGGTGCTGCTCAAACCCAACGTGGCCTTCGAGCGCGCCGCCGCCCTCGGCGCCACCAGCGATCCCGAACTGCTCGGCGCCCTGGTCGCGCTCTGCCGCGAGGCCGGTGCCGCCGAGGTGCGCGTGGCCGACAACCCCATCGAGTCGCCCGAAGCCTGCTTTGCCCGTAGCGGCCTGCAGCGTGCCGCCGTCGAAGCCGGCGCCCGCCTGTTCTTGCCCCAGCACGCCGACTTCCGGGAGCTATTGACCCCCGGCGCCGCCCTGATCGAGCGCTGGCCCTTCTTCGCACGCCCCTTCAGCGGCGTGACCAAGGTCATCGGCCTGGCCCCGGTCAAGGATCACAACCTGTGCCGCGCCTCGATGACCACCAAGAACTGGTACGGCCTGCTCGGTGGCCGCCGCAATCAATTCCACCAGGACATCCACGGCATCATCGCCGACCTGGCCCTGATGCTGCGCCCGAGCTTCGTGGTGCTCGACGGCCGCCGCGTACTGCACCGCAGCGGTCCCACCGGCGGTAGCCTTTCCGACGTCAAAGCCGGTCACACCCTGGTCGCCGCCACCGACTCGCTGGCCGCCGACGCCTACGGCTGGAGCGAGTTGCTCGAGCGCCGCGACGAGCCCCTGCCGCGCTACTTCGCCCTGTGCGCCGAGCGCCACCTGGGCCAGCCCGACTACCGCGCGCTCAGGCTCGCCGAGGTGCGCCTGGGATGAGCAAGGCGCCGCCAAAGCCCGCGTCCAAAGCCAAACGCCGGCTGCCACTCTTGCAGCCAAACCGCGACGGCACGCCCTTCTACACGCGCACCCTGCGCATCACCAACGTGCGGGTGCTCAGCCAGGTCTTCTTCTTCGCACTCTTCGTGTTTCTGCTGATGACCACCTGGTTCAGCCGCATCGGCGGCTACCCGGTCTCGCTCTTCCTCGAGCTCGACCCGCTGGTGGGCCTGGCCACGGCGCTGTCGACCCACACCGTCTACCGCTGGCTGTGGCGCGGGCTCTTGGTGCTCATCCCCACGCTGCTCTTCGGCCGCGTCTTTTGTAACTGGCTCTGCCCCTACGGCGCGCTGCACCAGTTCATCGGCTTCATCTTCAACATTGGCAGCAACCGCGACCACATCGCGGCCAATCGCTATCGACCTATCTACCAGTTGAAGTACTACATCCTGGCGGTGATGCTGGTGCTGGCGGCCTTCGGCTCGCTGCAGATCGGCCTGCTCGATCCCATCGCCCTTCTGGTGCGCAGCTTCACCGTCTCCGTGATGCCCGCCAGCGACCTGGCCGTCACGGGCCTGGGGCGCGAGCTGGCCGAGCGCGGCCTCGAGCCCGAGCTGTCGCCGCTCCTGTCGGCACCGGGCGCCGCCGACGCGCGCATCTTCGACGGCGCCATCTTCGTGGGCTTGATGTTGCTCGGCCTGGTCGCCATGAACCTCTTCATCCCGCGCTTCTTCTGCCGTGTGCTGTGTCCCCTGGGCGCCATGCTCGGCGTCTTGTCGCGGCTGTCTTTGTGGCGCATCGACCGCGACCCGACCCGTTGCACCGACTGTGACCTGTGCCTCAAGGGCTGCGAGGGCGCGAGCGACCCCCAGGCGGCGCTGCGCAAGAGCGAGTGCTTCGTCTGCTTCAACTGCATCGACGACTGCCCCGAGGACGCCCTCAGCTTCAAGCTCACGCCGCCGCCGCTTTCCGCCCACCTGGTCGGCTCGCTCAAGGACGGCAGCGCCCGCCTTTTCGGCCGCCCGCTCAAGAGCCAAATTCTCGGGACCGAAAACGCGGGCCCGGCCGTACCGCGCCGGCGCTGGATCCTGGCGTCCCTGGGCGGCGCCGTCGCCTACCCCTTCATGCGCCTGAGCAAGGCCGTGGGCGCCCGCGGCTTTCACGAAAAAGTTATCCGCCCTCCCGGCTCGGTGGCCGAGCCCGAGTTCCTCGAGCGCTGCATCAAGTGCGACCAGTGCCTCAATGTCTGCCCCACCAACGTGCTGCAGCCCGCCTCGCTCGAGAAGGCTGGATTCGAGGGCCTATGGACGCCGGTCATGGATTTCTCGGTCGGTTTTTGCCAGCTCAACTGTGCGCTGTGCTCCGAGGTGTGCCCCACCGGCGCCATCCAGAAGATCAGCGTCGAAAAGAAGCTCGGCCTCGGTGAGCACGAAGACGCCGGTCCGCTGCGCCTGGGCACCGCCTTCTTCAATCGCGGACGCTGCCTGCCCTGGGCCATGGAGACCCCCTGCGTCGTCTGCGAAGAGGTCTGCCCCGTCACCCCCAAGGCCATCGGCACCTACGATGAGTCCATCGTGCGCTGGGACGGCGAGCGCGTCACCTTGAACCGCCCCTACATGCGCCCCGAGCTGTGCATCGGCTGCGGCATCTGCGAACACGAATGCCCCGTCATCGACGACGCTGCCGTCTACGTCACGGCCGTGGGTGAAAGCCGCGATCCCGGGCGTACGCTTTTGCTCGACAGCGCCCGGCAGCGCAAGAAGGGATGAGCGCCCGCATGAACGACAGAACGAATCAGCCGTCTGGAACCTCGTCCAACCGGGGCCTGAAGGAGCGCAGCCGATGAAGCGAGACGACGACAACAACAACTCCCGCGACACCACGGCGCCCCGGCGAGCGGACAAAAGTCTCTCCCGCCGACAGCTGCTGGGCCTGGGCACCGCCACCGCCAGCGCCGCCCTGCTCGGCCAGGCGACCGGCAGCGGGCTTTTGGGACCGCTGCCCGCCGCGGCCGAGGCGCTGCCCCAGGTGCCGCGCCGCACCCTCGGCAAGACCGGCAAGAAAATCCCGATCCTGCTGCTGGGCGGTGCCGTCGGCTTCGACCGCCGCTTCGACCCCAAGATCGCCGAGGCCCTACGTTTTGGCGTCAACTACATCGACGCCGCCGACTGCTACAACGGCGGCAGCTGCGAGCCGGCGGTGGCCTCGTTCCACAAGCGGGCCAAGGCGCGCGACAAGCTCTGGATCACCACCAAGAGCGACGCCCACGACCCCGAGGGCTTTCGCCAGACCGTCGAGACCAGCCTGAAAAAGCTGGAGACCAATTACATCGACATGGAGTACCTGCACGCCCTCGAAGACGGCAAGTACCTGAGCGCTGGCCTCAAGCACGTCGTCGACAAGCTCAAGGCCGAAAAGAAGATCCGCCACTTCGGTTTTTCCTGCCACGGCAGCAACGTGCCCGAGCTGCTTCAACTGGCAGCCAAGACGCCCTGGGTCGAGTCGGTGATGTTCCGCTACAACTTCCGCAAATACGACGACAGGGCGCTCAACGCCGCCATGGACGCGGCGCACAAGGCCGGGGTGGGGCTCATCGCCATGAAGACCCAGGGTTCGGAGGCGAGCTTCGAGAGCGCCTGGAAGGGCTTTACCAAGCAGGGCAAGTGGAGCAAGCACCAGGCCGTGCTCAAGGCGGTCTGGGCCGATGAGCGCATCACCGCCGTGGTCTCGCACATGGACAGCTTCGAGAAGCTGCGCCAGAACATCGCCGCCGCGGTCGACAAGAGCGAGCTGACGGGGGCCGAGTGGCGCTCGCTCGAGCGCTACGCCAGCGCCACCCGCGCCCTTGCCTGCGACGGCTGTGATCATCTATGCGGCGCGGCCCTACCCCAGGGCAGCGAGGTGCGCATTGGCGACACCCTGCGCTTGCTGATGTACCACGACGTTTACCGCGAGCCGGCCAAGGCCCGCGAACTCTTCGGGCGTCTGCCGGAGGGCGCGCGGCGCCTAAAAGAGGTGGATTTCGGCCCCGCCGCCGCCGCCTGTCCCCACGGCGTCGACCTGGCGGCGCACATGAAGCGGGCCCTGAAGGTTCTGGCCTGAGCGACCGTCCGGGAGCGAGCGGTTTTGGGCGCCTCGGAAGCCTTTCCCAAATTGCTTCAAACGCGGCCAATTACCGGGGTAGAATAATGGCGTGGCTACTGCCCAGATCGATCCCGAGCTGACCGCCAACCTCAGCCCGCCGCGCATCGTGGAGGCGGCCAGCGGCACCCTCGCGGGCTTCCGCGACGAATTTGGCGACACGCAATTTCTGCTGGTCAAGCTGCAGGAGGCCCACGATCAGCTCCAGGCGGGCCTTGGAGCCATCGAGAAAGCGGCCGTGCAGAAGGTGCAACCGTCGATCCGCGCGATGGGTTTCGAGACCGCCATGATGTCGACCAACGACCTGGGTGCCGTGCTCGAAAGCGCCGCGTCGCGGGGCCTGGTGCGGCTCGAGCGGCTGCGTTGGTTGCTACGCAACGACCCCTACTTCGCCATGCCCCTGCGCAAGCGCACCGACGACGCGACCTTCATGGATCGCATCTCCGTGGGCCGTGCCGTCAACAAGGACGTGGTGCTGCGCCACCCCAACATCAGCAAGCTCCACGCCTGGTTCGAGCTCGACGGCGCCGGCAACGTCTACGCCGCCGACGCCGGCAGCACCAATGGCACCTACCACAATGGCGAGCGCCTGCCGCCCCGGGAGCTGACCAAGGTCCACCCCGGCGATCACATGCGCTTCGGCTCGGTCGAGTGCATTACCAGCACCGCCGACGATCTGTGGCGGGCCCTGCGCGCCGGCTGAGTTCCTGGGTTATCTCAGGGAAAACGAGGGGTGTTCAGCGGATCCCTGCGAGAAATTCCCCAATGATTGCGGGGCCAAAAACGGGGGCGTCTCGCATTTCAGAAGTGCAAAAAAAAGTGCGCAATCGACATGAGTAAAGTGTCGGTCTCTTGCGTCCAATGCGTCCCTGGTCTACTCATGGCCCGCGATTTGAATGGGCCGCCCGAGGGCGCTGGGCTCGATTCTCTTTTTTTGAGGTAGATGGACATGAAGGATTTTCTCTCGATTCTTGGGCGCGGCCTGATCGTGGCTGCCATGTGTAGCCTTGTCGCGTGTGGGGATGACAGCGGCGACGACGGCGAGGCCGGCAGCGGCGGCAGCACCGCGGGCAGCGGCGGCAGCACCGCGGGCAGCGGCGGCAGCACCGCCGGCAGCGGTGGTGGCGGTGGCGGCGGCGGCGGCGGCGTGGACGCGTGCGTTGCGGCGGCTGAGACTGCCTCGCCCATGTGGAGCGCGGGCGCCAGCGATGAGTGCAAAACCTGCGTTTGCACCGCCTGTGACGAAGCGACCGTCAGCGCTTGTGACGACGTTTGCTGGGGTCTCATCACCTGCGTCGGTGCCAACTGCGCGGGCCTGGACCAGACGGGCACCACCTCCTGCGCCATTATGATGTGCGGCGACTTCATCGGAGCGAGCACGCAAGCCACGGCTGTTGGAGATTGCGCCTACGCCGGTGACGCCAGCGACTGCACCGATGCCTGCTCGGACGGCAGCACCCCCGATACCGACGCCGGCGGCGACGCGGGCTGAGCCCTCGTCATCGAGGAAAAGGCAAACGCCCGGGCTTTGCGCTCGGGCGTTTTGCTTTTAACTCAGGAGTCGGCCTCAGGTCGCGGAAGCGCTCGCCGGCAGCTGCGGCTTCACATCCTCGATCGCCACCGTACGCCAGCGCGCCGCGCCCACCCCCCCGTCGCGCGCCAGATACCGCAGCTCCCGATAGCCGGCCGCGGCGATCGCCGATAGCGAAGCATCGAGCCCCACCCCCACCGCATGGGGACCGTGGCTGTCGTCGCCCAGGGTCACGCCCACGCCCATGCGCCGGGCCCGCTCGAGCAGGGACGGCAGCGGGTAGACCGGCGACAGTCCGCGGCGGTGGGCCGCGCAGTTGACGTCGAGCACGGCGCCGGCTGCCTTCACCGCTTCCAGGGCCCGCTCCGCCCGCACCATGCCGCCGGCAGTCAGCGCCGCATCCGGCCCGTCGAACTTGCGGATCAGGTCCAGGTGACCCACCACGTCGGGCTGTAGCGTATCGACCAGGTCGCTGACGGCGTCGAAATAGGCCACTTCCAGTGCCTCGCGGCCGCCGTATTCCGTGGCCAGGGCTGCGGTCTGCTCGGGGCTGTAATCGATGTAGCGACCGCCCACGTCATGCACGCTGCCCAGCACATAGTCAAAATTTGCCATGCCGCGGATCTCGGCCATACGCGCCTCCCAGTTCCCGGGTGGAAGGCGCTCGGTCTCGAAGCCCACGAGTAGCTCGATACGCCCCGCGTAGGCTTCGCGCAGGCGTTGGGCCTCGACGACGTAGTCTCGAAAGATGCGCTCCAGGTCCGCGGGGATGAGTCCCGCCTCGTCTTCGTAGAGATCCTCGCGGCGGTCGCGGGGGCAGTGTTCCGACAGTCCGTAGTGGGTGAAGCCCTGGGCCAGGGCCTGCTGCACCACTTCCTCGAGCGAGCCGCGCGCGTGGCGGCAGAACTGTCCGCTATGGCCGCTGTGGTAGCTGAAGTAGGGCATGGGAGCGTTAGTTGGGCAGCGCTTCGGCCTGTTCGCGCAGCATAGCCAGCTCGTCGGCGTCGATGTCGCGCTCGCCGCCGTAGGCGATGCCCACCACGGCGCGCAGCTCGCCGTCGTTGCCGTGGACCGGGATCGCCACCGCAGCGTTGGCGTCGACGGCCTTGGCCCCGGGGCGCACATCGCCGGTCTCGTCGGTCTTCAGATTGCAGGTGCTGACCGGCTCGTCGCGTTCCCAGGCCAGCCCGGCCATGCCCTTGCCGCGCGGAATCGTGCCCACGGCGGCCACCACCGGCGGCGGGATGTTGAGGGTCGCCTTGAGTACCAGGTCGCGCTCCCCGCGCACGTGCACCGTTCCTGCGACCCCACCATGGCGCTCCACATAGGCGCGCAACCACCGCTCCAGCTCAGCTTGCTCGGCCATGGTGGGGAGTTTGCCACGGGCGTTGTGAAAAAGCTGCTGGGGTGGCTGCGCTGGCACAGGCCCTTTCGGAGTCGCCCTGTGGTGGGCGCACGGGCGGCCTCAGGCGGTCGCCACCACGACCAGATCGATCCGGTCGCCGCCTTGCCCTTCCAGGTCGCGGACCTCGATGCGCAGGCGGTGTTCCCCGGGAGCCAGTTCGAGCGTCAACTGCCAGGGCCGCCACACCCCCGCCCAGGGAAAGGCATGGAGGTCGGGCTGGGTGAGCTGCAGGCAGCCTTCGAGCTCCGGGTGCTCTGCGAGGATTGTCTCGAGCTGGTGGAGGGCGGCGGCCTGTGGTGGGCCGCCGTCGACCTGGACCTCGACGCGTGCGATGCCGCTGTTGCCGCTGAGGGCAAAGCCACAGAGTTCGACACGCCCGGCCGCAACCGCACCGCCGGTCGGCGGGTTTTCGAGCAGCGGGGTCGGCACCACCACGTGGCTTTGGCCTTCGGAATCGGCCGCCGGCTCGGCTTCGAGCACCTCGATGCTCTCGAGCCACTTGATGTTCTGGTAGCCGTAGCGGTCGGCGGCCAGCAGTCGAAAGGGGAAACCCAGATCCTGGGGTAGCCGCTGTCCGGCCATGTGAAATGCCACCAGCGGCTCGAAGTGCCCCGTGCCCGCCGTTTGCAGCACGGCCACCGGCAGCTTGGCCCGGTAGCCGTCGGCACCGCGGCAAACCAACTGCCGCGCGCGCATCAAATCCGCGCCGGCGCGCTCCAACAGCACGCGCACGGGAACGCCGGTCCAGATCGCCGTGCCCCGATAGCCCGTGATGCACAGCAGCGTGTTGACCACCCGGACGGCGTGCCTCTGCTCGGCCTCCAGCGCCGCCAGGTCCAGCGAAAGCTCGCGCTCGACCAGCCCGAGGATGCGCAGCCCGTGGCCCTCGTCCAGCGCGGGCAGCTCCCAGCCCGGCTGCAGCCGCCCCCCATGTTGGCGGAAGAATTCCTCCACCGGCGTTAGAAATGGCCGGCACAGTGTTTCGCTCGGCTCTGGGGGCTCCGGGGACATCGGTTCCGCATCGACCGCCGAATCGACGGTCGCGGCACCGTCGATCCCCGAGTCGCTGGGCCCACCCCGGGACACGCGGCAAGCCAACCACGGCACCAGCGCAGCTCCGGCGGCCAGCTCCCCAGCGGCCCGCACGAAGATCCGACGCGACAGTCGACTCGACCCCATGACCCACCAAGCATACGCACCACCCCGAAAAAAGCTGCCAGGGACGTTTTCCGGGGTCTTTTCGGCGTCCGTTTGCCGATTTGAGGCGCCCGGTCCGTCAGCCCGGCCGCCTCAGCGCTCCGAGCACTTCGGCCCGAAAAAAGCTGCCAGGGACGTTTCCCGGGGTCTTTTCGGCGTCCGTTTGCCGATTTGAGGCGCCCGGTCCGTCAGCCCGGCCGCCTCAGCGCTCCGAGCACTTCGGCCAGGCGCTCGTAGTCCCGGTCGTGGTTGTAGAGCTGGGCCGAGATGCGCAATAGGCCGTGGGGGGCGCCGGGCCAGGGGCGGATGGGGACTTCGATGGCGTGCTCTTCGAGCAGCCGCCGTTCGAGGGCGTGGCCGGCGGGTTCGAGGGCGGGCAGCGGCAGTGCGGCCATGGAGCCGATCATGTCCGCGGGGCTGGGCACCGCGATACCGAGGACGTCGCATAGCCGCTCCCGTGCCCGCAGGGCCAGCCCGTGGTTGCGCGCGCGGATGGCCGGCCAGCCGCCCTGGACCACGGCCCCCAGCACGTGGATGGCTTCGGGTACGCACAGCGCCGGCGTGGGGTCGGTGGTGCCCTGCCAGTCGAGTTCCAGGTGGTAGCGCGAGCGGCCGCCCAGCGGGGCTGTGGCCCCGTGGCTGATCACCAGCGGTCGGATGCGCTCCCGCGCGTCTTCACGCGTGTAGAGAAATCCCACGCTCTTGGGCGCGCACAGCCATTTGTGGCAGTTGCCCACGTAGTAGCTCGCTCCCAGCCCCGCGACCTCCAGCTCCAGCATCCCAGGGGCGTGGGCGCCGTCCACCAGCGTGGCGACGCCGCGCGCCTCGAGCTCCGGAACCAGCCGTTCGAGCGGGAAGACCAGGCCGCTGGGGCTGGTGACGTGGTCGAGCAGGGCCAGGCGCGTGCGACCGGTGCAGGCTCCGAGCACAGCCTCCACCACAGCGTCGGCCGAGGCGATGGGGAAGGGCACCTGGGCCACCACCACCTGTGCCCCGGCGGCCTGGGCGACGAAGTCCAGGGCGTTTCGGCACGCCCCGTAGGCGTGATCGGTGGTCAGCAGCTCGTCGCCCGGTTGCAGTTCGAGGGAGCGCAGCACGTGGTTGACGCCGCTGGTGGCGTTGGTGACGAAGGCCAGGCCCTCGCTCTCCGCCCCCACGAAGCGCCCCAACTCCTCGCGCGCCACGTCGAGCAGCGCCGGCAGCTCGCGCAGCATGAAATGGGTCGGCTGCCGCTCCATGCGGTCGCGCAGGGCCCGCTGCGTGTCGAGCACCGCCGTCGGACAGGCCCCGAAGGACCCGTGGTTCAGGTAGCAGACCGCCGCATCCAGCTGCCACAGGTGGGCCAGGCTGAAGCCCTCTTTGCCGGCCGAAGAAGCCATCGGGCCGCCAGCCTACACCGCCCCGCGCTGCCGCCGAAGCGCTCGCCACGAAAGCCATGCCAGCACCGGCAGCGCCATGGGCGCCAACAGTCCCGGCCCCGTCAGGCCCGCGGGCAGTAGGGCCGCGCCATTGCCCGCCATGGCCCCGGCGTAGACCAGGTTGCCCGCGGCCGCCGCCAGCGCGAAGCGCAGCAGCGGCATGCGCTCGGCTCCCGCCGCCAGCGCTGCCGCTTCCGCCAACACCGGCACCGGGCGGCTGAAGAAGACCACCAGCGCGCTCGGCGCCGCCGGCAGCTCCGTGGCCCAGCGCGCCGGCAGCAGTCGCCCGAGCCCATAGCCCACCAGGTTGCCCAGGCACAGCCCCGCAAAACCGAAGCCAAAGCCGGTCCAAAACCCGAGGCGCCCGCCCAGCAGCGAGCCGATGACCGACGATGGGATCGGCAACAACACGTCCAGGCACAAGAGCCCGGCGCCGCTGAGTCCGAAGACCAGCGCGTCGTCGCCCGAGGCCTCGAGCCAGCGGTCGCCCGGCAGTTCTCCGATGGCCACGAAGGGCACGATCGGCAACAGCAGCGCCACCGTCAGCACCCACAGGAGCCGCCCCCGGTGCCCGCTACCCTCGCCTCGCTCGACCTCGTTCACGGGCCCGAGCATACGCACGCAACGGTCCCCGTCGCGAGCGCTCTTGTCGGTCGCGCAGGCGCCTGCTACCTCCGCCGCCGGAACCCGCCGATGGAAGCCAGCTTCGACATCTCCACGCCCGAAGAGCTCGCCGCCATGCTCGAGGGCAAGAGCGATGCCGAGGTCGAGGCCGAGATCGCCCGGCTCGGTCTCGACGTGGCCCTCGACAAGGTCTTCGACTCCATGGTCGAGCGCTTCTTGCCCGAGCGCGCCAGCGAGCCGGGGCTCTCCGGCGCTGTGATCCTATGGCGCCTTCAGACACCGGACGGCCTGCGCGCCTACTCCATGCGCCTGGAGGCCGGCACCTGTACGGTCGAAAAGGGCGAGCTGCCGAGCCCCCGTGTGAGTCTGACCACGCGCATCCCCGTATTTCTGCGCGTGATCGCAGGCCGTTTGAACGGGCTGCAGGCCTACTCGAGTGGTCAGCTCCAGGTCCAGGGCGACCAGACCCTGGCGCTCTTGCAGCAGCGCTTCTTCGATGTCGATCTCAGCCAGGCTGAGCTCAGCATTTCCACGCCGCGCGAGCTCGCCCGGCTGCTTTCGGGGCGCTCCGATGCCGAGATCCGTGCAGGCACGTCGGTGACCGGGGCCGAGCGCGCCCTCGAGCAGGTCTTTCAGGGCATGGTCGAGCATTACCTGCCGCGCAAGGGGCCGCGGCGGCGCGCGGTGGTCGAGTTCAGCATCCGCACCGACGAGGGTGACAAGCTCTACCAGTTCAGCGCCGATCGCGGCGGCGCCAGCTACGGCAAAGGTTCTCGCGAAAAGTCCAGCGTGCGTCTGATGATGAGCCTGCCGAACTTCCTACGCATGGTGGCCGGCCAGCTGGGCGGCATCGAGGCTCTGGCCCAGGGCAAGGTCAAGGTGCGCGGCAATATCCTCTTGGCTCGAGGCGTGCAGTCCTGGTTCGACATGTCGCGTTGAACCTTCGGGCGGTTGCCGGAGCCGTGCGTTTTGCCGTTGGAGGCGCCGCCGCAGCCGTGGCAGACTCGCGCCGGCGGCACCCCCAGGCCGCGTTGGAGGATGAGCGAATGGCGACTTATACCTGTGGCATCTGCGGCATGTCGGTCAACATCACTTGCGCCAAGTGCGGCAAGGAGCTGGCGAACGACAGCCTGACCAAAGACGACGGCACCAAGGTGCAGATCTCGAAGTGCCCCGAGGGCCACGGCAAGGTCAAGTCGCCCCTGTGCTGCGGTAGCGACATGGCCTGCGAGGTCTGAGCCCGCGCCGCGGAAAGGGCACACGCCCCTCTCCCCATCGCGGCAACGCCGCGGCGGGCCCACTTGCTGTGGGGACCCACCCGGCGCCGCGATCGGGTCTGCTGTAGACTCGCGCCATGCTCAGCGTCAGCGAAGCGATTGCGCAGCGGATTTCCATCCGCAGCTTTCTGCCCACCGAAGTGCCCCGCGATGTGGTGGCCGAAATCCTGGACACCGCGCGCTGGGCCCCCTCCGGCGGCAACATGCAGCCCTGGCGGGTGATCGCGGTCGCCGGTGAGGCGCGTCAGGCGGTGATCGACCTGGCCGAACGCGCGCTCGCCGAAAATCCCCATGGTGAGGCTGACGAGTTTCCCATCTATCCGCCCAAGCTCTGGGAGCCCTACCGCAGCCGCCGCTACGAATTGGGTGAGGCCATGTACGCGCTGATGGGTATCCCCCGCGAGGACAAGCCCGCGCGCCTGGCCCATCTGGCCCGCAACTACCGGTTCTTCGACGCGCCGGTGGGGCTATTTTTCGTCATCGACCGCGGCATGGGCTACGGTCAGTGGGCGCACGTGGGCATGTTGATGCAGTCGATCGCCCTGGTCGCCCTCGAGCGCGGTCTGGGCACGTGCATGCAGGAGGCCTGGGGCACGGTCCGCAAGTCCTTGCACGCCCATTTCGGCCTGCCCGAACACGAGGTGATCTACTGCGGCATGGCCCTGGGCCATCCCGACTGGGAGCAGCCGGTCAACCAGCTGCGTTCGGAGCGCGCACCGCTCGACGAGATCGCCGACTTCCGCGGTTTCGACGACTCCGAGTGATCCGCAGCAGCACGAGACCAAAGCCCAAAAGGCCGGCGAGTGGCGGTCGTTGTCCGCCCCGGCTCGGCACACTGCAGTCGCAGCCGCCGCCGCCGACCTTCGAGGTCCCGTCCGTGCCGGCGTCTACCGTCGGTTCGGGCTCGGGCTCGGGTGCCAGCGGCTCGCAGCTGCCGATGGCCTGGCTCCCTGAGCTGCACATCTGCCCCGAAGGACAGCCGTTGCCGCCGTCGCCGCGGCATCCGTCCACGCACAGCTGGCTCTGCTCGTCGCACACGCGTCCGGAGTCGCTGTCGCCGCAGTCGCTGTCATCCGTGCAGCCGCAGCGGTTGTTGGTCAGGCAGCGCGCCCCGGCGTCGTGGCCCTCGCAGGCTGCGTCGTTGGACGCCACGCACTGCACGCAGCGCATGGTCGAGACCTCGCAGACCTGATCGCTGCCGCAGTCGGCATCCTGCAGGCAGCCGACGCAGCCGCCGCTGTCGCCGTCGCAGACGGTTGGCCCCGCGCAGTCGCCGTCGCTCAGGCAGTCGACGCACTTCAGGCTGGTTCCGTCGCAGACCATGCCCGAGTCGCAGTCGGCGTCGACCACGCAGTCGACGCAGCGGCTGCTGGCGCCGTCGCAGACCATGCCCGGCTCGCAGTCGGCGTCGCTCGCGCAGTCGACACAGCTCAGGGTCGTGCCGTCGCAGAGCTGACCGCCGTCGCAGTCGGCATCGTCGACGCACTGCACGCAGCTGAGCGTTGTACCGTCGCAGAGCGTGCCAACATCGCACTGGGCGTCGGTCACGCACTGGACGCAGCTGAGGGTGCCGCCGTCGCAGAGCATACCGGCGTCGCAGTCGGTATCGTCGATGCACTGGACGCAGCTGAGGGTGCTGCCGTCGCAGAGCTGACCGCCATCGCAGTCGGTGTCGTCGATGCACTGGACGCAGCTGAGGCTGCTGGTGTCGCAGACCGCGGTGCCATCGCAGTCTGCGTCGTCCAGGCATTGCACGCAGCGGCGGGTCTCGACGTTGCAGACTTCAGCGCTCGCGCAGTGCGCGTCGCCCAGGCACTGCACGCACACGTGCAAGCTCTCGCTGGTGTCGCAGACCAGGGCCGGGGCCACGCTGCAGTCGGCGTCGCTCAGGCAGTGGCTGAGGCACTGTCCCAGGTCACCGTCCTGCTCGCTGCAGACCTGGCTCGCAGGGCAGTCGTTGCGGCTTGTGGCGGTGCTGCAGCCATCGACGCAGAAGCCCGCCGGCCCGTTGCAGACGCGTCCGGAGTCGCCTGCGCCGCACTCGCTGTCGCCGTCGCTATCGCTACAGCCGCAGGTGGCGTTCGCAAGGCATAGCGGCCGCTCGGCGTCGCATCGTTCGAGGTTGGTCCCCGAGCACTGCTGGCAGGAGCCGGCGAGGGCGCCGCTCTGCTGACAGGCGGGGCGTTCGGCGTCGCCACAGTCGGCGTCAGAGCTGCAGCCCACGCACGCGCCCTGCGAGCACACCGGCGCGTCGCTGCCGCAGTCGCTCGCGTCCAGGCACTGCACGCAGAGTTCGGAGGAGGTGTCGCAGCGCGGCGTGTCGCCGCCGCAGTCGGCGTCGTCGAGGCAGGCCACGCATTGACCGATTTCGCTGCTGCTCGAGGTGCACACCAGGGTCGCCGGGCAGCCGTTGCCGCCTTCGCCGCGGCAGCCGACGGTGCAGCGACTGACGCTGCTGTCGCAGACCCGCCCCGATTGGTTGCCGCCGCAGTCGGCGTCGCCCGTGCAGCCGCAGCTGCCGCTGTCGAGGCAGGCGGTGCCAGCGCCCGCGCTGCTGCAGGCCGTGCTGTTTTCGGCGGTGCACTGCACGCAGGTCTTGTCGCCAGCTGTGTCGCAGATCGTGCCCACTTCGCAGTCCTGGTCCAACAGGCACTGCACGCAGCGGTTGGGCACGGCGCCGGTGTCGCAGATGGGCAGCGGGTCGCTGCAGTCGCCGTCGTCGACGCAGTCCTCGGTCACGCAGCTACCGACGGCACCGCTGAGGTCGTCGCAGTACTGGCCCATGGGGCAGAGGTTGCGTCCCTCGGCGCTGCTGCAGCCCGGCACGCAGCTGCCGGCCGGGCCGTTGCAGATGCGCCCCGAGTCGCTGGCGCCGCACTCGCTGTCGCCGTCGCTGTCGCTGCAGCCGCAGACGCCCTGGGCCAAAAGGCATTGGGGGCGGTTGCCAGCGCAGGCTGCGTCATTGGTGCTCGAGCATTCGGTGCAGGCGCCTGCAAGCACGCCATCGAGCTGGCAGGCCGGCGTGGCCGGATCGCTGCAGTCGATGTCGGAGCCGCAGGGCACGCAGCTGTGGTCGCTCGGGCTGCAGACGGGGGTGGTGCCTGAGCAGTGGCCGTCGTCGATGCAGACCACGCAGCGGTTGAACGCGTCAGCGCTTTCCGCGATCAGGCAGTGGGGTTCGGCCGCCGGGCAGTCGCCGTCGTTTTGGCAGCCGTCGACGACCACGTCGGTGGTGTCGGAGCCCGCGCCGTCGGTGGTGGTGAAGGTGGCTTCGGGGGCGCCGTTTTCGCCGCTGGCCCGGATCCGCACCTGATTGGAGACCAGACCCAGGACGGCGTCGGTCACCAGGACATCGAAGACCACGCTGACGCTGTCTCCGATCGCCATGGTGCCGCCCTGGCTTGCGTCGGCGCCAACGCCCAGGCGCGCCACCAGCGTGCGCTCGGCCAGCAGGTATTCGCCCTGGTCTCCGTCGACGGCGTCGGTCTGGGCCACGCCGTCGACCGCGAGCGAGCCGCTGACAAACTCCACACCCGAGGGCAGCGGATCCTCCATCACCACGCCCACGGCCGGATCGTTGCCGGTGTTGACGATCTCGATGCTGTAGCGCAGCACGTCGCCGGCCAGCACTGCGCCGCCGTTGAGGTCTTCGGCGGCCTTGATCGACTCGTTGAAGTTCGGCTTGAAGGTGGTGATCGAGGTGAACAGGGCGCCCAGGAGCACGTTGCCGTCGCCGCCGGACTTGATCTCGACGGTGGCGGAGTTGCCGCCGGGCGAGACCAGGGTGCTGACGTCCATCACGTCGATGTCGACGGCGCTGTGGCTGCGCTTGCCGCCGCTGAGCTGGGGCAGGTCGCCGCTCACGCTCACCGGGCTGCCGAGCAGGGTGCGCGAGCCGTTGAAGAATTTGTTGGTGGCGTCCTGGCCGTCGCTGAGGTCGCTGCCGTTGAAGGTCAGCGAGTCGCCGCCGGTCTGGCCGTCGCCGCCGTAGGCGACGATGCCGAGCTTGGCGTCGATGCCGGCGCTGGGGATGAGAAAGCCGGAGATGTTGACCACGATGCCGGAGCCGGTGTTGGCCGGGTCGAGGCCGTCGAAGAGGGTGAGCTGGCGCAGTGGCTCGCTGTCGAGGCGATAGAAGACCACCATGGACCAGGCCGCGAAGCGACGCGCGTCGTTGATGTCGGACAGGCCCATGGAGCCGACATCGGAGATGCGATAGGCGCCCGATCCGTGCTCCTGGACCAGCAGCGTCACGTCGGCCACCGACTCGTAGAGCAATTCCGTGTCCGAGGCCACGCCATGGGCGGCGTCCTGGGCCACGGCGGCCGCGAAGACGCCCGGGCGCTCGATGGAAGCGCCACTGTCGGCTTCGCCGTCGGGGCTCATGGCGGCCCAGTAGAGCCAGGCGTGGGTGACCTCGGCGCCGGCCGGTAGCTCGAGCACGGCGGTGCTGCGGGCCTGGCTGGCGTCGATGCTGAGGTCGGCTTCGGCCCCACCCGCTGCGGGCGCGTCGGCCCGCCAGAAAATGTCGGGCGAGGAATCGCTGACGTTGCTGCCGCACTCGCCCACGCTGCCGACGACGGGCGCCGGCGTGTTGTTGTCGCAGTCCTGACCCAGCACGTTGCCGATCACCAGAACGTCGCCGTGCTGGTCGACCTGATCGCGCAGGGAGGGCGCGGCGCTCGCCACGCTGCACAGCCCCGCCGAGAGCAGCAGAGCTGCCACAAGTGTCCCCTTGACCATCATGTCCGCCATCGAAGCTCCCCTACTGCAGGAGTGGTATGCCCGTGGCCGGCAGTCCCCCTCGAACGAAGACCCCTGCGCGCACGAAAGCGCAATCACGTTCGCATGTCCGTCATGGGATTGTAAAGATGAGTCATGCTTACATTGCGCGATCGACTCGCGAACAGCCCGGAGCGCAGCCCCCAAAATGACGCGAGCCGCGCCCGGACTTGCCCGGCGCGGCTCGCGGTGGTGTGGGCGCCGGCATCAGCCGGGCGCCTGCGCGCTCACCAGCAGGTGTTGGTGGCGCCGATCAGGCTGGCTGCGCCGTTGTTGAGGGCGCCGGCCGGATAGGAGAGTGCGAACTGGTAGCACATCTCGGTGGTGGTCGACTCGCCGAAGGCCACGTTGCTGCCCGTGTCGTTGTTGAACGAGCAGGTCGTGATCAGGGTGTCGCCCGGCTGAACCACGGTCGGCGGGATGTCGTAGCTGACCTGGTAGTCGAACTGGAAGGGCATGTCGAAGATGGTGCGGGTACCACCGGCGCCCTGCAGGTCGGTCTTCATGTTGATGCCCAGCAGGTGCATGTGGGGGTTGAAGCCGATGACCGTGATCGGCGCGCCCGAGTTGTTCTTGCAGTTGGTGGTGAAGTGATTCACGCCCGGGCCCATACCGAAGATGCTGTTGAAGTTCTCGGTGCCCAGGAAGGTGATGCCCGCGGTGTTGGGACGGGCGCTGGCGGGCACCGTGCACATCTGGACCTTGGAGTTATCCGGGGCCGGAGCGCCGGTGTTGTTGTACATGTGCCACTGGACCATGATCAGCGGGCTCGAGGGCAGCTCGCCGCCCACATCCGCCGGCAGCGTCGTGGTACAACCGCCGACGGCCCAGCCGCCGATCAGCGTGGCGTTGGTGCCCAGGGTGGTGCCGAGCACATCCTGGCTGACGCTGCCGGGCTGCGCGTTGGCGCTGCTGGTGAAGATCAGGAAGTGGTGCAGCACCTGCAGGTTGTCGAAATCGGCGCCGTAGCGGGTCCAGACGTCACCTGGAGCCCAGGGCACGGCGTAGTACCACTCGTGGTAGGACTCGCCGGTGGGCACGGTGAAGGGGCCGGGGCCGCCCGGTGCGTGCACGTCGAACTCGTAGCAGGTCTCGCCCGCCATGGCGGTCAGGGCATCAAAGGCGCCGGGCTTTTTGCAGTTGTCGATGGTGCCCGTGACGGGGTCGACCATCGGCTCGACGGTCGTGTTACCGGTGGGCATCAGGGAACCGTTGGGGTCGGTCGTGATCGCGCTGCCGTCACCGGTGCAGGCGTCCGTCGCGGTGGCAGCCGGGGCGCCGGCCAATAGCCAGTTGTTGAGGGTGGTCAGATCGCCGCCGCTCAGCTGCCCGCCCTGGGGCATGGTGCCGTCGTTGATGCGGATCTGGGCGACCTCGTAGACCGGGGTGGTCGCGGGAAGGCCGTTGACGCCAGCGTAGAGCGGCGAGGCCTGATGCCAGTCGGTGTGGCTCACCAGCGGAATCGCACCGCCGGCGGCATTGGCGCCGTGGCAGCGCTGGCAGTTGTTGGCCACCACCGTGCTGACGTCACAGGGAACACCGCTGGTGTTGGTCCCGGTGGTCGTCTGGCCCGCCGGGGCGGTCGTGCCGCCGGTTCCGCCGGGGCCGAAGGCGCTGCTTCCGTCCCCAGGCTGGGTTTGCACCGGCTGCAGCGCTCCATTCGCGCGCGTCGGCGTTCCGCCGTCGGCGCATCCCACGGTCAGTCCTGCAACCGCTAGAGAAAGAGAGATAGTCTGTAACTGTATACGCATGAACCAACCTCCGGGCACCGACTCACCATTCCGGTACCACCCATGGGAACGACTTTTGCACAATCTCAATTTGATCGCGAGGCTAGCCTCCCCGATCGTGAACTTTTGGCCGAAATTGTCCGACTAAAGCGACCAAAGGTGAGGTTTGGGTGAGGTAACGAGCAGATCCCGGCTTGATGAACCTCAATCCGTGCGCCCTCCCGTGTACGCGAGCTTTGGCTCGTAAAGCTGTGGAGACCACCGGCAGTGCCCCGGCGTGGGCCGCGGCTGCGCGAGCCGGGCTCAGTGGCCTCAGCGGCCTTCGGCGCCGTGCTGCTGGCGGGAGCGGGTGGCGCGCCGGGACAGGCTGATAATCGACTCGATCAGACCGATGGCCACGTAGCTGGTCAGCAACCAGCCCAGGGCGAAGGCCAGGTGCAGCTTCAGGGCGATGACCACGCTGGAGCCGATGGCGAAGGCCACCAGCAGCACTGTGCGCCAGCCCATCTTCAGGTCCTTGAATGAGCGGAACTTGATGGTGCTGACCATGAAAAAGGAGAGCGCCAGCACCACCACCAGGATCGGCACGGGCGAGCTCGAGAGACCCCCGGCGACCGCGTGGTTGGCGGCCACCAGCGAGACCAGGATGCCGGCGGCGCCGGGGATCGGCAGGCCCAGGATGTACTTGTCGGGGGCCTTGGGCGAGCCGTCGCCGGCCATGGCCAGCACGTTGAAGCGCCCCAGGCGGATCGCGCCGCAGGCCACGAAACAGAAGCAGACCACCACGCCCATGAGGCCCATCGGCGACAGCGCCCAGCTGTGGACCAGGATCGCGGGGGCGACGCCGAAGGTGACCACGTCGGCCAGCGAATCGAGCTGGATGCCGAAGGAACTCTGGGTGCGCGTCAAGCGCGCCACGCGCCCGTCGATGGTGTCGAAAAACATGCCGAAGATGATCAGCAGCGCCGCGCGGTAGTGGGCGTCGTCGCCGGGGGGGCCACTGGGCGTGCCCAGGCACAGCACGACCGCATAGAACCCGCAGAAGATGCTCGAGAGCGTGAACAGGTTCGGGAGAATGAAAAGGCTTTTGCGTAGATTGACGCGCACCAACGACTCCGCCTGTACTCGCTTCCCCGCGAGGCTTCGGCAAATACGTATGCGCGACCTCGCCCGACCACAAGATGTGGGGAAGGGTAAGCCGCCCACCGGCTCCAAAAGCCTACGGAATCGCTCCGGCACTGTCCAGCGCGCCGTTCGCCGGCCCGTGCCGTGGGTGCTCCAGGGCGCCCCGGCTGCGCGCCAGGTAGTTGCGTAGCCGCGGGCCAGGGGCGCTCTGCTCGGCGCCCTCGAAGACCGCCGCTGCCGCCGCGAAGTCGACCTGGGCGTAGTGCAGCACGCCCCGGGCCAGGGGCGCGTGCCGACCGCCGTGGGCCTGGTATTGATCGAGGGCGGCGAGCTTCAGCGGTGCCGCCAGGCGCCGGTCGTGCAGGGCGCGCCAGCCGAACAGGGCCTGGGCTTCCACCGCCGCCAGGTCGTGCTCGGGTGCGAGGCCGAAGCACATGTTCCAGCGCGCTTTATAAATGGTCCGCAGGACGAAGTGTGGTGCCACGAGCAGGCCGCCTCGGGTGATTCCGGCTTCGACCAGCAGGGTGGGGAAGCTGCCGAGCACCTGGCGCGTCAGCTCCGGGTCCAGTCCGGGGCCCAACGCCCGCTCCAGCCGCTCCACGGCCATGGCGCGCATGCGCCGGGGAGCCTCGGGGCCGGCTGCTGCCAAAAGGGCGGCCAGGGCGCGCCGGCTCCGGCTCAGGCGCTGGGCCTGCAATGCCGGATCCTCGAGCACCGCGGCCTCGGCTGCGCCCTGCTGCAGCAGGAGGGCGTCGACGCGGTCGGCTTCGGGGCCCCGGGGCGCGCGCGCGGCTTCGCGGCGATCGCCGGCGATGGTCGTGGCCACTGCGTCGGCGTCCAGCTGCAAGGCCGGCAGCTCGGCGACATCGGGTAGCCGCGGCTGTAGTAGCATCCAGGCGCCGCAGCCAGCGCATATCAGCAGCAGCGCGCCCGCTCCCAGCAGCTGTTCGTGCTCAGATGCGGTGGCCATGGGGGCGAAGACTCCGGTGCGCTCTCTCGAGGCTGGCGGTCGTGAATTTCTGAAGGCGGCGAGCAACTCCGTCGACTGGCGGCAGGTGAAAAATGCTAACCTCGTAGCCGTGTCGTGGCGGTCCGCGGCGGATGCACGCGGGCAGCCGGGGGTCACGGCGTCCCGGAGTCGAGCCCTTGAGTGAAAAAAGAAAGCGCATCTACCCTCGGTATCAGGTCGAGCTGCCTGTCACGATCATAACCGACGATGGCGACATCGAAGCGGTGTGCGTGGACTTGAGTATCGGTGGCCTGCGCGCGCGCACGGACGCGTCGCTGATCTTTGGCTCCGAAGTGATGTTGCGTTTTCGCATTCCCGGGCTGGAGCAGGACACCGAGGTCAAATCGGCGGTGCGCTGGATCTCGGGCGGTCATGCCGGGATTCAATTCGGCAGCCTGCGCGCGCGCGACGTCTGGGGCCTGAACAAGCTCATCCGCAAGCAGAACGCGGGGTGAAAGGCGCCCTCGGCGCGTCCCGTCAGGGCTCGAGCTTGCGATATACGCGGTAGCGGCCCTGCTGATGGATGCGCTCGAAGCCGCTGCCCGGACGCGCGATCACACCCGGGCCGCCCCGCGTCAGCACGTATTGATACCAGTCGAGTTCCCGCGGCCGCACCCGCTGGGGTAGCCACTCCCAGCGCGGTGGCACCGGCGGCGGGCGGTTGTCGTCGCGGAAGGCAAATGGCGATTGGGGGAAGTCGGCGAAGCTGAACATGACGGCGCCGCCGCGGCGCGCCTGGTAATAGGCGACGAAGTGGATGAAGGGGGAGAAGGCCACGTGGCGTGAGCCGCGCTCGAACATTAGGCCCGCCACCCGCTGTCCCGGGGGGATTGCGGCGAGCGCGGCGTCGAAGTCGCCCACCTCCTCGCGTTCGAAGGCGGCGAAGGCTTGCCCGGCGTAGTGGTAGCTGGCACAGGCCACCGCGAAGGCGGCGACCGCCAGCGTTTGCGACAGGCGCGGGCCCGGCGTGGGCAGGGCCGGCAGCAACCAAAGCAGGGCCAGCAGTGGGAAGCGTTCGGCAATTGGCCAAATCCAGTCATAACTGCTGGGCGCGACGAAGTAGAGCAGGGCGCATAGCGGCGAAATGAGCGCGAGCCTGAGCGCGAGCGAGCGGCGCAGGGCCTGCTCGTCGGTCGCGGCTGCTGTGGGTTGCGCCGGACGTTGCCTGCGCTCGAGCAGGGCTCGAAGCAGGCCCCCCGAGACGGCCAGCGAGAGCAGCGCCAGCGATGACCACAGCAGCAGGCGATCCTCGGGGCCGTGCAGGATGTCGGTCAACCAGCGCGGCAGCTGCGCAAGGGCGGGCTCGAAGGGCGTGAAGACCGGCTGGCGGCCGCTTTCGGAGCCGCGCGCCGCGGTCCAGGTGGCCTGGCCGGCGGGGCTTCGATTGAGCCAGTGCAGCGCCGCCAGACCCGAGGGCAGAAGCGGCAACAGGCGAAGGACGCTCTTTCGCGGGTCGCGGCCCAGGGCGACCAGGCCGGCGGCCAAGCCCAGCAGGGCGAAGGGGACCACGTGGGTGTAAAAGCCGAGCACGGCGACGGCGGTCAGGGCCAGGGCGCGACCGGGGCTCGGGGCCATGCGCTGCTGTACCGAAAGTGCGGTGCCGAGGAACATCAGCGGGATGGCGGCCAGGAAGTTCAGAAAGCCGAGCAAGAGGTGGGCGTTGTAGACGAAGCCGAAGGCCAACAGCGCCAGGCGGCGGTCGCGGCCCAGGGCGGCCAGCAGCGCGCGCACGCTGTAGGGGGTGGCTACCACCGACGCCACGATCAGGGCGCGGGTGGCCGCCTCCACGTCGAGGGCGTGGGCCAGCAGATCGGCGGCGGCGTAATAGGCCAGGTACTGGGTCTTCCACAGGTCGACCACGAAGTAGTCGCGGAAGGCGAAGCCGGGGCTGTCGAAGTCGTGCAGCACGCGGATGGCGGCCAGGTGCTGGGGCAGATCCTGGATCGGCGGGTAGCTCACGTAGAGCAGGGGCCAGGCGGCTGCCAGCGCCAGCAGGGCGAAGGCGAGCTCGAAGCCGGGGTCGCTCGGCCTCGCTGCCCTCAGGCGCGCAGCAAGCGATCGAGGTGCGCTCGTTCCCACGCAAGAGCCTCTTCGTAGCGCTCGAAACGGGCCTCGGCGGCGCGAAACTCGCGGTTATGGGCGCGACGGCGACCGGCGACCCGGGGGACACCGAGGGCGTGGTGCAGCATCTCGTGGTAGACGACGTATTCGACGAAGAAGCGCGGCACCCAGGCGGCGTCGAGCGCCGGGTGAATGCGGATCAGGGCATCGCGCATTCGATAGCTGCCGAGCTTGATCGAGCGCCGCCGTGTTCGCTCGCCCGGGGGCTGACCCATGCGGCTCCAGCCGACGCGCGCCCGCAGGCTGCTGGCGAAGTAGCGATCGTTGAGGGCCTCGAAGATGGCGCCGAGGTCGTGCTGATGCCCGCGGGCCCGGGGCGCCGGGGCGCGGTAGGTGGTGGGGCGGATGCGATCGCGGTGGCGCTCGATGAAAGCGCGCAGTCGCTCGGCTGCGGCGCGGTCGCCGCGCTCGAGGTAGTGGGAGAGGCTCTCTTGGGTGCCTGTGTCGGCCTCGGCGAAGAGGTGGTGCAGCCGGATACGGGCGATGCCGTCGCGGCGCTTGAGTGAGACCATGGTGCGGGCGTTGTCGGTCAGGGTCAGCGAGACCGGCATGTCCAGCTGCCGCGACAACAGGCGCCCCAGGGCCATCAGCCGTCGACCCGGGTCGGCGTCGGTCCGAGGGCTGCTGCCTGCTCCATCGCGCTGCCCGGGGGCCACGCTGGCAAAGTCGAATGCGGTCTGCACGGCGGCCACGGCCCATGACTCCAGGGGGTCGATCGACGCTACGGAGCGGCCCTGGCGCTGTCAAATAAATGGCCAACACAGCCGGCGGCGCGCCTTTGCTCCGGGCCGCGAGGCGTGCGATCGTTTCGGCGTGAGCGAGGCCGAGACCATTACCGTCACCTATTTCGCCGCGGCGCGCGAGCTGGCCGGCACTTCGGAGGAGCGCGTGGCGCTCGAGGCCGAGCAACTCAGCGCTGCGGTGCTGATGGAGCGCCTGGGCGCCCGCCACAGCCGCCTGGCGCCGCTGATCCATCGCATGCGCTTGGCTGTCAACGGCGAGGTCGTGGACTCCGACGCGCGCGTCACAGCCGGCGATGAGGTGGCGGTGTTGCCGCCGGTGGCCGGCGGCAGCGCAGCGACCATGCTTTGCGAGGTGCGCGACAGGCCGCTGTCGGTCGATGAGGCGATGGCCGCGGTGCGCCAGGACCGGGCTGGCGCCATCGCCGTCTTCATCGGCGTCGTGCGCGACCACGCCGACGGCAAGGATGTGGCGCGCCTGGACTACGAGGCCCACGCCACCATGGCCGTAAAGGAGATGGCGCGTGTGCTCGAGGAGCTGGCCGCCGAGTACCCCGAGGTGAAGCTGGCCGCGGTGCATCGCGTGGGCGAACTCGCGGTCGGCGACCTGGCGGTGGTGGTCGCCACCAGCGCTGCCCACCGCGCCGAGGCCTTCGACAGCTGCCGGAAGGCCATCGAGCGCATCAAGGAGCGCGTGCCGATCTGGAAGAAAGAGTGGGCGCCCGACGGAAGCGCCCACTGGGTCAACTTGGAGCCGGATCCGAAGTAGCCCCGCTTTCGAGGACGACAATACCTCAGACGGCCTCGGACCGGGCCCCCCAACCCATCAAGACTTCTGCGGCGGGCTCGATCGGTGCTAGTTCGCGGCGCTGTCGCTGGGCTTGTCGGCGCTGCTCACCAGGGTCTCGTCGACCAGTACCGCGCCGGCCTCCTGGGCGCGCTCCAGCAGGGTGCGCACGTAGGCCTTGAGTTCGTCCTGTTGGCGGCGGCGCAACAGCCCCTGGCGGATGCGGGCCTGTTCCGCGTCGTTGAAGTTTTCCTCTTCGGCCAGCTTCTTTTCGAGCAAGCGATAGACGAAGAAGTCGTCGCCCAGCTGCATCGGTTCGGTGGCCAGGGGCTTGTCCTCGCTCAGGGCGTAGCCGGCTTCCACCAGCGGCGATGAGTCGAAGGGGCCGGGGATGGGGGTGTCGGTGCGGCCGAAGGGCTGGGTCTCGCGTACCTGGGGGGCCAGCGGGTCGATGGGCGCCTCGGCCGTGGGCTCTTCGGTCTCGCCGTCCGCGCCGGCTTCGGTGTCGGTCGTGGTCTCGCGGCCGAGCAGCCCGTCCTGGACCTGGGCCATGGTGGCGCCGCCCTGGAGCTTGGCCAGCGCTGCAGCGGCTGCTTCCCGCGCCAGCCGGCCGGCCTCGGTGTCGCGGTAGAGCTTTTCGGCCAGCTCGCGCTTGGCTTCTTCCACCGGTACGTCGCCCTCGCGGATGGCCTCCACCTTGATCACGTGGAAGCCGAAGGTCGACTCCACCACGGCGGAGATCTGGCCGGCTTCGAGCGCGAACTGCGCCTCGTCAAAGGGCTTGACCATGCGGCCCTTGGCGTTGAAGCCCAGGTCGCCGCCCTTTTTGGCGCTGCCGACGTCCTCGCTGTGCTCGCGCGCCAGGGTCGCGAAGTCCTCGCCGGCCTGGGCGCGTACCAGCAGGGCTTCGATGCGCTCGCGGGCGGCCTGCTTGTCCTCGTCGCTTGCGCCGTGTCCGGTCTTGACCAGGATGTGACGCGCGCGCACTTGCTTTTCGAGGCCGGTGTAGCGGTGCTTTTGCTTTTCGTATTCGGCGTCGACGTCGCTGGCCTTGGCCTGCATGAAGGCGGTGAGGTCGGCGTCGCTCGGCTCGAGCTTTTGGCCGTAGTACACCTTGGAGAAGCGCAGATAGGCGAGCTTCACGCTCTCCTGTTCGCGCACGTAGGCATCCCAGAGCTCGCCCTTGCCGATGGTGACGCCGGCCACAGCCGTCTCGCGCATGCGCTGGGCCAGGGTTTCCTCGATCTGGCTGCGGCCGAACTCGCGCACGCTGCGCCGCAGCCGGTACTGGATGAAGTTTTTGAGGTTTTCCTTGCTGAACTTGCCGTCGCTGTCGTCGAAGTTGAAGCGCAAGGGGCCCGAGGGCGGCAGGTAGGGGCCGGCTTCCACCGACATCGACAGGTGGATGACGCCGTCCTCGGCGACCCTCTCCAGCACCTCGCGCTCGCTGACGTCGAAGCCCAGGGCGCGGGCCTCGCGGGCCAGCAGGCTGCGCTCGATGAGGCCGTAGAGCACCATGTCCTCGAGCTTGTACTGCTTGGCCATCTCGGCCGGGAAGTTCTCACCGCCGGCCAGGAAATAGGCGGCCTTGAGTTCGTTGCGAGAGATGGACTGGCCGTAGACCTCGGCGGCGGCGCCCGCCTGGGAGCCGCCACAGCCCTCGGCCTGGGGTCCGCCGAATTGCAGAACGAAGACCGCGCTCAGGGCGAAGACCACGAAAAAGAGCACCAGGCCGCGAGTTTTCTGGACGATTTGTTCGAGCACGACGCAGGAGCCCTTCCCAGCCGATCGTTGCCGCCGTGTTTTGGGGTGCCGCGAGGCGCCATGCCTCCGGCCCAGCGGGCGCGACACATATAAATGAGGCGCGAAAGGCCCGCAAGCGCGTGGGGTCGGTGGGTGAAAATTGAGGGACTTCGACCACTTGGCCGGCGCTCGCCGGTGGGGCAGGGCGGCTTAAGGCCAGCCGGCTGCGGGCTGTGCCGAGGATATTCGCCTCGCTCGGCAGCCCCAGCGGGGCGGCATTGCCCCGGCGGCCATTTCGGCATCTCGAAAACCGCGCCAACCCGCCCGCTCGTTTCAGCCCTCCGCGCCCTGCGCCTTCCAGTACGGCTCGCGCAGTTCGCGTTTGAGCACCTTGCCGATGGCGTTGCGCGGCAGCGAGTCCCGCAGCTCCAGCGCCGACAGCCGTTGATTTTTGCCCAACTGCCCGTTGGCCCATTCCAGGATCGCCGGGGCTTGCGTCGTGGCACCCTCGGTTCGCACGATGAGCCCCACCGGCGTCTCGCCCCAGCGCTCCGATGGGATGCCGATGACGGCGGCGTCGCTGACGTCCGGATGCTTCATGAGCACGGTCTCCAGGTCGACCGCGAAGATGTTGAAACCGCCGGAGATGATCACGTCTTTCTTGCGGTCGAGCAGCTGCAGAAAGCCGTCTGTGTCGAAGCGGCCCATGTCGCCGGTGCGCTGGAAGACCAGGCCGTCGGGGCTCTGCCACATGATGGCCGCGGTGGCTTCGGGCTTCTTGTAGTAGCCCGTCATCATCACCTTTTGGCGTCCGACCACTTCGCCGATCTCCCCGACGGGAAGCTCCTTGCCCTGCTCGTCGATGATGCGCACGTCGCTCATGGGCGACGGTCGCCCCACCGTATGCAGCTTGTCGGGGTGGCGGCGGGCGTTGAGCAGGCAGACGGCGCCGCCTTCGGTCAGGCCGTAGATCTCGATCAAGTCCCCCGGCCAGCGTTCGAGTAGCTCGGCCTTGGTCTGCTCGCGCAGGGGCGCGCTGGTGCATAGCTTCATGCGGTAGCTCGAGAGGTCGAAATCCGAAAAGCGCCGATTGGCCAAGAGCCGCTGGTATTGCACCGGCACCAGCATGGCGTGGCTCACCTGGTAGCGCTGGCTGAGTTCGAGGAAGCCCTCTTCGTCGAACTTCGGCATCATCACGGTGGCGCCGCCGCCTGCCAGGGTGGGCAGCAGCGCCGCCATCGTGGTGTTGGAGTAGATGGGCGTCGACATCAGGTTGATGGCCGCCGGTTCGAAGCCCCAGCGGTCGGCGCGCACCAGCTGGCCAGCGCGCATGGCGTGGCTGTGCAGGATGCCCTTGGGTACGCCCGTGGTGCCGGAGCTGTAGATGATGTTGAAATCGTCCCTGGGGCCGATGCCCAGCTCGACGGCGTCGATGGCGGCGTCGGAGGCGGCGCTGACCCATGCCCCGTAGGAGCCGTAAACCCCGTCGCTGAAGTCCAGGCCCAAAAGCCCGCCCTCGACCAGCTGCGGTAGCTGCCGCCCGGCGGTCTCGAGCAGCTCGCGGTTTTCGGCGCTGATGGCCAGCACCTTGGCGTCGCTGTCCTCGATCATCAGCCTGAGTGTTTCCGGCGCCGACATACCCGACAGCGGCACCGCGCAGCAGCCGGCGCGCACGGCGCCGAAGAAAAGCTCGAAGGCTTCGATCGAGTTGCGGCTGACCAGTGCCACCTTGTCCCCACGCCCGAGCGAGAGCCCGCGCAGGGCGTGGGCCACGCGCCACAGACGCCGGTCGAGCTCGGACCAGCTCAGCTCGCGACCTTCGCAGGCCAGGGCCAGGGCGTCGGGCCGCGCCGCTGCGTGGGCTGCGATCATGTCACCGAGGGTGTGAAATGCGTCGTCGTTCACCAGAGACCTCCGCGCCGACGATAGCGCATCGTCGCCTGGGCTGGGCAGGCGCGTTTGGGCCGGCCGTGGCGGGAAGCTTTGCGCCGGCAGCGCTTCCCGATAGACTTTCTGGCCTTACCACGCGTCGCCCGCGGACGACGCGCACCAGGATTCAGCCGTGGCACCTACACCGAGCCAGCGCCCACCCGAGAAAAACGGCAACCTCAAGTACGCCGCTATCGGGCTTCTCTTTCTGGCAGGGGCAGCGGGCCTGTGGCTCTTCGCTGCTCCCGAGCCGACCCCCGAGCCGGTGGCGGCGCCGACGCCTCCGCCCGCAGCCGAACGCGTCAATCCCATGGCCGAGCCGGAACTCGAGCTGGAGCCGGAACCGGAAGTGCCAGACGCTGGCCCCGAGCCCGCGCCCGAGCCCAAGCGCAAGGTCCGCAAGCGCAAGGCCGGCGCTTCGCCGGCCCCCGGGGGTTGGGATTGCGAGGGTGACCTCGACCGGGGCGCCGCCGCCAAGGTGATCGGCTCCAACCGCGCCCAGGTCCGCAGCTGCTACGAGCGCGGTTTGAAGCTCAATAATCTGCTGCAGGGCAGTATCAGGTTGAAGCTCAAGGTGGGCGCGGGCGGCAAGGTGACCAACGCCAAGGTTTCCGGCAGTCTGCGCGACAACGACGTCTTCGCCTGTGTGCGCAAGCTGGCCGAGGGATGGCGCTTCGCCGAGCCCAGCGGGGGCAAGTGCGCGGTGATGGAAGTGCCCTACAGTTTTTCGCCAAAGCACTGAGGCGCGGGCGCTTCCGTCGGGAGGGAGCTGGGCCTGTCTTCGCATGGTCGGTCGCGACTGCGACTGCGACTGCGACTACGACCATGCGCTCGAGACACGAGACACGAGACACGAGCCGCGGTCGCTTGCGGCGGGCTTGGTTGGCTTCCTACATGTAGGAAAGTCGGAAACTGGACGCGCACCGTGGGGAGCTGGGAGCATGTGCGCAGGTTTCGACCCCTAACCGATCCAAACCTGGCGCTGTACCGGCCACAGGAGCATGGCGTGATCCGACTCGGAGTTTTCTTGGCGCTCGTCTTGTCGTTGCTGGCCGTTGGCTGCAGTGATGACGAAAACGATGTCTTCAGCGGAAATCGCAGCCAGCTGGACGGGGGAAATCTGACCGACCCCGACGGACCGGGTGTGTGCGATCTAAATAATTGCCCCTCGCCTCCGGTGGGCGTGGCCTGCTGCACGCCCCTGGCCCAGTGCGGCGTCGACCCGCTCGGCCTCGGGCTCAACTGTGCACCGCTGCCGGGGGGCGCGCTTTCCGACAGCGTCTGCGTGCTCGACGAGTGCCCGCTTCCGATCATTGGCAGCGCCTGCTGCACGCCCTTTGGTCTGTGCGGCAACGACCCCTACGCGAGCGGCCAGGTCTGCTTTGCCAATCCACCGCCGGTGAACCTGCCGGTCAGCGATGCCGGACCGACCTGCGACCTGCTGGAATGCCCGACACCCGAGGTTGGACTCTCCTGCTGTCTGCCCAACGGTGAGTGCGGAGTCGATCCCTGGCAGATCGGCTTCTGCCTGCCGCCGCCGGTCGAGGTCGATGCCGAGCCGCTGCCGCCCCTGGAGCTGCCGGCTGTGATGACCGAGCCGCCCGACGATCCCTCGGTCGACGGCCAGTGTCCGAGCTTCCTGGGCTTTGCCGGTCCGGTCTGGGGTTGCTGCAGTGACTTCGGTATTTGCGGCACCTTCGCCTTTGAAGAATGCCTGCTGCCGGTGGGCACGCCGCTGTCGGTCGACGGGGCCGACGCCGGGCCCTTGCCCGAGGGCCTGCTCGGCTGCACCCCGCCGGGGGACTGAGAGCGCGGGCCAGCGTGGGCCGGAGCGCTCCATGTGAGCCGCTCCGCGCCTGCGACCGCGCCCCCGGGCAGCGAACTACGAGCGAACGACCGGCGAACTATTGCGGACGCTGCGGCGGCAGCGGCGGCAGATCGACGCAGCCGAACTTGAAGCTGATGCTGGCGAAGCGGCCGTCGATGGCGTCCTGGCAAAGCTGACCCTGGAGCGAGATCTGGCTGCCGTCGGCGCTGACCGACCAGCTGGCGTCGGCGGCCAGGTCGCGGGGCACGTCCTGCTCGATGCCGTTTTCCATGACTACCATGTGCAGCTGGTCCGGATCCTCGGCGGGTGGGTCGACGGTGATGTCGCAGGAGTCGATGCCGGCTTTGATGGTCTCGGAGACGATTGCGCGCAGGCGCGCCTCGAGGGCGGCCGGGTCGGAGGGCTCGATGAAGGAGCCGGTGCCGCCGGTCACGGCCAACTGTTGCAAGAGATTGGCCGCGCCGCCAGCGCCGGGCAATCCGATCACGTGGGTCGGGATGCCCTGGCTCAGCCAGTTGGCTGCGAACATGTTGACCTGGTTCATGTCGGTGCCGCAGTTGGGTTCACCGTCGGTGATGATCACGACGGCGATCTCGCCGGTGAAGGTGGAACTCGCGATCGCCTGGTCGGCCATGACCACGGCATCGCCCAGGGGCGTACTGCCTGAACTCAGGCTCCACAGGTTGGGAAAGTCGATGATGAATTGGGGCCCGGGCAGGAAGTTCAGCTGATCGGGCGAGGTGATGGGGTTGACGTTGCAGCTGCCGCCGAGCGCAGCGATGCCGCCCACAATCAAACCCCCGAGCTCGCAGATGAAGTCGCCCGGGGTGCAGCCCGAGCCAGCCTGGGCCATGGTGTCGGGGCTGGGGAAGAGCACGGCGCCGACGGTGAGCAGGTCCTTGAGCGGATCGAGCGCCGCCTGCAGCGCTTCGCCGGCCGCCTGGCTCTTGGTGCGGGTATCCCAGTTCTGATTCATGCTGCCGGAGCGGTCGAAGATCACCAGCAGGTTGCCGGGCATCTCGATGGTCTCGGCGTCGCTGTTCAGGGTCAGGTTGCCGCAGTCGTTGGGGTCCAAACCCGTCGGCCCGCAGCGCTCACCATCGGCACACTCGTCGGCGGCGATGACTTCGCCGGTGGGCGTGACCTCGGAGACCGAGGAGGTCGTATTGCCGAACATGCCCACGCTGGCGCCGCCGCCGGCAGCGCCGGTGGCCGTCCCGGCCGACCCGAGCGGGCTTCGCGCGTCACCGCGACCTCCCGATGAATCCGCCGCGCAGCCGAATCCGGCCACGGCAGAGACCAATACCAAACATCCCAAAATTCGATCACCAGACCACGCCATATCTCAACTCTAGGATGTCCGCACATTGCGCACCAGGGACTGGCGTGACGAAAATTGCGCCAGCGCAGGACTTTTTTACAAATAGAAGTAATTGCTCGTGTTTTGGTGGCCGATTTGGGCCTGTTTCGAGGCCCGAAGGTCTCCAGATCGCCGCTCTAGATGTGCTCGGCGGGAGTCATGACCCGCTCTCGGGACCGCTACGGCGCCAGCTGCGGGGTCCGGTCCCCTTGAAATACACGGAGTATTCCGGCGGCGGCCGTCCTTGCATCTGGCATCGTATCGACCCCGATCATCGGCTCAGCACTCCCGCCGAGCCCTCAGATGGCAGTGTCGCGTCCCGGCCCAGGGTCGCAGCATGGTGGGCTGATGAAGCTCGATACCCACATTCTGCGATGACCGATGGCTGCGATGCTGCCCTGCGCCAGTACCGCCGAAGGCGTGCCCCGGCGGCGCAGCCCGGCGATGCGATCCCCGCCACCGCCGGTCTGATTGCGACCGGCCCGCCGGCGTCGATTTTGGGGGCTGATGCCGAGGCCTCAGTTCTTCTTCGGCGCGTCTTCGCCGCCAGCGTAGCCCAGGGCGCGCAGCTTCTGCAGGGCTGCGGCGTTGGCCTTCAGCTCCACTTCGCTCTTTTCGACGCGGCCCACCTGGGCGATCTGCCCGTGCTCTTCCAGGCGCGTGGCGGCGACCTGCAGCACGGCGCCGCGGTCGTGGGCCAGGTTGACCTGCTCGCCGGGGTCCTGGTCCAGGCGGTAGAGTTCGTAGGGTTCGAGGCCGCGCGGGTTTCCGGCGTTGGCTTCGATGATTTTGATTTCGGCGCCGCCGCGGCGGATGCGCAGGGCCTTGAGCACGTTGCCCTCGTGGTCCTCTTCGGCGAAGACCTGCTCCGAGCCCTGCATCAGGCCCTTGCCCTGCACGCCCTCGGGAACCTGAAGGCCGTTTTGGCGCAGGATGGAGGGCATGATGTCGACGCCCTCGACCCAGTGGTCGACACGCTGGCCGGCGCGGCGGTTGTTCGGGAGCTTGACCAGCAGTGGAACGTGCACCTGCTCGTCGTAGAGCGTGGTGCCGTGCCAGAAGCCGCCGTGGTCCATGAATTCCTCGCCGTGGTCGGAGGTGATCACAATGGTCATGGCGTCGTAGAGGCCGCGTTCTTTGAGCTCGGCCAGCAGCTTGCCGAAGTGTTCGTCCCAGAAGACGATCTCGCCGTCGTAGAGGGCGCGCAGGGTCGGGGCTTCTTTGGGATCGGGCTTTTGGTTGGCCGCCCGCGAGTAGCCAGTGCCGTCGTAGGGATGGGGGTAGTAGGGATCGTGCGGATCCATGTAGCCGGCGAAGACGTAGGCCGGTTCGCCGCCACCGGGACCGCCCTTGCGGCGGTCGAAGGCCGCCAGGATCTCGCGGTTGACCTCCTCGGCGTCGCGGTAGGCGCTGCCGCGGGCGACTTGTCCGTTTTTGGCACGGCGGCGCTCGATGAACTGGCGCGACAGCTGCACGAGCAGGAGCTTGGCGGCGGTGTCGCCAGCGCCGAGCACGAACTCGGGCTCCAGGTAGTGGTAGCGGTCGAAGCCCTGCTGGAAGTTGAAGAAGGGCGCCAGGTTGTAGTTGGTGACGATGCCGTCGGTGCGGTAGCCGGCCGCCTGCATGGCCTCGGCCAGCGTGACGATCTCGGCGGGCAGCGAGCTGCTCTTGCGCGTGGTCTGGTGGCTCGAGGGATAACGCCCGGTCATCAGGGAAGCGAAGCTCGGCCGCGTCCAGCTGGCGTTGGAAAAGGCCTGCTCGAAGACCATGGCGTCGCGCGCGAAGGCTTCGAGGGCCGGGGTTTTGATCGCGTCGTAGCCGTAGAGGGGCAGGTGGTCGGCGCGCAGGGTGTCGACGACGATGAAGAGCACGTCGGAGGCGCTGGCCGGCGGCGGAGTCGCAGCTGGATTGTTCGCCGTCGCGTCGGCCGACGGCGCAGCCGCGCGATCGGCGCCGCTGAAGCCGGCAACCACGAGTGAAACGGCGAGCGCCAGCAGACCGGCCGGGCGCAACAGGAGTGCCGCCGGTCGCCGCTCGAGCAGCAGACGCAAAAGCAGCGAAAGCAAAAGGTAGGTGACGCCGGCGGCGAGCAGGCATTCGAGCAGCACCAAAAGCCCCTGGCCGCTCTTCCACTTCAGCATCTCGTGGAAGACATCGCGGCGCACGCGGAAGGCGCCCAGCACCAGGCCGAAGCTGGCCACGACCAGGGCCGCGATGCGTGCGCTGGCCCTGGCTTCGGGCACGGCGCGGCGCGCCATCAGCTGCCCGCTCAGGGCCAGGGCCAGGCCGAAGCCGCCAGCGGCCGGCATGCAGATGGCCGCGTAGGCCGCCGCGCCGTAGGCCAGCACCGAGTAGTCGGCGCCGCCCGAGGCCGACGCCAGGATCACCGCGGCCTCGCCCAGGCCCACCAGGGCGCCGCCGATCATGCCTGCGCACAGCCCCACGCGCAGGCCAGCGCCGACGGTCGGCTGGTCCTCGCGCGCCACGCGCTCGATGTGGGCGTTGGCCGCGTCCTCGCGCTCCGGATCATCGATCGCGATCTCGACCCGGTAGCCCACGCGGCGGGCCAGGAAGACCAGTCCACCGATGGAGGAAATCGCCATCTCGACGATGAAACCCACGGTGGGAATCAGCAGCGCCACGCTCTCGGCTACGCCGACGGTGGTGTAAAGCGCCTTGGCGGTGACCTCGCGCAGGCCGATGCCGTTGATCGACAGGGGCAGCAGCGTCGCGAAGATCTGCAGTCCCGAGGCGAAGAAGACTTCGCCCAAGCCCAGCTCGGCCCCTAGCGCACGCGCCGCGCACACGTAGATCAGGTTGTTGAAGGCGTGTACGGCCATGCCCAGCAGGGCCGAGGCGATCACCAGGGCGCTGCGCCCCTCGTAGGCGCAGACCGCGTCGATGGTGGTCTGCAGGCGCGTGCGAATCGCTGGCGGCAGCCGATCTGCGACCAGCCTGAACAGGGCCGGGCGAGCCAGCAGCGTCACGGCCACGGCGATCAGGCCGAGGAAGAAGGCGTTGACGATCAGCACGCCGCTGATGCCCAAAAAGCGCACGCCGAAGACCGAGCCGGCGATCAACACGGCTGAAAGCGAGAGTTGACCCAGCACCATCTCGATGCCGACGGTGGCGGTCGCCCGCGCGGTCTTTCCGGTTTGGGTCGCGATGTCGTAGAGCTTGTAGCCCTGCAGCCCGAGCCCGCCGGGGGTGAAGGCCCCGAAAAAGCGGCCGATCATGAAGGAGCCCACCAGGTGCCGCAGCGGCGCGCGCACGCCCTGGCCCCGCAGCAGCACATTCCAGCGCGTCACGGCGGCGGCGATTGCGCACAGCTGCATCGCCGCCGAGGCTGCGATCCAGCCCCAGGACATCTGGCTCAGCCGCGCGCCCAGTCCGGCGGCTCCGTCGCGGGTCATCACCTTGCCGTAGACGATCGTGATGATGCCGACCGAGACGGCCAGTTTGAGGAGGAAAATCAGGCGTTTTTGGGTCATGGGTCGTTGCGGCCGCCGCCGGCTCCGTCACGGGCATAGCACTGCACGGCCGACCAGCCAATTTCCCGGCGGGCGCGTTCTGCTCGGGGCGCTCACGCCCGGAGCACTTCAACCCAGGGCGCGCTCGAGGTCCTCGACGTCGAGCTTGCTACCGATGTACAGCGGCACCCGCTGGTGCAGCTCCCGCGGCTGCAGGTCCAGGATGCGCTCGTGGCCGGTGGTGGCGGCGCCGCCGGCCGCCTCGGCGATCATGGCCATGGGCGAGGCCTCGTAGAGCAGCCGCAGCTTGCCCTCGGGGTTCCTGTTGTCGGCGGGGTAGGCGAAGATGCCGCCCTTGAGCAGTGTGCGGTGGAAGTCGGCCACCAGCGTGCCGATGTAGCGGCTCGAATAGGGCCGGCCGGGGCCGCTGCCCTCCTGCTTCATCGCGTCCACCCAGCTGCGCACCCTGTCGTCCCACTTGGCGCTATTGCCCTCGTTGACCGAGTAGATCTTGCCGCGCTCGGGCAGTCGGATGTTGGGGTGGGAGAGGAAGAACTCGCCGACCGTGGGGTCGAGGGTGAAGCCGTGCACCGCCTTGCCGGTGGTGTAGACGAACATGGTGGACGAGCCGTAGATGATGTAACCGGCGGCGACTTGCTTGTGGCCGGGCTGCAGGCAGTCGCGCAAGCCCGGCTTTTCCGTCGCGCCGCTCAGCCGCTCGTGCACGCTGAAGATGGTGCCGATGGAGATGTTGACGTCGATGTTGCTCGAGCCGTCCAGCGGGTCGAACATCAGTACGTACTTGCCCAGCGGAAAGCGCGTGGGGATCGGGATCGGGTCGTCGACCTCTTCGCTGGCCAGCAGGCACACCTGACCGCCGGCTTCCAGGCAGCGGATCAGGGCGTGGTTGGCGAAGACGTCGAGCTTTTGCACCTCTTCGCCCTGGACGTTGACGTCGCCGGTGACTCCGAGCACGTCGGCCAGGCCCGCCTGATTGACGCGGCTGCCGATGATCTTGCCGGCCAGGGCCAGCTGCTGGAAGAGCTTGGTGAACTCGCCGCTGGCGCCGGCGACGTGGCGCTGCTGCTCGAGGATGTGCCGCTCGAGGGTCCAGCCGTAGATCTCGGGTACCGTGGAATCGCTCAAGGTGCCGCCTCCCTGCCCACTGCAGGCGCGGCCCCATGTAGCAAACTTCAACCGGCCAGAAAAGACGGGCCGTGTTTGCTCTTGCGGAAGCTGCCGTCGAAGCTGAAGAGCGCGCGCTGGGCGATGTGTCCTTCGCCGTCCAGCGACAGCTCGCTGATCTCCTTCATGCGGCGCACGCCCTGGGCGTCCATTTCGAGCAGGATCACCAGCTCGAAGGCTTCGACCATCAGCGCCGCGGTCTCGGCGCCACCGCCGCCCAGGGAGCGGCGCGCGAAGACCTGCAGCCGCTGCAGCGCGGCCTTGATCGACGAGGCGTGCATGGAACTGATCACGCCGCGGCTGGCGCTGGCCGAAAGCAGCGCTGACAACGCGTCTTCGGGTTCCAGGTCGTCCATCACCAGGCGGTCGCCACGCAGCCGCGAAGCGTGCGAAAGCAGCGTCGAGAGATCGAGCTCGGCGGCCCCGCCGCGGTAGAGGGGTAGCACGTAGGGGTGCTGAATCGACAGCGAGGGGCTCTGCTGGATGGCGATGATGCGCTCGTGATCCTGGCACATCGAGCACAGCGCCGAGACCGTCGTGCTCAGGCCGCTGCCGCCGCCTCCGACGATGAGCATGTTGACTCGGCGTTGAATGGCCGCCCGCAGGGTGGAGAGCATCTCGCTCGACAGCGCGCCCTCGGTGACCAGCGCTTCGGGTGAGGTCGTGGTGCGCGGCGGTACCCGCACGCTGATCAGCAGTTCGCCGGCTGTCAGCGGAGGGCTCAGAATCTGCACCTGGCTGCCGTCGAGGAGCTGGGCCGTTTGCACCGGCAGCGCCTCGAGCGGCTGCTCGGCGCGGGCCAAAAGGCGCGCGGCCACCGCACGCACGGCGTCACTCGACGAAAAGAAGCTCGACACCGGCGACAGGCCGCCGCCCAGATCGGCCAGGATGCGGGCGGGCCCATCGACCACCACCTCGCGCACGGCGCGATTGTTGAGCAGGCGATCGAGCGGGCCCAGGCCTACAGCCTCGCTGACGGCGGCCTCGCCGAGGAAACGATGATCGAGATCGGGGCCGATCACGCCCTCGCGGGCCAGCCCCTTGAGCAGCTGCTGTAGTGTCGCCTGGTGCTTGGACGGAAAGGCGCTCTCATGGGGCTGGTGGATGTCGAACTCGGCCTCGAGACGCTCCATCAGCGTGTTGAGCGCACCCTGCAAGCGCACCGAGGGGGCCAGCACCGCTGGTGAGGTGGCCGGGCCGCTGCCCGAGTCCGGATCCTCCACGCGCGGCGGCATGCTGGGGCGCTTGGGGCGCTCGCCGGTTTGTTCGTCGCCGCGCGCCTGGCGTCCCGGACCCGGCAGGCTGCTGGCGGGCGGTGGCAAGGGCACCGTGGGGCCGCCCCGCGAAGCGGCTCCGGCGGGCGCTGGCGGCGCGACGCCCCGACCTTGCACGCCAACTGCTGCGCGTGCAGCGGCCCTTGGCTCGCGCTCCAGGGGATCGACCCCGCCGGGAGCGCCGAGCCCGGGGTCGCTTCCGTGTGGCGGTGCTGGCTCGGTGGCCGGGCGCGACGGCGCCGACGAAGCCGCGCCCGTCGCCGGCGCGATGGCGAGGATGAAGTCGCCGATGTAGATCTTGTCCCCACCGGCAACCACGATGGGTGAAGCGATCTTACGTCCATTGACATAGGTGCCGTTGGTGCTGCCCATGTCCTCGAGGAGGAAGCGCTCGTCCTTGAGCACCAGCCGCGCGTGGTGCTTGGAGACGTTGTTTTTCGGCAGCACCACGTCGTTGTCGTCGAGGCGCCCGACGCTGACCTCGGAGCCATTGAAGCTCAGCCGCCGCTGCGCTCCGCCCCGCTCCGTGACGACCAACGAGAACACGAAAGCAATTGAGCCGCCGCTGGGGTCGGGACGTCAAGTCCGTCGTGGCCCATCGGGCCCGGCGTCGCCTGCAATTTCGCGGTCATGGGCGCTTCTGATCCGGCTTTTTGGCTGCGCTTGCGCACCGCAGGCGAGTTGCGCGGCCGGCGCGGCTGGGGTTACGGTGCGCGCCACCGCATGGGAGGGTTCATGGCGAAGTTACGAAGCATTGCGTGCACCTCGCTGGTCCTATGGTTCAGCGCCTGCCTGGGGGGCGACGCTGGAGATGGCGCCGCGGCCTCCGCCGACTGCCGGCGGGCGGTGGCCAAGCTGCGCTCCTGTGAGGTGTTCTCCGACGGTGTGGCCGACCAGTGTGAGGTGGAGTCCGAAGGCGACCGAGCCATCAACGACTGCATCTCCAGGTGCATCACCGATAGTAGCTGCGAGCAGCTGGAGGTCGCCGTTTGCAGCGGTGGCCACCCGCTCCTATCCGACTCTGGCGCGGCCTGCATCAATGCTTGCGTTGACCAATTCAGCTTCAGGTGCGGCGACGGGGAGGTGCTCCCTCCCGATTGGGTCTGCGACGGCGAGCACGACTGCTCCGATGGCGAAGACGAGTCCAGCTGCAGTGAGGCTGACCTCCGGGCCGTGAGCTTCCTGTGCGACGATGGCGAGCGGGTGCCGGATTCCTGGCAGTGCGATGGCGAGCCCGATTGCGACGATGGCAGCGATGAGGTCGGTTGTCCGAGCTTCCGATGCGACGACGGCGAAACGTTGCCGGTCGCTTGGGAGTGTGATGGCGAGACGGATTGCGAGGATGGCAGCGACGAGCGCGGCTGTCCCGAGCGTGCCGAGTTCCTCTGCAGGGGGGAGTCCCTCGGCTTTAGCAGCGGCTTCTAGTCACCTGTGTCGGTAGTTCTGGGCAAAACTCGCCGGCCCTCGCCGAGTTTTGCCCAGAACTACCGACACAGGTGACTAGACTAGCGCCGCTCCCGCAGTCGCCCATCGATGAATCATCCGGGCGAGCGGCTGCGCGGCGAGAGCCCGCACCCGGGCCTGAATGTGCGCCACCGTACTGCGCAGCCTCTGTCGCAGTGCGCAAGATCCTGCTCGCAGTGCGCAGAGAGTTACCTAGGAGTTTGCAGGATTTTTATTGGCGCGATGTTGTTATCCGATGTTTCCGGCGTGATGCCCAGCCGGGAACTCGTGGTAGAAGCCGGCTTTTGATAGACCCCGTTCTTGGAATGCGGTGGGTACGCAGTCTGGACATTTCGCGGAGGTGTTAGCATGGGTGTACTTAGACTGATCGGCAGCTTGGGCTTGGCCATCGCGCTGTCGGGTGGGCTCTGTGGCTGCGGGGCGGATGCGTCCGGAGGCTCGTCGCGCGGCGGCAGTCGCGGAGGCGCCGCCAGCGACCCGAACGACCCCTTTGGCAACACCTCTTCGGACACCGCCTCGGGTTTCGACAACACGGGTGCCGCCGGCTCGACCGGGGCTGCCTCGACGGTCGATCGCAGTGGCGTTGGCTGCGCCAGCGCCAACGTGCGCGCCTCGCGCGTCAAGCCCACCGTCTACTTCGTGGTCGACGGCTCGGGCAGCATGAGTGAGAACTTCGGCGGCCCCTCGCGTTGGGAGGCCCTGCGCAGTGCGCTGATGGATCCCGACGGCCTGATTCCGACGCTGGAGGGCGTGGTGGAGTTCGGCATGGTGATCTACGATGGCCCCCTCGATCCGCTCGCGGCCGTCGGCGCTGGGCTCGACGCCATCATTCCGGGGCTGGGCGCGGTGATCCCGACGGCCGGCGCCATGGAGTGCCCGCGGCTGGTCACCGCCGACGCGGCGCTGAACAACTTCGCCACCATCGATAGCCTCTACCCGCAGATGCCCTTGGGCGGTTCGACGCCGACGCACAAGGCGTTGCAGTGGGCCAACGACAACCTGGCCGACGAGATGGCGGTGCAACTCGACACCGAGCTCGGGCCCCAATACGTTATCCTGGCCACCGACGGGGCGCCCAACGACTTCTGCGACGGAGGGGCCGGCGGCGACGCCTCGCCGCAGGTCATCGAAGCGGCCAACGTGGGGGCGGCCAAGGGCGTGAAGATGTTCGTCATCAGCCTGGCCAGCGATGCCAGCCTGCAGGCCCATCTCGATCAGGTCGCCCAGATCGGCAACACCGGCCAGCCGCCCTTTACGCCCAGCTCCAAGGACGACCTGGTCAACGTGCTCACCGAGATCGTGGGCGGCGCCGTCGGCTGCGACGTGGCGCTCAACGGCGAGATCCAGGCCGGCCAGGAGTGCTCGGGCTTCGTGGAGGTCAACGGCGTGCCGCTGGGCTGTAACGATCCCAACGGTTGGCAGCTCAAGAACGAGCGCACCATCGAGCTGGTCGGCAGCGCCTGCCAGGACTTCCAGGCCAACGTCGACGCCATGCTCTACGCAGACTTCCCTTGCGGGGTGTTCGCGCCCGAGTGAGGTGGCTGCCAGTACGGCGTGATCTGAGTCCGATTCGAGCTAGGATCACGGCAGCAGCGGCGTCAGGCCCTGCTCCGATGCCGTGTCGAGAAAGCGAAAGAAACGGTCCGGGCGCGTCGACCCGGGTGCTGGCGGTGACGCGGGCCCCGAGGCCGAGGCGCCGCGCAGCCTGGTGAGCAAGCCCGTGGGCACGGGCCTGAGTTCGCTGCTCGAGCAGGCCGGGCTCGCCAGCATGGAGCCACCGCGACCGCCGAGGACCCTGCCTCCGCCCGAGCCGGCGCCCCCCAGCCGCGTGCCACCGGCCGCCGGGTCGGTGCCGCCCGGTCCGGCACCGAGCGGTTGGCAGCCCCGCTCGACCGCCGACCTGGCCGCCTGGAACCAGGCCTACGCCGGGGTGCGACCGCTTGCGGGCGAAAAGGGGCGACGTCCGGCGGCGCGCGCCCCGAGGGATGCGCCGGCGCTCGATCCGGGAGCCGAGGCCGCCGCGCGGGCACGGCTGGCGGCCCTGGTGGGCGAGGCCCAGCGCTTTTCGGTAGTGTGGGACGAAGGCGAAGTGCGCGCCCTGCGCGAGGGCCAGAAACCCGCCCTCCTCGACCGCCTGCAAGGCAGTGGCTTCGAGCCCGAGGCCCGCATCGATCTGCACGGTCTGTTGCGCGCTGAGGCGGGCGCGCGCGTCACCGCCTTTGTGCGCGAGCGCCACCGGGCCGGGCTGCGCGCGCTGCTGGTCGTCGTCGGCAAGGGCCTGCACTCGGAGGGCGGCATCGGCGTGCTGGCCGATGCGGCGGTAGAAGCCTTGACGCGCGGGGGCGCGGCGCCGCTCGTGCTCGCCGTCGCCAGCGCCCATGGGCGCCACGGGGGGCGGGGGGCGCTGGCGGTCGTGCTGCGGTCCTGAGATGGCCGCGGTCCCGGTGCGGTCCGGCATTGCCGAATTCGGGTTGGGCATTTAGCCTGCCGCCGCCATGTTGGAGCGCGAACTCGAAACCGCGACGCGGCTGGCCCGTGAGGCCGGCAAGATTCTGCTCGAGATCTACGCGTCGGATTTCGACGTGGACTTCAAGGGCGCCCGCGATCCGGTGACCGAGGCCGATCGCCGCGCCAATGACTTCCTGGTGGCCGAGCTGCGGCGGGCCTTCCCGGACGACGGCGTGGTGGCCGAGGAGAGCCCCGAGCACGGCGACGCCCTATTGCGCGAGCGCTGCTGGTTCGTCGATCCCCTCGACGGAACCAAGGAGTTCGTGGCTCGTAACGGAGAGTTTTCGGTGATGCTGGGCCTGGCCGTCGAGGGCCGCTCGCGGCTGGGCGTGGTCTATCAGGCCGCCAAGGACAAGCTCTACCGCGGCGTGGTGGGCGGCCAGGCGGTGCTGGAGCAGGATGGCCAGTCGCAGCTGCTGTGCGTCTCCGACATCGCGACGCCTTCAAAGCTATCGCTGGTGGTCTCGCGCTCCCACCGCAGCCGCAGCATCGATGCCATCCGCGAAAGGCTCGGCATCGACAGCGAACGTCCGAGCGGCTCGGTGGGCCTGAAGGTCGGGCATCTGGCCGAGCAGAACGCCGACCTCTACGTGCACCTCTCGGATCGCTCGTGCAAGTGGGATGCTTGCGGTCCGGAGGCCATCCTGCTGGCGGCCGGCGGTCGCTTCACCGACTGTTTCGGTCGCGCCATGCGCTACGACGAAGCGCAGCTGCAAAATCTGGGTGGCATCCTGGCCTGCAATGCCGCCGCTTTCGAGTCGGTGCTCGAGACGGTGGGCGAGGTCGCGCGGGAGATGAATTTTGGTCAGCCGCCGGCCGGAGGGGACCTTGCCCCGGGCACGGCGTAGGCTGGTCGTCGTAAGCAACCGCGGTCCCTACCGGGTGCAGAGCTCGGGTGGGCGCCGGCGTTTGGTGCGGGCCGCAGGTGGCCTGGTGGCCGCGCTCGATCCGGTCCTGCGCGGGCGCGGGGGCGTCTGGGTCAGCACCGGCGACGGCGAATTGGGGGAGGCGCTCGAGGAGGGGGGCGAGTCGCTCCCCTACGAAATCGCGCAGGTGAGGCTTCCGCGTGCGGTGCGCGAGGGCTTCTACGAGGGCGTCAGCAACGCCATGTTGTGGCCCATCCTGCATTCGATGCCGGCCACTGTGCGCATGAGCGGGCCGGCCTTCGACACCTACGAGAGCGCCAATCGGGCGTTCTGTGACGCACTGCTGTCCTCGACCCGCGCCGGCGACCTGATCTGGATCCACGATTTTCACCTGATGTTGATGCCCGCGATGGTGCGCCAGCAGAGGCCCAAGGCGCGCATCGGTTGGTTCTGCCACATCCCCTGGCCCAGCAGTGATATCTTCCGCATCCTGCCGTGGCGGCGGTGGTTGCTCGAGGGTTTGTTGGGGGCCGACCTGCTGGGCTTCCATACCGACGCCTACGCACAGAACTTCCTGCGCTGTGTGGTCGATCTGGTGCCCGACAGCCAGGTGGACTTTTCGCGCATGACCGTGCGCTGTGGACGGCGCACGCTGCGGGTCGTGGTGGCGCCCATCGGCGTGCCGCTCGATGCGATTCAGACCATGGCGGCCGATCCCCAGGTGAGCGCCGACATGGAGCGCATCCAGAAGACCGTGGATCACCGGCGCATCATTCTGGGAGTCGACCGCCTGGACTACACCAAGGGCATCCCCCAGCGTTTGCTGGCTTTCGAGCAACTGTTGCGTTCGGACCGCAGCGCGCGCAATCGCTACGTTCTGGTCCAGATCATGGTGCCCAGCCGCACCGACGTGAAGGCCTACGCCGACCTCAAGACCAACATCGACCAGCTGGTGGGCGACATCAACGGCCGCTACGCCTCGGCCGGCCGAATTCCCATCCAGTACTTCTACCGCAACCTGCCGCCGGCCCAGCTCTACGCCCACTACCGGGCCGCCGACGTGGCGCTGGTCACACCCTTGCGCGACGGCATGAACCTGGTGGCGCTGGAGTACGTGGCCTGCCGCATCCACGGTGGCGGCGTGCTGGTGCTCAGCGAGTTCGCGGGCGCTGCCCAATATTTGCAGAGCGCGCTGCAGGTCAATCCCTACGACACCCATGCCTTGGCCCAGAGTCTGAAGACGGCGCTCGCGATGCCGCAGGACAAGGCCCGCGCACGCATGAACGAGCTGCGCGCCGAGGTCCACAAACTCGACGTGCATCGCTGGGCCGACGACTACCTCGAGCAGCTCGAACGTTGAGCGTCGGTCCCCACGCCCAAGGGCGAAGATCCAAAGTGGACATCGCGAAGCTGGCCGTGCGAGGCTCGCGTTCTCACGCGTGCGGCCACGAACCGAGCGTATCGGGTACTCATCGAAAAGCGGCCGCAGGGAGGGTTTGATGACGACTACCAGAACTCTATTCGTTGGCGCGATGGCGCTCGTGATGGCAGCCGGTTGCAATCTCGGGGGCGCCCAGAAAACCGCGCCCGCCCAGAAGGGACAGCGCGGAGAGAGCTGCGCCGCCCGAAACGACTGCGAAAAGGAGCTGGCCTGCATCCGTGGCGTGTGCTCCAAGAACGACTTCGATATTGAAGTGAGCGCCAAGCAATGCGATCGGATCGATTGCTCCGAGACGGCAGACTGCTGCGGCAACCGGCCCAGCGAGGCTCCGCCCAAGTGCAATGATCGGGCGCTAATTTGCCAGTCTTCGAGCCTCGACAATTGCGTTCCATTCGGATGCACAGACTCGAGCGAGTGCGGTGATGGAAGTTGTGGCTCGGGCTCCTGCACGAACACGTTCACCACCTGCGAAGCGGACGCCGACTGCCTCGATACCTGCGTGTCGGGCATTTGTTCCTTCAGCTTCTTTTCGTGTGTGACAGACGACGACTGCAGCGGCACCTGCCAGGGCCGGTCCTGCGACTGCGACAATCCGCTCTTCGACCCCTTCGACCCGATCTGCAGCGATCCCGACTGCGAGGACATCTGCACGCTCAAGTGCGAAGAAGAACGCTGCGTTGTCGACGATTCCTGCTCCGGCGACAGCGAGTGTCCGTTTGGCGCCCCGATCTGCGAAGCCGGCAGCTGCGTGCAGTGCCTGGAGGACGATGACTGTGATTCCGGCGAGGGCGAGACCTGTCGCAAGGGCCGCTGCGAGCGACCGTGCATGGCCGACGAGGAATGCCCGCTATTTCATTCGTGCAAGGACGGGGAGTGCGTGGAGACAGGCTGCTCGAGCGACCGCGAATGCGTGCTGGCCGCTGGCGAGGGCCCGGAAGATGCGCGCCTTTCGCGATGCTTGCCTTCCGACATCGATCCGGAGATTTCGGTCTGCAAGGTCCCCTGCGAAAATGACGGCGCCTGCGCCTCCCAGTTCCAGGTCTGCGACGAGGGCTTCTGCAAGTTCATCGGTTGCGAATCCGACGACGAATGCCGGGGGTTTTTGGGATTGTCGAACCAGACCGTCGACGACTTCCAGCCCTTCGTGAGCAAGGCCGTCTGCCGATAGTGTTGGCCGTGGCGCCGCCCGCCGAACGCGGGTAGGTGCACGCTCGGCCATGCCCGACCATGTTTTGGTGTCGCTAAAATGTGGTCGGGCTGGCATCCGGTCGCTTCAGCAAGCGTGGGCCGAACCGCGGTCCAGCCCGCGGCTATCGACGCATTCGCCGAGGACCGTGACGCCAGCATGAGGTGGTGCGCGCTCCGGGAATTTGTGCGTCATGCGACGACTGCGTCTGCAGTGCTGGACTTCTTCGCTGAAGTCATCGGCGAACCAGCCGAAGCCGCGTTCGACCTGGCCGGCGTCCTCGGAGCCGGTGACGGCGAGTTGATTGACGACGCAGCGCCCCCGGTCGAGGTCAGTCAGGCGACTCGGCGGGAGCGCAGCAACTCGACCGCGGCCGGGGCTACAACCGTCTGCAAGACGCGCGTGGCGATGGCGCGGCGCGTGATGACCGGCAGATAACCGTGATCGGCCAGGCGTGTGCTCGAGGCGTGCTGGGATGGGGCGATCGAGCCCAGGCCCACGTGGCGGTGGGCTTGTGCGAACACCCCTTCCACCGCGCTGCGCACGTGATCGCCCGACTGTACGAGCAGCCACGCGAGGCTCTCCCAGGCCAGCTCGACGTGGGCCAGCTCGTCGCGGGCGATGCGGCTCAGGGCGCTCTTTGCCGCGCTGTCATGGGCGCGGTCGCGGGCGGCCGCGATCAGCTGTGCCGAGACGGTCTCCGCGATGCAGCCTTCTGCGGCCAGGGAAACCGCGATGTGCACGGCGTCGGTACCGTCGGCGAGGGCGTCGGCCGTGGGAAGCGGGCCGGGTTGCAACGCGCGCCCGTCGTAGCGCTTGGCCAGGCCAAAGCAAAGCTCGGCGTGCCGCAGCTCGTCGCGTGTGGCTTCGAGCGCGCGCTCGACCAGCGAGGCTGGTGCTCCCTGGGCCAGCAGCTGCAGGGCGAAGCGCGAAAAGGAAGCGACCGATGCGTGCTCGGCCAGGCCGTCCTGCCGGTAGCTGTCGGCCAGTGCGAGTCGCTCCGCGTATGAGAGCGCATCGGACCCGACGGAGAAAGGTCGCTGCCATCCGTCACCCGGCTGCAGGGAGGCGATGCGCGCGACGCCCCCAATGCTGAAGGGGCGTCCGATCGGGCATCCCCCGGCGACCAGGTAGCAGCAACCGTCTTGGTCGCTGACTACCGGGCCACACAGGATTTCGCTGCCGCCGGAAGCCAGACCGCAGCGATAGCCCTCAAGGATGCAGCTGTCGGAAGGAGGATCCTGCTCGCAATTGACGCCCGCGTCCGCTTCGTCGGATGAGGGTGGGAAGCAAACGCTGACCACGGAGAATTCGGATGTGGCTCCGCACTCCGGGATCCATTCTCCCGCGAAAGTTTGCCTCGGTTCGGAACCGAGTGGTCGAGAACAAGCTTCGACTGGCACGGGCGCTCCGGTCGCGACCGGAGCCATGCTGGCCACCGGCTGTGCCGCGGGCTCCGGCCCGGCTACAGCAGTGTCTGTGCCAACTGGCATCGGAGGCACGGTGGCCGCCATCGGTACGGGCACAGGTTGTGGCTCGTAGTCCAGGGGCTCGCCGCGGCCGTGGGAGTCCGCACATGCGCCCGCTCCGATCCCCAGCGCTCCGGTCCGAAGGACTCGGAGGATCCTGCGCAGGACAACGCGATCACTCCCCGACATGGTTCGATGACAGTAGCAAGAACGGGATCTTGATGCCATGCCCAATCGCTTCGCGATCCGGTCATGGAAAGGCCGCGTTGAGCTGCCCGCCGTTGAGACGGCGACCACAGCCCTTGCGCGTCGGCCTGGGAGGTGTGAATAGACACAAATGGTCCGCCATCGAAAAAGCGGCGTCGCAAAGCCGAGCGATCGCTCTTTGGCCTCTTGATGGGGGGACAACTCAAAGGTGATGCGAGCTTCAGGATGATGAAACCTCGATGCCATCGGTGTACGTTGTTTTTACTCGTCGGGTCGCTCGCGCTCGTCGCCTGCGGCGATGACGGTGCGGCGGCGGGTCCGGACGCGGCTGGCGAGCTGGTGGATGCCGGCGCGGAGGAGGTCGTGGTCGACGCGTCCGCCAAGCAGGACGCCAGCCCTGTCGAAGCGAGCACGATCGCTCCTGCCCCAGTTGACCCGAACATCGACCACGCGGCTCCCTTCTTCGACCCCAACCGCCTGCTCGAGGTGCGCATCACGCTCGCAGACAGCGACTGGGAGTTGATCCGGTCCCAGGAGCGTTCCCTGTTCGATATTTTCGGCGGCGACGACTGCCAGGCCGATCCTTTCGGCAGTCCCTTCACCTTTGTACCCGCCGACGTGAGCGTCGACGGTGTCGAGGTGCCCAATGCGGGAGTTCGTAAGAAGGGCTTCTTCGGTTCGCTCAGCTACGACAAGCCGTCCCTGAAGATCGACTTCGGCGAGTATGTGCCCGGGCAAACCCTCGAGGGCATGCGGCGCATGACGCTGAACAACAATAAGCAGGACGAAAGCCACCTGAACCAATGCCTGGGCTACGCGTTCTTCCGAGACGCCGGCGTGCCCGCCCCGCGCTGCAACTTCGCCCGCGTCTTGGTCAACAATGTGGACCTGGGCGTCTACACCCACGTCGAGTCGGTCAAGAAGCCGTTCTTACGCCAGCACTTCGACGATGACGGGGGCAATCTCTACGAGGGCACGCTGAGCGACTTCCGTAGCGGCTGGCAGGGAACCTTCGAGCAGAAGACCAACCAGGTCAGCGACCCGAGCCGAGCCGACCTGCAGGCCGTGATCGACGCGGCCGTGGCGCCGGGCGACGCGGTCGCGGCGCTCGAGGCCGTGGTGGACGTGGAGCGCTTTATCAGCTTCTGGGCGGTGGAGTCGCTGGTGGGCCACGGCGACGGCTACAGCGCCAATACCAATAACTTCTACGTCTATGCGGACCCCACGGACGGTCGCTTTGTCTTCATGCCCTGGGGCGCCGATCAACTTTTCGACAATGGCGAGGATCGCACAGGCGAGGCCCTGCCCGCAGCTGTCACCCAGGGCATGGTCGCCAACGTGCTGTACTCGGATGCCGCCGGTCGCGCGCGCTACCTCGAGCGCATGGAGAGCTTGCTCGACGAGTTTCGCGCTGCCGATCGATTGGACGAGATAGCGCGCATGCGAGCGCTGATAGAGCCCCACATTCCACCGGCTCAGCGCGCGGGCTTTGCAGACGGCGTGGCCAACCTGGAGGCCTTCATCGTCGCCAGGGAACAGCAGGTGCGAACGCAATTGAGCGCAGGCCTGCCTCCAGAGGCCGCCACTCTGCGAGATAGCATGTGCTTTCAGGCGCGAGGGCGGGTTGAAGCGACCTTCGACACCGTCTGGAACAGTCTCGACAATCCGGCGGTCAACCCCACGGATTTTAGCGCCACGTTCACGCCCACCGGCGTCGACTTCCCCTACGCCCCCAATCCCCTGGGCCTGATGACCGCGCTTGCGGGCATCGACCAAAACGCCGACTCCCCGGACTTCGAGGCCGTGATCCTGCTCGTGATGCAGCAGCTCGACGGCAGCAGTCTACTTTTGGTGGTCCAGATCGCGCCCGCCAACCTGGGCCCGGGCATGTTCGCCCTGGACTTCAACATCACCCGCGGCCTGATCGTGCAACAACAGGGGGATCAAGAGGGCACGCTGTTGGGCCTTCTGGGCGAGGGCACGCTCACGCTGGACCAGGCGGCGACGACCGACGGTGCACCGGTGGTCGGAAGCCTTTCGGCCACGGTCTACGACCCCGGATTTCTCGTCGGCGGTTGATGCCGCACTCGCCGGGCGGCCCCGGCCGCGGCATGATGGGGCCGTGGCGCGCACCATCGTGCATGTGGACATGGATGCCTTCTTCGCCTCGGTGGAGCAGCGCGACGATCCCTCGTTGCGCGGCCGGCCGTTGGCGGTCGGTGGCGCCTCGCGTCGGGGAGTGGTGGCGGCGGCATCCTATGAAGCGCGGCGTTTCGGTATTCGCTCGGCGATGCCCACCGCCCAGGCCCGACAGCTGTGTCCACAGCTCATCGTGATCGCCCCGCGCCACGGCCACTACAGTGAGGTCAGTCGCCACGTCTTCGCCATTTTTCGGCGTTTTACCCCGCTGGTCGAAGGACTGTCGCTGGATGAGGCTTTCCTCGATGTGAGCGGAAGTCACGCGCTTTTCGGCGACGGCGAGCGCATTGCGCAGGCGATTCGTCAGGCCATCGCCAGCGAGCTGCACTTGACGGCGTCGGCGGGCGTGGCGCCGTGCAAGTTTGTCGCCAAGATCGCCAGCGACATGAACAAGCCCGACGGGCTTTACGTGGTCGGCGACGATGTGGCGGGCTTTTTGGCGCCGCTGCCCATCGAGCGCATGTGGGGCGTGGGCAAGGTGGCCGCCGCGCGCCTGCGGGAGGCGGGCTACCGTCGCATCGGAGACCTGGCCGCGGCCGACACGCGCGCGCTTCAGGACTTGCTCGGCAGTTGGGGCATCGAAGTCGGGCAGTTGGCGCGCGGCATCGACCCACGTCCGGTGGTGGCCGGGCGCGCGGCCAAGTCCATCGGCGAGGAGCGCACCCTGGAGCGGGATATTCGCAGCGGCGCCGAGGTCGAACACGAGCTACTGCGTCACTGTGCGGCGGTGGCCGGGCGGCTCACCGACGCCGGCCTGTGGGCGCAGGTGGTGCGCATCAAGATCAAATATGCTGACTTCCAGTTGATCACGCGCCAGCGGCGCCTGAACGCGCCCTGCTTCGATACCGACAGCCTCTACGGGGTGGCGCGCGAGCTTTCAGCCCAGTTGCTGCCGCATCCGAAGGGCATCCGCCTGGTCGGTGTCGCCGCCGCCGAGCTGGGCTCGGGGCCGCTGCAGCAGTCGCTCTTCGCCGACCCGGGGCAGGAGCGGCGCGGGCGCGTGCAGCGGGTCACCCAGGAGCTGCAGGCCCGTTTCGGGGCCCACGGCATCGGCCGGGCTTCGCTGCTGGATACCCGGGACGATGACGGGGAGGAGGTAGGCTGAACTGGTGGCCGCAATTTCCCTCGGTTTTCGGATGTTCATATAAGGTACTGAAACCAAACGCTTTTTGTTCTCTAATTCGAGGCTTGATTCGGTTTTGAGTTCAGCTATCATGGGGCCGTGAGCGACGCCGCGACCAGCGCAGTCCTGCCCGTCGGCCGTCGCGGCCAGGCCCGCGGCCGTGCCACGCGCGAGAAGGTCCTGGCCGCCGCCGAGGAGCTATTCCGCAGCCGCGGCTACGACGGCACCTCGATCAGCGACGTGGCGCGTCGGGCCGGTGTCGCGGTCGGCACCCTCTATCACCACTTTCCGGAAAAGCGCGTGTTGCTGCTCGAGCTGATCGACGGCATCGGCGACCGCGTCGCCGCCCAGCGCCGCGGCGAGCTCGACTTCGAGGCCTTCCTGGGCGACGACCCGCGCTGCGCCATCGACAGCTGGCTCAAGCGCGCCTACCGGCGCCTGCGCAGTCGGCCCTCGCTCTATCTGGTGATCCTGGACCTGGCCGCCCGCGATCCCGAGGTTGGTCGCCGCTATCGCCGCGTCGAGCAGCTGGGCATCCAGCGTCTAAGCGATCTGATCAGCTTTGCCCAGCAGCGCGGGTTGGTCCGCCCCGGACTCGACCCGGCCGCCGCCGCCTTTTTGATCCACCACAGCATCGACATGGCCGCCATGCAGCTGTTTTTGCGCGGCGCCAGCGAGCCCGATCCGGAGCGCGTGATGTCGGAGCTGACCGAGATGATTTGTCGTTACGTGTTGCAGGAAGCGTTGGAGGAGAAGCAATGACCACGAGTTGGGATACCACCGATGTCCTGAAGGCCCCGATGGAGGTGTGTTGGCAGTTCAGCTACGACATCGACCAGGAAGAACTCTCCAAGCTCTATTCGAAGGCCAAGAAGTTCCAGTGGAATGCCGAGAGCGACATGAACTGGGACTACGAGATCGATCCTTCGCGACCTTTGATCGACGAGGATCGCTTCGGTCTGTCGGCGGTGCCCTTCGTGCAGAGCCTGCCCAAGTCCCAGCAGGAAGCCCTGCGCGCCCACATCGCCGCCTACCAGCTGTCGCAATTCCTGCACGGTGAACAGGGCGCGCTGATGACCGCCGCGGCCTTGACCCATGCGGTGCCCGACTACGAAGGCAAGCTCTACGCCGCGACCCAGACCATGGACGAGGCGCGCCACGTGGAGGTCTACGACCGCTACATCAAGAAGTTGGCCATGATCTACCCCATGGGCGAGTGGCTCAAAAAGCTCATCGACATCACGCTCACGGCCGACCACTGGGTCAAGATCGCCATCGGCATGAACATGGTGGTCGAGGGTCTGGCATTGGGCTCGTTTCACAACATGCGCAACGTCACCGGCTGTGAGTTGCTCAAGGAGATCCTGCACTACGTCATGCGCGACGAGGCCCGGCACGTGGCCTTCGGCGGCTTCTACGTGGGCAAGACCATCGAGCAGATGCACGAGGACGACCGCGAAGACGTGGCCGAGTTCGCCTTTGAGGCGCTGAAGCTGATGCGCGGCTCCAAGATTCGCAGTGGCCCCCAATTCGATGGCGGCTTTCTACAGGTGCTGCAGGCGGTCAACATCGACCCGGCCGATCTCGTCAAGGGCGTGATGGAAGCGCGCCAGCAGGGCGTCAAGGTCAAGCCGCCCAGCGATCAGGTCCACGCCTTCAAGCACCTGATGATGCCGGCCCTGTTCCGCGTTGGCGCCATCACCCCGCGCACCCGCGAGAAGCTAGTCGAGGCCGAGATCCCGATCTGGGAAGACCGCAGCGTGCTGGAGTCGATGGAAGAGAAGCTCGAGACGATGGCCTGAGCCGCTTGTCAGGAACTCACTTCCAAAGACCATGGACTCGGAGTCAAGGCGCCTGCAGGCCCTGATCGATCGCATCACTGCGCTGCCGCCGCCGCTGCTTTTGACCTTTGATGTCGACGGCACGCTGGCGCCCATCGTCGACGATCCGGCCTCGGCCCGCGTGCCCGAGCCGACTGCCCGCGCCTTGCGCAAGCTGGCTCGTCGCCCCGAGCTGCGGGTGGCGCTGCTGACGGGTCGCGACGCCCACGCGCTCGCCCGCATGGTGCGGGTTGCCGGAGCCTACCGGGCGCTCGAGCATGGGCGCCTGCTGCTCAGGCCCGGCCAGCGCGCGCGGGTGCCTGCGCTCGCTCAAGAGGCGCGCGACAGGCTTCGGGGCTTCGAGGACTGGGCCCTGCGCACGGCGTTGCCGGTCGGCGCAAAGCTGGAGCACAAGGCCTCGAGTCGAGCCCTGCACGTGCGAACGCTGCAAACGCGAAAGCCGGCGCAAGCCGCGGCACTCTTGCGACAGGCCGCGGCCCAGGCCCGCCGCCTGGGGCTGCACCCGCGGCCGGGAAGGGCGGTGCTCGAAGCCGAGCTGGAGCCGGCCAACAAGGGCGATGCGCTCGAGGCCCTGTACAAGGCGAGCGGCGCCCGCTCCGTGGTCTTCGCGGGCGACGACCTCACCGACCGCCCGGCCATCGCGCGCGCCGTGCGGCTCGGCGGCCTCGGCCTTTTCGTGCGTTCGCCCGAGCGGCCGCGGGCGCCAGCGGGCTGCACGGCGTCGCTCGTCGACCAGGGGCAGCTGGCGGCGCTGGTCGGCGGGCTGGCCGAGCGTTTCGGGCTATCTTGAGCCCATGGACAAGCCCTCCCGCTTCTCCCCCGAACTCCGTAGGGCCGGCGCCGATGACCTGGCGGCGCTGACGGCGATCTACAACCACTACATCGAATGCTCGCCGGCTACCTTTGATCTCCAGCCCTTCGAGCCCGAGCAACGGCGGCCCTGGCTCGAGGGCTACTCCAGGCACGGGCCTTATCAACTCTGGGTTGCAGAGTCCAAGGGCCGCGTCCTGGGCTACGCCTGCTCCGGCCCCTTTCGCCCCAAGGCGGCCTATGGGCAGACGGTGGAGACCAGCATTTACCTCGCCCCCGAGGCCTGCGGTCAGGGCCTGGGAAGCCGCCTCTACGAGCGCCTTTTCGGCGAGCTCGAAGGCGCGGGCGTGCATGTGGCGGTGGTCGCGATCACCGTGCCCAACGAAGCCTCGGTGGCGCTGCACCGCCGCGTCGGTTTCGAGCAGGTGGGTGTGATGCGCGAGGTGGGCTACAAGCTCGGCCGCTATTGGGACGTGATGTGGATGCAGCGCGGCTTGTAGAGCGACTCACAGGGCCAGCGCGAAGATGAAGCGCGCCACCGTGAAATAAACGAAGAGCCCCAGCACGTCGACCAGCGACGCCACGAAGGGCGTCGACGAAACAGCCGGGTCGAGCCCCAGGCGCTGGATCATCAGGGGCATCAGCGAGCCCACCAGCGTGCCGAGGGTGACGACGGCCACCACGGAGCAGGCCACCGTCAGCCCCATGGCCAGCGGGTCGGCGCCGGCCACGCCCATGAAGGCGCGGGCAAAACCCACCAGCGCCAGCATGCTGCCCAGGGCCAGTCCCATGCCCAGCTCCCGATAGAGCACCCGCGGCCAGTCGCGCGGCGCCATTTCACCGAGGGCCAGGGCGCGGATGATCAGGGACGACGACTGGGAGCCCGAGTTGCCGCCGCTGGAGATGATCAGCGGCACGAAGATGACCAGATCCATCACCGCCGCCACGTCCGCTTCGTAGCGGTGCATGACGCTGGCGGTCAAAAGCTCACCCACGAAGAGCACCACCAACCAGGTGAGGCGGCTGCGCATGAACTGCAGGAAGCCGGTCTGGAAGTAGCTCTCCTCGATCGGCACCATGGCGGCCATCTTTTGCACGTCCTCGGTGGCCTCTTCTTCGAGCACGTCGACGACGTCGTCGATGGTCACGATGCCCAGAAGCCGCCCCTGGGCGTCGGCCACGGGGATCACCGACAGGTCGTAGCGGGCCATGGTTTGGGCCACCAACTCCTGGTCGTCCTCGGGCGCCACGCGCGCCACGTTCTCGCTCATCAACTCGCTGACGCGTTGCGCGGGCGCGCCCAGGATCAGATCGCGCAGGGAGACCACGCCGACCAGCCTTTCGTAGGCCACCACGTAGATCTGATAGATCGACTCGATGTCCTGCTCCCGCGCCAGCCTGCGCACGGCGTCGATGGCCTCGGCGGCGGTCAGCTCGGGTCCGATCTGCAGAAACTCCGTGGTCATCAGACCGCCGGCGGAGTCGTCCTCGTAGGCGGCCAGCGCGCGCACATCCTCGGCCACCTCGGGCTCGTGCGCTTCGATCGCCGAAAGCACCTGCTCGCGCAGGGGCTCGGGCAGCTCCCCGATCAGGTCGGCGCGGTCGTCGGCCGCCATCTCCAGCAGCAGCGGTGCGGTCCGCTCGTGCCCGCGGCGCTCGACCAGCTCCACGGCGCGCTCCAGGGGCAGGCGCGCCACCACGTCGGCGGCCAGCTCCAAAGGCAGCGCGTCGAGCACGCGTCCCTCCTCCGCCTCGGGCAGTTCCGCCACGAACTCGGCCAGGTCCTCGGCATGCAGCTCCTCCAGCACCTCGGGGTCGAGCGCCGAGGGGTCGGACTCGAGGGCTTTGAGAACGTCAGGGCCGAGCAACTGCGAGCCGCGCATGGCCGGCATTGTGCATCAACGGCGATCGCGAATGAATGGGAAGCGTTACTCTCGGGCCATGCGCGACCTCTCTGACCTCGACACCCTGGCCATCCACGCAGCCCAGCCCCCCGACCCGGAGACCGGCGCGGTGATGCCACCGATCCACCTCAGCAGCACCTTCGCCCAGGACGGCCCGGGGCAGCACCGGGGTTTCGAGTACGCGCGCACCAACAATCCCACGCGCCAGCAGCTCGAGCGCTGTGTGGCCCAGCTCGAAGGCGGCGCCCATGGCATCGCCTTCGCCTCGGGCTGCGCCGCCATCACCGCCGCCCTGCAGCTGCTCAAGCCCGGCGAGCATGTGGTGGCCTGCGACGACGTCTATGGGGGCACCTACCGTATCTTCGAGCGCATCTTCGTGCCCCTGGGCATCGAGGTGAGCTGGGTCGACATGACCGCGGCGGGCGCGGTGGCCGCAGCGCTCAAGCAAAACACGCGCATGATCTTCGTGGAGACCCCGACCAATCCGCTGCTGAAACTGGTCGACCTCTCGGCCATCGGAAAGCTCGCCGGCGACCGCGGCATCCCGATGGTGGTGGACAATACCTTCGCCACCCCGGTGCTACAGCGACCGCTGGCGCAGGGGGCGGCGCTGGTGGTCCACTCCACCACCAAGTACCTCAACGGTCACTCTGACGTGGTCGGCGGAGCACTGGTCTGCCGCGACGACGGGCTGGCCGAGCGCCTGCGTTTTGTGCAAAACGCGGCCGGCGCCGTGCCATCGCCCTTCGACTGCTTCTTGGTACTGCGGGGCATCAAGACGCTGCCCCTTCGCATGCGCCGACACGTGGAGCTGGCGGGCGCCCTGGCCCAGTGGCTCGAGGGCCATCCGCGCATCGAGCGCGTGCACTACCCGGGCCTCAGCTCCCATCCCCAGCATGCGCTTGCGGGCACTCAAATGGCGGGGGCTGGCGGCATGGTTTCCTGCGTGGTCGAGGGTGGCCTCGAGGGGGCGCGCCAGGTGATGGCGGGGCTCCGGATTTTCACCTGCGCCGAGAGCCTCGGCGGGGTCGAATCGTTGGTGGGGCATCCGGCCACCATGACCCACGCCGCGGTGCCGGCGGCGCAGCGGGAGGCCTTGGGCATTTCCGATGGGCTGATCCGGCTGTCGGTGGGGCTCGAAGCGCTCGCAGACCTGCGCGGCGACCTGGAGCGGGCGCTTGCGGGTTGAGCACCCCCCAAGGTAAGCTCGCCGGCGACTCTCGGGGTGAATTTCGATGGCCTCCAACCGACATCCGCTAGCCGCAGTGAAGTCCTCCCTGCCACGCCCGCCCGGCTTTGTTGCGCTTTTTGCCTGCCTCGCGCTCAGTGCGTGCAACGACAAGGATCCGGCGCCGCTCTTTTTTGACATGGCCTACCAGGTGCGCTGCGTCGACTGCACCCCGCGCGCCAACCACGATCCGATCCGCGACATCGAAACGCTCGACGAGGAGTCGGGCTTCAGCGTGCGCTGCGTGGCCACCCGGCAGGAAAACGGCGAGCGCATCCTGACCTTCGAGACCCACTTCAGCGACCCCGAGGGCAAGGCCGACAGCTACTCGATCCGCGTCGATCGGGCCAACCTGGACGCAAACGGTCCGGGCAACTCCTGCAGCGTCACGGTCGTAGAGGACGCCAACACCTACGAGGGGGGCTGCACCGGCGGCGAGACCGGTGGCAAGACGCCCTGTCAGGTCATCCTGAGCGAGGAAGGCGGCATCGTCGAAGGCTCGCTTTTGTGCACCGACATCCCCAATGCGAACAACGGGATGCTCTCGCGCCACGTCACCAAGCCCCTGTCCAACGACGCGCCGGCGCACTTCGTGGTTCACGGCTGCGAAGACATCTGAGTCTTCATCGGCCCGCGCCGAGCTCGATGCGTCGGTCGACGCCGATGGCCTCGAGGAAGTGGGCGTCGTGGCTGACGACCACGAGGCCGCCGCGCCAGGCCGCGAGCACGGCTTCGAGCGCCTGCAGGCCGAGCAGGTCGAGGTGACCGGTCGGCTCGTCCAGCACCCAGACATCGGGTGCGGGCTCGCGTCTGGATAGAGCGATCAGGGCAGCGCGCAGGCGCTCGCCGGGGCTCAGGGAGTAAAGTGGCCGTTCCGCCAGGGCAAGCGGGAAGCGGTGGGCCTGCAGTTGGCGGGCGGCGTCATCGAAGCGGGGCGCATCTCCCGTGTCGCGCCCTGTGTCCAAGAGTTGATCGAGAAGGCTTTCTTTCAGGCAAAAATTGCTGGCATTTTGGGCCACGTAGCCGATGCGCAGCGGCTCGCAGCGCACGCGTCCGCGCGAGGGCCGCTGGTTTCCTGTGAGGATCTGAAGCAGCGTGCTCTTGCCCGCGCCGTTGGGGCCCGTGATGGCCAGGCGCTCGTGGCCGAGGCGAAGTGAGATGCCATCGAAGAGGCAGCGCCCGTCGATGTCGGCGCCGACAGCGTCGAGTTCCGCTGCGGCGGGCGCATGGGTGGGCGGCTCCGGCAGCTCGAGTGAAAGTGCCAGCTCCACGGCGAGGGTACGTCGCGAGGCCCGAGCCCAGCTGCGGGCGGCCTCGATGCGAGTGCGTTGCAGCACTGCGCGTTTGCCCTGGCTCTCCTGGGCGTAGCTGCGATTTTCGTTGAGCCTCGCGCGGGAAGGGCAGCGCCCGAGTTCGTGCAGGCGCCCCAGGTTTTTCTTGCGCTGGCGCCGGCGCCGCACGCGGGCGTCGTGCCGCTCGCGGCTTTCGAGCTGCAGCAGGGTGCGCGCGTATCGCTGCTGGCTCAGGTTTTCCCGTCGTTCCAGCTCCGACATCAACGACGCGAGATCGCCCTGGACGTGATGGCAGCCGCCTTCGCTGACCACGAAGTAATTGTCGAAGCCACTGAGCAGCCGTCGATCGTGGGAGACCACGACCAGGGCGGAGGGCCAGCGCTCGAGGGCGACGACCAGCCAGTCGATGCCCTCGGCGTCGAGGTCGTCGCTGGGCTCGTCGAGCAATAGCAGGTCGGCATGGCTGTCGAAGGCCCGCTCGAGATGCCTCCGGCGCAGCTCGCCAGCGCTGTATGCCCCCGCGGGCGACGGAGAGGTCGAAGGGGCGAGCCGCTGCGGGACGAAATGCCGTGTGCCGTGGCAGCGCACGAAGCCGCCATCGGTCTCGGCTTCGCCTGCGAGCACCTGCAGCAGCGAGGACTTGCCCACTCCGTTGCGTCCGATCACAGCCACCCGCTCACCACTTCCCAACTCGAGGTCAAGTCCACGCACGAGCGGACGGCCGCCGGGGGCGTCCAGGTCGAGTCCGCGCACGTGCAGCAGCGAGGGCATCACCCGCGCCTCCGGCAATCGCGAGCGATGGCGTCGACCACGTGGGGTTGGCCCTCGATGACGAACTGGGTTCCACGTTCAGAGGCCTGGCTATGCACCACGCGGCAGCTCTCGTAGATGCGCCGGGCGATGTCCTGCTGCTCGTAGCGCACGAAGACCTCGCGCGTGCGCTGCTTCGCTCGCACCCGTTCGAGGATCTGCATGCGGAGCTGGGCCACGGCTTCGGCGTCGCGGCTGCTGAGGGCCAGGTAGGGATGGGCTCCGGCAAGGGCGCCCAGGGCGTTGATGGTGGCGGCGGCCTCGGGGCAATCCTCCGACAGCCGATCGAGCTTGTTGAAGACGATCAGGCGCGGCACTTCGCAGGCGCCCAGGCGCTCGAGCACCGCCTCGGTGATGTGCAGGTGTTCTGATAACTCTGGGTCAGATGCGTCGAGCACCAAAAGCAGCAGCGAGGCCTCGCAGACTTCGGCCAGGGTGGACTCGAAGCTCGCGAAAAGCCGCTCGGGCAGGCGTCGGATGAAACCCACGGTATCGCTGAGCAACACGTCCTGGCCGTGGCGCGTGAGGCAGCGGGAGGTGGTGTCCAGGGTTTCGAAGGGGCGATCGCGGGCCGAGAGGCCGGCATCGGTGAGGGCGTTCATCAGCGAGGTCTTGCCGGCGTTGGTGTAACCGACCAGTGCCACACGCGCGCACTGGGCCCGGTGCTTGCGCTGGGCCCGATCGGAGCGCGCGAGCTGGGCAAGCCCGCGTCGCAGGTCGGCCAGGCGTCCATCGATGCGGCGTGCGAAGAGCTCCGAGGCGGTCTCGCCGGGACCGCGCCCGCCCATGATGCCGCCGGCCTGCTGGTCCATATTCAGCCCGATGCCGCGGATGCGCGGGCGCAGGTACTGCAGGTGGGCGATCTCGACCTGGATGCGGGCCCTCTGGGTTTTGGCGTGACGCTCGAAGACGTTGAGGATCACCGCTTCGCGATCGCAGATCGGCAATCCGGCCACGTCCTCCAGGTTCCGCGTTTGGGATGGGCTGAGTTCGGCGTCGATCACGAGCATGTCGGCGCCCTGCTCGCGGGCCTGTTCACCGATGCGCTCGGCCACGCCCCGCCGCAGCAGGGTGCGCGGATCGGGCTTGACCAGGCGTTGACTCACCTGGCCCACCACGCGATCGCCCTGGGCTTCGACCAGCCCGCTGATCTCCTCGAGCTGGGCAGCGATGGAGGCGTCCCCGGTGCTGTCGTGCACCGAGACCACGAAGCACGCATTGCCCCCTTCGCGGGCCGCGCGCTGCGTGTGATCGCGCGTCTTGAAAGTCTCGACCAGGCGCTCCCAGCGCCCGTCGTCGGCGAGGGGCACTTCGGCGTGCTCCTCGATGGGGGTTGAATGAAAACGCATCTCCAAATCTTTCGTGTGTGCCGGGTGCGGCGCGTCCCGCCCATCGGGACGGCGCACAAGCCGGTCGTCGTCGTTCACGGTCGCGGCCGACATTCCTGCGCGCGGATGACCGCGCCGGAGGGCTCGCGAGACTCGCGCCGGGGTCTACCGGCACGCGCGGGGGACAATCAGACGAAAGTAGAGATGAACATAGTGCCCCGAATGTAGCGCAGCGGTGGCCAGCTGCAAGTGAGGCCGCGAAAAAAGTTTGGCTGCTTCGATCGCGCACGCCTCGCTCCTCGTCGTGGTAGATTCGACGATGGCGCGTCCAACTCACCTCTTCTTCGATTTCTTCGGCACCCTCGTCCGCTACGACCCCAGCCGCACGGGCCAGGGACATCACGGAAGCCACCGCTTGCTGGCGCGGGAGGGCTACCGGGGCAGCTACGCAGCCTTCGTCGAGAGCTTCGATGCCCACTTCGAAGCGCTCGAAGCGCAAGCAGCTCAGAGCTATTGCGAGTACTCCATGGATGAGATGGTGGAGGGCTACCTGCGCGAACAGCTGGGAAACGGCTTCGACCACCAGCTGATCGCGGGTGTTCGCGACAGCTACCTCGCCGAGTGGTCCCGTGGCGTGAGCGCGATCGTCGGACTCGAGGCCATGCTGGCGGAGCTGGGGGTGCACTTCGACCTGGCCGTCGTCACCAACACCCACCACCCGAGCCTGGTGCCATCGCTGTTGGCAGAGCTTGGTCTCGCGCATCACTTCGACTTCGTGCTGACCAGCGTCGAGCACGGCCGGCGCAAACCCTGCCCGAGCATCTTCGAGCGTGCGCTGGAGCTGGCCGGAGCAACGCCCGGCCGCAGCGTCTACATCGGCGACAGCTTCGAGCCCGACTACCTGGGACCGCGTTCGGCCTCGATCCGTTCCTATCTCATCGACCCGGGAAAACGTGCGAACGTCGCGCCCGAAGACAGACTCGAAAGCGTACTGCAGCTGCGGGAGTGGGTAGGTCACGGGCGAGCATGGGGGTAGCGAAGCTTGGTGGCTCGTGTCCCAGTGAAGATCATCTTGCCACGCTCTGCAAACGGCTCGTCACGCTGTCGAAAGGGTTCGTGGCGCTGTGGCGGTGGGCGCGCAAGTGCTTGAAAGGATTGGGGGCCTCGGCGTTCGGGGGATCGCCGACGGCATCGGCACGGAGCTTGCGCGGCCTGTGCCGTCATGCAGCCTATGCCCCGTCTTTCGATTCTCCTGCTCAGCCTCGTGGTGAGCGCCGCCGCCTGGGCGCTCGATCGGCCATCGGCGGCGTGTGCGAGTTCCTCCGAAAGGCCGCGCGCCGCCGCGCTCGCGGCGGGGCTCGCGGCCTACGGACGCCATCGCAGGCGGATACGCAAGAAGGCGTTGTGGACGCTGATCGACTACGACCAGCCTTTTACCGCCGTACGCCTGTGGGTTCTTGCCGCCGGACAGGAGCATCGGGTGCTGATGGCCAGTCGCGTCTCCCATGCCGGAAAAAGCGGGGGCTCTACGCCTCGGAGTTTTCCAACCGGTCGGGCAGCAATCTCTCTTCGCTCGGTGCCTACGTGACTGCGCACCATACCTACGAGGGAAACTACGGTCATTCGCTACGCGTGCGCGGACTGGAGCCGGGTGTCAATGACAACGCCTGGATCCGCGACATCGTCCTTCATCCGGACCTCCGCATGACCCAAAGCGCCGGTTGCTTCATGCTGCCCGAGCTGACATCGAACTCGATCATCGATGCCATCGTCAGCGGCAGCTTCGTCTACGTACACCGCTCGCTAGATGTGCCCGGCGGGAGTCATGATCCGCTCTCGGGACCGCTACGGCGCCAGCTGCGGTGTCCGGCCCCCTTGAAATACACGGAGTATTCCGGCGGAGGCCGTCCTTGCATCTGGCATCGTATCGACCCCGATCATCGGCTCAGCACTCCCGCCGGGCACATCTAGGCTAGCGACCATGTTCGCTCGCACCCATAGCCCCGTCGTCTCCGGCCTGCCTCGTGGTTGTCGCCGCAGGCGTATGCGTGCATTCGGTGCCGGCGATGCTTGAGCTGGTGGACTGGGGCTCCACCCTTTGTGACGCCGGTGCTGCAAGCCGGCGTTTGTGTTTTGGGGTTCAAGGCACTGCACCGGCCGCACCGGCCCCTACTGCCTCTACACCCATGCGCGACTGCAGGGCTTTTTGCGCAAGCTGGGCGAGCCGGATGCGAGCGATGCAGAGGCGCTCGCGGCGCTGGGGACCCGGGAGGAGATGGCGGTGGTCGCCCGCTTGAGAGCCTGGCCCGCCGCCGTCCACGCAGCGGCGAAGGCGCTCGACCCGGGCAAAATCACCGGGCAGGTCTACGAACTGTGCAAGGCCTTCAGCGTGCTCTACGACGCGTCCGGTCACAGGGTCCGTGAACTCCAGGGTTTGCGGCGCCGGGGCCTGCTTGCGCTCGCTAAGGCGGTCGCCCAAACGCTCGCCGTCGGCCTCGGGTTGTTGGGCATCGAGACGCTCGACGAGATGTGAGGTGCACAGGTGCAGGCGTGAGTCTTTTGGGCATGCGCTTCAGCTGGTTCGCGGCCCGGGATCTGTTCGTGCCGTATGTCTCGGGTGGTTTCGGTTTTTTCGGACCTCTGGTGAGCGCCGGCGATGTGATTGGCCACCGTGTGGTGAAAGTTGGTGCTGCGGCCCAGTCGCGTGATGCCCGAGATTCTGTGCTGGCACGCCAGCGCCTTTCCGGCTCTACTCCGCCCATGACCTACGTCATGGTAGACATCGAAGCCGACGGGCCCATCCCGGGGGACTACTCCATGGTCTGTTTCGGCGCGGTGATCGTGGAGCCGGGGCTCTCCCGCACGTTCTACGCCACGCTGCGCCCGATCAGCGATGCTTGGGTCCCCGAGGCGCTCGCGGTCAGTGGCTTCAGCCGCGAGCAGACCCTCGCTTTTCCCGCGCCCGCTGAAGAGATGACGCGCTTTCGCGACTGGCTGAACACCGAATGCCCCAAGCGCCGTCTGTTCATCTCGGACAACAACGGCTTCGATTGGCAGTTCATCAACTGGTACTTCCACCACTTCCTTGGCGGCAATCCCTTTGGCTTCAGCTCGAGCAATTTGGGCTCGCTCTACAAGGGCCTGGTCAAAGACACCTTCAAGAACTTCAAGCACCTGAGAAAGACCAAGCACACCCACAATCCCGTGGATGACGCCATGGGTAACGCCGAGGCCCTGCTGAGGATGAAGCAGGATCTCGGGTTGAAGATGCAAACGTAGGCCCGTTGCCTTCCAGGCAGACGGCGCTCTACTTGCCGAGTTCCGCAATGCGCTGCTTCGCCGTCGCTCTCGTTTCCTCCAAAGTGTGGGCGTCGATCGCGCGTTGGTAGAGCTCGATCGCCTTGTTGCGGCGGTTGAGGGCCCGGTAGGCTTGGGCTCCGAAGTAGAGGCGCTCGCCGTCGGTTTCAGTGGGCCATCCCCGCTCTCCTCTTCTGCGGGTCCTGCGCAGGATCTCGAGCACGGCGGAGGGGGAGCGCTCGAGGAGCTTCGGGATCGCATGCGCCATGCGGTCGTCCAGTTGCTGCTCCCAGGCGGACAGCGTCGCGTGGTCCGAGATGCGTGCGAGCTTCGCGGCGAGCTTGGCCAGCCTCGCGTCGCTGACCCGCGGCTCGGACTCCAGGCGGCGGCGTAGGTTGGTCATCCGGGTGCGGACTCGCGCGTCGACGGTGCCGCGCTCGGTCGCCTTGCGTTCGAGCGCCGACAGCTCTCGTTCGAGGTGGGCGCGACGGGGGAAGTCCTTGCCCAGGACTGCACCGGCGGCCTTCTCCGCGTCCGGATGCACGGCAACCGGCGTTCGGATGCAACCGTGGAGCGCCCGCGGGTACTCGCGAGCCCAGGCGGGAAGCCTCCCCGCCCGCCGAGGGGCCTGGGGGCACAAACCGCGAAGGGCACCCACCGCGCGCAAGAGCGCCCACCGGTAGCTCGCGAGTCGAATCCGGCGACCTTCCCCGCCAAGGAGAATTCGGCGCAAGAGGCCCAGGCACTGCGCGTCCGAGAACGCCCGCACCAGCAGCAAGAAGCTCTTGCCGAGGTCCATGTCGTGGTCGTCCCGAAGCCGCTTGAGCTCGCCGACCACGGCGCCGTACTCGGAGATGTCGTCTGCCGTCATGCGGACCGAGGCGTCCCACAGACCGTAGAGATGACCGTCGTGCAGCCCGCGTCGCTGCAATTGCACGAACATCGCAGCGGCGCCTTGTGGGTCGGCGGCGTGCTTCACCAGGGCCACGAGGTTATCTGCAGCGTCGTCGTCTACACCCGCCTCGAGCGCCGCATGGAGCAACCGCAAGGCTTCGAAGAAAGCCGCGATGGCCGTCCGGCTCTTGAGTTCGTCGAGAATCTCGTCGTCGACGCCGTAGACCTCGGAGGCGCCCCCATCGGTGCGGTGAATCACTTTGCCCCACGGCCGCAGGCTCACGTCGTCCGGAGCGTCTACGCCGGCGAGGTATGTTCCAAAGCTCGAGAGCAGGTGCAGCAGCCGGCCGCCGTGCTCGCGGCTCTCCTCCGCGAGCGCCGCCCAGTGCATGAAGAACCAGGTGCGGGCCGCGGGGGCGAGGGTGTCGGGCAGCGCGTCGAGCGTCGCCACGTAGGCGCGGTAGCGACGCTCCGCGACGGGCCCCGACTCGGACTGCAGTCGCGAAAGGTACTTCCCCAGCTTCAGCGGCGCGGGCATGCGACCGCGCAATGAGACCAGCCCGTCGGCGGCGTCGCGGAGCGCCTGCTCGGGGGCGTCGCCCTTGATCTGCAGCTTCTTGGCCACCGGCCGCACGGCCTCGTCGAGGTCGTCCCACCAGCGCTGCCAGTCATCCAGCAGCGCCCGGGGCGCCGTCCGCTGGAATAGCCGCAGCGCCCTGCGAGCGATGCGAGGATCTTGGACCCCAAGCCAACGGGTCCAGCGCATGAGCGGCTTGATCGCCTCCGCGGCGGGGCGCTCGGTGGGATAGGGCTTGCGCTTGATCTTCTTGCGGCGGACCGCGGCAAGCAACGCGCCCGAGAACTCCTCGGCACCCGAAGTCGGCGTGCGGTGCACCCGCTCGTCACTCAGCCACTGAAGCAGCGGGGTCACCTCCGGGCTGCCGACGCGGCAGGCAAGACGAACAAGCACATGCAGAAGCTCGGTCGCGCCCTCCCCGCGCAGCAGCCGAGTCACACGATCGAGCGCCTCACCGTGGTCCGCCACCCAACGCAGCGCTTCGACGACACCCGATTGCTCCACCGCGCGGGGCCCAGGAGAGTGCCGCCATGGTCGGCTCGAGCGCAGGCCAGGCACGCACGTTCTCGCACGCAAGCGCGCAGGCCTGCCGACCGTGCATGTCGTCGAAGGCGAACAGGTCCGTGGGTAGCGGCTGGCCCGCGTGCACGGCAGGCTTCACGAGCTCGAGCACACGGTCGACCCGGGCCCGCCATGCATCCGGGTCGCCTACCAGCTTCGGGAGCACCCTTGGGAAGTCGCGCCGCAGCGCGTTGGCGGTGCGCTGCGCCCGACTCAGCTCCTGGCGGCCAACCGTGACCGCACGCAGCCCCGTCTGCTCCCCGGCATCCGGGACGAGCCAGGTGAGCTGCCCGCGGGCGCCCGGGACCGGGAAGCCTGCGGTCCATCCCAGGTGGCGCTTGAGCTTCAGGCGGGCGCGCCCCTCGGCGGCCTTCCTCGAAGTCTTGCTTGGGCTGTCGGGCTTCACATCAGGCTCCTTTATGGACCAGTACAGGCTCGAGTCGGCGCACCACACGGGTGAGCTCACGCTGGGCACGCATGACCTTGCCGATGTCCTTGTACGCCGCGGGCGCCTCCTCGCGCAGGCGCTGGGTCAGGCGATGGTCGAACCAGACTCCCTCGATGTCGCCGAGTAGCTGGGTGCGGGAAATGCGACGGCGCGCCTCGCTCCGGCTCATCGCCCTCCCGGCACCGTGCGAGCTGGAGCAAAGCGCATCCGGCAGGCCTCGCCCCGCCACGTGATAGCTCGGCGATCCCATCGAGCCCGGGATGATTCCCAGCTCGCCGTCCGCCGCGTGCAGCGCGCCCTTCCGGTGCACCCACAGGGGTTCGCCTGCGTGGGGCTCGCGCGCGACGTGGTTGTGGTCGCAGTCGAAGAAGCTGTCCCAATCGACGCGCGCATCGAATAGCTCCTCGGCCAGCGCGGCCACCTGTTCGACCATGCGTCGCCGACTCGTGGCCGCGTAGGAGCGCGCCCACTGCACATCGGCCAGGTACGCTGCACCCGCTGGCGACTCGCAGTCCAGCGATGCCAATGCACCGGAGCCCTCGGCCTGGCGCATGTAATGCTCGCGAATGGCGGGCCCCATGGCCCGCGAGCCGCTGTGGACGGCCAACCAGAGCTCTCCGGCCTGATCACGCTGAAGCTCGAGGAAGTGATTCCCCCGGCCGAGCGTCCCGAGCTGCAGCCGGCCATCGCGCCGAGCCAAGGTGCCCAGCGCGGGCGACGACAGGCCATCCGTAGGCAGGTGCGCCGGTAGATCCGGCGATGCCCCTGCGGCGTGCTTGATGAAGGGCACGCGCTGGTACAGGCCGCTCAGGATGGACGCGGCCGCCTCGCGGTCGTCGACAGCGGACGCGGCCACACCCAGGCGCACGACCGCCACCCCGCAGCCGATGTCGCCACCCACCGCCGCGGGGTAGATGCGGCGGCGGGTGGCGGTCACGGTGCCGATGCAGACGCCGTGTGCCAGGTGGACGTCGGGCATGACCGCCAGGCGCACCACGTCCGGTGCCCGAGCGAGGCGCTCGAGCGCCTGCCGCACCTCGGGATGCAGCGGGTCGGCGACCCATGTACGGATGCTGGCAGTCATGCTTCTGGCTCTCCGGTGTGGATGGCGTAGAGCAGGTGGGGCACTCGCTTGCGGGCAATGGCCGCAGCCACCTCCGTGCGCAGCAAGCCCGAGATGCGCCCCAGCCGCTCGATGATGACGTCCGGCGCCACGTCGGGCGGGCCCGCCACCCACACGAGCAGCCGGCTCGCGGTCGGCGCGGGCTCCACCCGCACCACCCACAGCTGATTGAGTACGTCGTCGCCAAAGTCTGCGCCGAGCGCTTCCGAGAGCGCCCGTTGGACCTGGCCACACAGTTGATGGTCCTTGCGTCGGTTCTGTTTTCTCTTCGACTCTCCAAAGAACAAGTCCGGATCGGTACGGTCGTGTGCGGCCCTCTGGCCGCGCGAATGCTTTCTGGGCATTGGTCGCAACTCCACTGATGCGCGGTGCAACGACCCCTGGGCGCACCGCCCACCATGAACGGATGCCAACCCCCTCGCGCTCGCGCGAGGAGCAACGGGTCCTCGCAAACGCGCGAGGTTGAAGGAACTCAGTGGTGGACCGCGCCGGCGCTCACGCCAGCACCCGCAAACGGCAGGGCTTCAGCGCGAAACGGGGACGAGGCCCAAGTTGGTTTGAATGACCAGCATGATGTGCCTCCCGCAAAGGGAGCCGGGAAGTTAGCACGAAGTCGAAGCCTGCCAAGGTCGCCCGCGAAGTTTCGTCCTACACCGCGCCCTTCCGCCGCCTCGGCCACAGCGCGTAGACGAGCAGCGGTGCGAACAGCAAAAGCTCGGTGAGCGCGACCTGCAGCCCTCGATCCGAGAAGAACGCGCGCCCGATGGGCGCAACCGGGACCGGCGTGTGCGGCGCGAAGTAGCGCGTGAGGTCGAACGGCCACAGCAGCGCGCAGCCCAAGCCGCCGTCGGTGAGCGTGTCGAGCAGCGCATGGCTTGCGAGCACGGCGCTCGCCAAGATGGCCGTTCGCACGGGTGGCAGACGAAAGGCCATGCCCAGCCCGCCGATTGCCAAACCGAGCAAGAGCGAGAATGCCAATGAGTGGGTCACGCCCCGGTGCCCCCATGGGTCCCCGTAGGCGATGCCGAATCGAAAGCCAATCACATCGGCATCGGGGAGCATCGAAACGAACGACCACACCACCATCGAGGTCACGATCGACCACCGCGGCGTCTGCTTGCGGCGGTAGACACGCGCCGCAGCCATACCCACCGCAATGTGACCCAGACTTGCCATGCTATGTGCGCGCGCCTTCGCTCATTCGCCGCGGGCGCGCCGGCAGGAGCCGCTGCAGCCCATGCCATAGAAGAACTGGGTAGAGCGCAAGATTCCGGCCCATCGCCGCGAGCGCAGACCATTGGGGAGCGGTCCCACCACCATCGAGTGCAATCGCCAAAGCACGGAGGTGTGAAGGGCCGAACGGGCCGTCGTGGAGAGCACATACGAGGTCGGCCGGAAGCGCCGAGGCGCCATGGAGGGCACCGGCCCAACCGCCGACGATCGCTGCGGTCGTGTCGGTGTCGTGGCCGAACAGGACGGCGGCCTTCACCACGCCCTCGTAGTCGGACGCCTCGAGCGCCATCCGCGCGGAGTGAAGCGTGTCCACCACGTAGCCGGACCCGCCCCCAATTGGAGCCTTTTCGGGCTGCAGCTGCGAGGAGATCTCCTCTTCGTCCTCAGGACAGAGCGCAGACAGGGCTGATACGGCTCCCGCCCAAGCCTCGGCCCTGGGCTCATCATTGAGCACCCGCCGCGACCCGATTGCGTCGTGCGTCCGCCTCGGCCTCGACGCCGCGGGCCTCGGCTTCCTGCTCAACGCGCTTGAGCTCGTTGCTGCCGCGCTGATTGATCAGGTTCTGCTCACGGCGCGCGAGCTCGATCTGGTTCTGCAGCTCGTTTTCCTGGATGGCGCGCTCGTTCTCGACGGCCAGTGCCCTTCGCGCGAAGCCGGCCTCGTCCGCCTCCTGCTGGATCTTCTCCCGCATAGGCATCTCGAGCGCCTTCTCCAGCTCGGATGTCGGCTTCAGGAAGGAGATACGCACGGACACGATCTCCACCCCCGCGTCGGCCAGGCCCCGGTCTTCCTCGAGGCCCGTTTGCACCAACCCGCGGATGCGATCGTAGCCCTCCACGAGGATCTGGCGGATGGGCGTCACGGTCACGTAGGCCGCGGCGTGCTGCTGCGCGATCTGCGTTACCATCAGAGACAGCTTCTCCATCGGCTGCTTGGTGTAGACGCCGGTCGCCAGGTCCACGGTGAAGTCCACGCGGTCTGCGAGACGCTCGGGATCGGTTACGCGGAAAGTGACCACGCCCTGGACGTTGATGTCCTGGAAGTCGGAGGACCGCGCGTGGAACATCAGCATCAGCTCCCGATCATCCACCGGGATCTCCGCAATGCCCGCCGACATGGGGAAGAACCAGAACGCGAGGCCGCGACCGCTGCGATGGACCTGTCCGCTCCGGTACTTGAGCACGTGGAACGTGGGGTCGGTGCGGAAGTGCCTGACGAAGGCGTAGTTGCGAATGTCTGCCATGACTGCTCCCTCTTCGTGTCTATCTGACACTAGGATAGTGTCGACTATACACTAAGGCAAGCAGGCGAGTGTCGTTTTCTGCCCCGGCGGTGGCAAGTAGCCGGAACGCAACAGAGATCTCAGAGCTCGAAGTTGAAGCCCGCCTTGACCAGGCGGCGATACTTGCGCTCGTCGAAGCGGTACAGACGCGCCGCGCGGTGGGCCACGTCCTGCTCCACCTCGTCGGTTTCGATGAGCAATTCCATCGCTAGCACGCGCTTGCGGAAGTTGCGCTTGTCGAGGTCACGCTCGAGCACCAGCTCGTAGAGGCGCTGCAGCTGCGAGAGCGTGAACTTCTTCGGCAGCAGCTCAAAGCCGATGGGCTGGTAGCGAAGCTTGCTGCGCAAGCGCTCGAGGGCCGTCTGCAGGATCTCGGCGTGATCGAATGCCAGACTCGGCACGTCATGGACTCCGAACCAGGCGGCATCGCGGGCATCGGTCGCAGCCTGCACTTTGTGGTCACTCATCTTGACCAACGCGTAGTAGGCGACAGAGACAACGCGCTCGCGCGGGTCGCGGTCGACCGTGCCGAAGGTGTAGAGCTGCTCCAGGTAGACCTTGTGTAGACCGGTCTCCTCCTCGAGCTCCCGCCGCGCAGCCTCCTCCAGGGTCTCGTCCACGTGTACGAAGCCGCCGGGGAGCGCCCACTGGCCCTCGAACGGCTCTTGGCCCCGCTGGATCAGCATGACCTTCAGCTCCTCATCATCGAGACCGAAGACGACGCAATCGACCGTGAGCGCAGCGCGTGGGTATTCGTAGGTGTGTGGCATCTGGATTCTTCTCGGTGTCCGACTCACACCATTGTTAGTGTCGCATTGACACCAAGTCAAGCCCGGGCTACAACAGGGTCATGGGGGCACGGCAGTCGGCCCCCTGCCACACGCAAGCATCATGGACCTCGCGCAGCTACAGCAGCTCAGCCGCACCGGAAAGCGGCCCAAGTACCTGTTCTTCTGGGGACACCGTCCGGAAGCGGACGGGAGCATCGGCAAGGGCTGCCTCAGCCAGTGGTGGGGCGCGTCCTTCGTGGTCGACGGCATCCTCTATTCGACGGCCGAGCACTTCATGATGGCGGAGAAGGCGCGACTGTTCGAGGACACAGAGACCCTCGAGCAAATCCTGGAAGCCAAGAGCCCGGGAGCCGCGAAGCGCTTCGGCCGGCAGGTCCGTGATTTTGACGAAGACGCCTGGGTGGCCGCTCGCGAGGGCATCGTCGTACGCGCGAGCCTCGCGAAGTTCGGGCAGAACGCAGCGCCCGGAAACTTCCTGCGGACAACCGGTGACCGCGTCCTGGTCGAGGCGAGTCCGCGAGATCGCATCTGGGGCATTGGCCTGGCCAAGGAGGATCCAAGGGCACAGAACCCGCTCCAGTGGCGCGGCCTCAACCTGCTCGGCTTTGCGCTGATGGAGGCGCGGCGGCGCCTGCGCGAGGGCGGCGGAGAGGAGGCACCATGAGCTTGCCAGGTGATCACGATGTGCGCATGGCGCGCGCCATGCTCGCGCTCGAGGGGGTCTCCCTCGGGGATGGCTTCGGCGAGCGGTACTTCGGCGCACCGCATCGGGTGCTGCCCGCTATCCAGGGACGGGAGCTACCGCATGGCCCCTGGCGATGGACAGACGACACCGTGATGGCCATCTGCATCACGGAGACGCTCGAGGAGCATGGCGGCATCGATCAGGACTCGCTCGTGCGTGCCTTCGCCCGAAGGTATCGAGAAGACCCCGTTCGCGGATACGGACGTGGGGCCCACACGATTCTGGGCGAAATCCTCGCTGGCGCACCCTGGCGGCAGGTGGCGGGCGCGGTCTTCGATGGCGGTGGATCCATGGGGAACGGTGCGGCAATGCGTGTCGCGCCCATCGGCGCCTACTTCGCCGATGACCTCGAGGCGGTCGTGCACCATGCGGCCGCCAGCGCGGAACCCACCCACGCCCATCCCGATGGCAAGGCGGGCGGTATCGCGATCGCCGTCGCCACCGCCCTCGCCCATGGGGACGGCCGGGAACAATCCTCGACGGGCGAGGAGCTGCTGGCCACGGTGATCGAGCACACCCCCGAGGGCCCCACACGCGAGGGGCTTCGTGTTGCGGAGCAGCTCGGTCTGTCGTGTGAGGTCGCCGTCGCAGCCGACAGGCTCGGGACCGGCAGCAACGTGATTTCCTCCGACACCGTCCCCTTCTGCGTTTGGTCCGCCGCGCGCAACCTGGGTCAATTCGAGACCGCGATGTGGGAGACCGTATCCGGCCTCGGCGACCGCGACACGACATGCGCCATCGTCGGCGGCATCCTCGCGGGCAACGTGGGCATGGGTGCCCTGCCAGCCGAGTGGCGCTTGCGCCGAGAAGCGCTGCCCGACCCTCTCACGGCTCCGTTGCCTCGACAGGCGGCGCCATGAACAAGAAGACCGAAATCAAGGTCAGCAAGTTCCTCAGCTTCGCGCTCCGTCACCGGCCCGAAGAGGTGGGGAACGAGCTGGACGAGGGGGGCTGGGCCGACGTGCCATCGGTCTTGGAGGCCGCTGCCCGCAATGGCTACGCGGTGTCGCTCGAGGAGCTGCAGCAGGTTGTCGCCAACAACGACAAGAAGCGCTTCGCGCTGAGCGACGACCTCGGCCGCATCCGCGCCAGCCAGGGCCACTCCGTGACGGTGGAGCTTGGCTACACGCCTGGGGAACCACTCGAGCTCCTGTTCCACGGGACCGTCGCGCGCTTCCTCGGTTCCATCCGCACGCAGGGCCTCCTCAAGGGCCAGAGACAGCACGTGCACCTTTCAGCCCAGGAAGCCACGGCCAGAAACGTGGGGCAGCGACGGGGAACGCCAGTCCTCCTCCAGGTACGGGCACTGGCGATGCACCACGACGGCTTCGCCTTCTACCTGAGCGACAATGGCGTCTGGCTCACGGAAACCGTGACGCCGAATTACATCGTCTTTCCCAACGAGTAGGCCAGCTCCCCACAGGACGCAGTTGCCGAGCGACGCCCGCCAGCTAGATTGAATGGCACATGCGCACCTACCTCGAGTCACTCGCGAGCCATCTGATTCTGGGTGACCTCCTCGCCGAACTTGCAAGGCGCCATGGCGACTGGGACCTCATCGCGCACTGGAAGCAGGGAGAGTTCCACCACGACCTGGTCGTCCGGCTCCCAGTCCGGAGCACCGCGGCTCGTCCGGCCGTGCTGGTCATCGCCACCAACTGCAACGGCGGCGTAAAGGAGGTCCTCGCCTTCGACGACGTCCCCGACCGCTACGCCCTCTGGCACCACCGTTGCCCCGAAGAGCCTGAGTTCGAGGGCGAGCTGATCCCGATCCTTGCATCCAGCAAGACCTCCCATTGGTTCGACCCCTGCGCCCTGCTCGCGGAGGACGCCCGCAGCGAGCTCAAGCCCGAGTTCCGCAAACGCCAGAAGGGCGGCGGCTGGGAGCCGCGCTACTGAGGCCGGCGCCCATTGCGGTGACGCTACGGTCCTTCACCATCGCCAAGCGCAGCCGCTGCCATGAGTCGAGCTCGGAGGGCCCGGGCCTGGGGGACGAACTTCGGCAGCTCTTCGCGGGCGTACTCTAGGGCCCCTTCCATGTCCTGGCAGTCGCAGACGAGGTGGTCGAGTTGATAGCCGAAACGAACCTCAGGGGCATCCAGGTCCTCCCCCATGCACTGCATGGCAACCCGGATGAAGCCTTCGAGATCAGGACGGCTTCTCAGGTCCGTCTTGGAGAGGGCCACGAGAAAGTCTTCGCGAAAGTCGGACGCTGGCCACTCGAAGGCGAACTCCGAGTAGGGGAGGTCTTGGCACCGCTCGGGGCCCTTCGCTGACAGGCTGTAGAGCCAATCCGGAAGTGCGCCGGGGGCATCAGATTCGGTGATCGTGCTGTCGGCCCAGCTCACCACGGCATCCGCGGTCACCAGACCGTGAGCCCAGGCCCTCAACACGTCCTGGGCGCGTATTTCCAATGGCGATGCCATGGCGAACCTAGCTCCGTGTTTGGGCCGGGATCGCGACCAGCTCTGGCCGCCCCACCGGGTCGATGCCGGTGGCCAGGAGTTTCACCGCGGCCTGGACGGCGAAGCACTTGTCGCTCGAGTGGATGTTCGAGTAGAGCCCCAGCAGGTAGCTCGGTTCGACGACGCGGTAACCGTGAAGCTCTCGAGCCGGAACCTTCGCGCGGACGAAGAAATCGATGGTGATCCGTACTGCGGCCTCGGCGGCAGTCACGGTCTTCTCGTATCGGCGGAAATCCTCGTCGCTCGGCAGCTTGTCGTACCGAGTCCAGACCTTCGCGAATCCCCGGGCCTTGAGGACGCCGACGACCGTGGCGACGTCTTCTGGAGCGACGAAGAGGTCGATGTCCTTGTGGTCGTGCGCGTGCTTGAGCTCGAGGTGACCCGGAGGCGACATGAAGTGCCACGCCCTGCCCCCGGATACGACGACGTGGTCGCGCAGCGCCTCGAGCTCATCGAGGCACAGATCGACCCGCGCCTGTGGCCAGGTCTCTCCGTAGCGCTGTGGGTTGTGGCGGTCTCCCATGGGGATGCTCCGAATCATCGCCCGCCGCGGCGGGCCCCGTCATCTCATTCGTCTACGGAGGTCAGGCGACCATAGATCGAGCTCGCTCCGATCCAGCCGTTGATGCCGCCGCGGATAGGACCTGGGGAGAGCGAATTTGTCCATTTGGCGCGTGACGGCGGAGTGCGATCGCGACGGCGCCCGGACAAGAATCCGCAGTCGTACCCGAGGTACATCGAGGAATTCTTCGAGGACGCACGGCGCGAGCGTGCCCGCCGGTGCGTGCCAAATGGACAAATTCGCTCTCTCCGGGTCCTCATTGCCGATCTGATGGCGCGCGCCCTGAATGGCCTTCACGAGGTGCAGGTACTGCGACCGATTCACCTTGCAGAGCACGATGTCGCCAACCTCGAGCTCGGTGGGCTCGACCGGCTCGACCGTGCAGAGCTGCCCCGACTCGATGCGGGGCGACATGGAGTGTCCACGCGGCCTGAACGAAACCGTCTGACCTTCACGTAGCTTGTTGATGTAGTGCGTTGCCCATCCCATTCGCCGGTAGAGATGAAGCAAACCGCAGGCCAAGGGCGGTGGCGCCCCGAAACCAGCCGACATTTCAGTGCGAATGGCGGTCGCGCCACGCGATCGATGCCCAGAGTGCGTATTCGTATCTATACAAACATATCTATGGAGATATGCTCAGGGCTGGGCCCTAGATGCACGCGAGCAGCAAAAACGTTTTTATTACGGGATATTAGGGCAGTTCCCGGCAAGGCCTCCGATGTTGGCACGGCTCTCGCTATTGTCTCTGCGCAGAGCCAAACGGTGGCACGCCAAGTCGGCGGACCTGAAACCTTTTGGTTGACCCAAACGTCATAGAGACACACCACTACGCCCGCCGGTCAGCACGGAGCTTTCCCGGCACGGCACCTACGGATCGAACGATGACCCAGAGCTCAAAACAGATCGCGGTCTGTCCGCACAGTTTGCGAGGGATGCTCCCAAGCAAGCGCAGGGCGATTGCGCTCTCTGGGAATGAATGCCCGGCCCAGGTCAATGCGGCCTATGGCTTTGCCGGTCTGCTGGAGGATCCCGTCTAGGGCGGTCCACACGCGTGTGCGTGACGACCGCCCCAGGCAAATGCCTCGGGCGGTTTTTTTGTGCCGCAAGGCCAGCGACGAGCTTCGGGGCTGAAGGGAACTGGCATCCCACCTCGGCTGTAAACCGGGCGCGCTTCGGCGCATTGCAGGTTCGAGTCCTGCCAGCCCCACCACTTCACTTTGGAGGATGAATGACGAGTAGACACAAACGGGAGCTGCACCCAGTGGGGCTGTAGCTCAGCAGGCAGAGCAGCCGGCTTTTAACCGGACGGTCGAGGGTGAACTAGGGTCCTGCGGACCCGTTGCGAACCCTGCAAAGCTCCAGCGAGCTGGACCTTTGCACGAACCGTCGATGCCCTCCGGCCCCACCGCGGATCCGTAGCTCAACTGGCGGAGCACCCGGCTCTTACCCGGGCGGATGTGGGTTCGATGCCCACCGGATCCACTGCGTCTTCGATTCCGATCGAAGGCGACAGGCGAAGTGCGCGCTCACGCGAGGGCTTCGTCTGGCTGCGATGTTTTTTCGGGAGTCGTCCAGCGGCCGCCTCAAGTGGTCGTTGTGTCGGATAGCGAGGGGTTGCCTAGGGTCTTCGACCCGGCGCGAACCCTGCAAAGCTCCAGCGAACTGGACCTTTGCACGAACCGTCGAGTCCCCCCTCCCGAGCCAACGTCGCAGGGAGTTCTCTGACAATCGAATAAGGCTTTCGTGCGGGCGCCCGGCGTGGTGCCGGGCGCCGCACACTTTTTCCAGGGTAGCCAAGTGGAAAGGCGGCCGCCTGTTAAGCGGCAGATCGCAGGTTCGATCCCTGCCCCTGGAGCCGGCGCTTCCGCGCCGTCGCCAAGGGCAGGCCTCGGGGAGCGTCGCATCCGCTCCGCGTCAACGATCCCTGCCCCTGGAGCCATCACAAGACGTCCATACGTCGGGCGCTGGGCGCAGGTTGGACTCCAAATCCGACCGCGGGGGGTTCGATTCCTCCACGGCGTGCCAGAGCACTCGCTGCCACGTTGCGCATCTGGGATGCGAGCCGGTTGTCGACCGGTCGAGACGGGTTCGATTCCCGTACGTGGCGCCATCACGAACACGCCACGATAGCTCAGTTGGTAGAGCGCCTGGTTGAAGCCCAGGAGGCACTGGTTCAATTCCGGTTCGTGGCACCGCGGCGAATGCAGCGGGGACTACATCGCAAACCAACAAGGCACGGCTCATGAGTAGAGCTGCGGATTCTCCGCAGGGGGTTCGAGTCCTCCCGTAGTTGTCTCCGCATTCACTGGTCGCCGCTTTCGTTTCTGGAGGGAAGAGGTCTCCGCATCTCTCGCTGCAACAAGCAGATGCCGTGGGGACTACATGGCACATTGATGGTTCGAATCCATCTTCCCTCCCCATATCCCCGTAGCTCAGCTGGAAGAGCAGCCGCCTCCTAAGCTGCCAAGCGCAGGTAAACTAGGGTCCTTTGGACCCGTTATCCCTCCTGTAAAGTACCAGCGAGCTGGAACTTTACAGGAGCGGTCGACTCCTGCCGGGGATGCCAGGCGAATGCCGTGGGGACTACATGGCTGATAACCCCGAGGTTGCGGGTTCGAGTCCCGCCTCCCCTCCCATGGGGGAGTAGCTCAGTTGGTAGAGCGCGTAGATGTCTCCACACAACCTCGTCGCCGTTTCTGCTGGTCGATCCCGAAGTGGTCGAGGGCCCAGCCTGTGAAGCTGGTGCAAGTCGGTTCGAGTCCGTCCGGCCAGCCCACCGCCGTCGGAATCGTGCGAAGCGAAGCGGACGCCAGTCCGCGCAGCCGCACGATTCCGGCGGGGATGACGGGTCGCAGACCCCTAGTCCATCACCCTCCTGTCGTCCAACGGCCAGGACACCCGGCTGATAACCGGGAAACGAAGGTTCAACTCCTTCCAGGAGGACCGGCCGGTAGCTCAGGGGTCAGAGCAGCCGTCTTATAAGCGGCCGACGCACGTGAACTAGGGTCTTCGACCCGTTACCAACCCTGCAAAGCTCCAGCGAGCTGGACCTTTGCACGAACGGTCGACTCGTGCCCGGCCTACGGGGCCATAGCTCAGTTGGGAGAGCGCCTGCCTTGCAAGCAGGAGGTCGTGGGTTCGAACCCCACTGGCTCCACCATCAGCGCGTCCGAGGTGTTCTCGGCTGCATGCCTGGCTTCCAACCAGGTGGAGCGGGTTCGAATCCCGCCGGGCGCACCACCACCACGTGGCGGATCCCGATCGGCTAGGGGCCGGTCTGCAAAACCGGCATCGGGGGGTTCGATTCCCCCCCGCCACTCCACGACCTGAGGGCCGAGCCCCCGTGACCCACCATGGCTGTAGTCGTGCGAAGCGGAGTGGACGCAAGTCCGCGAAGCTGCACGAGTACAGACCTGATAACGGGTCGAAGACCCTAGTTCACAGGAAGGGCACCGGTCTTCTAAACCGGTGGATGCAGGTTCGAATCCTGCCGGGGGTGCTCACTTTGTTCGCGACCCCGGCAGGGTCGGTGTTCGTCGGTCGCACGCTCCCTCCGAGACGGCGACTCCCGCTGTCTTGAGATGCCATGCCCGCGAAGCTCAACTGGATGAGCGCCCGGCTACGAACCGGGAGGATGGGAGTTCGAGTCTCCCCGTGGGTGCCAGTGTCCGTGTCCCCGTAGCTCAATGGAAGAGCGCCGGTCTCCGAAGCCGGGCCCGTGGAGGTTCGACTCCTCCCGGGGACGCCAAGCACATTGCGGAGAGGGTGTTGGTATCCCGGCCCGGTCTCATAAGCCGGTGCTTCGCAGGTGAACTAGGGTCTTCGACCCGTTATCCCTTCCGAAAAACTCCAGCGAGCTGGACTTTTTCACAAGCGGTCAAATCCTGCCTCCGCAACCATGCGGGGATAGCTCAGCAGGAAGAGCGCCTGTCTTACAAACAGGAGGTCGTCGGTTCGAACCCGACTCCCCGTACCAACTCGCGAGCGTAGCCCAATCGGCAGAGGCGCCGGCCGCTCGCACCATGCCCACGTAGCCCAACTGGCAGAGGCATCGGACTAAGGATCCGACAAGCGGAGGTTCGACTCCTCCCGTGGGTACTACGGCCACGTAGCCCAACTGGCAGAGGCACTCGGTTCAGAACCGGGACAGTGGGGGTTCGAATCCCCCCGTGGCTACCAGGCGGACGTAGCCCAACTGGCAGAGGCACCTGCTTCAAAACCAGGAACGTGCAGGTTCGAATCCTGCCGTCCGCACCATCAGTCAACGCGAGCAGAAAGGAGGTGCATCATGCGGACGCTCGTATTGGACCAGGGGTACCAGCCCCACCGCGTCGTGAGCTGGCAACGAGCCGTCACGATGCTCTTCGATGGAAAGGTCGAGGTCGTCGAGGAGTACGATCACGACATCCGCTCGGTGACCTTCAGCATCAAGATGCCGGCGGTCGTTCGCTTGCTGCGGGCCGTTCGCGGACGGCGGGGCGTGAAGTTCTCGCGAATCAACGTCGCAACGCGTGATGGCTTTCGTTGCCAATACTGCTCGAGCAGGCTGCCGCTCAGCAGGCTGACGTACGACCACGTGGTTCCCCGCTGCCAAGGCGGAAAGACCCGGTGGGAGAACATCGTCATGGCCTGCATCGCATGCAACGGCCGCAAGGGTCACCGCACGCCGGAGCAGGCGCGCATGCGGCTTCGCAAGGAGCCCGTGAAGCCCAAGTGGCTGCCGGTGGTCGCATTCAGGATCGACCCCGCATGTTCTGTCCCCGAGGCGTGGACCAACTGGCTCTACTGGCACGGGGCATTGGAGGAGGAAGCGGCGGAGCCGCGCAGCTGACTTCCACCTCTCCCGGGAGAGAGACAGACCCGTAGTGCACCCATCGCGGTCTCGAGGTGCATCAACGTCGCTGTCTCTCTCCCCGGGATTCTTTTTTTCGATTTACGGGGTGTGGCGCAGTTGGGAGCGCGCCTGGTTCGGGACCAGGAGGTCGTGGGTTCGAAACCCGCCACCCCGACCAATTTGAGTGAGAACGAGGAAGCTGAACCGAGTGGGACTCGGGCTCCGTTGGAAGCGGGCGCGTGCCCTTGGGAAGGGCATGGGGATCGATACCTCCAGCTTCCGCCGCGGCGAATGCCGCCGGGACTACATCAGGGATCTGGAATGCCCCTCGGGGCACCGGATTTGTGTCTCGGCTGAACCTCGCCGCCGCCTTGGAAGGTGAAGTGGCAGCGGTGCCACACCGGTTTCGAAAGCCGGGGGCGTGCATGCGCAGGGGTTCGACTCCTCCACCTTCCGCCAGCACCGGGGTTGACTAGGGTCTTCGACCCGTCACGAACCTCGGAAAGCTCCAGCGAGCTGGACCTTTCCAAGAACCGTCGACTCCACTCTGTTTTCTCCAAGGAGGGCAAAGTGACGGTGGCGTCACGGCCGGCCGCTACCCGGCAGACGCTTCGGCGTTGGGGTTCGACTCCTCTGTCCTCCGCCATGCGACTGAAGTGTTCAGGCTGCACGCCGCCCCGCCACGGCGGAAGGGCGAGTTCGATTCTCGCCAGTCGCACCATGTCCCTGTCGTCTAGCCGGCCCAGGACACCGGGCCCTCAACCCGGAAACGGGAGTTCGAGTCTCCCCAGGGACGCCAAGCAGGTCTCCGTCGTCTAGCGGTCAGGACGCCGGACTTTCAATCCGGAAATGGGGGTTCGATTCCCCTCGGAGACACCAGACCGAAAGCGGTCCCGCACGAAAGCCTTCTTCGATTGCCAGGGCGCGACCTGCGAATGAAAGGAGACCGTCATGGCACTCAAGGAACTGTTCCGTAGCACGCGCGGCAAGATGCTGCCGCACACCAACAGCCACAACCACGAGGGCGCGCCGGCCTACGAGCTCGACTCGCGGACCGCATTGGCACAGCTCGCTGCGACGGGCTGCTTCGGCAGCACGTTCTACGTGAGCGGTCGCGAGCAGCTCGACCTGGTGCTGGATCACGCGCGCAAGTGCGAGCCGGCTTTCGTGGCCAAGGTTGCCGTGTATGCGCGCGAGCGGGGCTTCATGAAGGACATGCCGGCCGTACTGCTGGCGCACCTGTCCACGCGGGGTCCGGAGGGCATCGCGCTCATGAAGCAGGTCTTCCCGCGGGTCATCGACAACGGTCGCATGCTGCGCAACTTCGTGCAGGTGCTGCGTTCGGGCCAGCTCGGGCGCAAGTCCCTGGGTACCGCGCCGAAGCGCGAGGTGCAGAAGTGGCTGGCGGGGCGGTCTGCGATGCAGCTGTTCCGGGACTCCATCGGCAACGACCCGTCGCTGGCGGACGTCGTGAAGATGGTCCACCCGAAGCCGAGCTCGGACGAGCAGAAGGCCATGTACGGCTACCTGCTCGATCGCGAGTACGACGCGAACAAGCTCCCGGGCGACGTGCGCAAGTACGAGGCCTGGAAGCAGGGCGAAGCCAACGGTGAGGTCCCGAACGTGCCGTACCGCATGCTCGATGGCCTGCCGCTCGGCAAGTCCGAGTGGACGGCAATCGCGAAGCGGGCCCGGTGGCACGAGACGCGCATGAACCTGAACACGTACCAGCGCCATGGCGTCTTTGACGTCCTGGACCTGCGGCGCATCGTGGCAACGCGGCTCGCGTCGCAGGAGGAGGTGCGGAAGGCGAAGGTCTTCCCGTACCAGCTCCTGGTCGCGTGGAAGGCTGCGTCGGGTGTGCCGAGCCAGGTGCAGAGCGCACTACAGGACGCGATGGAGCACGCCGTGGCGAACGTGCCGCGCCTGGAAGGCCGCGTGGTCATCTGTCCGGACGTGTCCGGATCGATGGCGTGGTCGCCGATCACCGGCCACCGGCACGGTTCCACCAGCGTCGTGCGCTGCATCGACGTGGCGGGTCTGATCGCAGCAGCTCTGCTGCGTCAGAACGACAAGGCCCGGGTCATCCCGTTCGAGACGGACGTCTGCAAGGTCCGTCTCAACCCGCGTGACTCGGTCATGACGCTTGCGGATCAGCTTGCGAAGATCGGCGGCGGTGGCACCCGGTGCTCCGCTCCGCTCTCCCTGCTGCGCCGCGAGAAGGCCAAGGTCGACACGGTCATCTTCGTCTCGGACAACGAGTCGTGGATCGACTCGCATGGCGAGTCGCAACGAGCCGTGCGAGGACTGGGTGGCTGGGGCGGAAGCACGGCCATGCTTTCGGAGTGGGAGAAGCTTCGTACCCGCAACCCGGGCGCAAAGCTGATCTGCATCGACCTGACGCCCAACATCCACAAGCAGGCGATCGATCGTCCGGACATCCTCAATGTCGGAGGTTTCTCGGACACGGTGTTCGACATCGTCGCCCAGTTTGCGAAGGCCGGTAGCGACGCCCGTCACTGGGCTGACCTGATCGACCAGACCGAGCTGTAGACGGGCGGGCCCCGGGGCTCAACGCCTGGGGCCCGCCTTCATTTGCCCCTGAAGCATTCGTGGTGATGCACCTGCTTCGTAACCAGGAGAACAGGGTTCGATTCCCTGCTGGGGCTCCGAGGAGGGCGAATGCATGAGGGACTACATAACGGTCCTAAGGTAGCGAAGGTCCCGCGAGGGACACAGCGACAGCAGATCCCAGATCCCCCGCGGAGTGGGCTGCGAGGCCAGCCGGCGCCAGAGATGCGTCGACGCGCCGACCGTAACGTCTCTCAACTCACTCGTCGCCCACCTCGACATTCGAGGGTCGTCTAAAGGTCAGGACCGCGGACTTTGACTCCGCAGATGGGGGTTCGAATCCCTCCCCTCGAGCAAGCTCCGAAGGCCCCGGTGCAAATCCGGGAGGCGAGAACCATTTCCGCCGTGGTGTAGGTAGTGCACAGCGGAGCTCTTTTCTTTCCTGGTCGAGGCGACGTCAGAGCTCTCTGCGCCGCAGTGCCACCAGCCAGGCCTCGCATTCTTCCGCGTTCGGCGGCTGGTCCGGGAGATTGCTCTCGTCGCATGCGGCGGCCAGCTTGGCCTCGAGCTCGCTGAGTCCGGCGCGATGTTGTGCATCCTCTTCGGGGGACAGCGCGATGTACTCGGTGCCGGCCTGCTTCAACGCAGCCAGCTCGGCGACCGAGTCGAAGCCGTAGAGTGGAGCCGTGACGGCCACGTCGCCGACCAGCTCTCCGGTGCGCATGAGGTGCATCCCGGTCAGGGCGACCCGATAGGCGTAGAGGAGCGTCTTGGCCCGCGGCTCCTCCGCGAGGCCATGTTCGCGGCACATGCCCTTGAAGAAGCCCTTGTAGTGGCTGGAAAAGCGCTTCGAGATGGCCCCACGCGCGAGCGCCTGAAGCTCCGCGAGCTCGGGGGTGTCGTAGAGCTGGATGGGCGACAAAATGCGCTCGAGCATGTTGCCGTTGCCACGCAACAGGAGTGACAGCGCCTTGCGCGCTTCGTGGCTCGTGTAGTGTAAGCCCTCGGCGAATGACGGGCTTGTGCTGAGCCTGAAGCTGTGATGCGGGGAATGCCGGGGCGGAGGAACAGCGAGTGCTGCCTGTCGGGAGACGCGGGCGCGCTGGCGGCAGTCCGG